>NZ_JBVAPC010000007.1:0-314575 GCF_055330205.1 Shinella sp. R2-11 | reverse complement strand
GCGGCCGTTCTTCCGGGCAATCAGCTCCGCATGGCTGCCGCTCTCGACGATGTAGCCGTCGTCCACGACCAGGATGCGGTCGGCATTCGCGATGGTCGCAAGCCGATGGGCAATAACAAGCGTCGTGCGGCCGCAAGAGAGTTCGGCAAGGGATTGCTGGATGGCGCGCTCCGTCTCCGTGTCGAGCGCCGAAGTCGCCTCGTCGAGGATGAGGATCGGCGGGTTCTTCAGGAAGATGCGGGCGATGGCCAGGCGCTGCTTCTGGCCGCCGGAGAGTTTTACGCCGCGCTCGCCGATGATTGTGTCAAAGCCGTCGGGAAGGTTTGCGATCACGTCGTCGAGGCGCGCCCGGCGGGCGGCGTCGACGATCTCCGCCTCGCTTGCCTCCAGCCGGCCATAGGCGATGTTCTCGCGGATCGTGCCGGCGAAGAGGAAGACGTCCTGCTGCACGATGCCGATATTGGAGCGCAGCGACTTCAGCGTCATGTCGCGGATGTCGACGCCGTCGATGGCGATCGTGCCGCCCGTCACCTCATAGAAGCGCGGCAGCAGCGAACAGATCGTCGTCTTGCCCGCGCCGGACGGGCCGACGAAGGCGATCGTCTCGCCCGCCCTGATCGAAAGGTCGAGCCCGTCGAAGATCGGCCGATCGTCGCTGTAGCCGAAACGGACGCCGCGATAGTCGATGTCGCCGCGCAGCCGGCTGACATCGGTTGCCGTCTCGCGATCGCGGATATCCGGATCGGTGTCGAGGAACTGCGTGTAGCGCGTGAAGCCGGCAATGCCCTTCGGATAGGTCTCGATGATCGAGTTGATCTTGTCGAGCGGCCGGAAGAAGACGTTCACCAGCAGCAGGAAACCGACGAAGCCGCCGGCCGAGAGCTCGCCGCGCGTGACGAACCAGGCCCCCGCCAGCATCACCACCACCTGCACGAAGCGCATGGAGAGGTAGGAGAGCGACATGGAGGCCGCCATCACCTTATAGGCCTGAAGCTTGGTGACGAGGTAGTTGCGGTTGCTCTCGGCGAAGAGCCGGCGCTCGTGCTCCTCGTTGGCGAAGGCCTGCACGACGCGGATGCCGCCGACATTCTCCTCGATGCGCGCATTGAAATCGGCGACGCGGCCGTAGATAGCGTGCCAGGTCGAGGTCATGCGCGCGCCGTAATGGGTGGTGACGAAGGCCGTAAGCGGCACGATGACGGCGGTGATCAGCGCCAGCGGTACATGCACCCACAGCATGAGGATGAAGGCGCCGATCAGCGTCATGATGGCGATGAAGAGGTCTTCCGGCCCGTGATGGGCGACTTCGCCGATCTCCTCGAGATCCTTCGTCAGCCTTGCGACAAGATGGCCGGTCTTCTGGTTGTCGAAATAGCCGAAGGAGAGCTTCTGCAGGTGGTCGAAGGCCTTTCGGCGCATCTCCGCCTCGATGCGGATGCCGAGCATATGGCCCCAATAGGTGACGATGACCTGCAGGCCCGCATTGACGAGGTAGATGAGGAAGAGGCCGACGGCAGCGAGCGCGATGAGATCGAGCCGGCCGGTCGGCAGCAGGCGGTCGATGAAGAGCGTCACGGCGACGGGGAAGGCGAGCTCCAGAAGCCCGGCGACGACGGCGGAGGAGAAATCCAGCGCGAAGAGGCCGCGGTGCGGGCGGTAATAGGACGCAAAACGCTTCAGGAGATCAGGCATCGGGAAGGCAGCCTTCAGTATCGGTATTACCGGCCAGGACGGCCGAGGGTGCCCCTTCCCCTATCGTCGTTCCATTCGCTTGTCGACCGGCGTCTTTCGGCACCACCATAAGCCGTTATAAAAGTGGGCCGGCAGCGATGACGTCAATCGCAGAGGAGGCAGACGGACCGCGTACGAAGATTCTTTGGCGAGGGTGTCCCGAAGGACCCTTGCCGCCCGCGCCGACAGCCCGTTCTTCGCGCCCGGCCGTATCATGACGCATTTGATATGCAACGATATCGATTGATGATTTGACTGTCATGGGCCTTCCGCGCTTCCCTGTGGGTCACAGGGAGGATGGCGATTTGCGCGCGAGCGCGCGCTCCGCATCGCCCGCAGAACAGAAAGCAAGGCACGACAATGACATTCAAACCCTCCCCCTGGCCGCGCAAGCTGCGTTCGCAGGAGTGGTACGGCGGCACCTCGCGCGACAACATCTATCATCGCGGCTGGCTGAAGAACCAGGGCTACCCGCACGACCTGTTCGACGGGCGTCCGGTGATCGGCATCCTCAACACCTGGTCGGACCTCACTCCCTGCAACGGGCATCTGCGCGAGCTTGCCGAGAAGGTGAAGGCGGGTGTCTGGGAGGCGGGCGGCTTTCCGCTGGAGGTTCCGGTCTTCTCGGCCTCGGAAAACACCTACCGGCCGACGGCCATGATGTACCGCAACCTCGCCGCGCTCGCGGTGGAGGAGACGATGCGCGCCCAGCCGATCGACGGCGCGGTGCTGCTCGTCGGCTGTGACAAGACGACGCCCTCGCTTCTGATGGGCGCGGCCTCCACCGACATCCCCTCCATCGTCGTCACCGGCGGGCCGATGCTGAACGGCTGGTTCCGCGGCGAGCGCGTCGGCTCGGGCACGGCGCTCTGGCAGATGTCGGAGGCAATCAAGGCCGGCACGATGAGCAAGGAGGACTTCCTCGACGCCGAGCAGGCGATGAGCCGCTCGTCGGGCACCTGCAACACGATGGGCACGGCCTCCACCATGGCCTCCATGGCGGAAGCCCTCGGCATGGCGCTGTCCGGCAATGCCGCCATCCCCGCCGTCGACAGCCGCCGCCGCGTGATGGCGCAGCTCACCGGCCGCAGGATCGTGCAGATGGTCAAGGACGACCTGAAGCCTTCCGACATCCTCACCCGCGAAGCCTTCGAGAACGCCATCCGCACCAACGGCGCCATCGGCGGCTCGACCAATGCCGTCGTGCACCTCCTGGCGCTCGCCGGCCGCGTCGGCATCGATCTGACGCTCGACGACTGGGACTGCCTCGGCCGCGACGTGCCGACCATCGTCAACCTCATGCCGTCGGGCAAGTACCTCATGGAGGAGTTCTTCTATGCGGGCGGCCTGCCTGTGGTGCTGAAGCGTCTCGGCGAGGCGGGCCTCCTCCACAAGGAGGCGCTGACCGTTTCCGGCGAGAAGATCTGGGACGAGGTCAAGGACGTTACCAACTGGAACGAGGACGTCATCCTGCCGACAGAGAAGGCTCTGGCCCGTGAGGGCGGCATCGCCGTGCTCAAGGGCAACCTCGCGCCGAAGGGCGCGGTGCTGAAGCCCTCCGCCGCCACGGCCTCGCTGATGGTGCATCGCGGCCGCGCCGTCGTCTTCGAGGATATCGACGACTACAAGCGCAAGATCAACGATCCCGATCTCGACATCGACGAGACCTGCGTGATGGTGCTGAAGAACTGTGGTCCGCGCGGCTATCCGGGCATGGCCGAGGTCGGCAATATGGGCCTGCCGCCCAAGGTACTGAAGAAGGGCATCACCGACATGGTGCGCATTTCCGACGCGCGCATGTCCGGCACCGCCTATGGCACGGTCGTGCTGCACACCAGCCCGGAGGCCGCCGCCGGGGGGCCGCTCGCCATCGTGCGCGACGGGGATTTCATCGAGCTCGACGTGCCGAACCGGCGCCTGCATCTCGATGTGCCGGACGGCGAGATCGAGCGCCGCCTTGCCGAATGGCAGAGCCCGGTCGAGCGCCCCGCGAGCGGCTACGGCATGCTCTACCACGACCATGTCACCGGGGCCGATACCGGCGCCGATTTCGACTTCCTGCGCGGCGCCCGCGGCAATGCCGTGCCGAAGGATTCGCACTGACCGCCCGGGCGATCTCTCGGGATCGCCCTTCGGGAAATGCGGCGGCCGCCGATCCGGCCGCCGCCCACTGGCTCCTGCCGTCTGACAGACTTTTCGAAGCCGCGTTTTCCCCGCCTTCCGCCGCCCTCCTATAATCGTCCCGAACCGACAGGACTGGAGCCGGACGAAATGGACGCGACCGAAAACCTCAACCTTCCCTATATCCTGCCCGCGCAGGCGCAGAAGCACGTCACCCATAACGAGGCGATCAAGGCGCTGGATGCGATCCTGCATCTCGCGGTCCTGAGCCGCGCGCTTTCGAGCCCGCCGGCAAGCCCGGCGGGCGGTGACCGCTATCTCGTGCCGGCGGGCGCGACGGGCGCCTGGACCGGCCAGGCGAAGGCGGTCGCCGCCTGGCAGGATGAAGCCTGGACCTTCTATCCGCCGCGCGCCGGCTGGCTTGCCTATGTCCTCGACGAGAATGTCATGCTGGCCTTCAAGGGCGGCGACTGGGCGCCCGCCGGCTTCGATATCGTCCTTCCCGACCGGATCGGCATCAATGCGACGGCGGATGCGACGAACCGGCTGGCCGTCGCGTCGCCAGCCTCGCTCTTCACCAACGAGGGTGCGGGGCACCAGATCAAGGTCAACAAGGCCAGTGCCGGCGATACGGCCTCGCTGCTCTTCCAGACGGGCTGGTCCGGCCGCGCGGAGATGGGGCTTGCCGGCAGCGATGCTTTCCGCGTCAAGGTGAGCGCGGACGGCGCGTCCTTCGTGGATGCCATGGTGGCGGACCCGGCGACCGGGCGCGTTCGCTTTCCCGCGGGCGTGGAGGGCCTGCGGCCGCAGCTTACCGCGAGCCGCACCTATTACGTCGCGGCCGGCGGCAGCGACGGCAATGACGGCCTGACGCCCGGTACGCCCTTCGCCACCCTGCAGAAGGCGGTGGATGCGGCGCACGCGCTCGATTGCGCCAGCCATGACGTGACGATCCAGCTTGCCGACGGCAGTTACGCCGGGGCGACGGTCGCCCGGCCGCTTCTCGGCGGCGGCACGCTCTTCATCAAGGGCAACGAGACGACGCCGGCCTCCGTGGTCCTCACGGGCGGCCTCGTCTTTTCCAACGGCGCGCAGGCGCGCGTCTCCGGCATCCGCATCGCCATTGCGACGGACCTCGTGCACGGGCTTTCCGTCGGTAACGGCGTGACCCTCCGGCTCGGCAAGATGGAATTCGGCGCCGTCGGCGCGAATGCCGACCACATCTTCTCCGACAATCCCTGCCGGATCGTGCTGGAGGAGAACTACACCATCACCGGCGGCGCGCGCCGGCACATGAACATCGGCGCCGGCCTCCTCACTGGCGAGGGGCGCACCTTCACGCTGACCGGCACCCCCGCCTTCACCCAGTTCGTCGCGGCCCGCAATGCCGGCATAGTATCGCTGTCGAGCCCGGTGATCGTCGGCAGCGCCACCGGCAGCCGCTACCTCGCCGAGACCAACGGCGTCGTCAACACCTTCGGCAAGGCGGCGACCTTCCTGCCCGGCTCGACGGCCGGCACTACCCCCTCCGGCGGCATCTATGCCTGACGGGACCGACGCGGCGGCTCTTGCATCGGGGCCGCCGGTCTGGTTATGACAGGCCATGTCGCTCGAATCCGTCCGCACCTTCTTCGCCCGGAATGCTCCCGATATCGACGTGCTCGTCACCGAGCAGAGCTCGGCGACCGTGCCGCTCGCCGCCGAGGCGCATGGCGTCGAACCCGCGCAGATCGCCAAGACGATCTGCCTGCGCGTCGGCGAGGAGATCGTGCTCATCGTCGCGGCCGGCACGGCGCGGCTGAGCAACCGCAAGTTCAAGGACCGTTTTGCCGCAAAGCCGCGCATGCTGGGCGCGGAAGAGGTGGTGTCGGCGACCTCCCATCCGGTCGGCGGCGTCTGCCCCTTCGGCCTTCCTTCGGCGCTTCCGGTCTATTGCGACGTGTCGCTGCGCGCCTTCGACGAGGTGGTGCCAGCAGCCGGCGCGACCAATGCGGCGGTGCGCATCGCGCCGGATCGCATGGCGGGTCTCGTCGGCGGCGAGTGGGTCGACATCTGCGATTGAGGCGACGGCGGGCGGCGCCTGCCGTGAAAGAGTTTCGCGCAAATCCGGGGCAATCCCCGGCTGGCGCGGGCGCCCCTGAACACGCAATATGACAAAGCTGTGATCACGGTGGCCTGTCTCTTTCGGACCGCCGCGCACAGGCGCGGAAGGAACCGCGAACGGGCCGCTGGAGGAGCATCTGGCCCGTATCTATCGCACGGCGGCGCAACAGCGCCCGCCAGGGGGAGAAAATATGTTTGAAAAGTTTTTCAAGCTGAGTGAGCACGGCACGTCGGTTCGCACCGAGGTGATCGCGGGTCTGACGACCTTCCTCACGATGTCCTATATCATCTTCGTCAACCCGGACATCCTGTCGACGACGGGCATGGACCGGGACGCCGTCTTCGTAGCGACCTGTCTGGCGGCGGCGCTCGGCTCCATGGTCATGGCGACCATGGCCAACTGGCCGATCGGCATGGCGCCCGGCATGGGCCTCAATGCCTTCTTCGCCTTCACTGTCGTCGCTGCCCTCGGCTTCACCTGGCAGCAGGCACTCGGCGCGGTCTTCATCTCCGGCATGATCTTCGTTCTCCTCACGGTAACGGGTGTTCGCAGCTGGCTGATCGAAGGCATCCCGCATTCGCTGAGAAGCGCGATTGCCGCCGGTATCGGCCTCTTCCTCGGCATCATCGCCCTGAAGAGCTCCGGCATCGTCGTCGACAACCCGGCAACGCTCGTCGGCCTCGGCGATCTGAAGCAGACCGGCCCGCTGCTGGCGATCCTCGGCTTCTTCGTCATCGCCGTGCTGGATGCGCTGCGGGTCAAGGGCTCGATCCTTATCGGCATCCTCGTCGTCACGGTCCTGTCCTGGATCCTCGGCGTCAGCGAGTTCCGCGGCGTCGTCTCCATGCCGCCGTCCATCATGCCGACCTTCCTGCAGCTCGACATCATGGGCGCCCTGCATGGCGGCCTGCTGCATGTCATCCTCGTCTTCGTGCTTGTCGAGGTCTTCGACGCCACGGGCACGCTGATCGGTGTCGCCAAGCGCGCCAACCTCATCCAGGAAGGCCAGAAGAGCCGCCTCGGCCGCGCGCTTCTTGCGGACAGCACGGCCATCGTCGCCGGCTCGCTGATCGGCACGAGCAGCACCACGGCCTATGTGGAAAGCGCTTCGGGCGTGCAGGCGGGCGGTCGCACGGGCCTCACCGCCTTCACCATCGCGATCCTCTTCCTTGCTGCTCTTTTCCTGTCGCCGCTCGCGGGCTCGGTGCCGAGCTATGCGACGGCTCCGGCCCTGCTCTATGTTGCAGGCCTCATGATGCGTGAGCTGACGGAAGTCGAATGGGAAGACCTGACGGAAGCGGCTCCGGCTGCGCTCACCGCGCTCGCCATGCCCTTCACCTACTCGATCGCCAATGGTCTTGCCTTCGGCTTCATCAGCTATGTCGTTCTGAAGCTCTTCACGGGCAAGTGGAAGGACATCCACCCGGCAACCGCCATCGTCGCCATCCTCTTCGTCATCCGCTTCGCCTTCTTCGCGGAGTAGGAAAGAACGCATAGACAGGAAAGGGCCGCGCGATGAGTGCGGCCCTTTTCGTTTGGGGAAATACGAAGGCCGGAGAGGAGCGACGAGCCCGCCGCGCTATCGCTAAGCGTCGCCCACCTCTCCTCCGTCATGGTCGGGCCTGACCCGACCATCCATGCGTGGATGAGGATGATGTCGGCGGCTGGGGAATGGTCCCCGAAACACGAACGGGCCACGCTCATCGCGCGGCCCGTTCCTTCATGGCTCACAAAATCCGGATACGAAAAAGCCGGCCCGTGGAGGCGGGCCGGCGGATCCGTGAGGCCGGTGGAAGTCTCAGCGGATCAGAAACGCTTCCTCGTAGAAATGCTCCTCGAGGTTGACGCCCTCGCCGCCGCGGTCGACCACGGCGAAGTCGGAGGGCTTGTCGAGCGGGGTCAGGATGCCGTGCCAGACGTTCCGGCCGATATTGACGCCCTGGCCCGGCGCCGTGCGGAAGGCGATCGGCTCGGCCGGGCCGTTTTCCGTCTCCTCGGCGACGACCACCAGGAAGGTGCTGTCGCTAAGTGGAATGAAGGCCTGGCTGCCGAGCGGATGCCGCTCGACCATGTTGAGTTCCAGCGGCAGCGGATAGGGCTCGCCGCGCAGGAGGCTGATCATCGGCCGCGCCTTCTCGCCGGTCGTCTCGACATGCGCAAGGTCGTGGTAGCGCACGCATTTGCCCGCATTGATCGGGAAATTGTGCGCGCCGTCCTGTTCGATGACCTGGCCGAAAGGCGCGAAAGCCTCGCGGGTCAGCGGTTTGATCTCGATGGTCTTCATGGATTTCCTCCCTCGGCCGGAATGGCCGGATACGCTTGCCGGCGACAGGCCGTGCTGGTGAACGTTGCAGCGGGACAGGGTGGGGAGGCTCCCCGTCTCGCCAAGGTTTATCATATTCCGCTCAGGCGGGAAGCAGGGCGTTGAGCCGGAGCAGGGCGATCCGCTCCACCTGGCGGCACGCGGTGGCGAATTCGGCGTCGCGATCGTTCGCGATGCGCTTTTCGAAGGCCGCGAGGATGCTGGCCTTCGTGTTGTCGCGCACGGCGATGATGAACGGGAAGCCGAATTTCATGACATAGCGCTCGTTGAGTTCGGTGAAGCGTGCCCGTTCCTCGTCCGTCAGTGCATCGAGGCCGGCGGAGGCCTGCTCCTCCGTCGAGCTTGCCGTCAGGCGCCTGGCCTCGGCCAGCTTGCCGGCAAGGTCCGGGTGGGCGACGAGGACGCCGAGCCGCTGCTCGTCGCTTGCCGCGCGGAACTGGAAGGTGAGCGCGGCGGCGAGGCCGATGGCCGTGTCGTTCGCCGGCGAGAGCTCGTCCGCCCATGCCCGGCGCGCCACCCAGTCGGAATGCTCGAAAATGCCGCCGAAGCGCTCGACGAACGCCTCCTCGCTCATCTCGGACGGCCGCTCGGCGCGCGGGCGCGGCGGGTGGGTCTTCGCCCAGTGCTCGGCGATGTCGACGCGCCGGGCGATCCAGACCTTTTCGTGGCCCTTGACGTAGTCGATGAAGCGGGCGAGCGCCATGACGCGGCCGGGCCGGCCGATCAGGCGGCAATGCAGGCCGATGCTCATCATCTTCGGGCTGCCCGCCGCCCCTTCGGCATACAGCGCATCGAACGAATCCTTCAGGTAGCTGAAGAACTGGTCGCCGGAATTGAAGCCCTGCGGGGTGGCGAAGCGCATGTCGTTGGCATCGAGCGTATAGGGAATGATGAGCTGCTGCCGGCCGTCATGCTCGTGCCAGTAGGGCAGGTCGTCCGAATAGGTGTCGGAGATATAGTCGAAGCCGCCGGCCTCGGTGACGAGGTCGACCGTGTTCACCGAACAGCGGCCCGTATACCAGCCGCGCGGCCGCTCGCCGGTGACGAGCGTGTGCAGGCGGATCGCCTCGGCGATGGCCTCACGCTCCTCCTCCGGCTTCATGTCCTTGTGCTCGACCCATTTCAGGCCGTGCGAGGCGATTTCCCAGCCGGCGTCGAGCATCGCGGCGACCTGGGCGGGCGAGCGCCTGAGCGCGGTCGCGACGCCATAGACCGTCACGGGCACGCTCTTTTCGCTCAGCAGCCGGTGCAGGCGCCAGAAGCCGGCGCGGGCGCCGTATTCGTAGATCGATTCCATGTTCCAGTGGCGCTGGCCGGGCCATTGCGCGGCTCCGACGATCTCGGAGAGGAATGCTTCGGATGCCGCATCGCCATGCAGCACGCAGTTCTCCCCGCCTTCCTCGTAGTTCAGCACGAACTGCACGGCGACGCGCGCTTCGCCCGGCCATGCGGCCTTTGGCGGGGTCTCTCCGTATCCGTGCATGTCGCGGCAATATCGCATGGAACGCTCCTCCAAACGTTTTCGATGACGCATGTTTAACCCAGGATTCGCGCGCGCAATTCCCCTGGAAAATTTGAAAGTCTCGAACGATCTTTCCGCTTTTCAGTGGAAACGGGCTGGCGGATAGTGATTGCAGGCGCATTGTGCTCGGGAGGAAAACATGCAGTCTCATTCGCACGGAGCCGGCCGGCTCACGACCCACGTCCTGGACACCGCCCGCGGCAAGCCGGCGGAGGGCCTGCGCATCGACCTCTACCGGGTCGAAGGCGACGCGTTCCACCACCTCAAGACCACCGAGACGAACGACGACGGCCGCTGCGACGCGCCGCTGCTTTCGGGCGAGACGATGAAGGCCGGCACCTACGAGCTGCGCTTCCATGCCGGCGACTATCTCGGCCGCACGGGCGACGGCCCGCTCTTCCTCGACATCATCCCGATCCGCTTCGGCCTTGCCGACGAGGGCGCGCATTACCATGTACCGCTTCTGGTCTCGCCCTTCAGCTATTCCACCTACCGCGGGAGCTAAACCATGGCGGCCGTGACGATCCGCTCGGAACTGCGTTTCATCCTCAACGGCAAGGACGTGTCCCTCAGCGACGTCGCGCCGGACCAGACCCTGCTCGACTGGCTGCGCCTCTCCCGCCTGCTGAAAGGCACGAAGGAAGGCTGCGCCGAGGGCGACTGCGGGGCCTGCACCGTGCTGGTGGGACGCCTGATGCCGGAAGGCGGGCTGGTCTATGAGGGCGTCAATGCCTGCATCCGCTTCCTCGGCTCGCTGGACGGCTGTCATGTCGTGACGGTCGAGCATCTGGCCGCTGCTGACGGGCGCCTCCATCCCGTGCAGCAGGCCATGGTGGATTATCACGGCTCGCAATGCGGCTTCTGCACTCCGGGCTTCGTCATGTCGCTCTATGCGCTCTGGATGAAGACGCCGAACCCGGGCGACCGCGAGATCGAGACGGCCCTGCAAGGCAATCTCTGTCGCTGCACCGGCTACGAGCCGATCCTGCGCGCCGCCCGCGCCATCTCGACCTATGGCGGCACGGACAGGGACCCGCTGCTTTCCGAACGCGAGACCATGATCGCCCGCCTCAAGGGCATGCGCGACGGCGCCCGCGTCGAGATCGGCGAGGGCAAGCGCCGCTTCATCGTGCCCGCCGGCCTCGACGACTTCGCCGCCGTGCTGGAAGCTTCGCCGACCGCGACGGTCGTTGCCGGTTCCACCGACGTCGGCCTCTGGGTGACGAAGCACATGCGCGACATCGCGCCGGTGGTCTTCATAAGCGGGCTCGACGAGCTGAAGTCGATTTCGGTGAAGGATGGCACGGTCTCCATCGGCGCCGGCGTCACCTATAGCGAGGCCGTCTCGGTCCTCGCGCAGCATATTCCGGTGCTGGCGCCCCTGATCCACCGCATCGGCGGCCAGCAGGTGCGCAACATGGGCACGATCGGCGGCAACATCGCCAACGGCTCGCCCATCGGCGACACGCCCCCCGCGCTCATCGCGCTCGGCAGCATGCTGACCTTGCGCAAGGGCGCCGAACGGCGCACCATCTCCCTGCAGGACTTCTTCATCGCCTATGGCAAGCAGGACCGCCAGCCGGGCGAATTCGTCGAGGCCGTGCATGTGCCGGTGCCGGCGGCCTCCGAGAAGGTCGCCATCTACAAGGTGACCAAGCGCCGCGACGAGGACATCACCGCGACGCTCGGCGCCTTCCGCCTGGCGCTGGCCGACGACGGCACGGTGGCGGCGATCACGATCGCCTATGGCGGCATGGCGGCGACGCCGAAGCGTGCCTCCGCCGTCGAGGCCGCGCTCCTCGGAAAGCCCTGGACCGAGGCGACCGTGGAAGCGGCCATGGAGACGTACACGGAAGACTACGCACCGCTGACCGACATGCGCGCAACCGCCGAATACCGCGCGCTGGTGGCAAGGAACCTGCTTCTGCGGTTCTTCGTGGAAACCACATCCGGCGCGGCGAGCGCGCAGGTGCAACGATACGAGGCAGCGTGAGCCATGAACAAGCATACGACCGACCTCAAGGCCGAGAAGATCACCGGCGGCGTGCATGCGAGCCCCCGCCATGACTCCGCCCACAAGCACGTCGCCGGAACCGCCGTCTATATCGACGACATCACCGAGCCCGCCGGCACGCTGCATGCCGGCCTCGGCCTTTCCACCGTCGCCCACGGCGTCCTGAAATCCGTCGACCTTTCGGCGGTGCGCGCCGCGCCCGGCGTCGTCGCGGTGCTGACGCACGAGGACATTCCCGGCGTCAACGACATCTCGCCCTCGGGCATGCACGACGATCCGGTGCTCGCCGCCGGCAAGGTGGAGTTCCACGGCCAGCCGATCTTCTGCGTGATCGCCGAGACGCGCGAGGAGGCCCGCCGTGCCGCCCGGCTCGCGAAGATCGAATATGAGGAACTGCCGGCCGATATCGACATCTGGGACCTCGACCAGTCCACCCACCGCCAGGTCTTCCCGCCGCTGACGCTGAAGCGCGGCGATGCGGCGGCGGCGCTCGAAGGCGCCCCGCGCCGTGTGAAGGGCCGCATGCGGCTCGGCGGCCAGGATCATTTCTATCTCGAAGGCCAGGTCTCGCTCGCCGTGCCGGGCGAGGACGACGAGGTCCTCGTCCACTGCTCCACCCAGGGGCCGAGCGAGACGCAGCACATGATCGCCCATGCGCTCGGCGTGCCGAGCCATGCCGTGACGGTGGAAGTGCGCCGCATGGGCGGCGGCTTCGGCGGCAAGGAGACGCAGGCAAACCAGTGCGCGGCGCTCGCCGCCATCGCCGCCAAGAAGCTGAACCGCGCCGTGAAGGTGCGGCTCGACCGCGACGAGGACATGGTCGCCACCGGCAAGCGGCACGACTTCGCCATCGATTACGATGTCGGCTTCGACGAGGAGGGCCGCATCCTCGCCGTGGACTATACCTTCGCGCTCAGGGCCGGCTTTTCGGCAGACCTTTCCGGCCCGGTGGGCGACCGGGCGCTGTTCCACTGCGACAACGCCTATTTCTTCCCGCATGTGCACGCCAAGACGGCGCTGCTGCATACCAACACGGTGTCGAACACCGCCTTCCGCGGCTTCGGTGGCCCGCAGGGCATGGTGGGCGCTGAGCGCGTCATCGACGAGGTGGCCTTCGCCGTCGGCAAGGACCCGCTCGAAATCCGCAAGCTGAACTTCTACGACGAGATCGGCGTCGAGGGCACCCGCAACCTCACGCCCTATCACCAGAAGGTCGAGGACTGCATCATCCAGCGCATCGTCGCCGAGCTGGAGCAGAGCGCCGACTATGCCGGCCGCCGCAAGGCGATCGCCGAATTCAATGCGAAGAGCCGCATCGTCAAGCGCGGTATCGCGCTGACGCCGGTCAAGTTCGGCATCTCCTTCACCAAGACCGAATCCAACCAGGCCGGCGCGCTGGTGCATGTCTATACGGACGGCTCCGTGCACATGAACCATGGCGGCACGGAAATGGGCCAGGGCCTGCACCTGAAGGTGGCGCAGGTCGTGGCGGAAGAATTCCAGATCGATCTCGACCGGGTGAAGATCACCGCGACGACGACCGCCAAGGTGCCCAACACCTCGCCGACCGCCGCCTCCTCGGGCGCCGACCTCAACGGCATGGCGGCGCAGAATGCCGCCCGCCAGATCAAGGACCGGCTGATCGATTTCGCTGCGGAAAGCCATCAGGTGCCGCGCGACCAGGTCGTCTTCCTGCCCAACCGGGTGCGCATCGGCAATGCCGAGATTTCCTTCAACGATCTCGTCAAGCAGGCCTATGTGGCGCGCGTCCAGCTTTCGGCGGCCGGCTTCTACAAGACGCCGAAGATCCACTGGGACCGCTCCAAGGGCCGCGGCCACGCCTTCTACTACTACGCCTACGGCGCGGCCTGCTCGGAAGTGTCCGTAGATACGCTGACCGGCGAATATGTCGTCGAGCGCACCGATATCCTGCACGATACCGGCCGCTCGCTGAACAAGATCATCGATATCGGCCAGGTCGAGGGCGGCTTCATCCAGGGCATGGGCTGGCTGACGACGGAGGAGCTGTGGTGGGACGGCAAGGGGCGGCTGCGCACCCACGCGCCCTCCACCTACAAGATCCCGCTCGCCTCGGACCGTCCGAAGATCTTCAACGTGGCGCTCACCGACTGGTCGGAAGCCTACGAGCCGACGATCCACCGTTCCAAGGCGGTCGGCGAGCCGCCGCTGCCGCTCGGCCTTTCCGTGCTGCACGCCCTGTCGGATGCGGTGGCGAGCGTGGCGGATCACAAGGTCTGCCCGAAGCTCGACGCTCCCGCGACGCCCGAACGCGTGCTGATGGCCATCGAGCGGCTGAAAGCCGGCCGAGCAATTCCAGGAAAAGTGTGATGCGGTTTTCCGTCCGGAATTGCGGCCAGGCGAAGAAGGGATAGGACGATGCCCGCCGCGCGCGAAGACATCCGGGATTTCCTGCGCCGCGAACCGGCGGTCATCCTGGTCGAGGTGACGGGAGCCGCGGGCTCCACGCCGCGCGACACCGATGCCTGGATGCTCGTTTCCGAGCGGTCCATCTTCGCGACGATCGGCGGCGGACAGCTCGAATACATGGCCATCGACCAGGCGCGTCGGGCGCTGCGTTCCGGCCTTGCCGCCGAGCCGATGAACGTGCCGCTCGGCCCGGAGATCGGCCAGTGCTGCGGCGGCCGGGTCGGCCTTGCCTTCACCGCTGTCGGGCCTTCGCTGGCAGGCGACCTCGTCGCCCGCAGCGAGCGGGAAATGGCGGCGCGCCCGCATGTCTATGTCTTCGGCGCCGGCCATGTCGGCGATGCGCTCGCCATGGCGCTCTCGCTCGCGCCGCTGCGCGTCATCCTCGTGGATACGCGCGAGGATGAGCTGATGGCCTCCACGGTGCCGCGCATCGAGACGTGCCTCACCCCCATGCCCGAGGCCGTGGTGCGCGATGCACCCGCCGGCAGCAGCTTCGTGATCCTCACCCATGACCACGCGCTCGATTTCCTCATCGCCGCCGAGGCGCTGAGGCGCACGGATGCCGCCTATGTCGGCATGATCGGCTCGAAGACGAAGCGCGCCACCTTCCGCAACTGGCTGTCGCGCGAAAGCGGCTCCCCCGATCTCTTCGATAAGCTCACCTGCCCCATCGGCGGCACCGCCCTCAAGGACAAGCGCCCCGCCGTCATCGCCACCCTCGCCGCCGCCGAGATCATGACGGCGGCGCTGACGTGGACGGTGGAGCGGGCGAAGGCTTCCGAAACGTTCAGTCGATAGTTTCCTCGAACGCCGCCGGCTCCTCGTCGAGCAGCCTGCCGATCAGCCGCTGACAGCGCTCCGCCATGAAATCGATCATCAGGCGGACCTTCGGGTCCTGGAAGCGCTTGTGCGGGTAGATCGCGGCGAGCTGCACGGAGGCGGGCGGGCTGTCCTTCAGGATCTCGACAAGCCTTCCGTCCTTCAGGTGGTTGTTCACCTCGAAGCGCGGCTTGTTGATGATGCCGCGGTCCTCCAGCGCCCACTGGGTGAGCACGTCGCCGTCGTCGCTGTCATAGGGGCCGGCGACCTCGAACTTGCGCGGGCCTTCGGGCATCACCAGCGTCCAGTAATATTCCTTCGAGCCGGGATAGCGCAGCAGGAGACAGTCGTGCCTGTCGGCGATCAGCGCGTCTGCGTTCGCGGGCATGCCGCGGCGCGCGAGATAGGCGGGCGAGGCGCAGAGCACGCGCTCGCATTTGAGGATGCCGCGCATGCGCAGGTTCGAATCCTCCAGCACGCCGAGCTTGAAGGCGACGTCCACGCCCTCGGCGAGGATGTCGACATTGTGGTCCGACAGGCGCACGCGCACCTCGATGTCGGGATACTTGTCGTGGAATTCGGGAATGCCCGAGGCGATCAGCCGGCGGCCGATGCCGAGCGGGGCGGTGATGCGCAGCGAGCCCTTGGGGTTGCGCGACAGGTCCGCGATCGCCGCTTCCGCCTCGTTCACCGCCTCGATGATCTTCACCGCGCCGTCGTAGAACACGCGGCCGTGCTCGGTCGGCGAGAGCTTGCGCGTGGTGCGGTTGAAGAGGCGCACGCCGAGATGGCGCTCCAGCTCCTTGATGCGGTTGCTGGCGACCGCAGGGGTGACGCGCTGGTCGCGCCCTGCCGCGGAAAGCGTACCGAGTTCGACCACGCGAACGAAGACGCGTACATTATCGAGATAGGACATGGCCCTTTCTACCACATCGGCGTATGGAGCAAAGTAGGCTCCATCTTTTAGTTTTTTTTGAAAGTGTTGGTGATTCACCGGGATTTCCGGGAAAATCACTTGATGGCAAACAAGCCCATGGAAAATGGGTGGAGGTCCCTATGTACGAATATGCCATTGCCTGGGATTGGGTCATGTTCGCGGTCCGCTGGCTGCACGTGATCACGGCCATCGCCTGGATCGGCTCGTCCTTCTATTTCGTCGCGCTCGACCTGGGCCTGAAGAAGCATCCCGATCTGCCGCCGGGCGCCTATGGCGAGGAATGGCAGGTCCATGGCGGCGGCTTCTACCATATCCAGAAGTATCTCGTGGCGCCGGCCAAGATGCCCGAGCATCTCGTCTGGTTCAAATGGGAAAGCTACGTCACCTGGCTCTCCGGCTTCGGCATGCTCTGTCTCGTCTATTACGCGGGCGCCGACCTCTATCTCATCGACCCGAACGTGCTCGACGTCTCCAAGCCGGTGGCGATCGCCATCTCGCTGGCCTCGCTCGGCTTCGGCTGGATCCTGTATGACCTGATCTGCAAGTCGCCCTTCGGCAATGACAATACGCGGCTGATGGTGGCGCTCTATTTCATCCTGGTCGTCGTCGCCTGGGGCTATACGCAGCTCTTCACCGGTAGAGCCGCGTTCCTGCATCTCGGCGCCTTCACGGCGACGATCATGTCGGCGAACGTCTTCTTCATCATCATGCCGAACCAGCGCATCGTCGTCGCCGACCTCATCGCCGGCCGCACGCCCGATCCGAAATACGGCAGGATCGCCAAGCAGCGCTCCACGCATAACAACTACCTGACGCTGCCGGTGCTGTTCCTCATGCTGTCGAATCACTATCCGCTGGCCTTCGGCACCGAGTTCAACTGGATCATCGCCTCGCTCGTCTTCCTGATGGGCGTCACCATCCGCCACTACTTCAACACCCGCCACGCCGATGCCGGCAACCCGACCTGGACCTGGCTCGCCACGGCCCTGCTCTTCGTCGCCATCATGTGGCTCTCCACGGTGCCTAAGATCCTGACGGGCGAGACGGCCGACGCGAAGGTCTCGGCAACCGCGCAGCCCTTCATGACGGCGGAAGCCTTTCCGAAGGTGCGCGACACCGTGCTCGGCCGCTGCTCCATGTGCCATGCCAAGGAACCCGGCTGGGAAGGCCTGATCGCGCCGCCGAAGGGCGTCGTCCTCGAAACTGACCACGATATCGCCAACCACGCGCGCGAGATCTATTTGCAGGCCGGCCGCTCGCATGCCATGCCGCCCGCCAACGTCACGCAGGTCTCCGACGAGGAGCGCAAGCTCTTCGTCGCCTGGTACGAAAGTGCCGTCAGCGGGGAGAAGACCCAGTGAGCGATCTCCTGATCCGCGGACGGGTACTCACCTTCGTCGCCGAGCCGCAGGGCATCGACGACACGGCCGCCTGGCGCTACTTCGAGGACGGCGCCGTCCTCGTGCGTGGCGGCAAGGTGGTGGACACGGGCGATCATGCTGTCATCAGCAAACTCGTCGGCGCGGATGTCGAGGTGGCCGATCACCGGCCGAACCTCGTTCTGCCGGGCCTTATCGATACGCATCTGCACTTCCCGCAGACCCAGGCCATCGCTTCCTACGGTGCGCAGCTCCTCGAATGGCTGAACACCTACATCTTCGTCGAAGAGCAGAAATTCGCCGACGCCGCCCATGCGGGCGCCGTGGCGGACCGCTTCTTCGACGAGCTTCTGTCGAACGGCACCACCACTGCCGTCGCCTATTGCTCGGTGCATCCCGAGAGCGTCGACGCCTATTTCACGGCGGCCGAGGCGCGGGGCATGCGCATGGTCGGCGGCAAGGTGATGATGGACCGCAACGCGCCCGACGCGCTGCGCGACACGCCGCAGAAGGGCTATGACGAGACGAAGGCGCTGATCGGGAAATGGCACGGCCGCGGCCGCGCGCACTATGCGATCAGCCCGCGCTTCGCCATCACCTCGACGCCGGAGCAGATGGAGATGAGCCAGGCGCTCGTCGCGGAAAATCCCACCTGCTATGTCCAGACCCACCTTTCGGAAAACCACGACGAGATCGCCTTCGCAACCTCGCTCTATCCGGAAGCGAAGGACTATACGGACATCTACGCCCGCTATGGCCTCCTGAACGAGCGCATGCTGCTCGGCCATTGCATCCATCTCAGCGACCGGGAAATCGGCGTGCTCGCCGAGACCGGCAGCGTCGGCGTCTTCTGCCCGACCTCCAACCTCTTCCTGGGGTCGGGCCTCTTCGACCGCGACCGTTTCGACAAGGCTGGCGCGCGCTGGTCGGTGGCGACGGATGTCGGCGCGGGCACCAGCTTCTCCATGCTGGAGACCATGGACGAGGCCTACAAGGTGCTGCACCTTCGCGGCCAGAAGCTGACGCCGTTCAATTCCTTCTACCGCATGACGCTGGGCAATGCCCGCGCGCTCGGGCTGGAGAAGCATATCGGCTCGCTCCATGCCGGGGCGGATGCGGATATCGTCGTGCTCGATTCGAGCGCCAAGACGGCGATGGAATACCGCATGCGCACGGCGAAATCGCTGCTGGAGGAACTCTTCATCCTCCAGACCATGGGCGACGACCGCTGCGTTGCGGAAGTCTATGTCGCCGGCAAGGCGATGAAGGGCAAGGGCGCAAAGCGCGCGGCGGCCGCAAGCCGCCTGCTCGAAACCGCCTGACGGATCCGGGGCGGATCGCCCCTCATCCGGCCTGCCGGCCACCTTCTCCTTGGCTGCGGGGAGAAGGAAAAGCGCGGCACGGTTTCCCGTCCCGCTGCCCAAACTGTTTCAGGAAACCGGCGCACCATCTTCCTTCTCCCCGCTTGCGGGGAGAAGGTCGCGGCAGCGGGATGAGGGGCCCGCGCGTTCCTCGGCCGACTACGCCAGCCGTCCCCCCATCGCCCGCGTCACGCCCTCCGCCGCCGCCCGCACTACGGGGCCGAACGCATCCACCTTGCTGTCGGGAAGCCGCACCGCCGGGCCGGACACCGAGATGCCGGCAACCGCCTCGCCATATTCGTCGAAGATCGGCGCCGCCACGCAGCGCATGCCGAGCGTGTGCTCCTCGTCGTCGATCGACCAGCCGCGGGTGCGGATCCTGCCTATGTCCTCCAGCAGCGTCGGGATCGTGTCGCGGGTCTTGTCGGTGAAGTGCTGCAGCGTGCGGCCGGCCAGCAGCGCCTCGATCCGGGCGTCGGGCCAGGTCGAGAGGATCGCCTTGCCGATGCCGGAGGCATGGATCGGCCCGCGCCGGCCGGGGCGGAAGAAGGCGCGCATCGGCGCATGGCTTTCGACCTGCGAGATGAAGACGACGTCGCCGTCGTCCTCGATGGCGATATTGGCGGTCTCGCCGCATCCTTCCATCAACTGCTTGAGGAACGGCCGGCTGATCGTGCCGAGCTTGCGGAAGCGCAGATAGGCGGTGCCGATCTCGAAGGCCTTGACGCCGATCGTCCAGGCGCCGGTCTCCCCGTCATGCATCACCATGCCGTGCTGGGCGAGCGAGGTGAGCAGCCGGTGCACGGTAGAGGGCGCCATGCCGGAAGCGTCCGCAAGGTCCGTCAGCGCCGCGCCGTCGGCCGCCGCCACCAGATCGAGCAGCTTCAGGCTCCGGTCGAGCACTTGCACCGAGGACGGCGCCGCGTTTTCCGCCGGTTTGCGCCCCGGTCGCCCGCGCGTCTTTTCCTGATGCTGCGCCATGATGGTTTTCTCCTGCCTGCCTTGTCATTTCCATAGCCGGCCCGGAGCGATTGTTCCAGTTTCGTTGAAAATGTTTATTTCCGTATGATGGGATTTATTTCCATTTTATGATTGCGCTGAAACGCCGATGCGCTACCTTCCCTCTCAAGAGACGGAGGAAAACCCATGGCTAAAATGCGTGCTGTCGACGCGGCGGTGCTGGTTCTGGAGAAGGAAGGCGTCGATTGCGCCTTCGGCGTTCCGGGCGCTGCGATCAATCCCTTCTATTCGGCGCTGAAGGCGCGCGGCTCGGTCCGCCATATCCTCGCCCGCCATGTCGAGGGCGCCAGCCACATGGCCGAGGGCTATACCCGTGCCCGCGCCGGCAATATCGGCCTTTGCATCGGCACGTCGGGCCCCGCCGGCACCGACATGATCACCGGCCTCTATTCGGCCTCCGCCGATTCGATCCCGATCCTCTGCATCACCGGCCAGGCGCCGCGCGCCCGCCTCGACAAGGAGGATTTCCAGGCGGTCGACATCGCCAAGATCGCCGCGCCCGTCACCAAATGGGCCGTCACGGTCATGGAGCCGGGCCTCGTGCCTTACGTCTTCCAGAAGGCGTTCCACACGATGCGTTCCGGCCGTCCCGGCCCGGTCCTCATCGACCTGCCAATCGACGTCCAGCTCGCCGAGATCGAGTTCGACATCGACGCCTACGAGCCGCTGACGCCCTACAAGCCGGCCGCCACCCGCGCCCAGGCCGAGAAGGCGCTCACCATGCTCAATGAATCCGAGCGCCCGCTGCTCGTCGCCGGCGGCGGCATCATCAATGCGGATGCCTCGGACCTCCTGGTCGAGCTTGCGGAAATCACCGGCGTTCCGGTCATCCCGACCCTGATGGGCTGGGGCGTCATCCCGGACGATCACCCGCTGATGGCCGGCATGTGCGGCCTCCAGACCTCGCACCGCTACGGCAATGCCACGCTGCTCGTCTCGGACTTCGTCTTCGGCATCGGCAACCGCTGGGCGAACCGCCACACCGGCAACATCCCGACCTACACGGAAGGCCGCAAGTTCATCCACGTCGACATCGAGCCGACCCAGATCGGCCGTGTCTTCACGCCGGACTTCGGCATCGTCTCCGATGCCGGCGCCGCCCTTCAGGTCTTCGTCGAGGTCGCGACGGAATGGAAGGCGGCGGGCAAGCTGCGCGACTGGTCCGGCTGGGCCGGCGAATGCCGCGAGCGCAAGCGCACCATGCTGCGCAAGACCCATTTCGACCAGATGCCGCTGAAGCCCCAGCGCGTCTACGAGGAGATGAACAAGGCCTTCGACCGCGACACCTGCTACGTCTCGACCATCGGCCTCAGCCAGATTGCCGGCGCGCAGTTCCTGCATGTCTACAAGCCGCGCAACTGGATCAATTGCGGCCAGGCCGGCCCGCTCGGCTGGACGCTGCCGGCAGCGCTCGGCGTGCGCGCCGCCGACCCGGACCGTCCGATCGTCGCGCTGTCGGGTGACTACGACTTCCAGTTCCTCATCGAGGAGCTTGCAGTCGGCGCCCAGCACAAGCTGCCCTACCTGCATGTGGTCGTGAACAATTCCTATCTCGGCCTCATCCGCCAGGCCCAGCGCGGCTTCAACATGGACTTCGAGGTCTCGCTTGCCTTCGACAACATCAACGCGAATGCCGACTCGGAAGCCGGCTACGGCGTTGATCACGTCGCGGTCGCCGAAGGCCTCGGCTGCAAGGCCATCCGCGTTCGCAGCGCCAACGAGTTCCAGGAAGCCTTCAACACGGCGCAGAAGCTGATGAAGGAGCACCAGGTTCCCGTCGTCATCGAGTTCATCCTCGAGCGCGTCACGAACATCGCCATGGGTGCCGACATCAACGCTGTCGTCGAGTTCGAGGAACTGGCAGAACGCGGCGAGGATGCGCCGACGGCAACGCTGGCCGCGCTGCTGGATTGAGGGCAAGCAATTCCAGGAAAAGTGTAAAGCGGTTTTCCGTTCGGAATTGCGCTTCAAGAAGGAGAGAACCATGCCGAAATTTGCGGCCAACCTGACCATGCTCTTCAACGAGGCGCCCTTCATGGAGCGCTTCGCCCTGGCCGCCAGGGCCGGCTTCGAGGGGGTCGAATATCTCTTCCCCTACGATTTCGACAAGGACGCGATCCGCGCCGAACTCGACAAGCATGGCCTGACGCAGGTCCTGCACAACCTGCCGGCCGGCGACTGGGCCGGCGGCGAGCGCGGCATCGCGGTGCTGCCGGATCGCGTCGACGAGTTCCGTGAAGGCGTGGCGAAGGCCATCGACTATGCCACGAAGCTCGGCTGCAGGCAGGTCAACTGCCTGTCGGGCATCGCGCCGGCCGGCGTGCCGGACAGCGTGCTGCGCGCCACCTTCGTCGCCAACCTCAAGCTGGCGGCGTCGGAACTCGGCAAGCACGGCATCAAGCTCCTGATCGAGCCGATCAACCATTTCGATATTCCGGGCTTCTACCTCAAAACGCCGGACCAGGCGGCCTCGATCATCGCGGAGGTCGGCTCGGACAACCTCTACATCCAGTACGATCTCTACCACCAGCAGCGCACCGAGGGCGAACTGATCGGCACCTTCAGGAAGCACCAGGCGCAGATCCCCCACGTGCAGCTTGCCGACAATCCGGGGCGCAACGAGCCGGGCACCGGCGAGATCGCCTGGCCCTTCGTGTTCAGGACGCTCGACGCGCTGGGCTACGACGGCTGGATCGGCTGCGAATACAAGCCGCGCACCACCACCGCGGAAGGTCTCGGCTGGCTGGCCGAAGTCGGCCGATGAGCCGGAAAATCATTTCAAGATTGGGAGTTTAGATCATGGCAAATATCGGCTTCATCGGCCTCGGCATCATGGGCACGCCCATGGCGCGTCACCTCCAGGATGCCGGCCACACCGTCATCACCTCGAAGTTTTCGGTCGCGCCGCGTCAGGAGCTTCTCGACAACGGCCTGAAGATCGTCGACAGCCCGAAGGCGCTCGCCGAGACCGTCGACACGATCATCCTCATGCTGCCGGACACGCCGGAAGTCGAGGACGTGCTCTTCGGCGAGAACGGCGTCTCCCACGGTCTTTCGGCCGGCAAGCTCGTCATCGACATGAGCTCGATCTCGCCGATCGCGACGAAGGAATTCGCCAAGAAGATCCGCGCGACCGGCGCCGAATATGTCGACGGCCCGGTCTCGGGCGGCGAGGTCGGCGCGAAGAACGCCTCGCTCTCCATCATGGCCGGCGGCTCGCAGGAGAGCTTCGACCGGGCGCTGCCGCTCTTCCAGCTCATGGGCAAGAACATCACCCTTGTCGGCGATTGCGGTGACGGCCAGGTGACCAAGGTCGCCAATCAGATCATCGTGGCGCTCACCATCGAGGCGGTCGCCGAAGCCCTCGTCTTCGCCTCCAAGGCCGGCGCCGATCCGGCGCGCGTGCGCGCGGCGCTGATGGGCGGCTTTGCCTCCTCGCGCATCCTCGAAGTGCATGGCGAGCGCATGGTCAAGCGCACCTTCGATCCGGGCTTCCGCATCTCGCTGCACCAGAAGGACCTCAATCTGGCCCTCCAGGGCGCCAGGACGCTCGGCGTCGCGCTGCCCAACACGGCATCCACGCAGGAGCTTTTCAATCAGTGCGCGGCCCACGGCGATGCGGGCCTCGATCACTCCGGTCTCGTCACCGCGCTGGAGCGCATGGCGAACCACGCCGTCGCATGACGGCCTGGCCGGGCGGGGAGGGGAGCCCCGCCCGGTCACCCCATCCTGAGGAGGAGAGACAGCCCCTCGTCCCGCCGCGCCGTCTTGGAGGAGACGGCGCTGGCTTGCGGATGAGGGGCTGTGTTTATATGAGCTACCCGCATGACCCGGAGGAACCCCATGCCGACCATCGCCGACCCGCGCGCCTTTCTCGAACATCTCTTTTCCGTCGCGGTCGATGCGGCCGATCCGGAAAAGGTGCTGGCCGCCAACCTGCCGGAAAAGCCGAAGGGCCACACGGTGGTGATCGGCGCCGGCAAGGGCGCCGCGCAGATGGCCCGCGCCTTTGAGCGCCTGTGGGATGCGCCGCTGACGGGCGTCGTCGTCACGCGCTACGGCTATGCGGTGCCCTGCGAGCGCATCGAGGTGCTGGAAGCGGCCCATCCGGTGCCGGACGACAGTGGCCTTCTCGCCTCCGGCCGGCTGATGGCCGCCGTGCGGGGCCTCACCGAGGACGACCTCGTCGTCGCCCTCGTCTGCGGTGGCGGCTCGGCTTTGCTGCCCGCGCCCGCCGGCGACCTGACGCTCGCCGACGAGATCGCCGTCAACAGGGCGCTGCTCGCCTCCGGCGCGCCGATCAGCGCCATGAACGCCGTGCGCAAGCAGGTCTCGCGCATCAAGGGCGGCCGGCTGGCCGCGCTCGCCCATCCCGCCCGCGTCGTCTCGCTGGTCGTCTCCGACATCCCGGGCGACAATCCCGCCCTCGTCGCCTCCGGCCCGACCATCGCCGACGAGACGACCCGCGCCGATGCCCTCCGCCTCATCGAGCGCTACCGCCTCGACCTGCCGGAAGCCGTGATGCGCCATATCGAGGGCGGTACGGATGAGCCGCCGCTGCCCTCCGATCCGCGCTATGCCCGCAACGAGGTGAGGCTCGTCGCCTCCGCCGCCGTCTCGCTGGAAGCCGCCGCCGCCGCCGCGAAGAAGGCCGGCATCGAGGCGGTCATCCTCTCCGACGCCATCGAGGGCGAAGCCTGCGAAGTCGGCCGCGTGCATGCCGCCATCGCGGCGGAAGTCGTGCGCCGCGACCGGCCGTTCCGCAAACCCGTCGTCATCCTCTCGGGGGGCGAAACCACCGTGACGATCAGGGGCAAGGGCAAGGGCGGCCGCAACGGCGAGTTCCTGCTCTCCTTCGCCTGCGCCACCGACGGCCTTCCGGGCCTTCATGCGCTCGCCGCCGATACGGACGGCATCGACGGCTCGGAGGACAATGCCGGCGCCTTCGCTGACGGCACCACGGTCTCGCGCCTCGCCGACAAGGGCAAGGACGCCGCCGAGTTCCTGTCGCGCAACGATAGCTGGACCGCCTTCGACGCCCTCGGCGACCTCTTCGTGCCCGGCCCTACCGGCACGAACGTCAACGATTTCCGGGCGATCCTGATTCAGTAGTCCAAGCGGGAAAGCTCCGGCACGCCGGAGCCTTTAACCTCGCTCCACCCGCTGTCGTCATCCTCTGCCTTGTGCCGAGGATCTGCCAACGCATTGAAATATCGAGACGTTGCAGAGGCTCGGGACAAGCCCGAGCATGACGGAGGAGAGGTTTGCGGTTCTATTGAACATGCAAAAAAAGCCCCGGCGCTGCCGGGGCTTTTCGTTTGAGCCTTCAAGGCGATCAGCCCTCGAAGAATTCCTTCATCCGCGCGAAGAAGCCTGACGATTCCGGGTTGTTCTCCTTCGAGGAAATCTCCTCGAATTCCTTCAGCAGCTCACGCTGGCGCTTGGTGAGCTTCTGCGGCGTCTCGATCTGGATCTGGATGTAGAGGTCACCGATCTGGTTGGAGCGCAGCACCGGCATGCCCTTGCCCTTGAGGCGGAACTGCTTGCCGGCCTGGGTGCCCTCGGGCACCGAGACGCGCGACTTGGTGCCGTCGAGCGTCGCGACGTCGAAGGTGCCGCCGAGGGCCGCCGTCGTCATCGAGATCGGCACGGAGCAATAGAGGTCCGCCCCGTCGCGCTGGAAGAATTCGTGCGGCTTGACCGACAGGAAGATATAGAGGTCGCCCGCAGGGCCGCCGCGAAGGCCGGCTTCGCCCTCGCCGGAAAGGCGGATGCGCGTGCCGTCCTCGATGCCGGCCGGAATGTTGACCGACAGCGAGCGCTCTTCGGTGATGCGGCCGTTGCCGTGGCACTTGGTGCAGGGGTCGCTGATCGTCTGGCCGCGGCCGTGGCAGGTCGGGCATGTGCGCTCGATGGAGAAGAAGCCCTGTGCGGCGCGCACGCGGCCGGAGCCCTGGCAGGTGGCGCAGGTTTTCGGGCTGGTGCCGGGCTTGGCGCCCGAGCCGGAACAGACGTCGCAGGTGATCGATGTCGGCACGCGGATCTGCGCGTTCTTGCCGGCATAGGCCTCTTCCAGCGAGATCTCCATGTTGTAGCGAAGATCGCCGCCGCGCTCGCGTCCACCGGAGGAACGCCGCTGGCGCCCGCCGCCCATCATCTCGCCGAAGATGTCCTCGAAGATGTCGGAGAAGCCGCCGCCGCCGAAACCGCCACCGCCGAAGCCGCCGCCGCCCATGCCGCCCTGCTCGAAGGCCGCATGGCCGTAGCGGTCGTAGGCTGCCCGCTTCTGCGGGTCCTTCAGCATCTCATAGGCTTCGTTGACGTCCTTGAACTTCTGTTCTGCGGAGGCATCGCCCGGATTCTTGTCGGGGTGGTACTTCATCGCCATCTTGCGGAAGGCGCTCTTCAGCTCCTTCTCGTCGGCGGTCCTGGAGACACCCAGCGTCTCGTAAAAATCAGCTTTTGCCATTCGGGTTCACGTCCGTTTCAGGGGAACGGTCTTTTTATTATGGACCGGGAAGCTTGCCTTGGCCTCACGCATGCGAAAGGCGGAAGCCGGGCGAAGGGAAGGCCATGACGTCATCGCCGCGATAAACGGGGGTGATCATGCTGCCTTGTTTCCCTTCGTGCTGACTTCCGCCTTTTCACTATCCGTTGCACCGGCCGCGTCGGACGCGGCCGGCATGTCAGGAGGCTCAGGCCGACTTCTTGTCGTCCTTGACTTCCTCGTAGTCGGCATCGACGACATTGTCGCCGGCCTCACCCGAGGAGGAGGCGGTCTCTTCGGCCTGCTGGGCCTCGTAGATCGCCTGGCCGAGCTTCATGGAGACTTCCATGAGCGTGTTGGTCCTGGCCTTGATGTCCTCGGCGTCCGGCTCGGAGGCTTCGACCGAGGTCTTGAGGGCGGCGATCGCCTCCTCAATGGCCTTGCGGTCGTCTTCCGTGACCTTGTCGCCGTATTCCTTGAGGGACTTCTCCGACGAATGGATCAGGCTTTCGGCCTGGTTCTTCGCCTCGACGCCCTCGCGGCGCTTCTTGTCGGCCTCGGCATTGGCCTCGGCATCCTTGACCATCTTCTCGATGTCGGCGTCGGAAAGGCCGCCGGAAGCCTGGATGCGGATCTGGTGCTCCTTGCCGGTGCCCTTGTCCTTGGCCGAGACCTGCACGATGCCGTTGGCGTCGATGTCGAAGGTGACTTCGATCTGCGGCATGCCGCGCGGTGCCGGCGGAATGCCGACGAGGTCGAACTGGCCGAGCAGCTTGTTGTCCGCGGCCATTTCACGCTCGCCCTGGCTGACGCGGATGGTCACGGCCGACTGGTTGTCCTCGGCGGTCGAGAAGGTCTGGCTCTTCTTCGTCGGGATCGTCGTGTTGCGCTCGATCAGACGGGTGAAGACGCCGCCCAGCGTTTCGATGCCGAGAGACAGCGGGGTCACGTCGAGGAGAAGGACGTCCTTGACGTCGCCCTGCAGGACGCCGGCCTGGATGGCGGCGCCCATGGCGACCACTTCATCCGGGTTCACGCCCTTGTGCGGCTCCTTGCCGAACAGCTGCTTGACGGTTTCCTGTACCTTCGGCATGCGGCTCATGCCGCCGACGAGAACGACTTCGTCGATCTCGGCCGCCGTGACGCCGGCATCCTTGAGGGCTGCCTTGCACGGAGCGACGGTGCGCTGGACCAGGTCGTCGACGAGCGCTTCGAACTTGGCGCGGGTCAGCTTCATCGTCAGGTGCTTCGGACCGGAAGCGTCCGCCGTGATGAACGGCAGGTTGATTTCGGTCTGCTGCGCGGAGGACAGCTCGATCTTGGCCTTTTCGGCAGCTTCCTTGAGGCGCTGCAGGGCGAGCTTGTCGTTCTTCAGGTCGATGCCCTGGTCCTTCTTGAACTCGTCGGCGAGGTAGTTGACCAGACGCATGTCGAAGTCTTCACCGCCGAGGAAGGTGTCGCCGTTCGTCGACTTCACTTCGAAGACGCCGTCGCCGATTTCCAGGACCGAGATGTCGAACGTGCCGCCGCCAAGGTCGTAGACGGCGATGGTCTTGCCGTCCTTCTTGTCGAGGCCGTAGGCGAGCGCGGCAGCCGTCGGTTCGTTGATGATGCGCAGCACTTCAAGGCCCGCGATCTTGCCGGCGTCCTTGGTCGCCTGGCGCTGCGCGTCGTTGAAGTAGGCCGGAACCGTGATGACGGCCTGCGTGATGGTCTCGCCGAGATAGGATTCGGCGGTTTCCTTCATCTTCTGCAGGATCATCGCGGAGATCTGCGAGGGGGAATAGCCCTTGCCGCGGGCATCGACCCAGGCATCGCCGTTGTCGCCCTTGACGATCTTGTAGGGAACGAGCGCCTTGTCCTTCTCGACGAGCTTGTCGTCGTAGCGGCGGCCGATGAGGCGCTTGACGGCGAAGAGGGTGTTTTCCGGGTTGGTGACCGCCTGGCGCTTGGCCGGCTGGCCGGTCAGCCGCTCACCGTCTTCGGTGAAGGCGACCATGGAAGGCGTCGTGCGCGCGCCTTCGGCGTTTTCGATGACTTTCGCGTCCTTGCCATCCATGACGGCGACGCAGGAATTGGTCGTTCCGAGGTCGATACCGATTACTTTAGCCATGTCATTCTCTCCTTGAAGCGAACTGCCGGAACCCATTCAGGCATTCTGTTGGCAGCCCCTAATGGTATGGTCTTGTCGAAAGCGCCGGCCTGAACCGAAGCTTTGCGGGGTATATAAGGACCCCTCCAGACGACTGCAAGACATGGACGAGGCGCAAAGCTCGCAAAATCAGCGCGTCCGGCAAGGTGAAAGGGTCGCCGCCGGCAATGTGGTGAGCTTGCCGGCGGGCGTCAAGCCGGCAGAACGGCCCGTGCCGCGGGGTACAGGTTTTATGCGGGCGTCAGCCGCCCATCAGGATGTCGAGAAGCGTCGTGCGGCGCGTGGCCGGCCGGCCCTCGCCGCCGACCTCGGCCGGCGGGATCATCCCGTCGTCGAGCGGCCCGTTGTCGAGCGGAACAGCGCCGGTCTGCTCGTTGGCGACGGCCGCGCCCGTGTCGATGGGCCGTTCGTCGGTGCCGAGCGTGCGCGAGATGATGTCGAAGAGCTGGTCGCCTTCCGGCGCCGGCTCGGTGGCCTGCAGCGGGTCGCCGCCCGCCGTGCCGAAGAGCGGCGAGGGCGAGAGGCCGGCATGGGCCGCCGTCATGAACTGGCTCCAGGCGCGCGCCGGAAGCCCGCCGCCCGTCACCTTCTTCATCGACTTGCCGTCGTCGTTGCCGAACCAGACGCCGGTCGTCAGGTTGCTGGTATAGCCGACGAAGAGCGCGTCGCGGAAGGACTGCGTCGTGCCGGTCTTGCCGGCGGCCGGCCAGCCGGGGATGCGGGCGTTCTTGCCGGTGCCCTCAGAGATCACGCGCATCATCATGCCGTTCATCATAGAAACGATGTTGGGCTCCAGCACGCGGGGCGGATTGTCGTAGGTGTTCTCGTAGAGCACCTTGCCTTCGGCGGTCGAGATGCGGCGGATGATGTGGGGCGTCGCCTTGTAGCCGCCGTTCATGAAGGGCGCATAGGCGGACGTCAGCTCGACGAGCGTCACCTCCGAGGTGCCGAGCGCGATCGAGGCATTGGCCTGCAGGTCCGATTCGATGCCGAGCCGGCGGGCGAGCTTGACCACCTCGTCCGGCCCCACTTCCATGACGAGCTGGGCGGCGATGGTGTTGAGCGATTCGGCGAAGGCCGAGGCGAGCGTCACCTCGCCGCGATATTTCTGGTCGTAGTTCTCCGGCGTCCACTTGCCGATCCTGACGGGCGCGTCGTTGCGCAGCGACAGCGGCGAGCGGCCCGCTTCAAGCGCGGCGGCATAGACGAAGGGCTTGAAGGCCGAGCCCGGCTGGCGCTTGGCCTTGGAGGCGCGGTCGAACTGGCTTTCGGCATAGTCGCGCCCGCCGACCAGCGCGCGGATCGCGCCCGTGCCGTCGATGGAGACGAGGGCGGCCTGCGAGGCATTGGACTTGGCGCCGTCCTTGTCGAGGATCTTCGAGATCGCCTCGTCGGCCTTCTTCTCCAGGTCGAGATCGATGGTCGTGTCGATGACGAGGTCTTCCTTGATGTCGCCGATCATGCCGGGAAGCTGGGCCATGACCATGTCGGCGGCATAGTGCTCGGCGCCGGACCAGTAGCTCTTCGCCCGCGCCGGGCTCTGCGACATCGCGGTCTTGATCTCCGCGTCGGTGATGTAGCCTTCCTCGCGCATCGCGCCGAGGACGACCTGGGCGCGTGCTTCCGCCGCCTCCGGGTCGCGCGCCGGCGAAAGGCGGGAGGGCGCCTTCAGGAGGCCCGCCAGCAGCGCAGCCTCGCCGAGATTGACGTCGCGCGCCGACTTGTTGAAGTAGCGCCGCGAGGCCGCCTCCACGCCGTAGGAATTCGAGCCGAAGAACACGCGGTTGAGATACATCGCAAGGATCTGGTCCTTGGTGTATTTGTGCTCCAGCCAGAGCGACAGCAGCACTTCCTGCACCTTGCGCTCCAGCGTGCGCTCGGGCGAGAGGAACATGTTCTTGGCGAGCTGCTGCGTCAGGGTCGAACCGCCCTGCACCATGCGGCCGGACGTCACGTTCGTCAGCATCGCGCGGGCAAGGCCGAGCGGGTCGATGCCGAAATGCGAGTAGAAGCGCCGGTCCTCGATGGCGATGACCGCCTGTGGAATATAGGGCGACATGTTTTCCAGCGACAGCGCCTCGCCGCCGGTGAGGCCCCGGTTGGCGATGATGTCGCCGTTGACCGAGAGGATCTTGACGTTCGGCGGCCGGTCCGGGATCGCCCAGCTCGTGGCGCTCGGCATGCGCGAGCCGTAGTAGAGCACGAGCCCGCCGACGCCGATGGCGCCCCAGAGCCCGAGCACCAGGCACCAGTAGACGAGCCGGCGGAAGAGGCCGAAAATGCCGAGCGAGGGCTGCCGGCGCCGGGCCTCGCCGCGCCGCGGTTTTGCAGCCTTCGGCGGCTTGCCGCGGCCGTTCCGCCCGCCGCCGGCCACACGATCCTCCGCGCCGAGATGGAAATCATCGTCGTCGTCTCGCCCTGCCGCTCCCCGGAAGGACGGTTCGATGCGCTGGGATTTTCGGTTGCCTGCCATAAGCGGTCGGATGAGCCCTCTGGATATCGCCGGTCGGTGGACCTTAAATGCGGCGATTTAAGGGGTCGTTAAGAAGCGGTGAACGCGCTGGCGTCAATTCGACAGAATCGGGTCGACGGGATCGGGCGGCCCGAAGGCCGCCCGGAAGGTCGTCTCAATAATAGGGCGAGAGGCACTCGCGGCGCGGGCCGTAATTGGGCTGGAACGTGTTGTCGTAGGCCCGGTACGAGCGATAGCGCGCATAGCACCAGTCGGTATGGCGCGGATTGATGCCTTCGTAGCGCGGACGGGAGTAGCCGTCGTTGGCGATCGCACCGCCGATGATCGCGCCGGCGCCGAAGGCGGCCAGCGGATACCACCAGCCGTCCGAATGGCGGCGATAGCCCGGGCGGTGATGACGATAGCCGCGATGGCCCTGATACCAGCCGCGGCGGCCGCCGTACTGCACCTGCTCGACGTCGCTGCTCTGAGAAACGCCGGCCTTGGGCATCGGCACGGCGAAAGCCTGTGCGGGGACGAACGTCGTGGCGAACATGGCGACGGCCATGGCGGCGGAAAGGCCGGTCTTGATCGTTGTCTTCATGTCGGTCTCCCTTGGTTTTTCATTGCTTCACAATGATCTGGACGGATCAGAGCATGAAACAATTCGACTGAACCGAAGATGAACCGAAACTATTCCTGGTTTCAATCCTCCCCGTTCCTCGCTCGTGCAAGAAAACGTGATCGCTCGAAGACGAGGATGACGACCAGCGCCATGACGAAGGGAACGATGAGGTAGAAGAGGCGGAAGACGGCGAGCGCCGCCAGCACCACGGCCGGGTCCATGTCCGGCAGGCCGGCGAGGAAGACGAGCTCGAGCACGCCGATGCCGCCCGGCGCATGGGAGAGGAGCGCGACGGAGAAGGAGGCGAGGAAGATGCCGAGCACGACGAAGAAGCCCGGATTGCCCTCCGCCGGCAGCACGAAATAGATGATCCCCGCCGCGCCGATGAGCTCGATGGGCGCGATGATGAGCTGGCGGAAGACGAGCGAGGGCTTGGGATATTCGAGCTTGAGCCAGCGTGTGTCGATCGGCCGGAAGCCGACGAGGCTGCCCACCACGTAGAGCGCGACCACCGCGAGGATGAAGACCCCCGTCGAGAAGGCCGCCTCGATCGGCAGGAAATCGGCGAAGCGCTCGATGATCTCCGGCTCCAGCACCAGCACGAAACCGAACAGCATGAAGGTTCCGAGCGCGAAGGTGAAGGAGCAGAAGGCGACGAGAACGCCCACCTCCGATCCGGTGAGCCCCTTCGACGTATAGGCGCGGTAGCGCACCAGCGCCCCGGAAAACACCGAGGCGCCGATATTGTGCGACAGCGCGTAGGTGGTGAAGGAGGTGAGGGTGATGAACCACAGCGAGATGCGGTGGCCGAGATGCTCCAGCGCCAGGTGGTCGTAGCCGGCGAGCGCCGCATAGGCGACGAGCGTCGCCCCGCAAGCGAGGATCCAGCCGGACACCGGAATGGCGTTGATGCTCGCCATGAAATCGTCGAGCGAAAGGCCGCGCAGGTCCTTGTAGAGGATATAGACCGACAGGACGATCGCGAGGGTGCTGACGAGCGGCCAGAAGAATTTCCGCAGTCGCTTCATGCCGCCCCGCCTTCCGCCGTCTTCGACGGGCCGTCGTTCGAGCAGCAGGTTGCCTTCGCAGTCCGTGCTGGCGCCATCCTCACCCTTTCCCCATCATGGGCCCGTCATCGCGCGATGCGACGCGGCCATTCTTGTCGTTGGTCGGTTGGCCAGCATTTCCGTTTCGCCCGGTGAATGCCAGCCAGCCGCATCATCACTTCTGCGTCAACGCGCCGCCAGCGCGGAGAGAATCCGGACCCAGGAGCGGATGCCCTTCTCGAAGGAGCGCAGTTCGTATTTCTCGTTCGGCGAATGGATGCGGTCGTCCGACAGCGCAAAGCCGACAAGCAAGGATTCCATGCCGAGCATCTTCTGGAAATCGCCAACGATGGGGATGGACCCGCCCATGCCGATGACGACGGCCGGCTTCGGCCATTCGTCCGACAACGCGGACTTCGCCTTTTCCAAGAGCGCCGAATCGTAGGGAAGCTGGATGGCCGGCGAGCCGCCATGGGCGTGGAAGGAGACCGAGCAGTCGGCCGGAACCTTCGAACGGACATAGGCGCGGAAGGCGTCGCGGATCTTCGCCGGATCCTGCTTGCCAACCAGGCGGAAGGAGACCTTCGCCGAGGCTTCCGCCGCGATCACCGTCTTGAAGCCCTCGCCGGTATAGCCGCCGGTGATGCCGTTGACCTCGGCGGTCGGCCGCGCCCAGGTGAGCTCCAGCACCGAACGGCCCTTCTCGCCGGACGGGATCGACAGGCCGATCTCGCCGAGGAAGCTTTCCGCCGAGCTGCCGAGCTTTTCCCAGGCGGCCTTGATCTGCGTCGGGGTCTCCTCGACGCCCTCGTAGAAGCCGTCGAGCGTCACGCGGCCCGTCTCGTCGTGAAGGCCGGCGAGAATGTCGGAAAGGATGTGGATCGGGTTCGCCGCCGCGCCGCCGAAATAGCCGGAATGCAGGTCCCGGTCGGCCGCCTTGATGACGATCTCCTCGCCGACGAGGCCGCGCAGGCCCGCCGAGATCGCCGGCGTGTCGGTGTCCCACATGCTGGTATCGCAGACGAGGGCGAAATCGGCCTTCAGCTCCGCCGCATTGGCTTCGAGGAAGGGCTTCAGCGAGGGCGAGCCGGACTCTTCCTCGCCTTCGAATAGGATCGTGACGCGGCAGGGCAGCGCGCCGGCCGTTTCCTTGTAGGCGCGGCAGGCTTCCACGAAGGTCAGGAGCTGGCCCTTGTCGTCGGAGGTGCCGCGGCCGGTGATGATGCGGCGGCCGCCCTCGGCGTCGCGCACCGCCGGCTCGAAGGGATCGTGGTCCCAGAGATTCAGCGGATCGACCGGCTGGACGTCGTAATGGCCGTAGAACAGCACATGCGGGGCATCGGGACGCGCGCCGTCGTGATGGGCGACGACCATCGGATGGCCGGGCGTGTCGCGCACGGTGGCGTCGAAGCCGAGCGAGCGCAGCTCGGTGACCAGCCATTCGGCAGCCTTGCGGCAATCGGCCTTGAAGGCCGGGTCTGTGGAAATGGACTTGATGCGCACCAGCTCGAAAAGGCGTTCGAGGCTGGCGGGAATGCCGGCGCTGGCGCGATCGAGGACGGGCAGAATGTTGGTCATGGTCGAATCCCTTGCGAATTGCGCGGCGACATTAGACCGATCGCCTCGGCGAGGGCAAATCGTATGACGGTCTGCGGCGGTCAGACGCGCGGATCGCGGCCGAGATTGGTAAGCACCATGCGCATATATTCGAGAAGCAGCTCCCGCTCGAAGCGCCGGAAGCCCTGGAACAGCGCTTCCTCGGTGGCGGATGCGGCGGCCATCGCGGTCTCGCGCAACGCCCTGCCGCGCGTCGTCAGGAAGACGAGCTGCGCCCGCCGGTCCTTCGGGTGCCGGCGGCGCAAGATCAGCCCGTCGCGCTCCATGCGCGAGAGCGTGTTGGCCATCGTCGCCTGCTCGATGTCGAGCCGGTCGAGGAGTTCGCGCTGGGTGAGGCCGTCGCCACCCCAAAGTTCGAGCAGGACCGGGAACTGGCCGGGCGCGAAGCCTGCGCCGTCCGCCCGTGCATGGAGGGCGCGCGAGGCTGCCTTCGCCAGAAGATTGGCGAGGTAGGCTGCCGACTCCTTGCGATCAAAGTCCATGCGGGAAAGCTATGCCGGTTCGCGGCGGAAGACAATGTCGGATCGCTTGCGATCCGCATGGCCGCGAAAGGCCGAAATGCGAGAAGCCGCCGACGACAGGAGGCGTGTCGCGGCGGCTTCTGCGAATTATGGACAAAGGCCCGGAGAGGGGGATGAGGCCTTTGTCCTCGTCTGGCGCGGCGGGGGACAGGCCGTATGCCAGACAACGGCTTTGATCAGGTGCCGATGACCAATATCTGTGGGTCCGAATGTGGCTTTTCAAGGGTTTTGCGGCGGTCCGAAAATTACAAATTGGTAACGTTCGCGTGAGGTTTTGCAACGCCGGAAAACCCCCTCTGCCTGCCGGCATCTTCCCCACAAGGGGGGAGAAAGATAGAGGCTTGCTCACCATTCAAAATCGAGTGCCAACGGCGCGGCAGATTAAGCCCCTCCCCCTCGTGGGGAGGGGTTGGGGAGGGGCCCGCATCCGCAATGAGAGATGGACGCGGCAGACGGCCCGCGCTATCCATTCACCCCATGAAAAAAGGTGATCATCTCTTCCTCGTCGACGGCTCCGGCTTCATCTTCCGCGCCTTCCACGCCATCCCGCCGCTCAACCGCAAGTCGGACGGGCTGCCGGTCAATGCCGTCTCCGGTTTCTGCAACATGCTGTGGAAGCTCCTGAAGGATGCGCGCAATACCGACGTGGGCGTGACGCCGACGCATTTCGCGGTCATCTTCGACTATTCCTCGAAGACCTTCCGCAACGAGCTCTACGATCAGTACAAGGCGAACCGCACCGCGCCGCCGGAAGACCTGATCCCGCAGTTCGGCCTCATCCGCCACGCCACCCGCGCCTTCAACCTGCCCTGCATCGAGAAGGAAGGGTTCGAGGCGGACGACCTGATCGCCACCTATTCGCGGCTTGCGGAAGCCGACGGCGCCGACGTCACCATCGTCTCCTCCGACAAGGACCTCATGCAGCTCGTGACGCAGAGCGTCTCGATGTACGACGGCATGAAGGACAAGCAGATCTCCATTCCCGAAGTCATCGAGAAATGGGGCGTGCCGCCGGAAAAGATGATCGACCTGCAGGCGCTGACCGGCGATTCGACCGACAACGTGCCGGGCGTGCCCGGCATCGGCCCGAAGACCGCCGCGCAGCTTCTGGAAGAGTACGGCGACCTCGACACGCTGCTCGCCCGCGCCGACGGGATCAAGCAGGTCAAGCGCCGCGAGAACATCATCGCCAACCGCGAGCTCGTGCTGCTCTCGCGCCAGCTTGTCACCCTGAAGACCGACACGCCGCTCGACATGCCGCTGGACGACCTGATCCTGCATCCGCAGGACGGGCCGAAGCTCATCGCCTTCCTGAAGGCCATGGAGTTCACCACGTTGACCCGCCGCGTCGCGGAGGCCTGCGAGTGCGATGCCGGCGCCATCGAGGCGGCGAGCGTGCCGGTCGAATGGGGCGCCGAGGCGCATGGCCCGGACCTCGACAAGGGCGAGGTCGCCGGTCCCGCGCTCGATCTTAACGGCGACGAGACGGCGGCCGAGGCCGCCGAGACCCTGCTGCCGACCGCAAAGCCGGGCGAAGCCACGCCCTCGGCCCTTGCAAGGTCCCGCGCCGAGCGTTTCTCCGCCGGCCCGATCGACCATTCGACCTATGAGACGGTGCGCGACCTCGACGCGCTCGACCGCTGGATCGCCGCGGCGCGCGAGACCGGCCTTGTCGGCTTCGATACCGAGACGACCTCGCTGGATGCCATGCAGGCCGAGCTCTGCGGCTTCTCGCTCGCCATCGCCGACAATGCGAAGGACCCGTCGGGCACCACGATCCGCGCCTGCTACGTGCCGGTCAACCACAAGACCGGCGTCGGGGACCTGCTCGGCGGCGGGCTTGCCGAGGGGCAGATCCCGATCCGCGCGGCACTGGAGCGGCTGAAGGCGCTGCTGGAGGACCCGTCCGTCCTCAAGGTCGCGCAGAACCTCAAATACGACTATCTCGTCATGCGCCGCCACGGCATCACCATGCAGGGCTTCGACGATACGATGCTGATGTCCTATGCGCTGGATGCCGGCGCGGGCAACCATGGCATGGACACGCTGTCCGAGCGCTGGCTCGGCCACAAGCCGATCGCCTACAAGGAGGTCGCCGGCTCCGGCAAGGGCGCGCAGACCTTCGACATGGTCGATATCTCCCGCGCCACGGCCTATGCGGCCGAGGACGCCGACGTGACGCTCCGTCTCTGGCACGTCCTGAAGCCGCGCCTTGCGGCCGAGCGCATGACGGCGGTCTACGAGCGGCTGGAGCGCCCGCTGGTGCCCGTGCTCGCCCGTATGGAGGAGCGCGGCATCACCATCGACCGGCAAGTCCTTTCCCGCCTTTCCGGCGAGCTGGCGCAGGGCGCGGCAGGCTTCGAGGAGGAGATCTATGCGCTTGCCGGCGAACGCTTCAACATCGGCTCGCCCAAGCAGCTCGGCGATATCCTCTTCGGCAAGATGGGCCTTCCCGGCGCCTCCAAGACGAAGACCGGCCAATGGTCGACCTCCGCGCAGGTGCTGGAGGACCTTGCCGCGCAGGGCATTCCGCTGCCGCGCAAGATCGTCGACTGGCGCCAGCTCACCAAGCTGAAATCCACCTATACCGACGCGCTGCCCGGCTTCGTGCATCCCGAGACGAAGCGCGTGCACACGTCCTACGCGCTCGCCGCGACGACGACCGGGCGCCTGTCCTCCTCCGACCCGAACCTCCAGAACATCCCGGTGCGCACGGCCGAGGGCCGCAAGATCCGCACCGCCTTCGTCTCGACGCCCGGCAACAAGCTGGTCTCGGCCGACTACAGCCAGATCGAATTGCGGGTGCTCGCCCATGTCGCCGAGATCCCGCAGCTCAAGCAGGCCTTCGCCGACGGCATCGACATCCACGCCATGACCGCGTCCGAAATGTTCGGCGTGCCGGTGGAAGGCATGCCGGCGGAAATCCGCCGCCGCGCCAAGGCGATCAATTTCGGCATCATCTACGGCATCTCGGCCTTCGGCCTCGCCAACCAGCTCTCCATCGAGCGTTCGGAGGCCGGCGACTACATCAGGAAGTATTTCGAGCGCTTCCCCGGCATCAAGGACTACATGGACAGTACCAAGGCCTTCGCCCGCGAGAACGGCTATGTCGAGACGATCTTCGGCCGCCGCGCCCATTACCCGGAGATCAAGTCGTCCAACCCGTCGGTGCGCGCCTTCAACGAGCGCGCCGCGATCAACGCACCGATCCAGGGCTCGGCCGCCGACATCATCCGCCGCGCCATGGTGAAGATGGAGCCGGCGCTCGCCGCCGCCGGCCTGTCCGCCCGCATGCTGCTGCAGGTGCATGACGAACTGATCTTCGAGGTCGAGGACGGCGAGGTCGACAAGGCCATCCCCGTCATCGTCGACATCATGGAAAATGCCTCCATGCCGGCACTCTCGATGAAGGTGCCGCTGAAGGTGGATGCACGCGCCGCGACCAACTGGGACGAGGCGCACTGACGAAGGCCGCCCGGCCCGCCGGGACGGCCTGAGCCGGCAAGGCACGCGAACCCTGTCCGGCACGATACGGCACGGCGTCAATCCCGCCGATGCCGTGTCCGGCGGCGCCGTAATCCCCCATTTTGGTGAGGATTGCGATTTTCGGACAGCTTTTCGCCTTATGGTTGATAAAGCTTGAAGCCCCCCGATTCGTATCGTAGCGGAACACTTGGGTCCTCGCGCAACCGCCCGGAAATCCGGGCTTTCTCATCTTTTCTTCAGAAATGGCGATATGGGTGCGTTCCAGGCTGGGGCAGTGCTGCGGGGCGGTTCACGAAATCTTATCCATGTCCCTTCAGCCGATCTTATCCGGCCGGGCCTAAGCCCTTGGGCAGGATGAATGGCGGCCAGATGTTTGGCCGGACGAGCCCGATGGAGAAAAGCATGAAGCAGAAAATCCGTGAAATCCTCAGCAAGCACGGCGGCCTTCCGGTCCCGGTCGACCAGCTCGCGGACGATGCCGATCTCTACGCGGCGGGCCTCTCCTCCTTCGCTTCGGTCCAGGTGATGCTCGGCATCGAGGATGCCTTCGACATCGAGTTCCCCGACAGCCTGCTCAACCGCAAGTCCTTCCAAAGCATCGCGGCCATCGTCCGGGCGGTGGAAAGCCTTGTCGGCAGCGCGGAGGAGGCCGCATGACCATCACCGTCGGGAGAGGCTACACGGAGCGCGCCGAACGCGTCGCCGCCGTGGCTGCCGCGCATGCCGACGACGTGGACGCCAAGGGCCGCTTCCCCCGGGAAGCGGTCGACGCCATGATCGCCGAACGGCTGCTGTCGATCCAGATCCCCGCCGCGCTCGGCGGCGAGGAAGCCTCGCTTTCGGAAATCGCCGAGATCTGTTCGCTGGTCGGCCAGAGCTGCGCGGCCGCCGCCATGGTCTTCGCCATGCACCACATCAAGCTGTCGAGCCTCGTCTCGCACGGCGCGGACGATCCCTGGCATGCCGGCTTCATGCGCCGGATCGCCGCCGGCCAATTGCTGCTCGCCTCGGCGACGACCGAGGGCGGCATCGGCGGGAACCTGCGCAACAGCATCTGCGCCATCGAGGTCGAGGGCGACACCTGCCGCCTCACCAAGGATGCCACGGTGATCTCCTACGGCGCCCATGCCGACGCGATCCTCATCACCTCGCGCGCCCATGCGGACGCCGCCTCGACCGACCAGGTCATGACCGTCTTCACGAAGGACCAGTACACGCTCGAGCGGACCCATGTCTGGGATACGCTCGGCATGCGCGGCACCTGCTCGGACGGCTGGCTCTTCAAGGGCGAGGCGCCGAAGGTGCAGATCCTGCCGAAGCCTTTCGCCGAGATCGCCGCGCAGTCGATGCTCGCCACCTCGCACCTGCTGTGGAGCGCGGTCTGGTACGGCATCGCCGTCAATGCCGTCGCCCGGGCGCAGGCCTTCGTGCGCGCCGCCGCCCGCAAGAGCCCCGGCGTCACGCCGCCCGGTGCGCTGCGCCTCGCGGAAGCCTCCAACCTTCTCCAGCTCGTCAAGGCGAGCACGGTCGCCGGCCTTCGGGAATACGAGGCGGCCAAGGCGGATGCGGACCGGCTCTCCTCCGTCGGCTTCGCGGTGGCGATGAACAACGTCAAGATCGCCGCCTCGGAGACGATCCTTGCGATCGTCAACCAGGCGATGCTGATCTGCGGCATCATGGGCTACAAGAACGGCACGCCCTTCAGCCTCGGACGGCACCTGCGCGACGCGCATTCCGCCCAGCTCATGATCTCCAACGACCGCATCCTCGGCAACACGTCGAACCTCCTGCTCGTCCACAAGCAGGACACCAGCCTGATCGGGTGACACCATGGATATGCAGACCTCGCTTCTCGACCGGCTCTTCGATACCGGCCTTCTCATCGATACCGGCGTAGAGGGCCTCTACGGCCGCAGCGGCGCCTTCGAGGACGTCATCGCCCGCTTCGAGCGGCTGATCGACGCCTATGGCGGCGCCGACGGCGCGGAAGCCATGCGCTTTCCCCCCGGCATGAGCCGCGCGCATTTCGAAAGCAGCGGCTACATGAAGAGCTTCCCGCAGCTTGCCGGCACGGTGCACAGCTTCTGCGGCAGCGAGCTCGACCATATGAGCCTCCTGCAATGCATGGAGGTCGGCGACGACTGGACGAAGGACCAGAAGGCGACGGACATCGTGCTGACGCCGGCGGCCTGCTACCCGCTCTATCCGACCATCGCCAGGCGCGGCCGCCTGCCGGCGAAGGGTGGGCTCTACGACCTGCAGTCCTACTGCTTCCGGCACGAGCCCTCCAGCGACCCCGCCCGCCAGCAGCTCTTCCGCATGCGCGAATATGTCTGCATGGGCACCGAGGGTCATGTGACGGATTTCCGCCAGAGCTGGATGGACCGTGGCCTTGAGATGATGGGCCGGCTCGGTCTCGACGTGACGATCGATGTCGCCAACGACCCGTTCTTCGGCCGCGCCGGCCGCATGCTCGCCAACAACCAGCGCGACCAGAACCTGAAGTTCGAGCTGCTCATCCCTGTGACCTCGGCCGCAAAGCCGACGGCCTGCATGAGCTTCAACTACCACCAGGACGCCTTCGGCACGAAATGGGGCCTTGAGCTGGAAGACGGCAGTACGGCGCATACCGCCTGCGTCGGCTTCGGCCTGGAGCGCATCGCGCTCGCGCTCTTCGCCCGCCACGGCCTCGACATCGCCGTCTGGCCGGCCGATGTGCGCAAGGTGCTGGGATACCAAGACTGACATGGCCGCCGTCTTCGCCGGGCTCGACCCCGAAACCTACCGGCCGCACGCGCTGCACGATGCGGAGCGCATGTGGCCGGAGACGAATTGCTATGTCGATCTGTGGATCGAGGTGCTGAACGCGCTCGGCACTTCCCCCGAGGCGATGCTCGGCTTCACGCTGGCGCAGGATTTCGAGGGCGACCAGTTCACCTTCTTCAAGGTGCCGCTGGAAGACCTCGAAGCCCTCTACGGCATCCGCAGCACCGAGCTTGCCATCTTCGACCGGGTGGAGGACCACGTCGCGACGCAGATCGCCCGCGGCCGGCTCTGCCTCGTCGAGATGGACAGTTTCCACATGCCGGACACGCGCGGCGTCGCCTACCGGCAGGAGCACGGCAAGACGACGGTCGCGATCAACCGGCTCGACCTCGTGGCAAGGCGCCTCGACTATTTCCACAATGCCGGCTTCTTCCGGCTGGAGGGCGAGGATTTCGACGGCCTGTTCCATCTCGATGACGGCCCGGACGACCTGCCCTTCCTGCCCTATACGGAATTCGCGAAATTCCCGGAAAGCCTGCCCGGCGAGGCCCATCTTCGCCGCGAGGCGCAGCGCCTGCTCGCCGTCCACTTCGCCCGGCGCCCGGCGGAAAACCCGCTTTCTGCCTTCGCCAAGGTGTTTCCGGCGCAGGTCGAGGCCGTGGCGGACCGTCCCTTCGGCTTCTTCCACAAATATGCCTTCAACACGCTGCGCCAGGTCGGCGCCAATTTCGAGCTTGCCGGCAGCCATCTCGACTGGCTCGCGCCCGATGGTGGCCTGAAGGACGCCGCCGATGCCGCGCGCAAGGTCTCGGAGACGGCGAAGACGGTGCAGTTCCAGCTTGCCCGCGCCGTGACGCGCCGCCGGTTCGAACCGCTCGCGACCGCGCTCGACCCGGCCGCCGAAGCCTGGGATGGCCTGATGGCGGCGCTCGCCGCGCGGATCGGCTGATGGAGGACGGCGTGCCCGCGACCGGCAGGATGCTCTCGGACGGCTGGCGCATGATCCTCACGCCGGCCGGCGCGATCGCCGATCCGGCAGGGCTCGACGGCCTCTCCGGCTTCATCGACGCCCCCGTGCCCGGCACCGTCGCCGGGGCGCTGGAGCGTGCCGGCCGGTTCGACCGGACGGCGCCCGAGCCGCTCGACCATCTCGACGCCTGGTATGTCCTCGATCTTGCCGGCGAGGCGCCGGGCGAGGCACATCTGCATTTCGACGGGCTCGCCACCGTAACGGAGGTCTGGTGGAACGGCGCGCCGGCGCTCTCCTCCGACAGCATGTTCGTGCGCCACGAACTTCCCGTCACGCTGACGGGCCGCGACCGTCTCGTCCTCTGTTTCCGCGCCCTGAAACCGCATCTCGAAAAGCGCGGCCCCCGTGCCCGCTGGCGCCCGCAGATGATCACGCCGCAGGGCCTCCGGCTCGTGCGCACCACGTTGCTCGGCCGCATGCCAGGCTGGTGCCCGGAGGTCCATGCCGCCGGCCCCTGGCGGCCGGTCCGCCTCTGGCGGCCCGCGCCCGCGCTGCCGGCCGATGTGCGCATCGCCGCCCGTCTGGAGGAGGACGGTACCGGCCGGCTCGATATCCGCTTCCGCCTCGATGGCGCCACATCGCCGCGCATCGAATGCGCCGGCATGGCCGTTGTCGCCACGCGGGACGGGGAGGGCCGGTTTGCCGCAAACCTTTCCATCCCCGAGGTCGCGGCATGGTGGCCGCGCACGCATGGCGCGCCGGTCCTGCACGATGTCCATCTCGTCGTGGACGGTGCACGCCACAGGCTCGGCCGCACCGGCTTCCGCCGCATCCATATCGACCGCGGCGCCGACGGCCGGGATTTCGCGCTGCATGTCAACGGCACGAGAATCTTCTGCCGCGGCGCGGTCTGGACCAATGCCGATATCGTCGACCTGCCGGGCAGCCGCGAACACTATGCGCCGCTCCTGAAACTGGCGGCGGATGCGAACATGAACATGCTGCGCATCGGCGGCACCATGACCTATGAGACGCCGGATTTCTTCGCGCTCTGCGACGAGCTGGGGCTGATGGTCTGGCAGGACTTCCAGTTCGCCAATTTCGATTATCCGGCTAATGATCTCGCATTCATCGGGAATGTCCGCAAGGAAATCGCGCAGTTCCTAGAGGCCAATGCCGCCTCGCCGTCGCTCGCCGTCCTGTGCGGCGGCAGCGAGATCGACCAGCAGGCGGCGATGCTCGGCCTGCCGGAAAGCGCCTGGGCCGGGCCGCTCACCCGCGAGATCCTGCCCCAACTCGCCGCCGCGCACCGGCCGGACGTGCCCTATGTCGAGAATTCGCCGGCCGGCGGCGCCATGCCCTTTTCGCCCAATGCCGGCGTGACGCACTATTACGGCGTCGGCGCCTATTGCCGGCCGCTGGAGGATGCGCGCCGCGCCGAGGTGCGCTTTACCGCCGAAAGCCTCGCCTTCGCCAATGTGCCGGAGCGCGAGACGCTCGACGCGCACCTGCCGGTGCCGGCCGTGCACGATCCGCGCTGGAAGGCGCGCGTGCCGCGCGACCGCGGCGCCTCCTGGGATTTCGAGGACGTGCGCGACCATTATCTCGGCCTGCTCTACGGCGAGGACCCGGCGTGCCTGCGCCGCGAGGATCCCGGCCGCTATCTCGACCTTTCCCGTGCCGTCACCGGCGAGGTAATGGAGGCGACCTTCGCCGAATGGCGCCGGCCGCAATCCACCTGCAACGGTGCGCTGGCCTGGACCTTCCAGGACCTGCTGCCCGGCGCGGGCTGGGGTGTCGTCGATGCGACGGGCCTGCCGAAATCCGCCTGGCATGCCCTGCGCCGCGCCTTCCGGCCGGTTCAGCTCGTACTTTCCGACGAGGGCACCAACGGGCTCGATGTCCATGTCATCAACGACGGCGCGGAAGAACAGACCTTGACGCTGGAGCTTTCCTGCCTGCGCCACGGCCGCCAGCCGGTCGTCGGCGGGCGGCGGGAGGTCCGGCTCGCCTCGCATTCGGCCGAGACGCTGCCGGCGACCGATCTCTTCGGCGCGTTCTTCGACACGACCTATGCCTTCCGCTTTGGCCCGCCATCGCACGATGTCACGGTCGGCCGGCTGGTCGACGGCAACGGAACGGTGATCGCGGAAGCGTTCCACTTCCCGCGCGGTCGGGCGAAGGCGCTCTTTTCGGCAATGTTGTCGGCCGAGCTTCGGCAGGACGATGGAGAATGGCTGCTGGAACTTTCCACGGACCGCTTCGTCCAGTCCGTCGCCGTCGAGGCCGAAGGCTTCCTGCCCTCGGACAACTGGTTCCACCTCGCGCCGGTCGGCGTGAAGGTGTTGCGCCTTGCGCCCCGCGCCGGCATGGACCCGGCGACGCGCCCGGCCGGTGAAATCCGCGGCATCGGCGCCGATTCCGTCGTCTCCTTCTAGGAGATCGCGGGCGGACAACAGGAAATCACCGATGATTTCCTGTGAGGGTCATCTCAGAAGAAGACGTGCAGCGGCCACTGCACCGGACGGCGGGAGGAGGAAAGCCGGCTGCCTTCCAGCGGAAGCCTGTCTTCCGTCGCCGCACCGCGCGCATCGTCGCGATCCTCGTCTTCGGTCTTCGGCTGGAAGCCGACCGGATAGAGGTTGAAGTAGCCGAGCGTCACGCCACCGAGATACATCATGCCATCGCCTCCGCATTGTTACGTTCCGGTAAACATCATGGCGAAAACGTGGCATGTGTCAATAGTCTATAGAATTGGTAGTCTATTCGGCGCTTGAAACCTCGGGCGGGGAGGGGCTACGAGACGGGTTCGACCGAACCGAAACCGCCGAGGGGCTGGCCGTGTATACGCTGGACCGCACCGAACATTTCGAGCAGGAGATCCGCAAGAGCCGGTTCCTGGCGATCGCCTGCCCGGTGGAAAGCGAGGTAGAGGCGAAGGCGCGGCTCGCCGAGGTCTCCGATCCCGCGGCCAACCACAATTGCTGGGCTTACCGCATCGGCCAGGTCTATCGCTTCAGCGACGACGGCGAGCCGAGCGGCACGGCGGGAAAGCCGATCCTTCAGGCCATCGACGGCCAGGCGCTCGACCGCACGCTGGTCGTCGTCACGCGCTGGTTCGGCGGCATCCTGCTCGGCAGCGGCGGGCTCATCCGTGCCTATGGCGGCACGGCGGCGATGTGCCTGCGCGCGGCGCAGAAGACCGAATATGTCGAGCGCGTCGCGCTCACCGTCTCGCTCGGCTTTTCCGATCTCGCGCTGGTCAAGGCGCGGCTTGGCGCCTTCGCCGGGCTGGTGATGGACGAGGAGGCCTATCACGATACCGGCGCGCGCCTTTCCTTCCGCGTCCCCGCCGAAAAGGCGGGCGAGATCGGCCGGCTGATCGTCGACCTGACGAGCGGGCGGGCCGAAATCGGCGCCTGAAGCCGGAATTTTCCCTCGGGGCGAAATAAAATCGTCTTTCCTCCGCGCGGCCTGCCGGGAGAACGGTTTGGCGCATTCGCAAGGACTTGCCGAACGCTGTCTTGCAAGCCGGCGGATCGGCGCAAACTTGCCCTTCCGCCCGGTTTTCCCGAGGGGCGCGCGGCTATAGGCAAGGCCGGCTTTTCGGTCTATCTACCCGGCCTGACATATCTTCGCGGGCGCTTGCCCGCGCTCCCGCACGATCGAATAGAGAGGACGAGACCCATGAGCCTGCGCATCAACGACATCGCTCCGGACTTCACGGCTGAAACCACCGTTGGCCCGATCAGCTTCCACGAATGGATCGGCGACGGCTGGGCCGTGCTCTTCTCGCACCCGAAGAACTTCACCCCGGTCTGCACGACCGAGCTCGGCGCCATGGCCGGCATCGAGGGCGAGTTCCGCAAGCGCGGCGTCAAGATCATCGGCATCTCCGTCGATCCGGTCGACAGCCACACCAAGTGGAAGGCCGACATCCGCACGGCGACCGGCTTCGACGTCGAATATCCGCTGATCGGCGACAAGGACCTCCAGGTCGCCAAGCTCTATGACATGCTGCCCGCCGCCGCCGGCGACAGCTCGGAAGGCCGCACGCCCGCCGACAACGCCACCGTGCGCTCGGTCTTCGTCATCGGCCCGGACAAGAAGATCAAGCTGATCCTCACCTATCCGATGACGACGGGCCGCAACTTCGCGGAAATCCTGCGCGCCATCGATTCGATCCAGCTCACCAGCAAGCATCAGGTGGCAACGCCGGCCAACTGGCAGCAGGGCGACGACGTGATCATCACCGCCGCCGTTTCCAACGAGGATGCCATCACGCGCTTCGGTGCCTTCGACACGGTCCTGCCCTACCTGCGCAAGACCCGCCAGCCGGCCGCCTGAGCGCCGCGGCATCTTCGGAAAGCAAGGAAGCCGGGGTCGAAAGACCCCGGCTTTTTCATGCCCCGCGCAGGATGAAGCCGGCGAACCGCTTCTGCACGAAGGGCGAGACGACGAAGACGATGGCGAACACCATGATCGGCGCGATGACCGCCGTGCGCTGCCAGGTCGTCCAGCCCTCGGTGAGCGGCAGGACGAGGTAGAGAAGCGCGGTGATCAGCGGATAGACGGGCAGCAGCATGGCGAGCGCGAAGTGGAACTTCGAGAGCTTGCGGGGGGATGCGGTGTGGGTCATGGGAGTAACCTTTATGGAACGGAACGTTTCGTTTATATAGAAACGAAACGTTCCGTTCAAGTGCCAGCCGTGCTACAAGCGGAAAAAAGGAAAAGGCCATGGCAGAAACAGAGACGACGCCCGCCCGCCGCTCCATCGGCGCGACGCGCAATCCGGCAAGCGAGGCGGCGATCCTTGCGGCGGCGGAAGCGGTGCTGGTGGAAAACGGGATCGGCGGCTTCTCCATCGAGGCGGTGGCGCGGCGCGCGCGCGCCGGCAAGCCGACGATCTATCGCTGGTGGCCCTCGCAGGCCGCCCTCCTGCTCGACGTCTATCACAGCCGCAAGCGCGTGAGCTTCGTCTTCCCGGACAAGGGCAATGTGCGCGACGACCTGCGCACCTATCTTTCCAGCCTGCTGGTGACCTGGCGGGAGGGAACGAGCGGCGCGGTCTTCCGCTCCGTGCTGGCGAAGGCGCAGGGTGAGCCGGATGCTCTGGCCGCGCTCTGCGCCTACATGGCCGAGCGCCGCCGCGAGAGCGGCGGCATCGTCGCCAAGGCGCAGGCGCGCGGCGAGGTGCGCGCGGATGTCCGGCCGGAGCTGATCACCGAGCTGCTGTCGAGCTTCGCCTGGGGGCGGCTCCTGACCGAGCGGCTCGACGTTTCCGACGAGGAAGTGGACGCCGTGGTCGACACGGTGCTGGCCGGCATCCTCGCGAAACCGGCCGGCTGACCGCTCAGTCCGCCGTGCGCACCAGCCGCAGCCTGCCGTCGGCGTCAACCTCGGTGGCGACGCCTTCGTAGCTCGTCAGCAGCGGATGGCTGGTCTCGATCGGGTGATGGTGCGTCGCCGTCATCACGACGACCTGCGCGCCCGCGCCCTCGCCGGCGAGGATGCCGGCTGGCACGTCCTCGAAGACGAGGCAATCGGACGAGGCGAAGCCGAGCCGCTCGGCCCCGAGGCGGTAGCCGTCCGGCGCCGGCTTGCCCTTGGTGACGTCTTCTGCCGTCACGATGACCTTCGGCAGCGGAATGCCGGCGGCGGCAAGGCGGCGATGGGCGAGCGCGACGGGCGCGGAGGTCACGATGCCCCACCGGTCGGCGGGCAGGGCGGACAGGAACGCGATGGCGCCGGGAATGGGCAGGATGCCGTCGATATCCTCCAGCTCCGCCTGTTCCACCTCCTTCGCCTCCGCGACCGGGTCGACGCCCGGCAGGCCGAGCCGCGTGATCGTGTCGATGCCGCGCACGCCATGCATGGTCGGCAGGAAGGTTGCGACGTCGAGCCCGTGCTTCAGCGCCCATTGCGTCCAGACGCGCTCGGTCGCCGGAATGGAATTGATGATCGTGCCGTCCATGTCGAACAGGAAGGCGGAGAAGCTGCGATCGAAGATGGGGCGTGCGGACAAGGAGAGGACCTGCTGGCTGGGAGGGGAGGATGCGAAGCGCGGCGGGAGTTCTGGATTACCCGCTGCGGGCCGCGCAGGCAACCGTGCTTGACGCGCTTGCGTCGCCGGCCCTGCCGCCCCATCTTTCTGTTGCTCACCCACGAATGTGCCGCGAAGTGATTCCACTCGGGCGAAAAAAATGCTCTAGCTCTCACGCCATGCCGCACAAGGTCTTTCTTTCCCGCCTCAAGCTCACGGATTTCCGCAATTATGCGGCCCTGTCGCTGCCGCTCGACGGCCGGCATGTCGTGCTGACGGGGCAGAACGGCGCCGGCAAGACCAATCTCATGGAGGCCGTCTCGTTCCTGTCGCCCGGCCGGGGCCTGCGCCGCGCCGCCTATGGCGACGTGCCGCGCGCCGGCAGCGAGGGCGGCTTCTCCGTCTTCGCGACGCTGGAGGGCATGCAGGGCGAGGTGGATATCGGCACCGGCACGGAGGGCGGCGAGGACGGCCAGTCGCGAAAGCTCCGGCTCAACGGCACGCCGGCCCGCACCGTCGACGAATTGCTGGACCACCTGCGCGTCGTCTGGCTGACGCCCTCCATGGACGGGCTCTTCACCGGCCCTTCCGCCGATCGCCGCCGCTTCCTCGACCGGCTGGTCCTGTCGCTCGATCCCGAGCACGGCCGCCGCGCGGCGGATTTCGAGAAGGCGATGCGCGGCCGCAATCGCCTCCTCTCCGAGCACCGGCCCGATCCCGTCTGGCTGACGGCGCTGGAAAGGCAGATGGCCGGGCTCGGCATCGCCATGGCCCATGCCCGCCACGAGCTTGTCGGCCTGCTCTCCGGTCTCGTCGAGGCGGCGCGCGACGACGGACCATTCCCCTCCGCCACGATGCGGCTTTCCGGCTTCCTCGACGGGGAATGGCAGCGCCCGGCCTACGAGATCGAGGAGATCTATCTCGGCATGCTGCAGGAGGGCCGCTACCGCGACGCGGCCGCCGGCCGCACGCTGGACGGCCCGCACCGCGCCGATCTCCTCATCCGCCACCGCGAGAAGGACATGGAGGCCGAGCGCTGCTCGACGGGCGAGCAGAAGGCGCTGCTCGTCGGCCTCATCCTCGCCCATGCCGGGCTCGTCGCCGGCATGACCGGCCATGCGCCGGTGCTGCTGCTCGACGAGATCGCCGCCCATCTCGACGAGGGCCGCCGCGCCGCGCTGTTCGACCGGGTCGATGCGCTCGGCGGGCAGGCCTTCATGACCGGCACGGACCGGGCGATGTTCGATGCGCTCGGCGAGCGCGCCCAGTTCCTCACCGTCTCGAACGGAGGCATCCTGCCATGACCGATCCGCTGAGCCCCGAAGAGATCGACCGCTACCGCCGCCACATCGTGCTCGCCGAGATCGGCGGCGCCGGCCAGCAGAAGCTGAAGGGGGCCAATGTGCTGGTCGTCGGGGCGGGCGGCCTCGGCGCGCCGGTCATCCAGTATCTCGCCGCCGCCGGCATCGGCCATGTCGGCGTCCTCGACGACGACACGGTCTCGCTCTCCAACCTCCAGCGCCAGGTGATCCACGACACCGCCGGTATCGGCACGGCGAAGGTCGCCAGCGCCGAGGCTGCCGTCGCCCGCCTCAACCCGCATGTCGCCTTCACCGGCATCGCCGAACGGCTGACGCCGGAGAGTGCCGCGCGCCTGCTTTCCGGCTACGACCTGCTGGTTGACGGCTCGGACAATTTCGACACACGCTATGCCTCGGCCGATGCGGCGGAAGCCGCGCGCATCCCGCTCGTCACGGGCGCGGTCGGCCGCTTCGACGGTTCCGTGACGGTGCTGAAGCCCTATGAGGCGGGACCGGACGGCACGCCCCATCCCGGCTACCGCGACCTCTTCCCCGCCGCCCCGCCGCCGGGCGTCGTGCCCGCCTGCGCGGAGGCCGGCATTGTCGGCGCGCTGACGGGGGTCATCGGCACGCTGATGGCGATGGAGGTGATCAAGCTGGTGACGGGGGCGGGGGAGCCGCTGGTCGGGCGGCTCTTGCTCTATGATGGACTGGCGGCGCGGTTCGAGACGCTGAAATATCGGCGGCGGAAGGTCTGAAACCCCCTCTGCCTGCCGCCATCTCCTCACAAGGGGGGAGAAAGCTGGAGGCTTGCTCATCATTCAAAATTTGAATGCCAACGGACCGGCACATTAACTCCCTCCCCCTTGTGGGGAGGGGTCTTCTACACCCTGCTCGGCAACACCCGATCCGGCGGCCGGTGCCCGTCGAAGAAGGTGCGGATGTTGATCACCACCTTCTCGCCCATGTCCACGCGCCCCTCGATGGTGGCCGAGCTCATATGCGGCAGCAGCACCACCTTGCCTTCTGACGCCAGCTTCAACAGCTTCGGATTGACCGACGGCTCGTTCTCGAAGACGTCGAGGCCGGCGCCGGCGATCCTGCCTTCCCTGAGGCACTTGATGAGCGCCGTTTCGTCGATGATGCCGCCGCGCGCCGTGTTGACGATATAGCTCGTCGGCTGCATCAGCTCGAGCCGGCGGGCCGAAAGCAGGTGGTAGGTGGCGGGCGTGGACGGGCAGTTGACGGAGACGATGTCGACGCGCGCCAGCATCTGGTCGAGGCTGTCCCAGTAGGTCGCTTCCAGCGCGTCTTCCGTGTCCGGGCGCACGCGGTTGCGGTTGTGGTAGTGGATGGAGAGGCCGAAGGCCTTGGCGCGCTTGGCGACGGCGGTGCCGATGCGGCCCATGCCGACGATGCCGAGGCGCTTGCCCCAGATGCGCCGGCCGATCATCCAGGTCGGCGACCAGCCGGACCATTCGCCCTTGCGGTCGGTCAGGATGCGCGCACCCTCGGCAAGCCGGCGCGGCACGGCGAGGATGAGCGCCATCGTCATGTCGGCCGTATCCTCGGTCAGCACGTTCGGCGTGTTGGTGACGGTTATGCCCTTTCGCGCGGCCGCTTCCACGTCGACATTGTCGACGCCGTTGGAAAAGCACGCGATCAACTTGAGCTGCGGCCCCGCCTGCTCGATCAGCGCGGCGTCGATCCGGTCCGTCAGCGTCGGCACCAAGACGTCGGCGCTCTTCACGGCGGCGACGAGTTCGGGCTGGGTGCGCGGGCTGTCGTCGATGTTGAGCTCGGCGTCGAACAGTTCGCGCATCCGGGTCTCCACCACCTCGGGCAGGCGGCGGGTGATGTAGACCTTCGGTTTTTTCTTCTGCGTCATGGGATGTTCCGGCGTGCTGTTGACGGGTCCTTAACCAAGTTGGGCAAGGATTGCTTCATCAGGGGCATTTTCTACCAGACCCGGTCGCGAAGACAATCCGCTCATGGGGCGGTCCGCGCGATTTGCCACTCCGCTCCGGTTCGGCAGTCCGATGCCTTCCTCAGTTTGTGCGGATCTTGCCATGCGTCACCTCGTGCGTCTCAGCCTCGCCGCCCTTGCGGGCATCCTCGTTTCCGTCGCCGGCGTCGAATTCGCCCATGCGCAGGCGGCCAAGGGGCCGAGCGGCCTGCCGCTTCCCCGCTTCGTCAGCCTCAAGGCGAAAAGCGTGAACCTGCGCGTCGGCCCGAGCGTCGATTATGCCGTTTCCTGGCGCTACATGAAATCGGGCGTACCGGTGGAGATCATCCAGGAATACGACAACTGGCGCCGCATCCGCGATGCCGACGGCACGGAGGGCTGGGTCAACCAGGCGCTGCTGTCCGGCGAGCGAACCGCCGTGACCGCGCCGTGGATGCGCGGCAAGGGCGACGAGATCTTCGTCAACATGCGCCGCGAGGCGCTGGCGAACGCCACGGTGGTCGCCAAGATCCAGCCCGGCGTCGTGGTCAAGGTCGGCGAATGCAACGGCGACTGGTGCCGTGCCGAAGTGGACGGCACGGCCGGCTGGGTCTCGCAGAACGAGATCTGGGGCGCCTATCCCGGCGAAGCCTTCAAATAAGGCCGGCCTTTCGGCCTTCCTCCGCCAGCGACAGCAGCGGGCGGGGGCCGACCTGCTGGATGACGAGCCCGGCGGCAAGGCTGCCGAGCCGGCCGCAATCGGCAAGCGACCGCCCGGCCGTATAGCCATAGAGGAAGCCGGCGGCATAGAGGTCGCCCGCGCCGGTGGTGTCGACCACGCGCGGAATGCTGATCGCGTCGACTTTCGTCCGCTCGCCCTTGGTCAGGATGACGGAGCCTTCCTCGCTCATCGTGACCGCCGCAAGCCGGCAATCCCCGGCGATGCGCCGCAGCGCCTCCTCGAAGTCCTCCGTCTCGTAGAGCGCCAGGGCCTCGGCCTTGTTGGCGAAGACGATGTCGACGGTGCCGGAGCGCATCAGGTCAAGGAATTCGCCGCGGTAGCGGTGCACGCAGAAACTGTCGGAAAGCGTCATCGAGACTTCGCGGCCGTTCGCATGGGCGATGCGCGCGCATTCGCGGATCGCGTCCTTGGCGCGCGGCGGATCCCACAGATAGCCCTCGAAATAGGTGACCCTGGCATCTGCGACGACCTGTTCCTCCACGTCCTCGGGGCCGAGCTCGACGCAGGCGCCGAGATAGGTGTTCATCGAGCGTTCGCCGTCCGGCGTCACGAAGATCATCGAGCGGGCGGTCGGCGGCGTGCCGGCGAGCGGCTTCGTCTCGAAGTGGACGCCCTGGGCGCGGATGTCGTGGATGAAGATGTCGCCGAGCTGGTCGCCCGCGACCTTGCCGAAATAGGCGGCCCTGCCGCCGAAGCTGGCGACGCCCGAGGCGGTGTTGCCGGCGCTGCCGCCGGAGGCTTCGAGCGCGGGGCCCATGCGCGAATAAAGCAGTTCCGCCCGTTCCGCGTCGATGAGGTTCATCGCGCCCTTGATGATGCCGTTGTCGGTGATGAAGTTCTCGTCGCAGCGCGCGATGATGTCGACGATGGCGTTGCCGACCGTCAGCACGTCGTATTTTGTCATGCGGGAAAATCCCTTCCTGAAGGGTGGGGAGACCGGAGCAGCCCCTCATCCCGCTGCCGCGACCTTCTCCCCGCGGGCGGGGAGAAGGGACTTGTGGCGAAGCGTGCATCCTTCCCTTCTCCCCGCTTGCGGGGAGAAGGTGCCGGCAGGCGGATGAGGGGCCGCCCGATCCGGTCCTTGTCAGTCCTTGGCGCGTTCCACGTAGGAACCGTCTTCCGTCGCGATGACGACGCGGGTGCCGGCGGTGATGTGCGGCGGAACCAGCGTGCGGACACCGTTCGACAGCATCGCCGGCTTGTAGGAGGAGGAGGCCGTCTGGCCCTTGACGACCGGCTCGGTCTCGGTGATTTCGAGCGTGACGTGGCGCGGCAGGTCGATGGCGATCGCGACGCCCTCGTGCACGGAAAGAACGACCGTCATGCCTTCCTGCAGGTAGGCCTTGAGATCACCGATGTCTTCCTGCGACATGGTGAGCTGGTCGTAGGTTTCCGGGTTCATGAAGTGGTAGCCGTCGCCGTCTTCATAGAGGTAGTTGTGCTCGCGGTCCTCGACGAAGGCGCGCTCGACCTGCTCGGTCGTGCGGTAGCGTTCGGAAACCTTGGTGCCGTCGGAGATGCGGCGCATGTCGATCTGCGTGACCGGCGTGCCCTTGCCGGGGTGGAAGTTCTGCGCCGTCAGCACGACATAGAGCTTGCCTTCGACCTCGAGGACATTGCCCTTGCGGACGGAAGAGGCGATGATCTTTACCATAAGTCTTCCTTGTAACTGGATGGATCGCGTCGTAGAGGACCGCCACGAGACGCGTTCCCCGAACGCCGAAAAAGCGTTTTCGGGGCCGCAACTACCCTATATTCCGGCAAAAGACCAGTCTTGCCGCCGGCATGGCCGAAGAAACCTGTCACATGAGCGCCACAAGCCCCAAGCCCTCGCCCTGGTGGACGCCCGATGTCCACGCCGATCGCCGGCCGTTCCTGATGGCGCGAAACCGCATCCAGGCGGCGCTGCGCGGCTGGTTCGCCGCGCGCGGCTTCATCGAGGTGGACACCGCGACGCTGCAGGTCTCGCCCGGCAACGAGGCGCATCTCCATGCCTTTACGACCGCCGCCATCGGCCATGCGGGCACGAAAACGCCGCTCTATCTGCATACCTCGCCGGAATTCGCCTGCAAGAAGCTGCTGGCGGCGGGCGAGCAGCGCATCGCCTGCTTCGCCCATGTCTACCGCAACCGCGAGCGCGGCCCGCTGCACCATCCCGAATTCACCATGCTGGAATGGTACCGCGCCGGTGAGACCTATGACGTGCTGATGGCCGATTGCGGCGACATGCTCGCGCTCGCCGCCGAAACGGCCGGCGTCTCCCTTCTCTCTTATCGCGGCGCGACCTGCGATCCCGCGCTGCCGCCGGAGCGGCTGACGGTGGCCGATGCCTTCACGCGCCATGCCGGCATCGACCTCCTCGCGACGATCCGCGCCGATGGCGCGACCGACCGCGAGGCCCTCGCCGCCGCCATGCGGGCAGCAAGCCTCCGCGTTGCGGATGACGACACCTGGGCCGATCTCTTCAGCCGCGTGCTGGTGGAGAAGATCGAGCCGGCACTCGGCTTCGGCCGCGCCACCATCCTCTGCGAATACCCGACGGCGGAAGCCGCGCTGGCGCGACCCGCGCCGCACGATCCGCGCGTCGCCGAGCGCTTCGAGCTCTATGCCTGCGGCGTGGAGCTCGCCAATGCCTTCGGGGAGCTGACGGACGCCGCCGAGCAGCGCCGCCGCTTCGAGCTGGAAATGGCGGAAAAGGCCCGCGTCTATGGCGAGACCTATCCGCTCGACGAGGACTTTCTCGCCGCCCTCGCCCTCATGCCGGAAGCGAGCGGCATCGCGCTCGGCTTCGACCGCCTCGTCATGCTGGCGACCGGCGCGCCGCGCATCGACCAGGTGCTCTGGGCCCCCGTCGCGGAGACCGCGCCGTGACGGCCGCGCGCAGCCTGACCACGGTTGCCGAACTTGCCGCCGCCGGCCTCCTGCCGGAGGAGAAGCGGCGCGCCGCAACCGCCGTTGCCGAGCGCTACGCTGTCGCCGTCACGCCCGCGCTCGCCGCGCTGATCGACGCGGACAATCCGCTCGATCCCATCGCCCGCCAGTTCATCCCCGATGCCGCCGAGCTCGTCACCCTGCCGGAAGAGCGCGCCGACCCCATCGGCGACCTCGCGCACAGCCCCGTCGAGGGCATCGTGCACCGCTATCCCGACCGCGTGCTGCTCAAGGCCGTGCATGTCTGCCCGGTCTATTGCCGCTTCTGCTTCCGCCGCGAGATGGTTGGCCCGGAAGGGCTCGGCACCCTGTCGCCCGGGGCGCTCGATACGGCCATCGCCTATATCGCGGAGCGGCCGGAGATATGGGAGGTCATCCTGACGGGCGGCGATCCGCTCGTCCTCTCCCCGCGCCGCCTCCGCGCGATCATGGAACGGCTTGCGGCGATCGATCACGTGAAGATCGTCCGCTTCCACAGCCGCGTTCCCGTCGTCGATCCCGAGCGGATCGACGCCGCGCTGATCGAAGCCCTGAAGGCCTCCGGCAAGACGACCTATGTGGCGCTCCACGCCAACCATCCGCGCGAATTCACGGCCGAAGCCCGTGCCGCCATCGCCCGCATCGTCGATGCCGGCATGGTGATGATCAGCCAGACGGTGCTGCTCAAGGGCGTCAACGACGATGCCGGCGTGCTGGCGAGCCTGATGCGCACCTTCGTCGAGAACCGCGTGAAACCCTATTACCTGCACCACCCCGACCTCGCCCCCGGCACGGCCCATTTCCGCCTGACGCTCGCCGAAGGCCGGGCGCTGGTCGAGAGCCTGCGCGGCCACGTCTCCGGCCTCTGCCAGCCGGCCTACATCCTCGACATCCCCGGCGGCCACGGCAAGGTGCGGGCGGATTCGCCGGCAGTGGAGGAAGCGGACGACGGCAGCTTTCGCCTGCGCGATTTCCGCGGGGAGACGCATGTCTATCCGCCGGAGGAAGGGCTGGCCTAGCACCGGCCTTTCGTTCCGCGAGCGGGTGCCTCCCTGGGAGGGAGGGCTGTTGCATATGGGAGGAAGATGCCTCCCCATCCCCCTTCTCCCCGCTGGGGAGAAGGGAAGAGCAGCAATGCCGAATTCCGTAGGCGATAGCCCTGCCCTGAGGGGGAGTGGACTGGGTCAAATCAAGCAAGGAGAGCAAGGGCTTCGAGGGAAAGGCGCGCCTCACGCTCTCGCCTGAACTACGCTCCTCGTCTCAAAACTCTTCCCAATCCCCCTCGTTGCCCTTCTCCTGCCGCACGCCGAGCGCGCCGGCGAGCTTTTCGCTGAGCGCGAGGGCGGGAGAAGTGACGGGGCGGGATTTCTCCGTCGCGGCCTTGATGTTCCATTGGCCCGGAGACTTGCGGGCGACCTTCTGCTCCGGCGCGGGTGCGGCGGGCGGTGCCGGCGGCGTGGCGGGGACGACGTGGAGATGCGGCGCGTGCATGGTGCGGCCGGCAGCAGCCGAACCGCCGACGTTGAACTGGCCGATGAGCGCGTTCAGCGCCTGCACTTCCAAGGCGAGGCCCTGGGCGGCGGCGGTCGTCTCCTCCACCATGGCGGCGTTCTTCTGCGTGCCCTGGTCCATGGCGTTGACGGCCATGTTGATTTCCTGAAGCCCGATCGACTGCTCCCGCGCGGCCTCGACGATCGCCTGGACGTGGCCGTTGATCTCCTGCACCTCGGCGACGATGGTCTGGAGCGAGCGCCCCGTATCGCCGACGAGCGAGACGCCGGTGCGCACCTGCGCCTCCGACGTGTTGATCAGCGTCTTGATCTCCTTGGCGGCCTTGGCCGAACGCTGGGCAAGTTCCCGCACCTCCTGCGCGACGACCGCAAAGCCCTTGCCGGCCTCGCCGGCGCGTGCCGCCTCGACGCCCGCGTTCAAGGCGAGCAGATTGGTCTGGAAAGCGATCTCGTCGATCACGCCGATGATGCTGGTGATCTCGCTGGAGGATTTTTCGATTTCCTGCATGGCGGCGACGGCGCGGCGCACGATCTCGCCGGATTTTTCCGCTCCCGTGCGGGTGCGGGCGACGAGCGAGCCCGCCTCTTCCGCCCGCCGGGTGGAATCCCTGACGGTCGTGGTAATCTCCTCCAGCGCGGCGGCGGTTTCCTCCACGGAGGCGGCCTGCTGCTCGGTGCGGCGCGACAGGTCTTCCGCCGCAGTGCGGATCTGGCCGGCGCCGGCATCGATGGCGCGCGCATTCTCGCGCGCCTCGCGCATCGCCTCGCCGAGGCGGGCGGCGGTGGCGTTGAAGTCGGCGCGCAGGCGCTCGAGGTCGCCGTCGAAGGGTTTTTTGATGCGGCAGGTCATGTCGCCGCCCGCAAGCCTGCCGAGCGCATCGGCAAGGCTGGTGACGGCTTCCTGCACGCGGCCGCTGTCGCGCGTGCGCTCGGCCTCGCGCGCCTGCCGCTCGCCTTCGGCGCGGCGGCGGTCGTCCTCGTTCCGGCGGTCGAGGCGCTGGCGCTCGGCGGCAGTGTCGCGGATGGCCGCAAGGCCGGCCGCCAGCGTGCCGATCTCGTCGCTCCGGTCGGCATGCGAAATGGCAGCATCCGTATCGCCCGCGGCAAGGCGCTTAGAGGCATCGGCAAGCTCGGCGAGCGGCCTTGCGACACGGCGGCTGACGAGGACCATGCCGGCAAGGGCAAGGCCCGCGCTGGCGGCAAGCAGGGCCCAGCGGGAGGCGTCGTCGTCGACGATGCCCTGCAATCCGCCCAGGACGACCATGAGGACGAAGAGCGCAGGCACGAGCCTGCCGATCCGGACATTACGCATGACGGTTCCCTGATTTGTCGCACGGCTGCGTGCGGGTGCGCGGGAGTCTAGGAGCGGTCCTTTAACGGGGTCTTAATGGGCACGCTGCACGCGTGCCTTGCCGGGGGCTTTTCCACACCCTACATGCGGAAGCCGAACAGGAGTTTTCGATGATCTTCGACGCCGTCCGGCTTTCGCTCGCCAATCTCTTCGCGCCCGAGACGCGCAGCGTCTTCTGGAAGGTCCTCGGGCTCACCGTCCTGGCGCTCGTCGTGATCTGGTTCGGGCTGCGGGAAACCTTCATCGCCTTCGCCTGGCCCTGGCTCGAAGGCGCGATGATGCCGAACCTGCCGGATTGGGCGGGCTGGCTCGCCTTCGTCTTCGGCATCGTCGCCAGCCTTGGCCTTGCGCTCGGCCTCGCCCTGCTGCTCGCGCCGGTGACGGCGATCATCGCCGGCTTCTTCCTCGACGATGTCGCCGAGGTCATCGAGACGCGCGACTATCCCGGCGAGGCACGGGGCACGGCGCTGCCGCTCGGCCAGGCCATCGCGGGATCGGTGAAATTCCTCGGCGTGGTCATCCTCGGCAACCTCGTCGCGCTGTTCCTCCTGTTCATTCCGGGCGTGAACCTCGTCGCCTTCTTCCTCGTCAACGGCTACCTGCTCGGCCGGGAATTCTTCGAATTCGCCGCCATGCGCTACCGCACGCCCGCCGAGGCGCGGCTGTTCCGCGCCAAGCATGCTTCCACCGTGCTTCTGGCCGGCTTCGTCATCGCGGCCTTCCTGGCGGTCCCCATCGTCAACCTGATGACGCCGCTCTTCGCCGCCGGCCTGATGGTGCATCTCCACAAGGCGCTGAGCCGCAAGGATCCGGGCTTCTCACTGCGGCAGGGCTGACGCTCAGGGCGTCGGGCCGAACAGCTGCGGGGGAAGCTCGACCAGCGGGGCGGGGACGTCCGAGGTCTTTTCCGGCGACTTGCAGAGATCGGCGATGACGCAGTGCTCGCATTCGGGCCTGCGCGCCTTGCAACAGTACCGCCCGTGCAGGATCAGCCAATGGTGGGCGTGGTAGAGATATTCGTCCGGGATGATGCGCATCAGCTTATCCTCCACCTCGTCCGGCGTCTTGCCGGGGGCGAGGCGGATCCGGTTGGCGATGCGGAAGATATGCGTGTCGACCGCCATCGTCGCCTGGCCGAAGGCCATGGAGAGCACGACATTGGCCGTCTTGCGGCCGACGCCGGGCAGCATCACCAGCTCCTCGCGGGTGCGCGGCACCTCGCTGTTGAAGCGGTCGACGAGCATGCGGCTGAGCGCGATGACGTTCTTGGCCTTGTTGCGGTAGAGCCCGATGGTCTTGATGTATTCCCGCACCTTCTCCTCGCCGAGCGCCAGCATCTTCTCCGGCGTGTCGGCGACCTTGAAGAGGGCGCGCGTCGCCTTGTTGACGCCGGCATCCGTCGCCTGCGCGGAAAGCGCGACGGCGACGACGAGCGTGAACGGGTTCACATGCTCCAGCTCGCCCTTCGGCTCCGGCCGCTGGATGGAGAAGCGGCGGAAGATCTCCTTCAGCTCGTCCTGCGAATAGAGGCTCTTCACCGGCGCGGACGCCTTGCGGCGCGGCGGCGCCGAGGGCGCTTTCTTCCGGGTCTTCACGCTGTCCATGATGCCTCCGATGCGAGCCCCGCAAAACCGCTACACAGTCCCGCGCGGCTTGCTTATAATCAAGCGTCATGACCCAAGGCAACGCCGACATCACGATGAACGACCTGCCGGTCTTCTCCGCCGAGCTGCATCCCTATCGCTCGCTGGGGCGGAACGGGCATCGTATCTTCTTCCTCATCGCGGGCGCGCTCAGCGTCGCCCACATGGCCGTCTTCATGATCTCCGGCGCCTGGCCGGTGGTCATGTTCTTCGGGGCGGATTTCCTCATCCTCTTCGGCGCCTTCTGGCTGAACAACCGGGCGGCCAGGGCAAAAGAGATCGTCTCGCTCTCGCGCACCAGCATCTCGATCCGCAAGATCACGCCGTCCGGCAAGGAAACGGAATATGCCTTCAATCCGTTCTGGGCGCGCTTCCTCGTCTCGCGCAAGGCGAAGATCGGCATCACCGCCATGCATGTGCGCGGCAACGGCCGGGAGACCGACGTCGGCACCTTCCTGCCGCTCGACGACCGCGAGCGCTTCGCCTCCGCCTTTTCCGGCGCGCTGGCGCGTGTGAAGCGCGGTTACTAAGCTAAGTCCCGCAGGAAACGGGTGGCCGGCACGCCGGGGGCGTGCTTTTCTGGCGGCACAGGAGAAAAGCGATGAACATTGCCGCGACTTTGCAAACCGACATCACGCCCGAGGGCGGCGACTACACGACCGTCCGCCGTGTCATCGAGATGATCACCGAGGATTACCGGGAGCAGCCCGGGCTGGAGGACATTGCCGGCCGCCTCGGCCAGTCGCCGACGCAGTTGCAGAAGACCTTCACCCGCTGGGCCGGCCTCTCGCCGAAGGCCTTCCTGCAGGCCGTGACGCTCGATCACGCCAAGCGCCTGCTGCGGCAGGAGGAACTGCCGCTGCTCGAAACCAGCTTCGAGGTCGGCCTTTCCGGTCCCGGCCGGCTGCACGACCTCTTCGTCACGCACGAGGCCATGTCGCCCGGCGAGTGGAAGGCGCGCGGGGCAGGGCTCACCATCCGCTATGGCCTCCATCCCTCGCCCTTCGGCGGGGCGCTGGTCATGATCACTGACCGGGGCCTTGCCGGCCTTGCCTTCACCGACGAGGCCGGCGGCATGGATGCCTTCGAGGACATGTCCTCGCGCTGGCCGAACGCGCATTATGTCGAGGACCGGGAAGCGACGGCCGCCTATGCCGAGCGCATCTTCGACCCGAAGCGCTGGGATCCCAAGGCACCGCTGCGCGTGGTGCTGATCGGCTCGGATTTCCAGGTCCGCGTCTGGCAGGCGCTGCTGCGCATCCCCATGGGCTGCGCCGTCACCTATTCCTCCATCGCCGAGGGGCTGGGCCAGCCGACCGCCTCGCGCGCCGTCGGCGCCGCCGTCGGCCGCAACCCCATCTCCTTCGTGGTGCCCTGCCACCGCGCGCTCGGCAAGAGCGGCGCGCTGACCGGCTACCACTGGGGCCTGACGCGCAAGCGCGCCATGCTGGGCTGGGAATCGGGCAAGGCCTGAAATGCAAAAGGCCGGCGAATGCCGGCCTTTTTCTTATGGAGTAAATAAACCTCCACCTTTGGTGGAGGACTGGACGAGTTCTACATTGTAGTTGAGAGACCTCCGCGCTTGGACCGCTAGATTGGCCGAGACATAGACCGGAGGTTTTATGGACGAACGCTTGCAATCACACGCGACGTGGGACTGCAAATATCATGTGGCCTTCGCGAGTAAGTACAGAACGAAGCGCCTTTACGGGGACGTAAGGCGTGAGTTGGGTGATCTGCTACATAATCTTGCTCGACAAAAGGGATGCGAGATCAGGGAAGGGCACTTGATGCCCGACCATGTGCACATGCTGATATCGATCCCGCCGAAATACTCGGTGTCCTCGATTGTCGGCTTTTTGAAAGGCAAGACGGCCCTTTATGTGGCCAACAAATATGCCCGCAAGCGGCGTCACAAAGGCTATCACTTTTGGGCGCGTGGGTACTTCGTCTCTACGGCTGGCTATGATGAGCAGGTCGTCAGACGTTATATCCGTAATCAGGAAAAGGCCGACAAAGCTTCCGACTTTGCCGACCTGTTTAACCGTAGCGACTAACCTATAGCAAAACCGCTTCTAGCGGTTCAAGCGCAGCGTTTCAAACCTCCACCTCTGGTGGAGGTCATGATTTATGGGAAGGGCTAGCGCTCAATGCGCGCCCGACATGTCCCCGAGCACGTCCTTCGACTTCACCGTCGAATCGGCGTTGAGCGTGTAGACCATCGGCACGCCGGTCGCCAGGTTGAGCTTCAGGATTTCTTCCTTCGTCAGCTTGTCGAGCACCATGACCAGCGAGCGCAGCGAGTTGCCGTGGGCGGCGACCAGCACCTTTTCGCCGCGCAGCACGCGGGGCAGGATCTCCGTGAGATAATACGGCCAGACGCGCGCGCCGGTGTCGCGCAGGCTTTCGCCGCCCGGCGGCGGCACGTCGTAGGAGCGGCGCCAGATATGGACCTGTTCCTCGCCCCACTTGGCGCGGGCATCGTCCTTGTTGAGGCCGGAAAGGTCGCCGTAGTCGCGCTCGTTGAGCGCCTGGTCGCGGATCGTCTCGAGACCCTGCTGGCCGATCTCGTCGAGGATGATCTTCAGCGTCTTCTGGGCGCGGGAAAGGTCTGAGGTGAAGGCGATGTCGAACTTGATGCCCGTGTCGGCGAGCGCCTTGCCGCCGGTCCTGGCCTCCTCGACGCCGAGTTCGGTGAGGTCGGGGTCGCGCCAGCCGGTGAAGAGGTTTTTCAGGTTCCATTCGCTCTGGCCGTGGCGAACGAGGACGAGGGTTCCGCTCATATGGTCTGTCTCCTGAGGCTGACTTTAATTGAGCCCGAGCACGTCGAGCATGGAATAGAGGCCGGGCTTCCTGTCGCGCGCCCAGAGCGCCGCCTTGACGGCGCCGCGGGCGAAGATCGAGCGGTCCGTCGCGCTGTGCGACAGCGTCACCGTCTCGCCTTCGCCGGCCAGCAGCACGGAATGTTCGCCGATGACCGAGCCGCCGCGCAGCGTGGCAAAGCCGATCGTGCCGACGGGCCGCGGGCCGGTATGGCCGTCGCGCACGCGCACGGAATTCTCCGCCAGCGAAATGCCGCGGCCCTTCGCGGCGGCGTTGCCGAGCAGCAGCGCGGTGCCGGAGGGAGCGTCGACCTTGTGCTTGTGGTGCATTTCCAGCACCTCGATGTCCCAGTCGTCGGGGCCGAGCGCGCGGGCGGCCGTCTCGGTCAGAACGCCGAGCAGGTTGACGCCGAGGCTCATATTGCCGGACTTCACGACGCGGGCATGGCGGGCGGCGGCCTTGATCTTCTCGTCGTCGGCGGCCGAGCAGCCGGTGGTGCCGACGACATGCACGATGCGCGCCTGCGCGGCGAGGCCCGCGAATTCGACGGTGGCGGCGGGGGCGGTGAAGTCGAGCACGCCCTCGGCCGCCACGAAGGCCTCCAGCGGCTTGTCGGTGACGGGAACGCCGATCGGGCCAAGGCCGGCAAGCTCCCCCGCATCACGGCCGACGAAGGGCGAGCCCTCGCGCTCGACGGCGGCGAAGACCTCCGCGCCCTTAATGGCGTGGATGGTGCGGATCAGCGTCTGGCCCATGCGGCCCGCGGCGCCGACGACGACCAGCTTCATTGGGTTGCCGCTCATGTCTTTCGTCCTTGCTGTCTATTTGCCCGTGAGGCCGGCGGGCGCCTGGAGATTGTTGAGGCGAGCGTAGAGACCGTTCTCGCGCGCCGCAAGGTCCTCGTGCGTGCCTTCCTCGATGACCATGCCGTCCTGCATGGCGATGATCTTGTCGGCGCGCACCACCGTCGAGAGACGATGCGCGATGACGACCACGGTGCGCCCGCTCATCGCCTCGTCCAGCGCCTTCTGCACGGCCTGTTCCGACTCGGTGTCGAGCGCGGAGGTCGCCTCGTCGAGTAGGAGGATCGGCGCGTTGCGCACCAGCGCGCGGGCGATGGAAAGCCGCTGGCGCTGGCCGCCGGACAGCGTCACGCCGTTCTCGCCGACGGGCGTGTCGTAGCCGAGCGGCTGGGCGAGGATGAAGTCATGCGCATAGGCATGCCGCGCGGCTTCCTCGATCTCGGCATCCGTCGCGTCCGGGCGGCCGTAGCGGATGTTGTCGCGAATCGTGCCTTCGAAGAGATAGGGCTGCTGGGAGACATAGGCGATGGCATTGCGCAGCGACTGCTTGGTCACATGCGCGATGTCCTGCCCGTCGATCAGGATCTCGCCGTCCGCCGGATCGTAGAAGCGCGGAATGAGGCTGATGATGGTGGACTTGCCCGCCCCGGAGGGGCCGACGAGCGCCGTCGTCCTGCCGCCCTCGGCGGTGAAGCTGACGCCCTTGAGGATCGTCTCGCTCTCGGAATAGCCGAAACGCACGTCGCGGAAGGTGATGGCCGCATCGGTGATCGCGAGCGGCCGGGCATCGGCGCGGTCGGCCTGGCGCGGCTTCAGGTCGAGGATCTCGTAGATCATGCGGGCATTGACCGCCGCGCGCTCCAGCGAGACCTGCAGGCGGGCGAGGCGCTTGGCGGGGTCGTAGGCCATCAGCAGCGCCGTCACGAAGGAGAAGAACGCGCCCGGCATGATGCCGCCGTAGATCGAGCGGAAGGCGGCATAGGCAAGGACGCCCGCGATGGTGAAGCCGGCGAAGGACTCGGACATCGGCGCGGTGCGCTCGGTAAGCCGCGCGATGCGGTTCGACCGGTTCTCCGCCCGCTCGATGATGCTGTCGACCTTCTCCTTGAGCTGGTTTTCCATCGTGAAGGCCTTCACGATGGTGATGCCCTGCACCGTCTCCTGCATCGCGCCGAGCACATGGCTGTTCAGCTCGACCGATTCGCGCGTGGCGGCGCGCAGCCGCTTCGAGACATAGCGCAGACCGAGAAGAAGCGGCGGAGCGACGGCGAAGACGATGAGCGTCAGCAGCCAGTCCTTCGAGAGCATGACGCCGATGAGGGCAAGCAGCGTGAGGAGGTCGCGCGCGAGCGACGTCACCGTCATGTTGAGGACGTCGCGGATGCCGGAGATGTTCTGGTTGATCTTGGCGGCGAGATAGGCCGAGCGCGACTCGTTGAAATAGCTGACGCTGAGCGCCATCAGGTGGGAGAACAGCCGGCGCTGGTAGCGGGCAACGATGTTGTTGCCGATCTTCGACAGGATGACGGCCTGGAAATAGGTCGCGAAGCCGCGCAGCACGAAGGCGGCGAAGATCGAGCCGCAGATGATGAGGACGAGGTCGGCGCGCTTGTTGGCGAAGGCCTCGTTGACGACCGATTCCATGATCCAGGCGGCGTAGGCGGTGGTGCCGGCGATGATGGCGAGGCACAGGATCGCCAGAAGATAGCCGCGAATATATTCGCGGCCGTTTTCGGCGATGACGCGCTTGAGCACGCTGGCGATGGTATCGGAGCTGACGGATGGGTGCTCGGTTCGACTCTTATCGGCCAATAAACTGACTTTCCTGCACGGTCTCGACGGCGGCCGGTAAACCGGCCCGTGGCCGCTCTATAGGGCGTCGGTCCGCTTTTGGCGAGTCCGCGGCGCGGCGCGGGCCCGCCGGAGCGCTCAGCTTTTCCAGCGGCGTCCCTCCGTTGCAACACCGAAGCGGTCCGGCATGCGGGCGAAGGCGGCAAGGCCGGCAAGGGCGGCGACCGGGTGGGTGACCACATAGGTGGGGATCGAGCCGAGAAGCGCGCTATGCGGCGCCTTGTCCTCGAAGGCGGCGCGGAATTCCGGCCCGCGCAGCGCCGGCAGGATCTTCTGCGAGATGCCGCCGGCCAGGAAAACGCCGCCCTTGGCCATGAAGATCATCGCCATGTCGCCGGCGACGCGCCCGAGATAGGTGGAGAACAGCGAGACGGTCTCGATCGCCGCGCGGTCCTCCAGGGCGAGCGCCTTCGCCGTGACGTCGGCGGGGGTGGCGAGCGGTGCATCGACGCCGTCGGCGGCCGAAATCGCCTGGTAGATGTTCATGATGCCGCGCCCGCACAGGAGCTGCTCGGCGGAGATGCGGCCCTCGATGGGTTCGAGGAAAGGCCAGATCCGGTAGTCGCGCTCGCTGCGCGGGCCGACATCGACATGGCCGCCTTCGCCCGGAACCGGAATCCAGCTATGGCGGGCATGGACGAGGCCGGCGACGCCGAGCCCGGTGCCGGGGCCGAGCACGGCGCGCGAGGCCGAATGCCGCTCCACGCCGGGGCCGATCTTCTCGCGGTCCTCGTCGCCGAGCGAGGCGACGGCGAGCGCCTGCGCCTCGAAATCGTTGACCAGCAGCACGTCCTCGAAGCCGAGATTGGCGATCATGTCGCGCGGGCGCACCACCCAGGGGCAATTGGTCAGCGGCACCTCGTCGCCCTCGATGGGCCCGGCGAGCGCCAGGATCGCCGAGCGCGGCTGCACCGAGGTCGTGTCGAGGATGCAGCGCTGCAGCGCGTCGTCGATATTGGCGAAGTCGGCGGTCTGGACGATGGGGAACGGCTTCGGCTCGGCGAAGGCGTCGACCAGCAGCGCGAAGCGCGCATTGGTGCCGCCGATATCGCCGATCAGGATGGGGAAGGGGAAGTTCGCGTCGTTGTCGCCCGGCCGTGCCATCAAGCTGTCCCGTTCGTTGTGGTGGATGGTCCGCTTTCGCTATCTGCGGCGAAGGTTGCCGTCAACCGGCGGCAAAGTCGAGAAGCTGCTCGGCGGTCGCCCGGTTCAGCGCCATCGGAATGTCGTAGACGATCGCAAGCCGCATCAGCGCCTTCACGTCGACATCGTGCGGCATGGGCGTCAGCGGATCGACGAAGAAGATCAGCACGTCCACTTCGCCGGTGGCGATCAGCGCGCCGATCTGCTGGTCGCCGCCGAGCGGGCCGCTTTTCAGCCGGGTCACGTCGAGGCCGGGACAGGCGTCCAGCACCCGGCCGCCGGTCGTGCCGGTCGCGAAGATCCGTGCCTGCGCAAGAACCTTCTCGTTCTTCAGCGCGAAGGCCGCCATGTTGTCCTTCTTCTCGTCATGCGCGATGAGCGCGATGCATTTCCGGCGCGACATGGGCGTTCCCCAGCGACTTTAAATCGATTTGAACGCCTTATACAAAAGCGGCGGGGTGTTGAAAAGCCCCGAAGACCCCTCTGCCTGCCGGCATCTCCCCCACAAGGGGGGAGAAAGCAGGAGGCTTGCTCACCGTTCGATAATGAATGCCAACGGAGCGGCACGTTAAGCCCCTCCCCCTTGTGGGGAGGGGGTTGGGGAGGGGCCTTTGACCTACTGGAACGGTCGCGGAATGGGGATAGGCACGATCGCCGGCAGCGCCGTATCGGAGGCGATCACCGATTCGATGGTCGCGCCAGCATCGCCCCCGGCGCTTGCGGAGAAGGCGAGCGCGGTCGAGGCGCTGCCATTGCCGTGATAGGTCACGTCCTGCTCGGAGGACGGCGAGGCGCTCGCGAGCACCGTGCCGCAGGCTTTCGGCAGGTCCGACATCTTCACGTACCAAGGCTTGACCGGCTTGGCGTCCTTTTTCGGCTTGGGCTTTTCCCAAGGCTCCTTGGTGAACCACCAGGCGAGCGATTGATCGCAGCCGTCGCCGGCCGGAACGCGCGCCTGCGGCTTGCAGCCGGGCGCGCCCTCCGGGCACTTGATGCGGATGTGGAAGTGCTCGTCGTGGCCGTAGATCGGCCGCACCTTGCCGAGCAGCGAGCGGTCGCCCTGCCAGGTCTCGCAGAGCTTCTTCTTGATCGCCGGGTTGACGAAGACGCGCTCGACCTGGGGATAGCTCGCCGCCTTCATGACGAGGCGGGCATGGGTGGAGGTCCAGCGGCGCGAATCGACCGTCAGGAACTTGCTCTTGTCGAGCATGGAGGTGAAGGGCAGCTTCTCGCGTTCCTCGGCGGACAGGCGATGGTCCGGCATGGGCGTAAACCAGATATCGGCATCGAGGCCGACCTGATGCGAGGCATGGCCCGACAGCATCGGCCCGCCACGCGGCTGCGAGATGTCGCCGAGCAGCAGCCCCGGCCAGCCGAGCTGCCTTGCATCCTGCGAGAACTGCTCCAGCAGCGCGATCATGTTCGGATGGCCCCAACGCCGGTTGCGCGACAGGCGCATCGCCTGCCAGGCCGGGCCGTCCGTCGGGATCGCCACTGCGCCGGCAATGCAGCCCTTCGCATAGGACCCGTAGGGGCTCGTCGCCATCATCGCCGGCAGGCGCTTGGCGCCGAACAGCTCCTTGGCCGGCCGCTCCTCGGCCGCAAGCGGCGAGGCGAGCGCGGTCAGCGCAAGGCCGGAGGCGATGAGGCCAGAAAGCAGGCGAGTGGTCAGGCGGGAAAGCAGGAAATGGGCTGGCATCGTCCGGTCTCGAAAGTCGCAATGGTTGCGAAAGGTTAAACGGGCATCCTTTCACAGAAGTGAATCGTCGCGACCAATAGGCTCGGCAAAAACCGCCGCTTTGATGGCGGGCCTGTCATTTGCCCGGATTTTGCCTATTCTCTCCCGCATGCTTCGGCAAAGGATACGAAAGGGAATTGGCATGCATGCAGCCTTCGGGAGAAACGTGTTCATGGTCGTCCTGGCCCTGTCGATGGGGACTGCGACCGGCGCCGGAGCACAGGAGACCAGGGAGCCGGTCTGGCACAGCGGCCTTTCCACCATCGGCGAACTGAAGCACCCGAACGGCTTTGCCCATTTCGACTATGTCGATCCCGACGCGCCGAAGGGCGGCGAGCTGAAGCTCTCCGAAACCGGCACCTACGACACGTTCAACCCCATCCTCTCCAAGGGCGAGGCGGCGTCGGGCGTTTCCTCCCTCGTCTTCGACACGCTGCTGAAATCCGCCGAGGACGAGATCACCACCGCCTATGGCCTGCTGGCCGAGGGCGTGTCCTTCCCGGACGATATCTCCTCCGCCACCTTCCGCCTTAGGACCGAAGCCAAATGGGCGGACGGCCAGCCGGTGACGCCGGAGGACGTGATCTTCTCCTTCGAGAAGTCGAAGGAGCACAATCCGCTGCTCGCCAATTACTACAAGCATGTCGTCTCGGCGGAGAAGACCGGCGAGCGCGACGTCACCTTCCGCTTCGACGAGAAGAACAACCGCGAGCTTCCCAACATCCTCGGCCAGTTCCAGATCGTGCCGAAGCACTGGTGGGAGGGCACGGACGCCAAGGGCAACAAGCGCGACATAAGCCGCACGACGCTGGAGCCGGTCATGGGCTCCGGCCCCTACAGGATCGCCTCGTTCCAGGCAGGCGGATCCATCCGCTTCGAGCGGCGCGACGACTATTGGGGCAAGGACCTCAACGTGAATGTCGGCCAGAACAATTTCGGCGCGATCACCTATACGTTCTTCGGCGACAAGAACGTGGAATTCGAGGCCTTCCGCGCCGCCAATGTCGATTTCTACCGCGACAACTCGTCCAGCCACTGGGTGACGGCCTATGACTTCCCGGCCGCCAAGGACGGCCGTATCGTGCGCGAGGAGATCGAGAACCCGCTGCGTGCCACCGGCATCATGCAGGCCTTCGTGCCGAACATGCGCCGGGAGAAGTTCAGGGACCAGCGGGTGCGCGAGGCGCTGAACTACGCCTACGACTTCGAAAGCCTCAATCGCAACCTCTCCTTTGGCCGGCTCAACCGTATCGACAGCTATTTCTGGGGCACCGAGCTTGCCTCCTCCGGCCTGCCGGAGGGCCGCGAGAAGGAAATCCTGGAGGAGCTGAAGGACAAGGTTCCGCCCGAAGTCTTCACCACGCCCTACACCAATCCCGTCGCGGGCGACCCGAAGAAGGCACGCGAGAACCTGCGCACGGCGCTGACGCTCTTCAAGGACGCGGGCTACGAGCTGAAGAACCGCAAGCTGGTGAACGTGAAGACCGGCGAGCCCTTCGGCATCGAGATCCTGCTCTCCAATCCCTCGCAGGAGCGCACGGTCCTGCCCTATGTGAAGAGCCTCACCGACATCGGCGTCGACGCGCGCATCCGCACGGTCGACAGCTCGCAATACACCAACCGCGTCCGCAGCTTCGACTACGACATGCTCTACGGCATCTGGGCGCAGACGTTGGTGCCGGGCAACGAGCAGGTCGACTACTGGGGCTCCTCCTCGGTCGACCAGCAGGGCTCGCGCAACTATGCCGGCATCGCAGATCCCGCCATCGACGAACTGATCCGCCGGATCATCTTCGCGCCGGACCGCGCCGAGCTCGTCGCCACCGTCAAGGCGATGGACCGCGTGCTGCTCGCCCATCACTATCTCGTGCCGATGTTCTATTCCAGGTCGGTGCAGGTCGCCTACTGGAACCATCTCGCCCGGCCGAAGGATCTGCCCTATTACGGCCTCGGCTTCCCGGACGTCTGGTGGTCGAAGAACGCAGCCAAGTGAGACGGGGCAAATAAGCCGGGGCTTGCACACGCGGTCCGGCTGGGCTCCATATAGCGATGACGAATCACCGGCCGCGCGGCGGCGGAAGAACGGAAGGATCGGGCTTGGACGGCTGGACATCGACGCGGCGCAATCGGGCGGGTGATCGCTGATGGGCGCCTATATCCTGCGCCGCATCCTGCTGATGATCCCGACGATCTTCGGCATCATGGCGATCTCGTTCGCGATCGTGCAGTTCGCGCCCGGCGGTCCGGTCGAGCAGGTCATCGCGGACCTGACGAGCCAGAGCGGCGGCGATCGCCTCTCCGGCGGGGGCGGCGACATGTTGCAGCAGGTCGGGCAGGACAGCGCCTATCGCGGCGCGCGCGGCCTCGATCCGGAATTCATCGCCAAGCTGGAAAAGCAGTTCGGCTTCGACAAGCCGCCGCTCGAGCGCTTCTTCACGATGATGTGGGACTACATGCGCTTCGACTTCGGCGAGAGCTTCTTCCGCAACGTCTCCGTCGTCGACCTCATCGCGCAGAAGATGCCGGTCTCCATCTCGCTCGGCGTGTGGATCCTCATCTTCTCCTACGCCATCTCCATCCCGCTCGGCATCCACAAGGCGGTGAAGGACGGCTCAGCCTTCGACGTCTGGACCTCCGGCATCATCATCATCGGCTATGCGGTGCCGAGCTTCCTCTTCGGCATTCTGCTCATCGTCGTCTTTGCCGGCGGCTCGTTCCTCGACTGGTTCCCGCTGCGCGGCATCGTCTCGGACAATTTCGACAGCCTCGCCTGGTGGCAGAAGCCGCTCGACTACATGTGGCACATGACGCTGCCGCTGATCACGCTGCTGCTTTCCGCCTTCGCCACGACGACGCTCCTGACGAAGAACTCCTTCATCGACGAGATCAAGAAGCAATATGTCACGACGGCACGCGCCAAGGGCCTGACCGAGGGCCAGGTGCTCTACGGCCACGTCTTCCGCAATGCCATGCTGATCATCATCGCCGGCTTTCCCGGCGCCTTTATCTCGGCCTTCTTCACGGGCTCGCTGCTGATCGAATACATCTTCTCGCTCGATGGCCTCGGCCGCCTCGGCTACGATTCCATCGTCCGGCGCGACTATCCCATCGTCTTCGCCACGCTCTTCATCTTCTCGCTGATGGGCCTCGTCGTCTCCCTCGTCTCCGACCTCATCTATACCTGGGTCGATCCGCGCATCGATTTCGAGCGGAGGGACGTCTGATGACCGCCATTACCGATACGACCCCCATCGCCCCGCCGAGGAAGGGCCTGCTCTCGCCGACCAACAAGAGGCGCTGGGAGAACTTCAAGGCGAACCGGCGCGGCTACTGGTCGCTCTGGATCTTCCTCGTCATCTTCGTGCTCAGCCTTTTTGCCGAATGCATCGTCAACGACCGGCCGATCCTCGCCTCCTACAAGGGCGAGCTGCTCTTCCCCGTCGTGATCGACTATCCGGAGGAAAAGTTCGGCGGCTTCCTCGCCGAGACCGACTACCGCTCCGATTTCATCACCGAGGAGATCGAGGCGAACGGCTGGATGGTCTGGCCGCCGATCCGCTATTCCTACAGCTCGACCAATTCCAACATCCCGCATTCCGCGCCGACCAAGCCCTTCTGGCTGATGTCGAAGGAGGAGCGCTGCTCCGGCTATCCGGACGGCGCGGCGGACGTGAACTGCAACTGGCACAATCTCAACTGGCTCGGCACGGACGACCAGGCGCGCGACGTGCTCGCCCGCGTCATCTACGGCTTCCGCATCTCGGTGCTCTTCGGCCTCGCGCTGACGATCTGCTCGGCCGTGGTCGGCGTGACGGCGGGCGCGATCCAGGGCTATTTCGGCGGCTGGACCGACCTCCTGATGCAGCGCTTCATCGAGATCTGGTCCTCGATGCCGGTGCTCTACATCCTGCTCATCATCGCCGCCATCCTGCCGCCCGGCTTCTGGATCCTGCTCGGCATCATGCTGCTCTTCTCCTGGGTCGGCTTCGTCGGCGTGGTGCGCGCCGAGTTCCTGCGCGCCCGCAACTTCGAATATGTCCGGGCGGCCCGGGCGCTCGGCGTCGGCAATGCGACGATCATGGCGCGGCACCTCCTGCCGAACGCGATGGTCGCGACGCTCACCTTCCTGCCCTTCATCCTCTCCGGCTCGATCACCACGCTCACCTCGCTCGACTTCCTGGGCTTCGGCATGCCGCCGGGCTCGCCCTCGCTCGGCGAACTGATCGCGCAGGGCAAGGAGAACCTTCAGGCGCCGTGGCTCGGCCTCACCGCCTTCGTCGTCATGTCCGTCATGCTGTCGCTGCTGATCTTCGTCGGCGAAGCGACGCGCGACGCCTTCGATCCGAGGAAGACCTTCCGGTGAGCGCTCCCGAAACCATCCTTTCCGTCCGCGACCTGTCGGTGGCCTTCCACCAGGGCGGCAATACCTCACTCGCCGTCGACCGCGTCTCCTTCGAGATCCACCGCGGCGAGGTCGTCGCCCTCGTCGGCGAATCGGGCTCCGGCAAGTCGGTGACGGCGAACTCGGTCCTGAGGCTGCTGCCCTATCCCGCCGCGAGCCATCCGTCGGGTGAGATCGTCTTCAAGGGCAAGGACCTCCTGAAAGCGTCGGACGCGGCGTTGCGCGCGGTGCGCGGCAACGACATCACCATGATCTTCCAGGAGCCGATGACCTCGCTCAATCCGCTGCATTCCATCGAGCGGCAGATCGGCGAGATCCTGAAGCTGCACCAGGATATCGAAGGCCCCGCCGCGCGCGCGAAAATCCTCGAACTCCTCAACCAGGTCGGCATCCGCGAGCCGGAAAAGCGCCTCGCCGCCTATCCGCACGAGCTTTCCGGCGGCCAGCGCCAGCGCGTGATGATCGCCATGGCACTCGCCAACCGCCCCGAGCTGTTGATCGCCGACGAGCCGACCACCGCGCTCGACGTCACCGTGCAGGCGCAGATCCTCGAGCTCCTGAAGAACCTCAAGGAAGAGCACGGTATGTCCATGCTCTTCATCACCCACGACCTCGGCATCGTGCGCAAATTCGCCGACCGGGTCTGCGTGATGACCAAGGGCAGGATCGTCGAGACCGGTCCGGTCGAGGAGATCTTCTCCAACCCGCAGCACGCCTATACCCGCCACCTCCTCGCCTCCGAGCCTCGCGGCGAGCCGCGCCCGGCCGACGACAGCCAGCCCATTGTGGTGGAGGCGGAGGACGTAAAAGTCTGGTTCCCGATCAAGGCCGGCTTCATGCGCCGCGTCGTCGATCATGTGAAGGCCGTCGATGGCATCGACCTTAAGCTGCGCGCCGGCCACACGCTCGGCGTCGTCGGCGAATCCGGCTCCGGCAAGACGACGCTCGGCCTCGCGCTGACGCGGCTCATCTCGTCCAAGGGCCGCATCGCCTTCGTCGGGCAGGACATTGCCGGCCACTCCTTCGCCGAGATGCGGCCGCTGCGCCGGCGCATGCAGATCGTCTTCCAGGACCCCTATGGCTCGCTCTCGCCGCGCATGTCGGTCGCCGACATCGTCGCGGAGGGCCTGAAGATCCACGAACCCTCGCTTTCCGAGGCCGATCGCGACCGTCGCGTCGCCGCCGCGCTGGAAGAAACCGGCCTCGATCCTTCGACGCGCTGGCGCTACCCGCACGAATTTTCCGGCGGCCAGCGCCAGCGCATCGCGATCGCCCGCGCCATGGTGCTGAAACCCGAATTCGTCATGCTGGACGAGCCGACCTCCGCGCTCGACATGAGCGTGCAGGCACAGGTGGTCGAGCTCCTGCGCGATCTTCAGGCGAAGCACAATCTCGCCTATCTCTTCATCAGCCACGACCTCAAGGTCGTGCGCGCGCTCGCCAACGACATCATCGTCATGCGCAGCGGGCGCGTGGTGGAGAAGGGCAGGGCGAAGGACATCATCGAGCGGCCGGGCGAGGCCTATACCAGGGCCCTCATGGCCGCGGCCTTCAACCTCGAAGCCGTCCGCAGCGAGACGATAAGCCAGTAGCAGCAGGAAGCAGCATGTCGACGAAAAGCCCGGTCATCATCGATCTGAAATTCGACCAGGAAGAGGTCGCCGCCGCGCTCAAGGGCGCGTTTCCCGGGCGCGAGGTCATCAACCTGCTGCATCCGGCAAACCGCAACCGCGACCTTTCCGGCATCGACTACGCCGTGGTCTGGCGGCCAAGCGCCGATCTCTTCTCCCGTGCCAAGGACCTCAAGGTCGTCTTCTCCGGCGGCGCCGGCGTCGATCACGTCCTGACGCTGCCCGGCCTGCCGGACGTGCCGCTCGTCCGCTTCGTCGACGACACGCTGACGACCCGCATGAGCGAATGGATCGTCATGCAATGCCTCATGCACCTGCGCCAGCACCAGGCCTACGAGGCGCTGCGGCAAAAGCGCATCTGGCGCGAGCTTCCCCAGCCCGAGGCGAAGGACATCACCGTCGGCATCATGGGCTTCGGCGTGCTCGGGCAGGATTCGGCACAAAAGCTGAGGGCGCTCGGCTTCAACGTCATCGGCTGGTCGAAGAGCGGCCGCAAGGCCGAGGGCTTCGAGACCTATGACGAAAAGGGCCTCGACGCCTTCCTCGGCAGGACCGATTTCCTCGTCGGCCTGCTGCCGCTGACGCCGGATACGCGCGATATCTACAATACCGGCCTCTTCACCCGCCTCAGCCGCAAGGGCCCGTTCGGCGCCCCGGTCTTCATCAATGGCGGCCGCGGCGGCAGCCAGGTCGAGGCCGACATCGTCGCCTCCGTCAACGACGGCACACTGCACGGTGCCTCGCTCGACGTCTTCCAGCAGGAGCCGCTGCCGCTCGAAAGCCCCTTCTGGTCGATGGACAAGGTCTTCATGACCCCCCACGCCGCCGCCGCCTCCGACGTCGCCGCCCTCTTCCGCCACGTCGCCCACCAGATCGGCCGGCTGGAAAGCGGCAAGCCGCTGGAACATCTGGTGGATCGCAGCGCCGGCTATTGAGCGTGCCGTGCCGCTCCCCGGGTCGAGCCCCGGGGATGACGGAGGGGAGGGCATGTTTCCGCTTCCCTTGAACGCTGCGGCATGCGGGCCGGCTGGTAGGTGCGCCAACTTCCCTTCTGTCGTCATCCTCGGGCTCGACCCGAGGGTCCACGCATCCGCACCGCCGGACAACGAAAGACCCGGATGCAGGGAACATCCGGGCCTTCGGGGAGGTCAGTGAGGGGCCGTTTAGCGGCAGACCCTGATCTTCTTGACGATCACATTGCCGTAGTAGTCGTAGGTCTTCACCTTCTTGACGAAGCAATAGGGCTCGTAGCCGTAGCTGTAGTAGCCGGCCTGCGAGGGAGCGGCGAAGGAGATGGCGGCGACGAGGGCGATGGTGGCGGAAACGATGATCTTGCGCATGGGTCTCTCTCCTGATCGGTGGGGATGAGCCTCTCTCATCCGGTGATCAGAAGGTCTCACATCCCTCCGCCGCCCGCTGTTCCCGCGGGAACAGGCGCGCTGTCGCTCACCGGCGCCCCGACCGCATTGACATGCCGGCCCCTCTCCTGCACCCATGCGGACCGATCGATTTCTCATTGATGGCCCGCCATGTCCAAGACCACCCGCGCCACCCAGGCCCTCGCCAAGGCCGGCGTTTCCTTCACCGTCCACACCTACGACTACGACCCGACCGCCGACCGTGTCGGCATCCAGGCCGCCGAGGCGCTGGGGGAGGATCCGGCGCGTGTCCTCAAGACGCTGATGGCGGAGGTGGACGGCAAGCCGGTCTGCGTCATCGTGCCGTCGGACCGCGAGGTCAGCATGAAGAAGCTGGCGAGCGCCTTCAAGGGCAAGTCCGCCAACATGATGAAGCCGGCCGATGCCGAGCGGCTGACCGGCTTCGTCGTCGGCGGCATCAGCCCCTTCGGCCAGAAGAAGCAGGTGCCGACCGCCATCGAGGCGGAGGCGCTGGCGCATGAGGCGGTCTACATGAACGGCGGCCAGCGCGGCCTCCAGGTACGCCTTGACCCGCGCGACGTGGTGGCGGCGCTGAAGGCGATTGCCGCGCCCGTCATCGCCTGACCTTCTCTTTGCCGCTTGGGCGCACTACGTTTCCCGCATCGATTCCAGAAAGCAGGCTGCCATGACCAATCCCTCCGTCGATCCGCAAAAGCTCGAAAAACTCGCCGAAGTCGCCGTGCGCGTCGGCCTCCAGCTCCAGAAGGGGCAGGACCTCGTGATGACCGCGCCCATCGCCGCGCTGCCGCTCGTCCGCCTCATCACCAAGCATGCCTATATCGCCGGTGCGGGCCTCGTCAGCACCTTCTATGCCGACGAGGAGGCGACGCTCGCCCGCTACCGCCATGCGCCGGACGAGAGCTTCGACCGCGCGACGGACTGGCTCTACGAGGGCATGGCCAAGGCCTATGCCAACGGCGCGGCGCGCCTCGCCATTGCCGGCGACAACCCGATGCTGCTTTCCGGCGAGGACCCGGCCAAGGTCGCCCGCGCCAACAAGGCCAATTCCACCGCCTACAAGCCGGCGCTGGAGAAGATCGCCAATTTCGACATCAACTGGAACATCGTCTCCTATCCGAACCCCTCCTGGGCCAGGCAGGTCTTCCCGAACGACCCGGAGAACGTGGCGGTCGAAAAGCTCGCCAACGCCATCTTCGCCGCCTCCCGCGTCGATGTCGCCGATCCGGTCGCCGCCTGGGCTGAGCACAATGCCAACCTCGCCAAGCGCTCGGCCTGGCTGAACGGCGAGCGTTTCTCGGCCCTGCACTTCCAGGGACCGGGTACGGACCTGACGGTCGGCCTTGCCGACGGCCACGAATGGCACGGCGGCGCCTCCACGGCGAAGAACGGCATCACCTGCAATCCCAACATCCCGACGGAAGAGGTCTTCACCACGCCCCATGCGCTGCGCGTCGAGGGCCATGTCTCCTCCACCAAGCCGCTCTCCCACCAGGGCACGCTGATCGACGATATCCGGGTGCGCTTCGAGGGCGGCCGCATTGTCGAGGCGAAGGCCTCGAAGGGCGAGGCGGTGCTGAACAAGGTGCTGGATACGGACGAGGGCGCGCGCCGGCTCGGCGAGGTGGCGCTGGTGCCGCATTCCTCGCCGATCTCGGCGAGCGGCATCCTCTTCTACAACACGCTGTTCGACGAGAACGCCTCCTGCCACATCGCGCTCGGCCAGTGCTATTCCAAATGCTTCCTCGATGGCGCAAGCCTGTCGCCCGATGAGATCTGCGCGCAGGGCGGCAATGAGAGTCTCATCCATATCGACTGGATGATCGGCTCCGACAAGGTGGACATCGACGGCATCCGTGCCGACGGTAGCCGCGTGTCCGTCATGCGCGCCGGCGAGTGGGCATAACGTCTCGCCTTTCTCTTCCGCCCTGCTCGGGCTCGCCCCGAGCATTCACCGTTGTCATCCTCGGCTCAAGGCCGGGGATGACAACGGCGGGTGGGGCAAAGGCCGTCAGCGAGCGGATACTTCACGCGATGGCACCGCTTGGGCGCGGCGGGCAGGGTCCGCCGCCTGCGCCCGCTGGCTGAGCCAGACGCTGCCTAGCACCACGACCATGCCGGCGATCTGCCAATGGCCGAGATCCTGCCCGAGCAGCGCCCAGCCCAGCACGACGGCGACGAGCGGGCTGAGGAAGCCGAGCGGCGAGACGGTCGCCGGATCGAGCCGCGAAAGGCCGCGGAACCAGACGATATAGGTGAGCGCCCCGCCGATGACGCCGAGATAGAGGAAGCCGATGAGGTTTTCCGCCGTCGGCATCGGCAGCGCCGGTTCGAGGAGCAGCGCGGCGGGCACCAGCAGCAGGCCGCCGGCGGTGAGTTGCCAGGCGGTGAAGGTCAGCGGCGGCACGGGCGGCTGCCAGTGGCGCGACAGCACGGTGCCGAGGGCCATGGAGACCGCGCCGGCAAGCCCGGCGGCGATGCCGACCGGGTCGAGCGCGGCGGCCGGCGTCAGCACCAGCAGCGCGACGCCGCCGATGCCGGCAAGGCCGGCGAGCACCGAGAGCGGCCGCACCGCCGTTCCCATGATGGCGCGGGACAGGCCGAGCACGATCAGCGGCTGGATGGCCCCGACCGTCGCGGCCACGCCGCCCGGCAGCCGATAGGCCGAGACGAAGAGCATCGCCCAGAAGACGGAAAAGTTCAGCGCGCCGAGCAGCACGGTGCGCGGCCACCAGATGCCCCTGGGCAATTGGCGCACGAGCAGCAGCAGGAGAAGCCCGGCCGGCAGGGCGCGCAGCATGGCGACGGTCAGCGGATAGCCGGCCGGCAGAAGCTCGGTCGTGACGATGTAGGTGCTGCCCCATACGGCGGGCGCGATGGCGGTGAGGAGGATATCGGAGGCGCGGGACATGGAATGTCTCCATTCAAAGAATCTTGAAGTCAAGATATATTGGTTTATCTTGACGTCAAGATAATCTCTGCTTTAGTCGAGCCATGGATCACGTCGACAGAATTCTCGAGCAATGGAAGCGCGAACGGCCGGACCTCGACGTCGCGCCGATGGGCCTCTTCGGCCGGCTGGCGCGGCTGCGCATCCATGTCGCCCGCGAGATCGAGAAGACGCTCCTGGCGCACGGGCTCAATTCAGCGAGCTTCGACGTGCTGGCGACGCTGCGCCGCTCCGGCCCGCCCTACAGGCTTTCGCCCGGCGATCTCATCGCGACCACCATGGTCAGCTCCGGCACCATGACCAACCGGCTCGACCAGCTTGAAAAGGCGGGCCTGATCGAACGCTCGCACAATCCGGACGACCGGCGCGGCGTCATCATCGCGCTGACGCCGAAGGGCTTTGCGCTGGTGGACGAGGCGGTGACGGCCCATGTCGGGAATGAGCACCGGTTGCTCGAGGGGCTGAGTCCTGAAGAGCGCGCGGCGCTGGATGAGTTGTTGCGGAAGTTCCTGAGGGAGTTCGAGTAATGAGCTGGGGAGCGCCTGATGCCGCAGCATGCGTTCGAGCTCATATCCGCTCGATGAGCCTTTCGACCCGCGCGAGATGCGCCTTGCGCTTTTCCTCGCCGATGCGGTCCATGTCGTGCAGGCTGACCAGCCTGAAATCGAGCCCCTTGGCGCAGAAGGCGGCGATGCCGCGTTTCAACAGGCGCTTCACGGGATTGCCCATGTAGAGATGCACCACCCACCAGGGCGAACCCGTCGTGGTGAAGGCCCAGAAGAGGCGGATATTGCCGAGCTTCGGCTGGATGCGCCCGCCGTCCGGATCGTTCTCGAAGGCGACGCCCGGCGCGAAGGCGCGGTCGAAGAAGCCCTTCAGGATGGCCGGGAAATTGAACCACCATTGCGGGAAGACGAGCACCAACCCCTCCGCCTGCTTCAGCCGGGAGATATAGGGCTCGGCCTCGGACGGATCGTAGTCCGGCTCGAAATAGCGCGAACGCTCGCTTTGACTTAGCCGCGGATCGAAGCCCTCGCGGTAGAGGTCGATGAGATCGACCGTATGGCCGTTCGCTTCGAGCTTCCTGCGCACCGTCCCGGCGACGCTTGCGGCGAAGCTTTCCTCCAGCGGATGGGCGAGCACGAGAAGAATGCGCATGGCGGCCTCAGAACAGCGAGCCCTGGCGCGGCGCGGGCTTTTCCGCCTCCGCCCTGGTCGGCTTCCGGCGCGGCGCGCCGCCGCCCGATCCGGTAACGGCGTCCACCGTGCCGTCGACGAACTCGATGGCGATGGCGCGGCCGGGGCCAAGCTCCGCCGCGCCCTTCACGGGTGCCCCCTCTTCGTCGCGCACCAGCGCGTAGCCGCGCTTCAGCACATTGCGGTAGGAGAGCGATTGCAGCATGCGGTCCTGCGCCGAAAGTAGGGCGCGACGCCGGGAAAGATCGCCGGAAAGCGCGCTTTCGGCCCTGAGCGCAAGGCCGTTCAGCCGGTCGCGGGCGCGTTCGGTCTGGGTCTTGATGCGGGCGGGCGTCGCGCGCAGCGATACGTCGAAGGCGGAGAGCCGGGCGCGCAGCTGGTCGAGCCGGCGCTCCACGATGCGCTCCGCCCTTTGCAGCCGCTCGGAAACGCGCTGGCGGCGCTCGGTGATGCGGGTGAGGAGCATGTCGGGCCGCAGATGGGCGGCGGTGCGCTCGAAGGCCCGGCGCTTGTTTACCGTGTTCATCTGGAGGCCCCGCCCGAGGCCGGCGGCCGCCTCGTCGAAGCGGCGGCGCGGCAGGGCGAGAAGCTGGTCGAGCGAGGGCAGCGCTCGGGCGAGCGCGCGGACGCCCTGCCGGCGGTTGTCCATCTGGCGGGCCGAGGCCGAGCGCAGCCGCGCGGCAAGCGAGGCGACCTGCGCATCGAGGTCGGCCTTCACCGGCACGGCCATTTCGGCCGCGCCCGTCGGCGTCGGCGCGCGCCGGTCGGCCGCATGGTCGATCAGCGTCCAGTCCGTCTCGTGGCCGACGGCGGAAATCAGCGGGATATTGGAGGCCGCCGCGGCGCGCACGACGATCTCGTCGTTGAAGCTCCAGAGGTCTTCGAGGCTGCCGCCGCCGCGCGCGACGATCAGCACGTCCGGCCGACGGATCGGGCCGAACGGGTCCAGCGTGTTGAAGCCCTCGATGGCCGCCGCCACCTCCTGCCCCGAGCCTTCGCCCTGCACCTTGACGGGCCAGATGACGACATGGACCGGGAACCGGTCGGCGATGCGGTGGAGGATGTCGCGGATGACCGCGCCGGTGGGCGAGGTGACGACGCCGATGACCCTCGGCAGGAAGGGCAGGGGCTTCTTGCGCTCGGCGTCGAAGAGCCCTTCGGCGGCAAGCTTGCGGCGGCGCTCTTCCAGCAGCGCCATCAGCGCGCCGGCGCCGGCCGGCTCCAGCGTCTCGATGACGATCTGGTATTTCGAGGAGCCGGGGAAGGTGGTGATCTTGCCGGTGGCGATCACCTCCATGCCCTCTTCCGGCTTGAAGCGCAGGCGCGAGAAACTGCCCTTCCAGATCACCGCGTCGATGCGCGCCCGGTCGTCCTTCAGCGAGAAATAGGCATGGCCCGAGGAATGCGGGCCGCGATAGCCGGAAATCTCGCCGCGCACCCGCACCTGGTCGAAGGCTTGCTCGACGGTGCGCTTGATGGAGCCGGAAAGCTCCGACACCGAATATTCGGCAAGGTTGCTGGGCGAATCGTTTTCGGAAAAGAAGCTCATGGCGGCAAGTGTAGTGCGTTTTCCCGCCGATGGCACGGCAGGGCGCGCCGGCATCCCCAGCCCTATTCCGGCCGGACCCGATAGAGCTGCAAGGCGGCGTTTTGCGTGCCCGCGACCGGCTCCAGATAGGCCGGCACCCTGCCCTTGAGGAGATCGGCGTAAAGGCCGCCGGGCTCCGCTTCGGCGATGTCGCGGGTCTGCGTATCGTCGCCGCAGAAGGCGAGCAGCGTGACATGCGCGCCGCGCAGGAAGGCTTCCGCCTGGTGCGAGTTGGAAAGACCGATATGCAGTTCCGTCAGCATGCCGCCCTGGTTGCGGTGATAGGGCGCGGAAAGAACGCGGTGGCCGGTGTAGCGCAGGATCGGCGAACCGAGATTGGAGGCGCCGGCCACAACGCCGACGGGCTCGGCGGCGAGCGGGGCGATCGATGCCTCGGCGGTGCAGGAGGGGCGCTCGGCGGCGGTGCTCGATAGCCCGGCGCGCAGCGTATCCTGCGAGCGGCCGGGCAGCAGCGCGCCGGCCAGTGCCCAGCTTGCGGGCACGGAGGCGAGCGTCATGGCGATGAAGGCGAGCCCGAGCTTGAGGTTCTTCGGGGCGGCGTTGGAGGCTTTCCTGAGATCGGCGATGGCAAGGCCGAGCGGCAGGGCCGAGAGCATGTTGGAGAAGATCGCGCCGCGGATCTGGATCAGTGAGACGGCGAAGGCGACCGCCAGCAGGCCGAGGACGACGAGATGCCCCTCGGCGGCTTCCTTCCGCCGGATGCGCCAGAGGCAGACCAGCATGGCGAGAAGGCCGGGCGCATAGAAGCTGCCGACCGATCCCGGATCGAGCCTGAACTGCGCGACGGCCGATTGCGCCTCGATGACGCCGGAGAGCCAGAAGGTCTTCAACAGCGGATCGAGCGTGTCGAGCGGGTTGGCAAGGCAGCCGGGCGCGATGATCAGCACCGAGGCCGCAAGGATCGCGCCGGCACCCGCAAGCGCCGCAAGCCGCCCGCCGAACGACCGGCCGCTGGCGAGCGAGGCCACCAGGAACAGCACGCCGCCGCCGAGCGTCGCCAGCGCATAGAAGCCGTAGGAGAGGCTGTCGCAGGTCACCTGTGTGTATCGCGCGGGCGCAACCGTCGCGAAGAAGGCGAAGGTGATGGTCAGCGCCAGCGACAGGCCGAAGGCGGCCGCCGCCTCGCGGAAGGCCTGCCCGAACCACACCCAGCGCAGCGCGACGACAAGGCAGACGGCGCCGATCAGCGGTGTCGTCTCCGCGCCGATGGCGATGGCAAGGCCCGCAAGCAGGCCGGCCACCGCATGGTCGCGCGCCCGTCTGCCGGGGTCGAGCAGCATGGCCGCGATAGAGGCGATAAGCGCGAGCTGGACATTGTGATGGTCGATGGCGCCCGGCTGGAAGCGGTTGAGCGCGACGACGAAGACGGTGGTCAGCACCAGCGTCGCATGCATGGCGGCCTTGCCGCCGAGCCGGTAGCCCGCAAGCCCCATGCCGAACAGCACCGGCACGACGAGGAATGTCGGCCAGACGGCGAGCGCGATGGCCTCGGCCTGCCGCGCATCGGTGAACAGCGAGAAGAAGCTGATGAGATTGGCGATCGGCAGGTCGATGAAGCGCGACCAGTGCATCAGCGTGCCGCCCGCAAGGCCGAGGCGGTATTGCGTCGTGTCGAACCAGCTCTGGCCGGCCAGCAGGTCGCGCACCACGACGAGCCGCATCGTGTCGTCGTTGTCGGAGCCGACATAGTCCGTGGCGAAGGGGAGCGAAACGAGAAGCAGGAGGGCAATCGCCACGAGCGCATAGAGGGCGAGCACCTGCAGCGTCATGCCCTGACGCGGCGCGGATGTGCCCGCTGGTGCGAGCGGGAGAGCCGCAGGCATGGTTTTCGACACGGGAAGCCCTTTCCGACGCCATGGGAAGCCTGCCGAAACCTAGCCTTAACCTTCTCAAGAAATAGTAAAACCTGAGGTCGCATGAGCCGGCCTGCCTTGGGAGATCGCGCCGCCATGACGCATGCCTTGCTGGAAGACCTCGATATCGCCGTGCTGCTGCCCTGCTACAACGAGGCGCAGACGATAGGCGAGGTCGTGACCGGGTTCCGCGCCGCGCTGCCGACGGCCCGCATCTATGTCTACGACAACAATTCCACCGATTCGACGGCGCTGCGCGCCGCGCTGGCCGGCGCGACGGTGGTGCGCGAGCGCCGCCAGGGCAAGGGCAATGTGGTGCGCCGCATGTTCTCCGACATCGATGCGGATATCTATGTCATGGCCGACGGCGACGGCACCTATGCCGCCCCGGATGCGCCGGAGCTCATCCGCACGCTGATCACCGAGGGCGCCGACATGGTCGTCGGCACGCGCCGCGGCGTGCATGCCGATGCCGGCCGCCAGGGCCACGCCTTCGGCAACCGCATCTTCAACACGCTCTACCGCTCGCTCTTCGGCAACGATTTCTCCGATATCTTCTCGGGCTACCGCGTCTTCTCGCGCCGCTTCGCCAAGAGCTTCCCAGCCGTTTCCGGCGGCTTCGAGATCGAGACGGAAATGTCGGTGCATGCCTCGCGCCTGCGCCTGCCGGTCGCCGAGCTGGAGCTCGACTACGGCCGCCGCCCGGACGGCTCGCATTCCAAGCTCTCCACCTTCCGCGACGGCGCTAAGATCCTCTGGATGTTCGCCATGCTGATGAAGGAGACGCGCCCCTTCACCTTCTTCGGCGCGATCAGCGGCGGCTTCATGGGCCTCAGCCTCGTCTTCATGGCGCCCGTCCTCGCCGCCTATTTCCGCACCGGCCTCGTCGACCGCATGCCGACCTGGGTCTTCTCGCTGGTGCTCATGATGATCTCCTTCCTCGTCTTCTCCGCCGGCATGATCCTCGATTCGCTCGCCCGCGCCCGGGCCGAGCAGTTGCGCATCCACTACATGAACCTGCCCGCCGGCCATACCGGCCATCGCCGCCGCGCCCGCCCGGCCGAAGAGACGCCGGCGCATTCGCGCGCGGCATGAGGCGCGTCCTCGCCTTCGCCGTCGTCGGCGGGGTCGGCTTTCTGGTCGATGCCGGCGTTCTGGCGCTGCTTCTGAGGGCAACGCCGCTCGGGCCGTTCGGCGCGCGCATCCTCGCCATCGCGGCGGCCATGCTCGTCACCTTCTGGCTGAACCGCAGCTTCACCTTCGGCCGCAGCGACCGGGGGCTGGCAGTGGAAGGCACGCGCTATGGCGGGGTTGGCATCAGCGCCGCCCTCCTCAACTATGCGGTCTATTCGGCGATCCTTCTGGCCTTCCCGGCGCTCTGGCCGGTGCTTGCCGTCGCCATCGCGTCCATCGTGGCAATGGTCTGGTCCTTCCTCGGCTATTCCCGCTTCGTCTTCGGCGCCTCCGCCGCCTCGAAGTGAGCCCGCGTCTCGGCATCGGCCGGAAAGAAGCTCTCGATCAGCACGCCCTGCACCAGCGCATCCTGCGCCGAGCCGAAGGAGGTGAGCGTGGTGATCCAGTTGAAGCGCTTTACGCCGATCTTCATCTCGATGGGCAGGACCGGCAGCCGCTCGCTTTCCGGAAAGGCTTCCAGCGCCGCGCGGATTTCTTCCGCCGCCGCCAGCCGCTCGATGCGTTTTGAAAGCGGGCTGCGCGGCCCCTGCAGCCAGGCCTCGGCGCGGATGCGGTGGACGAGATCGGCGACCGACTGCGCCCAGTTGACGATTATGGAGCGCAGCGGCGTCGCGCCGAGATAGGCGTCGAGGAAATTGTCGCCCGGCGAAACCGTAATCCCTGCCATGCCGGCAAGGCCGAGAAAGGCCTGGTTCGCCGTCAGCACATTGTATTCATGGTCGAAGACGACGCCCGGATAGGGATCGTGGCGGGCGAGGATGAGGCCGATGGCCTCGGCCACTGCCGGTGGAAAGGCCGAAAGGCTGGCCGCCGGCGCGGTGGTAAAGCGCGGCCGGAAGCCGGCCGCGGAGAAGAGCAGGCCCTGGTCGCGCGCCGGAATGTCGAGCACGGCGGAAAGCCGCAGGATCATGCCCTCCGAGGGGCGCGAGCGGCCGGTCTCCAGGAAGGAGAGGTGGCGGGCCGAAATGCCCGCCTCGCTCGCCAGCTCCAATTGGCTGAGGCGCCGGTGGCTGCGCCATTCCCTGAGATGTTCGCCGAATTCCATGTCCGCCTCCATGCCTGTTTGCAATAGACAGGAGGGGCAGCGGAATTTCCATTACCTCCAAGGTAATTGGTTTGCCTCCCTCGCCGCGACAGGATGGGTCCCATCGACAACGAAAGGAGCCCATCATGTTCGCAGCCCTCAACCGCAATCTCCTGAAATCCGTCATGCTCGCCGACGGCGTCTTCTCTCTCGCCGCGGGCATCGCCCTCTTCCTCTTCGCCGGCCCGATCGGCGGCCTCGTCGGCCCGCATGCGACGTTCGCCGTCCTCACCGGCCTTGCCGCCTTCTTCGTCCTCTGGGGCGCCTTCCACCTCGCGGTCGGCCGGCAGGACCGGCCGTCACCCGCCGCCGTGCGCGTTGCCGTCACGGGGGATGCCCTCTGGGTCCTCGGCAGCATCGCCGTTCTCCTGCTTGCCCGCGGCGGCCTGACGCTGGCGGGCATGGGTGTCATCGCGGTTGCCGCCGTCGCGGTCGCCGATATCCTGCTCCTCAAGGAGATCGGCCTTGCCCGTCAGCAGCGCGCCGCCGTCGCCTGATCCCGACCGGGCCGCACCCTTCGCTCCGCCGCCCGCGGGGCGAAGGGTCCCTTCCTACCCCGCGGGAGAGATTTCCCTTCCGGAAAAAATGCACTACCGTCGCGCCGAATGAAAACCGGGGAGCCCTTCATGCGCGTCATCTTTTCCGAGGACCACAAGCTCAGGAACGCTCGCAGCGAGCTTTACGGCGGCGAACTGGTGCCGCCCTTCGAGGCGCCGTTCCGGGCCGAATGGATCCTCGCCGCGGTCAAGGATGCCGGCTTCACCGACATCGCCGCGCCCGACCAATACGGTCTGGAAACCGCGCTGAAGGTGCATGACGCCGGCTATCTTTCCTTCCTCGAAACCGCCTGGGACCAGTGGAAGGCCGCCGGCTACAGGGGCGAGGCCATCGCCACGTCCTTCCCCGTGCGCCGCACCTCGCCGCGCATTCCGACCCAGATCGACGGCCTGCTCGGCTATTATTGCAACGCCTCCGAGACGGCGATCTCGCCCGGCACCTGGGAAGCGGCGCTTTCCTCCATGCGCACGGCATTGACGGCGGCCGATATCGTCGCAGATGGCGCGAAGGCGGCTTTCGCGCTCTGCCGCCCGCCAGGCCACCATGCCGGCATCGACAGCTTCGGCGGCTACTGCTTCATCAACAACGCCGCGGTCGCCGCCCAGCGCCTCCTCGACAAGGGCGCGAGGAAGGTCGCGATCCTCGACGTCGACTTCCACCACGGCAACGGCACGCAGGATATCTTCTACGAGCGCGGCGACGTCTATTTCGCCTCGCTGCACGGCGATCCGGCCGAGGCCTTCCCGCATTTCCTCGGCTATGCGGAGGAGACCGGCAAGGGCGCGGGCGCGGGCACGACGCAGAACTATCCCATGGCGCCCGGAACGTCCTATTCCGTCTGGGAGGCGGCGCTTCTCGATGCCCTGAAGCGCATCGCCGCCTTCGGCGCTGAGGCCATCGTCCTCTCGCTCGGCGTCGATACGTTCGAAAAGGACCCGATCTCCTTCTTCAAGCTCACCTCGCCGGACTATGTGATGATGGGCCGGGCGGTCGCGGCGAGCGGCGTGCCGGTGCTCGTCGTCATGGAGGGCGGCTACGGCGTGCCGGAGATCGGCCTCAACGTCGCCAATACGCTGAAGGGCGTGGCGGGCTGAGCCCCATCAATTTTTCTGAAGCAAGCCGTCACGAATATCGATTTGCCGGATGGCAGGCCCTCCGATAGAGCAACGTCTGCAAACATGCCCCGTGCGGAAAGCGCGGGGCCGGGAGGGTCTTTATGGCGGATCAGCAGGTAGTGCCGCGCGCCGGCAATGCGGGGCTTCTTTCGGGCGTCCTGCTCTGTCTTGCCTCCATGTCGAGCATCCAGTTCGGTTCGGCTTTTTCCGCGGCGGCGATTTCCGCCTACGGGCCGTCCACCACCACCTTCTTCCGCCTCGTCATGGCGGCGCTCGTGCTGGCGCTGATCGTGCGCCCGCCGGTGCGCTCCTACAGCCGCGGGCAATGGCTGAGCGCGCTATCGCTCGGCGCCACCATGGCGGCGATGACGCTCTGCTTCTTCGCCGCCATCGACCGCATCCCGCTTGGCCTTACCGTGGCGATCGAGTTCCTCGGCCCGCTCGCCGTCGCCACCTGGTCGCTCGGCGGAGGCTGGCGGCTGCTCTGGCCGCTCGCGGCCTTTGCCGGCGTCGTGCTCCTGTCCCATGACGGCGCGGGCTGGATCGGCGATCCCGCCGGCGTGCTCCTCGCCTGCGGCGCGGGCATCGGCTGGGGCACCTATATCGTCCTCATGAAGAAGACGGGCAGGATGTTCCGGGGGCTGGAAGGCCTTTCGATGTCGCTGCTGGTCGCCGCCGTCGTCGCCGCTCCCTTCGGCCTGCCGCGGGCCGCCGAGGCGTTCAACCCCGAAGGGCTCGGCATGATGCTCGGCCTTGCCATCCTCGTGCCGCTGCTTCCCTATGCGCTGGAGATGATCGCGCTGCGCCGCATGCCGACATCGGCCTTCGGCATCCTGATGAGCCTCGAGCCGGCGCTCGGGGCGCTTGCCGGCTTCCTCGTCCTCGGCCAGCCGATGACGCCCTTCCAGATGCTCGGAACGGCCCTCGTCGTTGCGGCAAGCGCCGGGGTGACGTCGGGTGAAGAGAGCGAAAACTAGGGGAAAGGCCGGGCGGAAGGGTCTCTTTCATGTTCCTGCCGCAATCGCTAGGTTGAAGCAGAATCATCGAAACCTCCGGGGACCTTCAATGTACAAGAAATGCGCGATTGTCGCGGTTGCCGCGGCCTTTCTTTCTGCCTGCACGACGACCGATCCCTATACGGGCGAACAGAAGGTCTCCAACACGGCCGGCGGCGCGGCCATCGGTGCGGGCATGGGCGCGGTCGCCGGCCTCCTCATCGGCAACAATCCCGTCCAGCGCCGCAACGCGGCCCTGATCGGCGCCGGCGTCGGCGCGCTCGCCGGCGGTGCCATCGGCAATTATATGGACAATCAGGAAGCCGAGCTGCGCGCGCAGCTCCAGGGCACCGGCGTCTCGGTCACGCGTAACGGCGACCGCATCATCCTCAACATGCCCTCGAACATCACCTTTGCGACCGACCAGGACCGGGTGATCCCGCCCTTCTACGAGACGCTCGATTCCGTCGCCATCGTGCTGCGCAAGTTCGACAAGACGCTGATCGACGTGGACGGCCACACCGACTCGGTCGGCAATGCCGGCTACAACCAGGATCTTTCGGAGCGCCGCGCCAACTCGGTCGCCAATTACCTTGCCTCGCGCGGCATCGACCCGCGGCGCATGTCGGCGATGGGCTACGGCCTGGAACGCCCGATCGCCTCCAATGCTTCGGAAGCCGGCCGCGCGCAGAACCGCCGCGTCGAGATTTCCATCTCGCCGCTGCGTCAGGGATAAGCCCCCGCCACATTACTGCAAATCTTCGAAGGGCCGTTCTACGGCCCTTCTCTGTCAGGGCCCCATTCCAGCCGCTTGTAGTCGAAGCCGTATTTGAGCGTCGGCTTGACGATCTCGAAATAGGGCGAGAGGTCGAAGTCGCGCGGCGTGTAGAGCGAATGGTGGCGGATGTGCAGGATCTCCTGCCGCGAATAGGTCGAGGTCGCCGCCGCGTGGCCGGGCGCGCGCGTCACGTCCGGCAGGATCGGGTAGCGGATCGCCTCGAAGGCTTCCGCGATCAGCGTCGAGCAGATCGCCCGCGTCGGATCGCCCGAGCCGAAGGCGATCATGCGCCGCCGCCAGCGCACCGGAATGGGCGGCGTCGGCAGGAAATAGCGCAGCATGTCCGTGATGTTCTTCATGTCGTATTTCAGGCCGAGCCGCGAGATCATGAAGGCGATCAGCGTATCCCGGTCCTCCGGCGTCAGGCCGATGGGGCGGCAGATGCGCGTGTTGTAGGTGCGGTACTTGGTGAGCGGCACGGCGACGCACCCCTCGCCGAGATTGACCTCGACGAGCTGCGGCCGCTCGGTGGCCGGCAGGGCCGCCTGGTCCAGCGTCAGCGGCACCGCGTCGCCCACGAAGAGCGCGGCATGGGACCAGGTCGACTGCGTGAGATACTTGATCGCCGCCGAGACCTTCTGGTTGCCCTCCACCAACAGGATATCGCCGGGCCGCAGCGTGCGCGCCAGCGTCTCGGGATCGGAGGGCGTATAGGGCTCGTAGCCGGATGTCTGGCTTTGCAGCCGGTCGGCGATCAGGCGGCCGAGACGGTCGAGCAGCGTGTCGCGGCTTGTGGAAAGCGGCTTCAATGCACCGGTCACGTCTCGTCCCTTACTGTCTCTGCGAAGGCCAATCTAGCCGCATGCATCGCACCCTGTCGAGGTTGACCGGGCCACTCTTTCTCCTATATTTAGAATAATTCTAAACTGGATGATCGCAGATGTTCTCCCGCCTCCTCCGCTCCGGCAAGCGCAGCCTCGAATCGCTCGGCGAGCAGGAAATCCTCGCCCTCGCCATCTCCTCCGAGGAGGATGACGGCCGCATCTATCTCGCCTATGCGGATGCGCTGCGGGATGCCTATCCCAATTCCGCCCGCATCTTCGAGGAGATGGCGGAGGAGGAGAGCCATCACCGCCAGATGCTGATCGACCGCCATATCGAGCGCTTCGGCGATCGCATTCCGCTGGTCCGGCGCGAACATGTCCGCGATTTCCCGGAGCGGAAGCCCGACTGGCTGATCCGCAACATGCCGCTCGACAGGATCCGCGAGCAGGCCGAGGCCATGGAGGAGGCGGCGCACCGCTTCTATCTGACCGCCGCCGCGCGCACGCAGGACGCGCCGACGCGCAAGCTGCTCGGCGATCTGGCGCTGGCGGAGAAGTCGCACGAATCGCTCGCCCACCGGCTCGGCGAGGAGCATACGCCCGTCGATGTGAAGGCGGAGGAGGACCAGACGGCGCGGCGGCAATTCGTGCTGACCTATGTGCAGCCCGGCCTTGCCGGCCTGATGGACGGCTCGGTCTCGACGCTCGCGCCGATCTTCGCCGCCGCCTTCGCCACGCAGAATACCTGGCAGACCTTCCTCGTCGGCCTCTCGGCGTCGGTGGGCGCGGGTATCTCCATGGGCTTCACGGAAGCCGCCCATGACGACGGCAAGCTCTCCGGCCGCGGCTCGCCGGTGAAACGCGGCCTCGCCTCGGGCATCATGACGGCGCTCGGCGGCCTCGGCCACGCGCTGCCCTATCTCATCCCGAATTTCATGCTGGCGACGACCATCGCCGTCGTCGTCGTCTTCATCGAGCTCTGGGCCATCGCCTTCATCCAGAACCGCTACATGGAAACGCCGTTCTTCCGCGCTGTGCTGCAGGTCGTGCTCGGCGGCGGCCTCGTGCTGGCGGCTGGGGTGCTGATCGGCAACGCGTGAGGGGAGGGTGTTCTAGCGCCGCGTCGGGCGGTTCATGTCCCGCACCACCCAGCGGAAGAAGACATAGACGCCGACACCCATGAAGGCGACCGGCAGGAGATTAGCAGCAGTATCCATTTCGACCTCGATATCCTCCCAAGGAGGGAATTAAGGTCGCATTAACCAATCTGCAATGCGGGAAACGGTGACAAACCGTTCACAAAACGGGGAGAGTGGGGCCCGCTCCGGCATAGGCACGACCTCACCCCACCCGCCAACGTCATCGTCGGGCTTGACGGAGGAGAGGTCGTGGCTCGATAGCAGTGAGGCGGGGCGTCACCGCCCCGTTCTCGTTTTCATCATGCCCGCAGCGTGCCGCCGGTGGTCTTCACCACATTGCCGACGATCTTGGCCGTCACGGCCTCGAAGTCCTCGTCGGTCAGCGTCTTGTCGGTCGGCTGGAAGACGACCTCGATGGCGACGGACTTCTTGCCCTCGCCGACCGATGCTCCCTCGAACACGTCGAAGACGTTGACGGCCGCAATCAGCTTGCGGTCGGCGCCGGTGGCCGCGCGCATGATGGCGCCGGCTTCCACCGTCCTGTCGACCACGAAGGCGAAGTCGCGCTTCACCGCCTGGAAGGGCGAGAGGTCGAGCGCCGGCTTGGTGCGGGTCGCCTTCTTCTTCGGCTCCGGCATGGCATCGACGAAAATTTCGAAGCCGCAAAGCGCGCCGGAAACGTCGAGTGCGCCGAGTGCCTTCGGGTGGAACTCGCCGAAAGTGCCGAGAACGGTCTTCGGGCCCATCTTGATCGTGCCGGAACGGCCCGGATGGTACCAGGAGGGCGCGCCCGGCTCGATCTGCACATTGCCCATCGGCAGGCCGCAGGCCTCGATCACGGCGAGCGCATCGGCCTTGGCGTCATAGACGTCGACCGGCTTGCCGCCGCCCTTGGCCGCGTTCGACCAGAGACGGCCGGAGCCCGAAAGCGAGGCCGTGCCGCGGCGAACGCCGCCGGCAACGCGGCGCTGGCCTTCCGGCCTGTCGTTCTCATAGGTGCCGGAGACCTCGAAGAGCGCGACGTCGCCATAGCCCTTGTCGGCATTGCGCTGGGCGGCCGCCAGCAGGCCGGGCAGCAGCGAGGGGCGCATGTCGGACATGTCGGCCGCGATCGGGTTCGACAGCGCCAGCGCGGCCGCGCCGCCGCCGAAGAGCTCGGCATGCGCCTTAGGGATGAAGGACCAGGTGACGGCCTCCATCATGCCGCGCGCGGCGAGCGCGCGCTTGGCAAGGCGCGTGCGGATCTGCAGCGTGGTGAGGATGCGGCCGTTGACGGTGCCGTGGCTTTCCAGCGGCGACGGCTTGATGTTGTCGACGCCGTGGATGCGCATGATCTCCTCGACGAGGTCCGCCTTGCCGTCCACGTCCGGCCGCCAGGAGGGAACCGCGACGGAGACGCGCTCGCCCGAGCCCGTGACCGTGAAGCCGAGGCGGGTCAGGATATTGGCGCTTTCGGCTTCCGAGACGTCGAGGCCCGTCAGGCGCTTGACCTCGGAGAACGGGAAATCGACCACCTTGGCTGTATAGCCCTTGTAGCCGACGACGTCGGTCTTCGCGGGCACGCCCCCGCAAAGTTCCAGCACCAGTTCCGTCGCGCGTTCGAGGCCTGGCACCATGTATTCCGGGTCCACGCCGCGTTCGAAGCGGTAGCGCGCATCGGTGATGATGCCGTGCGAGCGGCCGGTCTTGGCGATGTTCATCGGGTCCCACAGCGCCGATTCGATCAGCACGTCGACCGTGTTCTCGTCGCAGCCCGAATGCTCGCCGCCCATGATGCCGCCGATGGATTCCACGCCGTTATCGTCGGCGATGACGACGTTGGACGGGTTCAGCGTGTATTCCCGCGTATCGAGCGCCAGCACCGTCTCGCCCTCGGCCGCGCGGCGCACGACGAGGTCGCCCTTCACCTTGGCTGCGTCGAAGACGTGCAACGGACGGCCCTGGTCGAAGGTCATATAGTTGGTGATGTCGACGAGCGCGTTGATCGGACGAAGGCCGATGGCGAGAAGCCGCTGCTGCATCCAGCGGGGGCTGGGGCCGTTCCTGACGCCGCGCACGAGGCGGAGCGCGAAGCCCGGGCAGAGATGATCGTCGCCGCCAAGCTCCAGCTTCACCTTGACCGGCGTTTCGCCTTCCACCTTGAAGGACGGCGCCTTCGGGGTCTTCAGCGTGCCGAGGCCGGAGGCAGCGAGATCGCGGGCGATGCCGTAGATGCTCGTGCAGTCGGGGCGGTTCGGCGTCAGGTTGATCTCTATGACCGGATCGTCGAGGCCGGCATAGGCGGCATAGCTCGTGCCCACGGGCGCATCGGCCGGCAGGTCGATGATGCCGTCGTGGTTGTCGGAGATTTCCAGTTCCTTCTCCGAGCACATCATGCCGCGGCTCTCGATGCCGCGGATGGTGCCGACGGCGAGCGTCACGTCGATGCCGGGCACATAGGTGCCGGGTGCGGCAAACGCGCCGACGAGGCCGGCGCGCGCATTCGGCGCGCCGCAGACGACCTGGACCGGGTCGCCCTTGCCGGTATCGACCATCAGCACGCGCAGCTTGTCGGCGTTCGGATGCTGTTCGGCGGAAACCACCCTGGCGATGACGAAGGGCCTGAAGGCCGCCTTGTCGTCGACGTCTTCCACTTCGAGGCCGATCGCCGTCAGCTTCGCGCAGATTTCCTCCAGCGAGGCGTCGGTGTCGAGGTGATCCTTCAGCCAGGAGAGCGTGAATTTCATGACAAATTTCTCCTTGGATGCCGGTTACGCGCTGAGGCCGCCGAACAGGGTCGGCATGTCGAGCGGGCGGAAGCCGTAGTGGCTGAGCCAGCGGACGTCGGCGTTGAAGAAGTCGCGCAGGTCCGGCATGCCGTATTTCAGCATGGCGATGCGGTCGAGGCCCATGCCCCAGGCAAAGCCCTGGTATTCGTCCGGGTCGAGACCGCCGGCGCGCAGCACGTTCGGATGGACCATGCCGCAGCCGAGGATTTCCATCCAGTCCGTGCCCTCGCCGAACTTGACGATCGGGCCGGACGAGCGGTCGCACTGGATGTCGACCTCGAAGGACGGCTCGGTGAAGGGGAAGAAGGACGGGCGGAAGCGCATGGTGACGCTGTCGACCTCGAAGAAGGCCTTGCAGAACTCTTCCAGCACCCAGCGCATGTTGGCGACATTCGCGGTCTTGTCGACCACGAGGCCTTCCACCTGATGGAACATCGGCGAATGGGTCGCGTCACTGTCCTGCCGGTAGGTTTTTCCCGGGATGATGATGCGGATCGGCGGCTTCTGCGCTTCCATGGTGCGCACCTGCACGGGTGAGGTGTGCGTGCGCAGCACCTTGCGCTCGCCGTTCTCGTCGGCGGGGAAGAAGAACGTGTCGTGCATCTCGCGGGCCGGGTGGCCCTCCGGGAAGTTCAGCGCCGTGAAGTTGTAGTAGTCCGTCTCGACGTCGGGGCCTTCGGCAATCGAGAAGCCCATGTCACCGAAGATCGCGGTGATCTCGTCGACGATCTGGCTGATCGGATGAATGCGGCCGCGCTCGGCCGGCGAGGAGCGCACCGGCAGGCTGACATCGACGGTCTCGGCCGCAAGGCGGGCCTCGATGGCGGCGTCGCGCAGCGCGCTCTTGCGCTCGGTGATGGCGTCGGTGACGCGCGTCTTCAGCGCGTTGATCGCCGCGCCGCGCGTCTGGCGCTCTTCCGGCGACATGGTGCCGAGCGTCTTCAGGAGTTCCGAGACGGAGCCTTTCTTGCCGAGCGCACCGACGCGCACGGCTTCGATCGCCGCCTCGTCGGAGGCCGCTGCAACGTCGGAAAGGAGCTGCTGTTCCAAAGTATCGAGTTCAGTCATCTTTACCTGCTTTGCTTGCGTCGGCCGGGCGGGGAGAGAGAAGAACCCCCTGCAGATAGCGGGTTGCGGCGAGGAAGCGTCGCAGATCACTACCCATGTGCACGCGCCCGATCAATCGGGTGAGCCACAAAAACTTGCCGAGGAACCGGAGCATCTCCTTCAGCTCCGTCTCGGCGCCGGGGGGTGCGGCGGCGCGCCAGGCCGCATAGGCCCTTCCGGCGGTTTCCGCGCCGAAGGCCGCGCGGTCGACAAGCTGGAGGAAGAGCAGCCAGAGGTCGCGCGCCTGGGCCGTTGCCAGCGGCATGGCGGCCTCCGGCTCCTCCTCGAAATCCATGAAGCCGATGCGGTTCCCGGCAAGGAAGAAGTCGCGCGGATGCGGCCTTCCGTGGCAGAGGCCCCTGCCGTGCAGCGCGCCGAGTTCGGCCGCGCAGGCGACGAGCAGGTCGTCATGGGCGGCGGGATCGGCCTTGCGCAGCGCGGCAAGGCGCGCGACCACCGTCGGTGCGACATCGGAAAGCACGAGCGCGCTGCCGGAGGCATAGAGCACCCGCGGCACGGGCACGCCCTTCCCGGCGAAGGTCTCGATGCGGCGGACCTCGCGGTCGATCATGCCCTTGCTGTCGAGATAGGGCGCGGGGCGCAGGAAGGGCTGGCGAAGAAGCGCGGCGAGCGCACCCTGCGCCTTGGTCCAGACCGGCGGGCGCTCCGTGCCGTAGCGCTTGATCCAGACGGCGCCGAAGGACATCTCCACGCGCTCGACGCGGCGCGCGCCGCGGGCAAGGGTCACGAGAAGCGTCTCGATATCCTTGGCGGTCGCATCCGGGATCGTGTCGAGCTGGGTCGGCCTGCCGTCCATGGTTCCTTCCGAAATCAAACAAAAACCCGCACCGGTTCCCCGGCGCGGGTTTCACAACGAAGCGAAGATTTGTTGTGAGCGCCGGTTAGTTGACGGCGGTCTCAAACTCGTTCTTCGTGCCGGCGTCCTTGAGGTATTCCAGAGCCTTCTTGGCGGCTGCGACGAGCGCGCCGAAAGCTTCGGTCTCATGGATCGCCATGTCCGAAAGCACCTTGCGGTCGACTTCGATGCCAGCCTTGTTGAGGCCGTCGATGAAACGGCCGTAGGTCAGGCCGTGCTCGCGGACGGCAGCGTTGATGCGCTGGATCCAGAGAGCGCGGAAGTTGCGCTTGTTGACCTTGCGGTCGCGGTAGGCGAACTGCTTGGAACGATCAACCGCTGCCTTGGCGGCGCGGATGGTGTTCTTGCGGCGGCCGTAGAAACCCTTGGCTGCCTTCAGCGTCTTCTTGTGCTTGGCGTGGGAAGTTACGCCGCGTTTTACACGTGCCATGTCATGATCTCCTTAACGTATCAATTGCGCGAGAAGTCTCAGAGACCGTTCGGCAGGTAGTTCTTGATGACCTTCTTGCCATCGGGCTCGGCCAGCACCATGGTGCCGCGCGCGTCGCGAATGAACTTGTTGGTACGCTTGATCATGCCGTGGCGCTTGCCGGCAGCGGCAGCGACGACCTTGCCGGATGCGGTGATCTTGAACCGCTTCTTGGCAGACGACTTCGTCTTCATCTTGGGCATTTTGCTACTCCATTCTTCTTGAATTCGAGAGGTGCTGACGAAGGCGCCTCTCCAGCGTAAAGAACGGCCACGGCATGCCCTGCCGGACCGTTCGGACGGCGGCTTGTAACCGATGTCCCCGAAAAGCGCAACCGGATTCCGCGGAAAGCGGCGATTCCGGCCGGAAATGGAAAAGCCGCCCCGAAAGGCGGCTTGATCCGTTTGGCGCAAAGCGCCTGGAGAGGCGCTCACCTCGGAGCGAGCACCATCATCATCTGGCGGCCCTCGAGCTTCGGCTCGGCTTCGACCTTGGCGATGGTCAGGGTATCTTCCTTGACCTGCAGAAGAAGCTTCATGCCGAGTTCCTGGTGGGCCATTTCGCGGCCGCGGAACTTCAGCGTTACCTTCACCTTGTCGCCTTCTTCGAAGAAGCGGTTCATGGCCTTCATCTTCACCTCATAGTCATGGGTGTCGATGTTCGGGCGCATCTTGATTTCCTTGATCTCGACGATCTTCTGCTTCTTGCGCGCTTCGGCCGCCTTCTTCTGGTTGGCGTATTTCAGCTTGCCGAGGTCAAGGATCTTGCAGACGGGCGGCTCGGAGTTCGGTGCGATCTCCACGAGGTCGAGGCCCGCTTCTTCGGCCATGCGAAGTGCCTGATCGGTGGGGACGATACCGTGGTTCTGGCCTTCGGCATCGATGAGCTGGACGCGGGGAATCCGGATTTCCCTGTTGGAACGCGGGCCGTCTTTGACGGGGGCTTCCGCTTTGAATGGTCTGCGAATGGTCGTGTTCTCCTCGAACTGTTTCGACTGGATATGATCTGCGCGTCGACCGGCCGGCTGCCCGCCTCGCGGCGTCTGTCGGCAATGTGTTGATCGCGCTTGCGAAGTCAATAGCATGCCGCGCGGAAAAAATCACCACCTGTCCTTGCGCGTGCGAATCTGGTCTAGCTCCTGGCAAGAGACTGGCGGGCGGGCGGCAACGCTCTGGGCAGGAGATAGGTATGACGATGACGGACGACAACCAGACTGCGGCGGATTTCATCGAGGTCGGAACGGGGAGCGAGGGGCGGCGGATCGCGATCGCGCTCCAGCCGCAGGCGCCCGGCAACGCGCTCGCCCATTTCGTCTGGCTCGGCGGCTACCGCTCCGACATGAGCGGCACCAAGGCGGTGGAGCTCGCCGGCCTTGCCGCCCGCCTCGGCACGGCCTGCGTGCGGTTCGACTATTCCGGCCACGGCGCCTCGGGCGGCGCCTTCACCGACGGCACCATTTCGCGCTGGCTGGAGGAGGCGCTCGCCGTCATCGACCATGCGGTAAAGACGCTCGGCTCGCGCCGCCTCGTGCTCGTCGGCTCCTCCATGGGCGGCTGGATCGCGCTACGCGCCGTCGCCGAACTTGCTGCGCGCCAGGATATCGAGGTCGCCGGCCTCGTCCTCATCGCCCCGGCGCCGGACTTCACCTCGGAGCTCATCGAGCCGAACCTGACGGAAGCCGAGCGCACGGCCCTTGCCGAGCGCGGCCAGTTCGAGGAGCCGACGCCCTACGGCCCCGACCCGAACATCTATACGCTGAAGCTCATCGAGGACGGGCGAAAGAACCGCGTGCTCGACGGCGTCATCGAGACCGGCTGCCCCGTGCACATCCTGCAGGGCATGGCCGATCCGGACGTGCCCCATGCCCATGCCGTGCGCCTGATGGAGCACCTTTCCGGCGACGACGTGGTGCTGACGATGATCCGCGACGGCGACCACCGCCTGTCGCGCCCGCAGGACATCGCCAAGATCCTGGACGCCGCGGACGTCCTCGCCCGCGGCGACTGAGCACGGGCCCGGCCGATGCGTATTTTAACCATAATGCAGCATCGCCAATTCTGATGATTGACGAGACGGCCTTCTCACCGTTAACTCTTTGTTAACGATTAGGGGACGTTTCATGGCACGAATGATTGGTGCGAAGGCTGGGGCTGCAGCGGTTCTCGCTCTCCTCGTTTCTTCTTCCTCGGCTTTCACGGCACCGGCATCGGCGCTCTCCATGAAGACGGGCGGCGTGACCTCGCAGCCCATCGGTCACTACGAATTCTGCCAGACCCACAAGTCCGAATGCCGCCCCGGCGCGCGCACCGCGCCCGCCAAGGTGACGGAATTCGGCTGGTCGGTGGTCCGCGAGATCAATGCCCGCGTCAACCGCGACATCACCCCGATGACGGACAAGGAACTCTACGGCAAGGACGAGCTGTGGGCCTATCCGGACAATGCCGGCGACTGCGAGGACTTCGTGCTCCTCAAGCGCAGGATGCTGATGCAGAAGGGCTTTGCCGCCGGCGATCTCCTGATCACCGTCGTGCGTAAGCCGGATGGCGAGGGCCATGCCGTGCTGACCCTGCGCACCGCCCAGGGCGACTACATCCTCGACAACCTCAACAACGAGGTGAAGCTCTGGACGAAGACGCCCTACCGCTACCTCAAGCGCCAGGCCTCATTCCACGCCGGCCGCTGGGTCTCGATCGAAAACGGCGACGCCGTCATGGTGTCCTCGGTCGGCCAGTAAGCGGGTCGCATCACGGATATGAAAAGGCCGCGGAGCGATCCGCGGCCTTTGTGTTTTGATGACCCTGCGCGCCCGCTGCCGTCATCCTCGGCCTTGTGCCGAGGATTTGCCAATGCGCCGAAAAATTGAACCGTTGCAGATGCTCGGGACAGGCCCGAGCATGACGGCGGAGAGGTATTCGACCCTTAAAGCAAAAAGGCCGCGGATCGCTCCACGGCCTTCGTCAACTGCAACAGGGAAGTATCTCTATTCATCGCCCATCTTGAGCGCCGCGATGAAGGCCTCCTGCGGGATCTCCACCTTGCCGAACTGGCGCATGCGCTTCTTGCCGGCCTTCTGCTTGTCGAGCAGCTTGCGCTTGCGGGTGGCGTCGCCCCCGTAGCACTTGGCCGTCACGTCCTTGCGCAGCGCCGAGATGGTCTCGCGGGCGATCACGTTGCCGCCGATGGCGGCCTGGATCGGGATCTTGAACATGTGCTTGGGGATCAGCTCCTTGAGCTTCTCGCACATGTCGCGGCCGCGCTTTTCGGCGGCCATGCGGTGCACCATCATGGAAAGCGCGTCGACCGGCTCGCCGTTCACCAGGATCGACATCTTTACGAGATGTCCTTCCTTGTGGTCGGTGATCTGGTAGTCGAAGGAGGCGTAGCCCTTGGAGATCGACTTCAGGCGGTCGTAGAAGTCGAAGACGACTTCGTTGAGCGGCAGGTCGTAGGTCAGCATGGCGCGTGTGCCGACATAGGTGAGTTCCACCTGGATGCCGCGGCGGTCCTGGCAGAGCTTCAGGATGCCGCCGAGATAATCGTCCGGCGTCAGGATCGTCGCGCGGATCCAGGGCTCGTGGATTTCCGAGATCTTCACGACGTCGGGCATGTCGGCCGGGTTGTGCAGCTCGCGCATCGAACCGTCGGTCATGTAGAGCTGATAGACGACCGACGGCGCGGTCGCGATCAGGTCGAGGTCGAATTCGCGCTCCAGGCGCTCCTGGATGATCTCGAGATGCAGGAGGCCGAGGAAGCCGCAGCGGAAGCCGAAGCCGAGGGCCGCCGAGCTTTCCATTTCGAACGAGAAGGAGGCGTCGTTGAGGCGCAGCTTGCCCATCGCCGAGCGCAGGTCCTCGAAATCGGCCGCATCGACCGGGAAGAGGCCGCAGAAGACGACCGGCTGGGCCGGCTTGAAGCCGGGCAGGGCCTTGGCGGTCGGGCGCTTGTCCTCGGTGATGGTGTCGCCGACGCGGGTATCGGCCACTTCCTTGATCGAGGCGGTGATGAAGCCGATCTCGCCCGGACCGAGCGAATCCATCGCGACCATCTTCGGTGTCAGCACGCCGACGCGCTCGACGGTGTATTTCGCATCCGTGCCCATCATGCGCACGGTCTGGCCCTTGGAGAGCCGGCCCTCGATGACGCGCACGAGAACCATCACGCCGAGATAGGTATCGTACCAGCTGTCGACCAGCAGCGCCTTCAGCGGGGCCTTCTCGCCGCCCTCGCTCTTCGGCGCGGGCAGGCGCTTGACGATGGCTTCCAGCACGTCGGGAATGCCGAGGCCCGTCTTGGCCGAGATGAGCACGGCGTCGGAGGCGTCGATGCCGATCACTTCCTCGATCTGTTCCTTGATGCGGTCCGGTTCGGCCGCCGGCAGGTCGATCTTGTTGAGGACGGTGACCAGTTCGTGGTTGTTGTCGATCGCCTGGTAGACGTTGGCGAGCGTCTGGGCTTCCACGCCCTGGGAAGCGTCGACGACCAGCAGCGAACCCTCGCAGGCCGACAGCGAGCGCGAGACCTCGTAGGCGAAGTCGACATGGCCGGGCGTGTCGATGAGGTTCAGCACATAGGTCTCGCCGTCGTTCGCCTTGTAGTGCAGACGCACCGTCTGGGCCTTGATGGTGATGCCGCGCTCGCGCTCGATCTCCATGTTGTCGAGGACCTGTTCCGACATCTCGCGGTCGGCAAGGCCGCCGGTCGACTGGATCAGCCGGTCGGCCAGCGTCGACTTGCCGTGGTCGATATGGGCCACGATCGAGAAATTGCGGATATGGTCGAGGGGCGTCGAATTATTGGTGCTCATGCGCGCCATATAGCAGCGAGCAGGATTCCCGCAAAGCGGTAAATGAAGGGTTTCGGCTCGGCAAGCGCCGCTATTCCGGGGCTTTCTCGCCTTCCACCAGCGCACCGGCATTCGGCACCTGCGCGCTCAGCAGCTCGAAATTTTCCCGCGCCTCGAGCGGCACCGTCTCGCGCAGCCTCAGCCGCTGGGCGACGAAGGCGGCATAGGCGAGCGCGACGCCCATCGCGGCATAGATGAAGGTCTGCGGGCCGAAGACCGGCGTCAGCGCCGTCACCCCGAGCGGAACAAGGGTCGCCGAGGTCGACCAGGCGACGAGCAGTGTCGAGGCGAGCGGCACGAAATCCTCCGGATCCGTGCGGTCGTTGGCATGGGCATTGGCGATGGAATAGACGCTCTCGACCGCGCCGGCCCAGAGCGCGAAGACGATCATCAGCAGGACGAAGGCGCTGAACGAGACGAAGAGCGCGGCGATGGCAGCGCCTGTTATCAGCAGGCAGGTGGCGATCAGCACGACGCGCCGGTCGATCCGGTCGGAAAGCGTGCCGAGCGGATATTGCACGAAGATCAGGCCGAACTGCATGACGAACATCAGCAGCGCCACGTCGGCCTGCCCGACATTGTTGGTGGCGGCATAGATCGGCGTGAAGCCCTGCACGACCATGGAAAGCCCGCCGGAGGCGAGCACGCCGATGAGCGCGACCGGCGAATTGCGCCAGGCCATGGAGAAATCGAGGCTGACGCGGGCGGGCGCCGGCGGTGTCGGCAGCCGGGTGAGGCCGATCGGCAGCAGCGCGACGGTGGTCACGAAGATGGTGACGAGCGGGGCGAGGTTGCCGTCGGCCGGCATGCGGCCGAAGATCCAGGCGCCGACGCCGAGCCCCAGCACATAGGTCATGTAGAAGAAGGACATGGCCTTGCCGCGCCAGCGGTTGTCCGCCGCATGGTTCAGCCAGCTCTGGGCGATGATGAAGTTGCAGTTGCCGGCGATGCCGTAGATGCCGCGCGCCAGCACCCAGACGAGCGGATGCATGCCGAGCGCGACGAGGAAGGCGGCGATGATGACGAGCGCCAGCGAGCAGGAGAAGGCGCGCGCATGGCCGACGCGGCGGATGACCGGCCCCGCGATGACGCAGCCGATCAGCCCGCCGAAGGCGATGGCGGTGACGGCCGCGCCGGGCGTCCACGACGGCGCGCCGGCATGCGACAGCACATAGGGCACATAGGCGAGCATGATGCCGTTGCCGATGGCGACGAAGGTCATGGAAACGACGATGGCGGTGATGGAGAAGAGCGACGATGCCCGCTGTGTCCCGCCCATGATCCGTCCCCCTTCGCCTTGCGCGGCGCCACCATAGCGAAACCGCCGATGTCGCATTGTCGCCGGAGCGGCATGGCGGGGAATTATTTTGCGATGGGATGATGCGTGTTGACTCCATTATAAAGGAGAAATATTCCATGATAATGGAAAACGGTATCGATCCCCTCGAAAGCGCCATCGGCGACCGGCTGCGGCTGCTCAGAACGGCGCGCAACCAGACCCTCGACGACCTTGCGGCCGCCTCGGGCGTCAGCCGCGCCATGATCTCGCGCATCGAGCGCGGCGAGGCGAGCCCGACGGCGCAGCTCCTCTCGCGGCTCTGCGCCGCGCTGGACCTCACGCTCTCCGCCTTCTTCGCCTTTTCCGGGACCGAGGGCGATCCGCTGTCGCGGCGCGAGGCGCAGACCGTCTGGCGCGATCCGGAAACCGGCTACCAGCGCCGCGCCGTCTCTCCGCCCGACACCGCCGCGCGCGTCGATGTCGTGGAGGTCGAGTTCCCTGCCGGCGCGCGCATCGCCTATCCGCCGGAAACCGGCCGGGCCGGCATGACGCAGCATGTCTGGCTGTTTTCCGGCACGCTGCGCATGACGGTCGGCGGAACCGTGCACGACCTTCGCCCCGGCGACTGCCTCTATATGAGCATCACCGAGGGCCATGTCTTCGAAAATCCCGGCGACACGCCGGCCCGTTATGCCGTGGTGCTGGACCGCGGCCGTTCCTGAGAGGACAGATGAGCGATATCAGGCTGCTCGACGAGAGCGAGACCCGCGCCCGCATGGGCGAACTGGCCGATGTGCTGGCCGATTGCGTTGCCGGCGGAGCCTCCCTCGGCTTCATGGCACCCTATGGGCCGGCCGATGCGCTGCCCTTCTGGGACGGCGTCTCGGCTTCGGTCGGGGAGGGGGCGACGCTGCTCTTCGCCGCGGAGCGGGTGGGCCGCATCGTCGGCACGGTGCAGGTCGGCATCCGCCAGATGCCGAACCAGCAGCACCGGGCGGACGTGAAGAAGCTGCTCGTCATGGAAAGCGAGCGCGGCAGGGGCCTTGCCCGCGCGCTGATGGCGGCCGCCGAAGCGGAGGCGGCCCGGCATGGCAAGACGCTGCTGGTGCTCGACACTGCCACCGGCAGCCCCGCCGAGACGGTCTACGAACGCCTCGGCTGGCAGCGCGCCGGGGTCATCCCCGACTATGCGCTCTATCCGGACGGGCGCTTTTGCGCGACGACGCTCTTCTACAAGCGGATCGGGACGGGGCGGTGATCACACCGCCTCCCAGCCGTCCTTCTCGCTGGCGCGATAGATGGCGTCGATGACCTTCTGGTTGTTCACCGAGCTTTCCAGCGTCACGACCTCCTCCTTCTCGCCGCGCGCGGCCCGGCTGAAGGCCTCGACCTCGCGCCGGTACTGGCGGGCGTCCTGGAAGCGGAAAATCTGGCTCTCGCCATGGTTCTGGTTGGTGAGCTCGATCTCCTCCACGCCGTAGCGGTCGGCATTGAAGGGCGACTTCACCTCGATGAAGCCCTTGTCGCCGTGGAAGACCATGATCTGGCGCTGGGCGAGCTGGGTGGAGATGTAGAAGGACAGTTCGAAATCGCCGAAATCGGCGCGCACGCTCGAATAGATATCGGTGCCGAAATCCGGGTCGCGGTCGGTACTCGCCTGCACGCGGACCGGCTCCTTGCCCGTGGCAAAGCGGGTGGTGATCGTCGGGTAGACGCCGATATCCGGCAGGCCGCCGCCGCCGAGTTCCGGCACGTTGCGCATGTTGCCCGGATCGCGGTTGAAATAGGTGAAGGCGCCCTGCACATGGCGCAGCCGGCCGATGGCGCCCTCGGCGATGAGCGCGCGCACCTTGCGCCAGACGGGGCTGTAGGTGACCATGTAGGCTTCCGAGATCAGCACCTTGTTGCGGTCGCGCGCCGCGATCAGCGCATCGATCTCGCCGGCATTGAGCGCGATCGGCTTTTCGCAGAGCACATGCTTGCCGGCATCCGCCGCCTTGATCGACCATTCCACATGCTGGGAGGTCGGCAGCGGGATATAGACCGCGTCGATCGTATCGGAGGCGAGCATCTCCTCGTAGGAGCCGAAGGCATGCGGCACGGAGAAGCGGTCGGCCATGGCGCGCGCCTTGGCCTTGTCGCGGCTCGCGACGGCGGTGACGACGCAGTTCTCCGCATCCTGGATGGCCGGCACGACGAGTTCGCGGCCGATCTTGGCCGTGGACAGGATTCCGAAACGCAGCATGATGATCTCTCCTCGATTGTGCGGGCCCTGATTGCGCCCGGAAGACTAGTCACGAGGTACGTTCCTCGCAAGCGCAGGACGCCGCAAAAATCGACGGCGGGCCACGTGCAAAGCGCCGGGCCGCGCCCTATGTTGGCGAAAAGCCTTTTCAGCACGAACCCCTTGGAGGACCCCATGCAGTTTCGCTCCCTCGGCAGGACCGGCCTTTCCATCGCGCCGCTCGTCTTCGGCGGCAATGTCTTCGGCTGGACGGCCGATGAGAAGACCTCCTTCGATCTCCTCGATGCCTTCACCGGCGCGGGCTTCAACGCCATCGACACGGCGGATGTCTATTCTCGCTGGGTGCCGGGCAATGAGGGCGGTGAGTCCGAGGCGATCATCGGCAAGTGGCTGAAGCGCTCGGGCATCGCCCGCGACAGGGTGGTGATCGTCACCAAGGTCGGCTCCGACATGGGCCAGGGACGGCGGGACCTGCGCAAGTCGTGGATCGTCGAGGCGGTCGAAAACTCGCTGAAGCGGCTGCAGACCGACCATATCGACCTCTATCTCTCCCACTGGCCGGATGCCGAAACCCCTTACGAGGAGACGCTGGAAGCCCATGTGAGCCTCGTGAAGGCCGGCAAGGTGCGCGCCTTCGGTGCGTCGAACCTCGATGCCGGCCAGTTGCAGGCCTCGTTCGAGGCCGCCGACAAGGCGGGCCTGCCGCGCTATGCGGCACTCCAGCCGGAATACAACCTCTATGACCGCGGCAGCTTCGAGGGGCCGCTCGCCGACCTCTGCCGCAAGGAGGATATCGGCGTCATCACCTATTACAGCCTCGCCTCCGGCTTCCTCACCGGCAAGTACCGCTCGAAGGCCGATACCGAGGGCAAGGCGCGCGGCGAGGGCGTCGCGCATTATCTCGACGACAAGGGCCAGCGCATCCTTGCGGCGCTCGACAAGGTCGCGGCCGAGACCGGCGCGAAGCCGGCGGAAATCGCGCTCGCCTGGCTGATGGCCAAGCCCGCCGTCACCGCGCCGATCGCCAGCGCCACGAGTCTTGCCCAGCTCGACAGCCTGACGAAGGCCGCCGATCTTTCGCTGTCGCCCGAACAGATGGCGGCGCTCGACAAGGCGGGGGCCTGACCATGGCGCTCATCCTCCGCGATGCGGCCGAAGGCGACGAGGCGGCCTGGAGAAGGCTCTGGGCCGGCTATCTCGCCTTCTACAGGACCGAGGTGCGGGAGGAGGTGACGGCCTTCACCTGGGCGCGCGTGCTCGATCCCGGCTCGCGCGTCTCGATGCGCGTCGCGGAGGAGGACGGCAAGGTCGTGGGCTTCGCCATCCACCACTACCATGATTCCACTTGGGACATCGCGCCGGAGGGCTATCTCGAAGACCTCTTCGTCGACGACACGGTCCGCGGCAGGGGCGTCGGCCGCGCGCTGATCGACGACCTGATCGCCATTTCCAAGCGGCATGGCTGGCGCGGCATCTACTGGCACACCAGCCACGACAACGACCGGGCGAGGAAGCTCTACGACAGCTATGTCGAGACCGACGGGCACATCCGCTACCGTCTTCAGACCTGACCACGATAGCGGAAGAAATCGACGAAGGCGCGCAGCGCCGGGCGCATCTGCCGGCGTGTCGGATAGTAGATAGAGAAGCCGTCGAAGGCGGGGCACCAGTCTTCCAGCACCGCGAAGAGGCGCCCCGTCGCGATGTCCTCGGCAACGCGCTGGTCGAAGACATAGGCAAGGCCCGCGCCGTCCATCGCCGCCGCCCGCATCAGCCGCTGGTCCGAGACGATGAGGGGGCCGGTGACGTCGACCGTCACCTGCCTGCCGTCCTTCTCCAGCTCCCAGCGATAGATGCGCCCGCTCGAAAAGCGCCGGCGGATGCAGCGATGCTGCATGAGGTCGCGCGGCTGGAGCGGCTTCGGATGTTTCTCGAAATAGGCCGGCGCGCCGACCACGAGGCCGCGCCACGGCCCGCTCGCCCGCACGGCGACCATGTCCGCCTCCAGATGCTCGCCGAGCCGGAGGCCGGCATCGAAGCCCTTCTCGACGATATCCTCGAAGCGGTCGTCGGTCCGAAGCTCCAGCTCGATATCGGGATAGGCGAGAAGGAAGGCCCCGAGCCGGGGCATGACGATGTCCTCCGCGGCGATGAGGGGCATGGTGACGCGGAGCGGCCCGGCGGGCCGGCCCTGCCGGTCGGCGAGTGCCTCCATGACATTGCCGATGTCGGACAGGGCCGGCGCCAGCGTATCGAGCAGCATGCGGCCCTCCTCCGTCGGCGAGACGGAGCGGGTGGTGCGGGCGAGGAGCCGCACGCCAAGGCTCGCCTCCAGCGCCGAGACGGCATGGCTGACGGCCGAGGGCGCGATGCCGAGCTCGGCGGCGGCCTTGCGGAAGGAGCGCGTCTCGGCGACGATGGCGAGCACGGCGAGTTGCGAGAGCTGGGTGCGGTTCATTGTTCGAACAGATAGAACAAGCCGTTGGCTTTTGCAGCAATTTTCAGATGAAGCGCCGCGCCCTAGATTGCGTCTTGCCGGACGAGGGCGGATCATCCGCCGCCCGGCGCACCGACCGCCTCCCGGTCGCAAGCAAAAGGATCCTGTCATGAAGCACAGACAACTCGGCACCCTCGACGTCTCTGCCCTCGGCCTCGGCTGCATGGGCATGAGCCACGCCTACGGCCCTTCGAGCGACGAGACGGCGGCGATCGGGACGCTGCATCGCGCCGTCGATCTCGGCGTCACCCTCTTCGACACGGCCGAGGTCTACGGGCCCTACCGGAACGAGATCCTCGTCGGCAAGGCGCTGAAGCCGGTGCGCGACAAGGTGGTGATCGCCACGAAATTCGGCTTCCGCATCGACGATACGAAGCCTTCCGCCGAGATGATCACGGGCACCGACAGCCGGCCGGAAAATGTCCGGGCCGTCGCCGAGGCGTCGCTGAAGCGGCTCGGCGTCGAGGTGATCGACCTCTACTACCAGCATCGCGTCGACCCGGCCGTGCCGATCGAGGAGACGGTGGGCGCGATGGCGGAGCTGGTGCGCGCGGGCAAGGTGAAGGCGCTCGGCCTGTCGGAAGCCGGTGCCGAGACGATCCGCCGGGCGCATGGCGTGCACCCGATCGCCGCCGTGCAGAGCGAATATTCGCTTTGGACCCGCGACCCGGAGGAGAACGGCGTTCTCGAAACCTGCCGGGAACTCGGCATTGGCTTCGTGCCCTTCAGCCCGCTCGGCCGGGGCGTGCTCACCGGCGCGCTGAAGAAGCTCGATGGCCTTTCCGCCGACGATTTCCGCCGTTCGCTGCCGCGCTTCGAGGCGGAGAACTTCGATGCCAACCTGGCGCTGGTGGCGCTTCTGGAGGAGATGGCGAAGGAGAAGGGCGTGGCCCCCGCGCAGCTTGCGCTTGCCTGGGTGCTGGCGCAGGGCGATTTCATCGTGCCGATCCCCGGCGCCAGCAAGGTGCCGCATCTCGAGCAGAACGTTGCCGCCGCCGATGTCGCGCTGACGAAGGAAGAGGCCGCGCGGCTCGGCGAGCTGCTGTCGCCGGCGCGGGTCGCCGGCGGGCGCTATCCGCAGCGCATGGCCTCGATGGCGAACCGGTAGAGGATCAGTCGCGCTTGATCGTGGCGAGGACCTGCCAGAGGTCCGCGCCCGTCTCGAAGACGGCGGCATTCGCACGAAAGCCGATCCCGGCGGAGATCATGTCCAGCATGCTCTCTGCCGGGTCCGCGGTCCCGGCCGGTGCCTCCGCGATCGTCTGCGCCGCCCTGTCGAGGCGCGTCGTCTCGCCCGCCATGCCCCGGAGGGCGGTGTTCATGATGCCGGCTATCTGCATGGGATGGCCCCGTTGTGATCCATCCTCCTTTACCGCACGCCCCTTTCGATTGCGTGAACGGCGATGGCGCGGCCCTGTGCATTTTCGGCACAGGGCGGGTTGTCAGTGGCTCGGATGCAGCGCGTCGTTGAGATACATGCAGGTCAGCATGGCGAAGACATAGGCCTGGATGACGGCCATCAGGATTTCCAGCGCCGTCAGCGCCACCGTCATGGCGAAGGGCAGGATGGCGCCCAGCATGCCGAGCGTTCCCAGCCCCGTCATCGAGGCGACGAAGCCGGCAAAGACCTTCAGCGTGATATGGCCGGCGAGCATGACGGCGAAGAGACGGACGGAGTGGCTGACGGGCCGCGAGAAATAGGACATCACCTCGATCGGCACGATGATCGGCGTCAGGATCAGCGGAACGCCGGAGGGCACGAAAAGGCGCAGAAAGCCCGCACCATGCCGGAAGAGGCCGTAGAGCGTGACGGTTGAGAACACCGTTATGGCGAGCGCGAAGGTGACGATGAGCTGGCTCGTCACGGTAAAGGCATAGGGAAACATGCCGATGAGGTTCGCGACGAGGATGAACATGAAGAGCGAGAAGACCAGCGGGAAGAAGCGCATGCCCTGCTCGCCCGCATTGGAGCGCAGTGTCCCGGCGATGAAATCGTAGACGAGCTCGGCGCTCATCTGCCAGCGGCCGGGAACGAGGCTGCCCCGCCGGGTCGCCAGCAGCAGGAAGCCCGTCGCCGTCGCCACCGTCAGCACCATATAGGCGGAGGCATTGGTGAAGCTGAGGTCCAGCCCGCCGATTTCGAGGGGAACGAGCGGCTTGATCTCGAATTGCTGAATGGGTCCGGCCATCGTCCGTCCTCGCAAAGACGGCAGTGTACACGCGGATCCGCCGGGCCGCGACCCGCAAAGGCCGATGGACCCCGGCAGGGGCCGAAGGTCCATCATGGACGGAGAATGGCGTCAGCCGCCTTCGTAAAGGCGCTGGCCGGCCAGAAGGGAATCATCCAGCCGGCCGCCCTCGGGGAAGAGGGAAAGCGTTTCCGGCCTGTCGACGCCCGGCACCAGCCGGTGGCAGGGCTCGACGGTGCCGAGCACGGTGGTGACGGGAATGACGCCGGCCCAGATCGGAAGGGCGAAATCCTCCTCGTCGTCGCCCACCCCCTTCGCGCGCACCTTGGCGACCGCCTCGTCTATCGGCATGGCGATGATCGTCGTCGCCTTCGCCTCCTGCGGCGTGAGGGGCCGCAGGAGCGCGCTGCGCTCCGGATAGAACCGATCGACGACGTCGCGCATCGCCTCGTTCTTCTCCTCCGGGTCCTCCACCAGCCGCGCGGTGCCGAAGCACATGGCGGAGCGGTAGTTGGCCGAATGGTTGAAGCCCGAGCGGGCGAGGACCAGCCCGTCGAGATGCGCGACGGTGAGGCAGGCGGGCGTGCCCGCCTTCAGGTGCCGCAGCATGCGGCTTGCCGAAGAGCCGTGCCAGTAGAGCGTGTCGCCCTTGCGCCAGAAGAGCGTCGGCGTGGCATAGGGCTGGCCGTCGATGACATAGGCGACATGACAGAGCATGGCCGCGTCGAGAACGGCGTGCACGGCCTCGTGGTCGTAGCTGGCGCGCTCGTGCATGCGCTTGACGCGGTTGCGCGGGGTGACGGGATAGGTGGCGGTTTCGGTCTCGACGCTCATGCGGCTCTTGCCTTTCGGGGAATGGAAGGCCAGGGTGCGCCATGGCATTGGATCGAAAAAGTACCAATTCAAGACAAAGAATTCAGACCAATCTCCCGGACTGGTCGTCGCTCGTTCCCGTCCTGCCGGCGGCGGGGCGGCGCACGCCCGCGCTCTACCGCGAGCTGCGCCGGCTGATCGAGGCGGGCGACATTCCGCCCGGCAGCAAGTTGCCGCCGTCGCGCGATCTCGCGCAGCGCCTGAAGACGTCGCGCGGCAGCGTCGTCGCGGCCTTCGAGATGCTGATCGCGGAGGGCTATGCCGTCGCCCGCACCGGGGCCGGCACCTTCGTCGCCGACCGCGTGCCCAGCATGAAGCCCGCCGCTTTCCCGGAGGCCGAGGTCGTCGAACCGAAGATGCCGCTTCCCGGCACGCTGGGCGTCGCCATGGCCGATGCGCGCACGCTGAACATCTTCCGCACCCTGCTTTCGCGCCATCTGGCGCGACCGGGGCCGGAACATTTCCAGTATGGCGATCCGCGCGGCGGGCTTGCGCTGCGTGAGGCGATCGCCGCCTATCTCCGGCAGGCGCGCGGCGTCCGCTGCGAGGCCCGCTCGATCATCGTCACGACGGGCACGCAGCAGGGCCTCGACCTCGTCATCCGGGGCGCGCTTTCCCCGGGCGACCGCGTGATGATCGAGGATCCCTGCTATCCGAGCGCCCGCGCCGCCTTCGCCGGCAACGGCCTGCATCTTTCGGGCCTTGCCGTCGATGCGGAAGGAGCCGATATCGCCGGCGCGGTGGCCGGCGCCCGTGCGGTCTACGTGACGCCTTCGCACCAGTTTCCGCTCGGCGTGACCATGAGCATGCGCCGCCGCCTCGCCCTTATCGACTGGGCGCGGGCGACGGGCGGCTGGATCGTCGAGGACGATTATGACAGCGAGTTCCGCTTCGCCGGCCCGCCGCTCGCCGCCATGCAGGGCATGGATGACAGCGGCCGGGTGATCTATCTCGGCACCTTCTCGAAGGTGCTCTTCCCGGGGCTCCGCCTCGGCTATGCCGTTATTCCCGATCCGCTGCTGGAGACTGTAATGGTCCTGCGCAGCCGCAGCGACCGCAGCCCGCCGACGCTCGCCGAGGCGGCGCTGACCGATCTCATCCGCGAAGGCCATTTCGCCGCGCATCTGCGCCGCGCCCGGCGCCGGGCGCAGGCGGCGCGTGATGCGCTGGTCGCGGGATTGCTTTCGGTGGGAAACCTTTCGGTGGACGTGCCCGATCAGGGCCTCCATCTCGTCGCCGGCCTGCCGGAAGCGCTCGGGGACCTTGCGGCGGTCGAGATCGCCCGGCGTGCCGGGCTCGGCGCCCGCGCCCTTTCCGCCATGGCCGTCACCCGCCCGCCGCGGCAGGGCCTCGTGATCGGCTTTTCGGGCTTTGCGCCGGATGTGCTGGGCGCGGCGGCGCGGCGCTTCGCGGACGCTATGCCACGCGGCGGGCCTCGGCGGCCTTGATCGTGGCGACCCAGGCGCGGGCGAGCGCAAGGCCGGTGGCCTCGGCAACCGGGCCGCTTTCGGCGGCGAGCGCGGCGCGCCGCTCCAGCCAGCCGGGCGCAAGGCCGGCAATATGGTCCGGGAAGATCCGCACCCATTCCTCGACCACCTCGCGGTTCGCCTCGAAATGGAACTGCGTGCCGTAGATGGCGCGGCCGAGCCGGAAGGCCTGGTTCTGCGCGGCATCGTTGGTGGCGAGCCGCACCGCGCCCTCCGGCAGGGAGAAGGTGTCGCTGTGCCACTGGAAGATCGGGAAGGCGCCGGCGGCGGCGGAAAGCACGGGATCGCCCGCGCCGTCCCCGGTGAGCGCGATGGTGCACCAGCCGAATTCCGGCGCGGTGCCGATATGGTTCGCCGCGCCATAGGCCCGCGCCAGCAGCTGGCTGCCGAGGCAGACGCCGAGCACCGATTTGTCCGCCTCGCCGAAGCGGCGCATCAGGGCGGCAAGCGCCGGGAGATAGGCGTGGCTTTCGTCGTCCAGCGCGTTCTGCGGTCCGCCCATCACGACGATGGCGTCATGGCCGCTCTCGTCCGCCGGCAACGGATCGCCGGCATGGGGCCGGCAGATGTCGAGCTCCGCGCCCGCCTCGTCGAGCGCCGCGCCGATCTGCCCGAGCAGCGTCACCCTGTCGTTCTCCACCACCAGAACCCGCATGCCGAACTCCCTTTCGATGTCGCGCGAGACAATCACGTCGCACCGCTTCGTTCAAGGGGAGAGCAAGACGGTATCATGGATAGATCACGCCCTTGCGCAGGATGACATTGGCATAGAGCCGCGGCTCGCTCGTCTGGACGATGGTGTGGGCGGCGCGCACGCGGTTGTAGAAGTCGGCGCCGACCAGCGGCACCACGGCGCGGTCCGGCTCGTGCCGCGCGCAGCAGTCGATGATCTCGCGGTGCACGGGCTCCAGCCGGTCGCGCTCCTGCCGGTAGGTGGAGCGGAAGATCGCCTCCTCGACGAAATCGTCGACGGGCAGGACCGAAAGCACGGCATCGAGCGCGGGGATCAGCGCCACGCCATCAAGGCGCACCAGCCGGCGCGCATGCTCGACGCCCGGATAGTTGCCGTCAACGATGGCGATCTCGTCGCCGTGGCCCATGGCGCGCAGCGTCGAGAGCAGATCGGGGCTCAGGATGGGGTCGAGGCCTTTCAGCATCAGGCAAGCTCCTTGAAGAGGACGTTCTGGTCGGGAAGATAGCGGGAAAAGAGCGGAAGGCTGGCCCCGCCGATCGAGCGGGCGCGGCTGCCGACAGCGCCTTCGACGATATCCGGCAGGGTGACGCCCTGAAGGTCGAGCCGGGCGACGGCGGCCTTCGTCTCGGCGACGACGCGCTCGCGCACCCATTCGGGAAAGCCGCCGTCGATGATCACCGCCGAGAAGTCGATGACCGAGGCCGACGCGACGACCGCCTGGGCGAGCGCCGCCGCCATGTCGTCGATCCAGATGTCGAGCGGCGCGCCGAAGTCGATCCAGCCGTCCGGCGAGTACCAGAGCGGCTTGGGGTCGATGCCGTGCTGGCGCAACAGGTTTTCGAGGCGGTAGATCGAGGCGATCTTGAGGAGCTGCACCGTCTCGCCGTCGCGGCCCTGCACGGGAAGCGGACCGATGGCACCCGCCGTGCCGGTGCGGCCGGTGAAGAGCGCGGAGTTCAGCACCACGCCGCCGCCGATGAAGGAGCCGATGAAGAGGTAGAGGAAATCCGGATATTGCGGGCCGCGGCCGAAGACGAGCTCGGCCGCGCAGGCGCTCGTCGCGTCGTTCTGCAGCATGACCGGATAGGGCACGCGCCGGGCGATCTCCGCCCCGAGGTCGACGCCGCGCCACTGGTCCATGTCGGCCTGCGGCGCGCCGACCTCGCTGGCCCAGCTCCACAGCTCGAAGGGCGCGGCGACGCCGAGGCCGGCGATGCGGGCGCGCTCGTCCGGCGTGATCATGGCCTCCAGCTCGGCAAGCCCCTCCTCGACGAAGGAGAGCAGCGGGCCGGGCATGGGATAGGGGAAGGTGCGGCGCACCTGCCGGCGGATGCCGCCGACGAAATCCATCATCACGAGGTCGGCGCTGCGGCGGCCGATCTTCAGCCCGAAGGAATAGACGGCATCGGGGTTGAGCAGCATGGGCACCGAGGGCTGGCCCACCTTGCCGCGCATCGGCGCGCCGCGCACCAGCAGCCCCTCGGCCTCCAGCGCGCGCATGATGACGGTGACAGTCTGGGCGGAAAGGCCGCTGCGCCGGGCGATCTCGGCCTTGGAGAGGCTGCCGTGCCGACGCACCAGCGACATGACGAGCCGCTCGTTATAGGCGCGCACGCGCACCTGGTTGGCGCCGCCGCTCGGATCGAGGATCTCGGCCGGCGCGGCGGGCGCCGCCGCAGCGTGCTTTCTCATCGTCTCCTCCCGTGCCGGTTGGCGCCATGCGCCGATCCCGGTCCTCTTACCGGCTGACGCTCCGCTCTTCCACCGGAAACGATGCAGCCAGGGCTTCCACCCCTTCTTTGCCCGCAGCATGCCACATCGAATTAATAATTCAATTCGATTTATTTATTGACAGGCATTTCTTTTGGTGGTCTCATCACCATCGGAAGCACGGTTGGCCGGTGGAGGAACCGCCGGCTCCTGCGACCGGATGCCCCCAGGAGAGGGGCGCATCCCGTTTCGTCCTTGGGAGGATTACATGAAGAAGACCATCGTTTCCGCCGCTCTCGGCGCGCTTGCGCTCGGCGTGGCCTTTTCTTCGCCGGCTTCCGCCGCCGATGTCAGCGCCTGCCTGATCACCAAGACCGACACCAATCCCTTCTTCGTCAAGATGAAGGAAGGCGCCGAAGCCAAGGCCAAGGAACTCGGCGTCACGCTGAAGGCCTATGCCGGCAAGATCGACGGCGACAGCGAAAGCCAGGTCGCGGCGATCGAGACCTGCATCGCCGACGGCGCGAAGGGCATCCTGATCACCGCATCCGACACCAAGGGCATCGTTCCCTCCGTGCAGAAGGCGCGTGACGCCGGCATGCTGGTCATCGCCCTCGACACCCCGCTCGAGCCGCTCGACGCCGCCGACATGACCTTCGCCACCGACAACCTGCTGGCCGGCGAGCTGATCGGCAAGTGGGCCGCCGCCACGCTCGGCGACGCCGCCAAGGACGCCAAGGTCGCCTTCCTCGACCTGACGCCCTCCCAGCCGTCGGTCGACGTGCTGCGCGACCAGGGCTTCATGAAGGGCTTCGGCATCGACGTGAAGGACATCAACAAGATCGGCGACGAGGACGATCCGCGCATCGTCGGCCACGACGTGACCAACGGCAACGAGGAAGGCGGCCGCACCGCCATGGAAAACCTCCTGCAGAAGGATCCGACGATCAACGTCGTGCACACGATCAACGAGCCGGCCGCCGCCGGTGCCTATGAGGCGCTGAAGGCCGTCGGCCGCGAGAAGGACGTGCTGATCGTCTCCGTCGACGGCGGTTGCCCGGGCGTGCAGAACGTCGCGGACGGCGTCATCGGCGCGACCTCGCAGCAATATCCGCTGATGATGGCCGCCCTCGGCATCGAGGCGATCAAGAAGTTCGCCGACACCGGCGAGAAGCCGAAGGCCACGGAAGGCAAGGACTTCTTCGACACGGGCGTCGCGCTCGTCACCGACAAGCCGGCAGAGGGCGTCGATTCCATCGATACCAAGGCCGGCAAGGACAAGTGCTGGGGCTAAGCCCTGGCGCCGGCCCGGCATGACCGGGCCGGCCATCCGCCACGGACGGATCGGGTGGTGATTTCCGGGTGAACGGCCCCGAGCGCACCCTTCTTTTGACAATCGCGAAAAGACGTGGGCACCCTTCCAGGGCGAATGGCGGCAATGCCGCATTCGCAGGGGAGGACCGCTTCCAGGCGGCAGGTGCGCGCGATGCGTCCGTGCATCATTTCATCCGGCAATGCCGCGACGGCCGGCACACGGAAGGGAGGAACAGGATCATGAGTGAAACGACGGCGGCCTCAGGGCCATCGCAGGGTTCGCAACCCTCGCAGGGCTCGCAGCCCTCGCAGGAATTCGAGAAGGTGCTCACCGGCAGTTCGACGCAGGTGGCCTCCTTCGACACGAGCGACAAGACGGCCATCCAGAAGTTCCAGCATTTCCTGCACGGCAGCCCATCGGCGGTGCCGCTGATCGTGCTGGTGCTATCGGTGGCGGTGTTCGGCGCCGTTCTCGGCGGCAAGTTCTTCTCCGCCTTCACGCTGACGCTCATCCTCCAGCAGGTGGCGATCGTCGGCATCGTCGGCGCGGCGCAGACGCTGGTGATCCTGACCGCGGGCATCGACCTTTCGGTCGGCGCGATCATGGTGCTCTCCTCCGTGGTCATGGGCCAGTTCACCTTTCGCTACGGCTTGCCGCCGGTGGTGGCGGTCGCCTGCGGCCTGGCCTGCGGCGCGCTCTGCGGCTATATCAACGGCCTGCTCGTCGCCCGCATGAAGCTGCCGCCCTTCATCGTCACGCTCGGCATGTGGCAGATCATCCTCGCCTCCAACTTCCTCTATTCGGCCAACGAGACGATCCGCTCGCAGGACATCGCCACGCAGGCCCCGCTTCTCCAGTTCTTCGGCAACAACCTGAAGCTCGGCAGCGCGGTCTTCACCTATGGCGTCATCGCCATGGTGCTGCTCGTCGCCGTCCTCTGGTACGTGCTGAACCACACCGCCTGGGGCCGCCATGTCTATGCGGTCGGCGACGATCCCGACGCGGCGGAGCTGGCCGGCGTCAACGTCAAGCGCATGCTGGTCTCGGTCTATACGCTGTCCGGCCTCATCTGCGCGCTCGCCGGCTGGGCGCTCATCGGCCGCATCGGCTCGGTCTCGCCGACCGCCGGCCAGTTCGCCAACATCGAATCCATCACGGCGGTGGTGATCGGCGGCCTCTCGCTCTTCGGTGGGCGCGGCTCGATCCTCGGCATGATCTTCGGCGCGCTCATCGTCGGCGTCTTCTCGCTCGGCCTTCGCCTCATCGGCACGGACCCGCAATGGACCTATCTCCTGATCGGCGTCCTCATCATCTCGGCAGTGGCAATCGACCAGTGGATCAGAAAGGTAGCAGGCTGATGGCTCTTGAACCCATTCTCACCGCACGCGGTCTGGTCAAGCGATACGGCCGCGTCACCGCCCTCGACAATGCCGACTTCGACCTCTATCCCGGCGAGATCCTCGCCGTGATCGGCGACAACGGCGCGGGCAAGTCCTCGATGATCAAGGCCATTTCCGGCGCCATCACGCCGGACGAGGGCGAGATTCGCCTCGAAGGCCAGCCGGTCAGCTTCCGCTCGCCCATCGACGCGCAGAAAGCCGGCATCGAGACCGTTTACCAGAACCTCGCGCTCTCGCCGGCGCTGTCCATCGCCGACAACATGTTCCTCGGCCGCGAGATCAGGAAGCCCGGCGTCATGGGCAGCGTCTTCCGCAAGCTCGACCGGAGCGCGATGGAGAAATTCGCCCGCGACAAGCTTTCCGAACTCGGCCTGATGACGATCCAGAACATCAACCAGGCGGTGGAGACGCTTTCGGGCGGCCAGCGCCAGGGCGTGGCCGTGGCCCGCGCGGCGGCCTTCGGCTCCAAGGTCATCATCCTCGACGAGCCGACGGCGGCGCTCGGCGTCAAGGAGAGCCGGCGCGTGCTGGAGCTCATCCTCGACGTGCGCCGGCGCGGCATCCCCATCGTGCTCATCTCGCACAACATGCCGCATGTCTTCGAGGTGGCGGACCGCATCCATATCCACCGCCTCGGCCGGCGATTGACCGTCATCGACCCGAAGGACTACACCATGTCGGATGCCGTCGCCTTCATGACGGGGGCCAAGGTGCCGGAGGCCATTGCCGCATGATCTCGCCTGCCACGATCGTGGATGCACTCTTGCGGCGCGCGGGGGACGCGCGCCGCTTCCTCGTCGGCCTCGCCGGCCCGCCGGCCGCCGGCAAGTCGACGCTGGCCGAAGCCCTTCGCGACGGCCTGCTCGCCCGGGGCGAGAGCGCCGAGATCCTGCCGATGGACGGCTTCCACATGGATAACGGCATCCTTGCCGCCCGGGGCCTGCTGCCGCGCAAGGGCGTGCCGGAGAGCTTCGATGCCCGCGGCTTCGCCGATATCGTCCACGCGCTGAAGCGGGCCGAGGGCGAAGTGCTCGTGCCGGTCTTCGACCGCTCGCGCGAGATCGCCATCAACGCCGCCCGCGCCATCCCGAAGGAAACGCGCTTCATCCTCGCCGAAGGCAACTACCTGCTCTTCAAGGATGCGCCGTGGGACAGGCTCGACGGCATCTTCGACTTCACCATCTTCGTCGGTCCGCCCTATCCTGTGCTGGAGGAGCGGCTGCGCCGGCGCTGGCAGGGCTATGCGCTGCCCGAGGACCAGATCGGCTGGAAGCTCTACGGCAACGACCTGCCGAACGGAAAGCGCATCCTGGAGAACTCCCGCCCCGCCGATCTCCATATCGACGTGTTTTGAGGCGATTGTCCTTGCGGCGCGCGGATGCTATCGCAGCCGCAAAGACGCGGAGAGACGCCGATGACCCATGAACTCACCATCCGCCGGCCCGACGACTGGCACCTGCACCTGCGCGACGGGGCCATGCTCGAAGGCGTGATCGGCGACACCAGCCGCCATTTCGCCCGCGCCATCATCATGCCGAACCTCGTGCCGCCGGTCGTGACCACCGCCGACGCCACGGCCTACCGCGACCGCATCCTCGCCGCCGTGCCGAAGGGCGACAGGTTCGAGCCGCTGATGACGCTCTACCTCACCGAGCACACCGATCCCGACGACGTCGAAGCCGGCTACAAAAGCGGCCTGATCCGTGCGGTGAAACTCTATCCGGCCGGCGCGACCACCAATTCCCATGGCGGCGTGCGCGATATCGAAAAGGCAATGCCGGTGCTGGAGCGCATGGCGAAGATCGGCCTGACGCTCTGCGTGCACGGCGAGGTCACGACGCCGGAGATCGACATCTTCGACCGCGAGGCCGTGTTCATTGACACGGTGCTGGACCCGCTGCGCAAACGCCTGCCCGAGCTGCGCGTCACCATGGAGCATGTGACGACGAAGAACGGCGTCGACTACATCAGGGCGGCGAAGGACAACCTCGCCGGCTCGATCACCACCCACCACCTGATCATCAACCGCAACGCCATCCTCGTCGGCGGCATCAAGCCGCATTACTACTGCCTGCCCGTCGCCAAGCGCGAGGAGCACCGGCTGGCGCTGCGCGTCGCCGCGACCTCCGGCGACAGGCGCTTCTTCCTCGGCACGGACAGCGCGCCGCATGTCGATCCGCTGAAGGAATGCGCCTGCGGCTGCGCCGGCGTCTATACCTCGATCAACACGATGAGCTGCCTTGCTCATGTCTTCGAACAGGACGGCGCGCTCGACAGGCTCGAAGCCTTCGCCTCGCTGAACGGCCCGGCCTGGTACGGCCTGCCGGCGAACGAGGAGACGATCCGCCTCGTCCGGCGCGAGGAAGCGGTGTCCTTCCCCGCGAAGATCGAGACGGGGGCGGGGCCGGTGACGGTGTTCGACCCGATGTTCCCGCTGCACTGGGATGTCGTGTAGCGACTAGATGAAGGGCCGCGGCCCGCGCTGCAGCCCTTCCCATCCCGCCAGCACCAGCAGTCCCTCGGGGTCGAGGATCTCGCAGCCGCGGTCCTGCCAGCGCATCAGCTTGCGGTCCGCCAGCTTGCGCAGCGTCTTGTTCGTGTGGACGAGCGAGAGGCCGAGCGTGTCGGCGACATGCTGCTGGGTGATCGGGATGACCCGCTTTCCGCCGTTCATGCCGGATAGATGGGCGCGCTGGTGCAGGAAGGAAATGAGATAGGCGGTGCGCTCCAGCGCCGTGCGCCGCCCCACGCTGAGCAGGTGCTCGTCGAGGATGCGCTCCTCCTGCGCCGCGATCCAGGTGAGATCGTAGGCGAGCGAGGCATGGCGCTCGAAAAGCCGGTCCAGCTTGGAGCGCTCGAAGAGACAGAGCGTCACGGATGTCAGCGCCTCGACGGAATGGTCCAACTCGCCCATCAGGCTGCCCTGAAGGCCGATCAGGTCGCCGGGCAGCACATAGTTCATGATCTGACGCCGCCCGTCCGGCAGCAGCTTGTAGCGGAACGCCCAGCCGGAGAGCACGGTGAAAAGATGGGCGCTGTGCATGCCCTCGACGAGGATCGTCGCGCCGCGCTCGGCAGACAGCTCCCCGCTCTTGAACTGCGAGACGAAATCCAGCTCCTTCGCTGAAAAATCGCGGAAATCCGGAAGACTGCGCAGGGGACACTGCTGGCAAGGCGTGCGCCATCGGGTTTTTTGGTTGGCCGCCGTTCCGCTCGCCATCGTGCCTCCGCTCTCGGGACTGGCCATGCAAACGCGGCACGCGCGCGCTTGTTCCATCGCGCAGGCACTATGTCTTATTTAAATGACACCCCCCGGCCCCCGGCCCACAGTCCGCCCTCCCGAACCGCTCCCTTCGCGGTTCCACACATGGATAGGAGTGCGGGCGCCATGAAGCCTTCTCTGCCGCACATCTTGATCGCCGAACGCGAGTTCCTGATCGCGCTCGATGCGGAATATCTGATCAAGTCGGCACTCGATTGCCGTATCACGCTACTCCGGCCGGAGCAGATCGACCAATGGGACGCGGCGGCGCTGGCGGATGTCGATCTCTGCCTGTTCGATGTGCCGCTCGACGCATCGCCGGTGATCAGGCGCATCGAACGGCTGGTGGAGGCGCGCGTGCCGCTGCTGTTCACCAGCCTCGGCGATCTTCATACCGGGGGCGTGGAGGGTTTCGAGGTCATTCCCGTCGCCCGCAAGCCCTATGACGGCGAGACACTGCTCGCGCTCGTCCGGGAACGGCTGCGGCAGAGGCCGTAGCCGTTCCGGTTGGCCGATCAGAACTGGCGGCCGAGCTTCGCGTCGACGGAATGGCCGTTGGCGCCGCGGATCACGAAGAAGAACAGGATGAGCGTCCAGAGGATCGACTTCTCGGCGCCCATCAGGCCTTCGCCCTGCACCACGCCATGGAAATAGACGGTGACGGCCAGCACGATCGTCGCGGCGAAGGCGGCCGGGCGCGTGAAGAGGCCGATCGCGATCAGGATGCCGCCGAAGAACTCGGTCGCCGAAAGCAGCGGCGACCAGAAGGCGCCCGGATAGAAGCCGAGGCTCTCCACCATGCCGCTCGCGCCGAAGGGATTGAGGATCTTGCCATAGCCGTGGGTGGCGAGAAGCAGGCCGGCGGCCACGCGCAGGATCGTTTCGGCGCCGTCATGCAGAGCGGCATAGAGGCCGCCGAGCGCGGGAACGATGAGGCGGGGACGGTTGGTGGCAAGCTCGGTCATGGAGGCTCCTGTCGGAATGTTGCATTGCAATACCTCTCCGCGATGGAATCGGCCGCGGCAAGATGTCCCGTGACAAAACTTGATAAAATGAGGTGACATTTACGTGAGCGGCCGCGATGCGCGGCGTGCCAAGCGCGGCCTGCTGCTATATGCTGCGCGGATCGATGAAGGAGATCGGCATGTCCGGGCAGAAGCCGCGTGTTTCCATATTGTATTGCACCCAGTGCAACTGGCTGCTCCGCGCGGGCTGGATGGCCCAGGAGCTGCTGTCGACCTTCTCCGATTCGCTCGGCGAAGTGGCGCTCGTTCCCGGCACCGGCGGCAATTTCGAGATCCGCGTCGGCGAGGCGCTCGTCTGGGAGCGCAAGCGCGACGGCGGTTTTCCCGGCCCGAAGGAGCTGAAGCAGCGCGTGCGCGACATCATCGAGCCGGAGCGCGATCTCGGGCATACCGACCGCGCCGGCAGCGACCATCCGTGAAACGAAAACGGCGGGCCGGAACCCGCCGTTCATGAATATCGGTCCGGCTTTGCGCTTACCGGTAGGGCGAATAGCACACCCGGTAGATGCCGCCGCCCGCATGGTAGCGATTGCTGCCCGGATCGTAGGTGCGGTAACGGTTGAGGCACCAGCGCACATGCGCGCTCCGTCCGCCGCCATAATAGCGGGGCCGCTCGTAGCGCGGGCGATAGTAGCGCCGCTCGTAGCCGTAATAGGGCCGGTAGTGGTGGCGCCGGTAATAGGGGCGGCGCTCCCAGCCGCAGCCATAGCCGACGCAGAACTGGGCCTCGGTGACGTTGTTTTGCGCCTGTGCCTTCATGTCCGGCACGGCGAGCGGGACGGCCTCGGCCGCCCCCATGGGCGCGATTGCGGAGGCGATGCCCATTGCGCAACCGAAAACGAGATTTCGAATCTTCGACATGTGATCCTCACTGTTTCTGGCGGGATATTTCCCGGTCACGTCCCTGCTTTGTATTACGTTCACGCATTTTGTTTTATTCATGATCGCGACCCTGCATGAAGGGGATGTATCGCCGGATTTTCGATCCGCAAGAGGCGTGAGGACAGCATGAGCCTGAAATTCGGAACCAGTGGCCTGCGCGGCCTGTCGGTGGATCTGGAAGGCCCGGCAAGCGCGCTCTACGCCACGGCCTTCGCGCGCCATCTCCTGGCGGCCGGCCTTGCCCGGCCGGGCGACGAGATCCTGATCGGCCGCGACTTCCGCGCCTCCAGCCCCGCCATTTCCGCCATCGCCATCGCCGCGCTGCGCAAGGCGGGCCTTGCCCCGCGCGATTGCGGCGCGCTGCCGACGCCGGCGCTCGCCCTGCTTGGCCTCCAAAGCCGCGCCGCCTGCCTGATGGTGACCGGCTCGCACATTCCCGCCGACCGAAACGGCATCAAGTTCTACCGGCCGGACGGCGAGATCGACAAGGCGGACGAGGTGGCGATCACCGCCGCCGCCGCGGCGATCCGCGCCGAAGGCACGGTCTTCGACGCCGCTGAGGAAAGCGCCGAGGATCGTCACGACGCCGCCATGGCGCTCTATGGCGAGCGCAACCGCAGGCTCCTGCCGGAAGGCAGCCTCTCCGGCCTTCGCGTCGGCGTCTACCAGCATTCCACGGTGGCGCGCGATCTCTTCGTCTCGGTGCTCGCTTGTTACGGCGCGGATGTCGTCACGCTCGGCCGGTCGGAGAGCTTCGTTCCGGTGGATACCGAGGCGGTCTCCGGCGAGACCGTCGCGCTGCTGCAGCAATGGGCGCTGGAGCACGGCCTGCATGCGATCGTCTCCGCCGATGGCGACGGCGACCGGCCGCTCGTCGCCGACGAGACCGGCACGCCGATCCGCGGCGACCTCGTCGGCCTCATCGCCAGCCGTTTCCTCGGCGCGAGCGTCGTCGCGACCCCCGTCACCTCCAATTCCGGCATAGAGGCCGCGATCGGCGGCAGGGTGCTGCGCACGAAAGTCGGCTCGCCCTATGTGATCGCTGCGATGAACGAGGCGGTCGCCGCGGGCGAGACCGCCGTTGCCGGCTTCGAGGCCAATGGCGGAACGCTGACCGCGACGCCCTTCACGGTGAACGGCGAAACGCTCGCGCCGCTGCCGACCCGCGACAGCCTGATGCCGATCCTCGCCGTGCTGGCGCTGGGGGCCGCCGAGGAGCGCCCGCTCTCGTGGATCGCCGCCGGCTTTGCGCTGCCGGCCGCCGCGAGCGACCGGCTGGAGAATGTCCCGGTCGAAACGAGCGCCGCGCTGATGGCGGAGCTGCGGTCGGGCGCCGGCCCGCTCGCCGCCTTCCTCGCGCCCATCGGCGTGCCGCAGAAGGTAAGCGATATCGACGGGCTGCGCGTGACGCTGGAGGATGCGAGCGTCATCCATTTCCGCCCCTCCGGCAACGCGCCGGAAATGCGCTGCTACGTGGAGGCCGCCGACGAGGCCGCCGCCGCCCGCCTGCTGGCGGCCGGCCTTGCCCGCATCCGCGAATGGGCGATGAGCCGCTGAGCGGGTTTCCGAAGCTTTTCGCCAAGCTGTTGCGAAAACTTCAAAAAGCCTGTTGACACCGGAGGGCGGGCCTTCTACATGGCTCTCCGTCGCCCAGATGGCGGAATTGGTAGACGCGCCAGCTTCAGGTGCTGGTACTCGAAAGGGTGTGGAGGTTCGAGTCCTCTTCTGGGCACCAAATTCCCGTTCCGGATTTCCGGAATGTGCTAAAAAAGCCCGGCTTTGCCGGGCTTTTTTGTTGCCCTGCGATAGGCTCGCACCGCTTCTTTTCCGGCAAAGCAGAATCTTCCCCTCGCGCCCTTGCGTGACGGGCGCGATCGGCACATAAGCCTAGAAAATAATCATCTGCCTTTCTGACATCAGGATCATCGTGGGCCAATCTCAACACGATGCCCGAAAAGCGGGCATTCTGTCTAAATTCCGGCTGTTCAGTCCCATTCTCGCCGGCGCCACGCTCAAGGAACGCCTCATCGGCTGCCTCGGGGCCCTGATCGGCATTTGCCTCACCGGCCTCGTCTGTGGCTATTTCATGGGCAACGACATCCACCTGCCGCTGATCGTCGCGCCCATCGGTGCCTCGGCCGTGCTGCTCTTCGCGGTGCCGGCAAGTCCGCTGGCCCAGCCCTGGTCCATCGTCGGCGGCAACACGATTTCCGCTTTCGTCGGCGTGACGGTGCTGGCGCTCGTCAAGGACCCGGCCATCGCCATCGGCCTTGCCGTGGCGCTCGCGATCCTTGCCATGTCGCTCACCCGCTCGCTGCATCCGCCGGGCGGCGCCGCGGCGCTCACCGCGGTCATCGGCGGGGCGGCGGTCACCCGGGCCGGCTTCTGGTTTCCGCTGGTGCCGGTCGCCCTCAATTCGATGATGCTGGTCGCCCTCGGTATCGTGTTCCATCGCCTTTCCGGACGGCAGTATCCGCACCGCCAGACGGTCGCCCCCGTCAACACGCACAAGACGGCCGATCCGCCGGCCGCCTTCCGCGTCGGCTTCAACACCGAGGATATCGACGCCGCCGTCGCCAATCTCAACGAGACGCTCGACATCAGCCGCGCCGACCTCGACACCCTGTTGCGGCAGGTCGAGCTGCAGGCGCTGCTGCGCCAGCGCGGCGAGCTCACCTGCGCCGACATCATGTCCCGCGACGTGGTGACGGTCGAGGCGGGAGCCACCGCCGACGAGGCGCGCACGCTCCTCCTCGAACACGACATCCGCACGCTGCCGGTGCTCGACGGCGGCCGGCTGGTCGGCACGGTGGGGCTGCGCGAGCTCGCCGCCATGGCGCCCTCCGCCCACCTGCCGGTTTCCGAGGCCGCGACGGCTAGCCCTACGGACCGGGCGATCGGTCTCATCCCGCGCCTCACCGACGGCATGATCCACGCGGTCGTGGTGATCGACGAGGCGCGCCGCGTCGTCGGCATCATCTCCCAGACCGATCTTCTGGCCACGCTCGCGAAGAGCCTTTCCCAGACCGGCTCGCCCGGCCTGATGTCCGGCCACGGGCAGGGGATCTGAAAATGCCCGCACGATGTCATCCCGCCGCCCGGCAGAGCGGCGGCCCCATTCAGAAAATGTGAGACCGAGAGAGACGAAAGGAGTATCGCCATGGCGACTGTCGACGAGAAGCTTGAACCCATCCTTGCCCAGGTGCTGCAGCGCAACCCGGCGGAACCGGAATTCCACCAGGCGGTGCGCGAAGTGCTGGAAAGCCTGGGCCAGGTCGTCTCCAAGCATCCCGGCTATCTGACGGACGCGCTGATCGAGCGCATCTGCGAGCCGGAGCGCCAGATCATCTTCCGCGTGCCGTGGATCGACGACAGGGGCCAGGTGCAGATCAACCGCGGTTTTCGCGTGCAGTTCAACTCGGCGCTGGGTCCCTATAAGGGCGGCCTCCGCTTCCACCCCTCCGTCAATCTCGGCATCATCAAGTTCCTCGGCTTCGAGCAGATCTTCAAGAACGCGCTGACGGGCCTGCCGATCGGCGGCGGTAAGGGCGGCTCGGACTTCGACCCCAAGGGCAAGTCCGACCTCGAGATCATGCGCTTCTGCCAGTCCTTCATGACAGAGCTGCACCGCCATCTCGGCGAGCATACGGACGTGCCGGCTGGCGATATCGGCGTCAGCGGCCGCGAGATCGGCTGGATGTTCGGCCAGTACAAGCGCCTCACCAACCGGTTCGAAGCCGGCGTCTTCACCGGCAAGGGCCTCAGCTATGGCGGCTCGCTGGTGCGCAAGGAAGCGACTGGCTACGGCGCGGTCTACTTCACCCAGGCCATGCTCTCCACCAAGGGCACCGACTTCTCCGGCAAGCGGGTCACCGTCTCCGGCTCGGGCAATGTCGCGATCTACGCCATGGAACAGGCCATTGCCTATGGCGCCAAGGTCGTCGCCTGCTCGGACAGCAGCGGCTACATCGTCGACGAGGAAGGCATCGACCTCGATCTCGTCAAGGACATCAAGGAAGTGCGCCGCGAGCGCATGGTGGAATATGGCCGCGTCAAGAAGGGCTCGCATTTCATTCCGACCGGCAAGGGCTCGATCTGGGACGTACCCTGCGAGGTCGCGCTGCCCTGCGCCACGCAGAACGAGCTGTCCGGCAAGGATGCCCGCGCGCTGATCAAGAACGGCGTCATCGCCGTCGCCGAAGGCGCCAACATGCCCTCGACCCCGGAAGCCGTGCGCGCCTTCCAGGAATCGGGCGTGCTCTTCGGCCCCGGCAAGGCGGCCAATGCCGGCGGCGTCGCCACCTCGGCGCTGGAAATGCAGCAGAACGCCAGCCGCGACAGCTGGAGCTTCGAGACCGCGCGCGCGCGTCTCGGCCAGATTATGGAAGGCATCCATAACCGCTGCGCGGCGACAGCCGAGGAATATGGCGCCAAGGGCAACTACGTGCTCGGCGCCAACATCGCAGGCTTTACCCGCGTGGCCGAAGCGATGCGCGCCCAGGGTGTCATCTGATCGCCCTGAGCGTTTTCGCGTTTCTCCGAATCGCGAAAACGCTTCGGCTCTTTGTACCGCCGCATTCCCGGCCTCATGCAGCCGACGGCCCCGGACCCGGTCCGGGGCCGTTTTCGTTGGCGGCGACGAAGGCGCGTCCCTCAAGCCCGCCTGCAATCAGCCGGAATGCCGGCCGGGCGCCGCGCGCCAGATCGGGTATCTCCGCGGCGGCCGGCTGGTAGTGTACCTTTTCCAGCATCAGCCAGTCGTGCCGTCCCTCCGGCCGGTCGAAATGGATCGTCTCGCCCTCGCGCAGCCCGAGGAGGGCAAGGCCGTAGAAGGTGGTGACGGGCAGGAAGGCGCTGCCCGGCGCATAGATGCGCGGCAGGCAGAGCGTGCGGCTGTCGGTCAGCCCGCTGGCGCAGCGGAAGGTGATGCGCGCGTCGACCGTCGCAAGCCCCGCCGGCAGCGGGATATCGCGGGGCAGGCGCCCCAGCGAAAGCTTGCGCTTCAGCAGCCTTTGCCATTCGTCCGTCAGCGGCGGCCGGTCGTGCAGCAGCTTTTCCAGCACATAGCCGTCCCGCGCCGTGAGCAATCCGGGTTCCCGTCCCATCGTCATTCTCCATCCTTCCCGCGTATCAAGCGGGGTGTCCTCTTTCATGGTGGAGACGCCCCCTGGCCGCGCATGCGGCGCAGGGGGTCACGATCCTGCGACGAGGCAACCTCCGATGCGCCCGGACTGGGAAAAGGACAGGAACTTCATGGCGAAGGGCCTCAGGAGGCGCGGGCCGTGTCCGGCGCGCCGGCATGGACGGCGATGACATTGAGGCGGCGCACGCGCCCGTCCCGGGCGGCCCATTCGATGGACTGGCCGGCGGAAAGGCCCAGAAGCGCGGCGCCGACCGGCGTCAGCACGGAGATGCGCTGGCGCGAAATGTCGGCATCCTTCGGGAAGACGAGCTCGGCGGTCTGCGGCGCCTCGTCGTCGATCTGGAATTCGGCGGTGGAGCCGATGCGCATCACGCCCGGCGCCATGCGGGCGTCGTCGACGATCTTCGCCCGGTCGAGCTCGACGGCAAGCTGCTCGGCGGCGTGCGGATCGCGCTCGGCCAGCATGTCGGCGAGGTTGGAAAGACGCGCGTGCTCGGAACGGGCGATGGTGATGGAGGGCCGGCGGCCCTTGGTCTTGGTGGCGGTCATGGTGGCCTCGCACGGGTCCATGCGGCCCGGAGGGCTCGCAGGAATGAAGAAAACTGAGAAATGATGTCGCGCAATTTTGGCGCGGTTCTCGAAAATCACGGAACCGCTATCGCCCCGCGGCCGGGGCGCGACGCGACCAAGCCGAGGGGCTAGTATCCTGCGAGAGGAAACAACCGTTTCAGGAATCGGGCAAGGTCGTGCGTCGTCATCATGCCCTTATGATGGGGTTAGGGCAGGGGCAAGTCAAGCGCCGCCCCTGCGACGCCCTGCCGGTTTGACAGAAGCCAGCTATGGGCGAAAGATCGCCGCCAATCCCCCCGAAAGAAAGGCAGAGCATGATCGAGGACCTTTTCGTCAGGAACAGAGCGTGGTCTGCCGAGCGCAAGGTGGAGCGGGCCGACTATTTCGACCGTCTCTCGAAGTTGCAGCAGCCGGAATATCTCTGGATCGGCTGTTCCGACAGCCGCGTGCCGGCCAATGTGATCGCCGGGCTGGAGCCGGGCGAGGTCTTCGTGCATCGCAATGTCGCCAACCTCATCCATCCCGCCGACCTCAACATGCTGTCGGTGGTCGAATATGCCGTGCACCAGCTCGGCGTGAAGCACATCATCATCTGCGGGCACTATGGCTGCGGCGGCATCCGCGCGGCGGTCAGCGGCGAGCGTTTCGGGCTGATCGACCATTGGCTCCAGCCGGTGCGCGACGTGGCGGACCGGCGCTTCGAATGCCGGGAATGCGGGGGCTGGAGCGATGCCGACCTCGACCGGCTCTGCGAGGTCTCGGTCGCCGCGCAGGTCGAGCGCCTCGCCCGCACGCCGACCCTCCAGGCGGCATGGCAGGCCGGGCGGGACGTGTCCATCCACGGCTGGGTCTACGGCCTGAAGGACGGGCTGCTTTCCGATCTTCAGTGTACGGTGCGCGGCGGAAAGGGCGGTTAGCCATGTTCCTGCACATCAAGCGCGTCTATGACGAGCCAGGCCCCGACGACGGCGAGCGCATCCTGGTCGACCGGCTCTGGCCGCGCGGCATTTCCAGGGAGAAAGCGGCGTTCGACGAGTGGATGAAGGACGTGGCGCCGACACCTGCCTTGCGCAAATGGTTCGACCACAGGCCGGAGCGCTGGGCCGAATTCCGGAAGCGCTACCGCGAGGAGCTTGCCGATAATCCGGCGGTGGCAGCCCTGCGCGAACATGTCGCAGCCGGCCCCGTCACGCTTCTCTACGGCTCGCGCAACCGCGAATTCAACCACGCGGCCGTGCTTGCCGACTTCCTGAGGGAAAATCCGTGACGCTCGCGTTTGACTGCAACGTTCTTGCAGTCAAACGGCAATAAAATTCATTTGTCAGGGATCGGCATCGCCGCCATTTTTCTCCTTCAACAGGAGGAGCAGCAGCGATGTCCGAGCGAACGGCAATCGAAGTTCAACCGGAAACCGTTGCCGCGGCGCATGGCGTGGCGAGCGATACCGCCTTCGGCGCGATCGCGCCGCCGCTCTATCTTTCCAGCACCTACCAGTTCGCCGATTTCGACACGCCGCGCGCCTATGACTACGGCCGCGTCGGCAACCCGACGCGCGACCTCCTGGCCGAGGCGATCGCGAAGCTGGAAGGCGGGGCAGGCGCAGTGCTGACGCCGAGCGGCATGGCCGCCGTCGACCTTCTCCTCGGCCGGCTTCCCGTCGGCAGCCTCGTCCTTGCGCCGCACGATTGCTATGGCGGCACGATGCGGCTCCTGAAGGCGCGCGCCGAGCTCGGCCAGATCCGGCTGCGGCTGGTCGACCAGTCGGACATGGAAGCCTTCAAGACGCGGCTCTGGGACCATCCGGCGCTGGTGCTGATCGAGACGCCGAGCAATCCTTTGATGCGCGTCGTGGATATCGCGGCCCTTTCCGCCTTCGCCAAGGCGGCGGGCGCGCGCGTCGCCGTCGACAACACCTTCCTGTCGTCGGCCCTACAGAAGCCGCTGTCGCTCGGCGCGGATTATGCGTTGCATTCGACGACGAAGTTCCTCAACGGCCATTCCGATGTCATCGCCGGCGCGGTGATCGCCGCGGATGCCGAGGAGGCGCGGGCGCTGCGCCATTGGGCCAATGTCACCGGAGCCATCGCCGCGCCCTTCGATTCCTGGCTGACCCTGCGCGGCCTTCGCACGCTTTTCGCCCGCATGGCGGGGCAGGAGAGGAACGCGATGGCGATCGCCGAACGGCTCGTCGCCCACCCCGCCGTCGCTCGCGTGCACTATCCCGGCCTTGCCGATCATCCCGATCACGACCTTGCCGCAAGACAGCAGCAGGGTTTCGGTGCCATGATGAGCTTCGAGCTTGCCGGCGGCGAGCCGGCGGTGCGGCGCTTCGTGCGGGCGGTCCGGGTCTTCACGCTCGCCGAATCGCTCGGTGGGGTCGAAAGCCTCGTGGCGCATCCGGCGACCATGACCCATGTCGACATGGGCGCCGACGCCCGCGCCCGGGCCGGTATAGGCGACGGGCTGCTCCGGCTTTCCGTCGGGCTCGAACATGTCGATGATCTTCTGGCCGGGCTCGAGGCGGGCCTTTCGGCCTGCTGAGGAGAGACGCGATGGCCGACGACGATACGCCCGGCAGCTTTGCATCCCCGGCCTGTTTCCTGCACGAGGTCGAGCCGGCCTATTCCGGCCTGCCGGGACCGCTCGACCTGCAGGCCTGGACGGACGTCGACCGCTGGCGCAAGGCCGAGCGGGAACGGCTGATCGCCGCGCGCCTCAAGGTGCCCGCCGAGACGCGGGCCGGCTGGGCAGATGCCATCGCCGCCGGGGTGCTTGCGGAAATCGGCGATGTCGAGGGACGCGTCGTCAGCGCCTACTGGCCGTTTCGCGGCGAGCCGGATCTTCGCCCCTTCCTGGAGGCGGTCGCCCGCCGCGGCGGGCGCACCGCCCTGCCTGTCGTGGTCGAAAAGGGCCGGCCTCTGGCGTTCCATCTCTGGCAGGCCGGCGAGGCTTTGGCACGCGGCGTCTGGAACATTCCGGTCCCGGCGGAGCAGCGGCCCTGCATGCCGGATGTCGTGATCGCCCCCGTGGTCGGCTACGATCCCGCCTGCTACCGGCTCGGCTATGGCGGCGGCTTCTTCGACCGCACGCTCGCTTCCCTTTCGGCCCGCCCGCGCGTCATCGGCGTCGGCTACGGCGCAGCGCGGGTCCCGACGATCTATCCGCAGATGCACGACATCCCGATGGACCTGATCGTCACCGAAGCGGGCACCGTCCGCCCTCAGCCGGACGTTTCCACCGTGCGGGCATTGACGTAGAGTGCCCGCCCGGCGAACCAGCCGTTGATCGCCGCGCCGATGCCGAGCAGCACGATGAGCACCGCGCTCCAGCCGAAACTGCCCGTCCAGCCGCGGATGAGGCCGACGATCAGCGGGCCGATGGCGGCAAGCAGGTAGCCGACGCATTGCGCCATGCCGGAAAGATGCGCCGCCATGTGCGGATCGCGCGTGCGCAGCACGATGACGGTCATCGCCACCGCGATCAGCCCGCCCTGGCCGATGCCCTGCAGCACGGCCCAGAACCAGACGGTGGAGAGCGGCGCGAAGAGCAGGCCGAGAAGCGCGACGACCGCGAAGCCGCAGAGCGTGACGTTGATCAGCCGCTGGTCCTTGCCGCGCACGGCAAGATGCGGCGCTACGAGGCAGGCGGCCGCCTGCACCATGACGGAGACGGAGACGATGGCCCCGGCGGTCACGCCGTCCAGCCCCCGTTCGCGCAGGATCGGCACCAGCCAGCCGAAGACGCAATAGGCGAGCGCCGATTGCAGGCCCATGAAGAGCGTGACGTGCCAGGCGAGCCGGTCGCGCCACAGGCCCTCCACGCGAAAGCCGGTGCGCTTGACCTGTCGGCGGCTGGCAAGGACCTGCGGCAGCCAGAGCAGCGCCACCAGCAGCGCCGGCAGCGCCCAGATCGCCAGCGCCCCGTCGAGCGAGCCGCCGAGCGCGTGTTCGACGGGCAGCGTCAGGCCGGCCGCGCTTGCCGCGCCCGCGCAGAGCGCCATCGTGTAGCAGCCGGTCATCAGCGCCGCCCGGTCCGGGAAGTCGCGCTTGACGAGGCCGGGCAGCAGCACGTTGCCGACGGCGATGCAGCCGCCGGCCAGCGCCGTGCCGAGAAAGAGCAGCGGAATGGAGGAAAGGCCGCGCAGCGCCGTGCCGAGCGCGAGAATGAGAACGACGCCGAGCAGGGTGCGCTCGGTGCCGTAGCGCTGGGCAAGGCGCGGGGCGAGCGGCGAGAACAGGCCGAGGCAGACGACGGGCAGCGTCGTCAGCAGACTGGCGCCGGTCGGCGAAAGGCCGAGCACGTCGCGGATCTCCGGCAGCAGCGCCGAGGCGCTGGAAAAGACCGGGCGCAGGTTGAAGGCGATCAGCACGAGGCTGGCGCCGAGCAGGACGCGCGCCGCCGTGCCCGGCGGGCGATGCGGTTCCGGTGCGGGCACGCTGTCGGCTTCGGCGTCGATCAGGTCGATGGAGCCGGGATCGTCGGGAAGGGGATGGGTCATGAAAGCAGCAACCGGTCGAGAGCGGAAAGGACGGGGGCCATGAAGCGGCGCACGGCGGCATCCGCCGCGTCGGGATCGCCGCTTTCGATGGCGTCGACGATGGCGGCATGCGCCGCCATGTCGGGTTCGGGCAGGTCTTCGCCAAGGCTCGCCTCGATGGTTTCGGCGAGCAGCGTGGAGAAGAAGTCGTACATGCCGATCAGCACCGCATTCTGCGAGGCGGCGATCACGGCCTGGTGGAAGGCGAGGTCGCGGGCGATGAAGGCTGCCCTGTCGCCGCCGTCGGAATTGCCGCGCGCGGCAAGGAGGGTGCGCAGGCGAGCGACGACGGCCGGCGTGCGGCGAAGGGCGGCAAGCCGCGCGGCCTCCGCATCGAGCGCCAGCCGCGCCTCGAACTGGTCGCGAAGTCCGGCATGGCGCGCCATGGCGAGCGGGCGCGTCGTGTCGGCGGCGGACAGCACATAGGTGCCGGAGCCCTGCCGCGTCTCCAGAATGCCTTGCGAAACGAGGACGCGCACCGCCTCGCGCACGGTGCTGCGGCTGACGGAGAGCATCGCCGAAAGCGTCGCCTCGTTCGGCAGCTTGTCGCCGACGGCCCAGCGGCTGCCGAGGATTTCGGCACGGATCGCCTCGGCCGCCGTGTCGGCGAGATTGGTCTTGCTGAGGGATTGCATGGATAATCACCAAGTCATCAGATGACTTGGTGATTATCGCCATTGTGCGGAAAGGTCAAAGCCATTCTTCCGTTTCCGAAGTTTCCTTCTCCCCGGCAGGGTGTGGCAATGGTTTCCTTTCCATGGACGCTGAGCTGCCGCCTATGGGATTCGGCGTTGCCGATTTCCCTTCTCCCCGCGGGGAGAAGGTGGCCCGAAGGGTCGGATGAGGGGGGCATCTCGAATGAAACCGTTGATTTTTTCCTGCCTTCGGCATCCCCCTCATCCGCCTGCCGGCACCTTCTCCCCGCGGGGGAGAAGGGAAGTGCAGCAACGTCGGACTCCATACGCGATAGCTCCGGACGTGCAGGAGAAGCGGCGCCGGATTTATTTTCCGGCCGGCCGCATCGGCCGTTACTGTTTGCGCGGCCAGGTGTCGGCGAGGCGGTAGCCGGCCGGCCACGGATCGTCGGGATCGAGCATCACCTGGCTGGTGCCGGTGATCCAGGCGCGGCCGGAGATTTCCGGCACGATGGCCGGCCGGCCGCCGACGGTGGTCTCGCCGACGATGCGGCAGTCGAAGCGCGAATCGATGATCGAGTAGCCGGAGAAGGGTTGTCCGACCTTGATCTGGCCGCGGGCGTGCAGCACGGCCATGCGGGCCGAGCAGCCGGTGCCGGTGGGCGAGCGGTCGAGCTTGGCCGGCTGGATGACCACCGTGTTGCGGCCGTGCAGCGCGCCGTCGCGCTCCTCCACCGGCAGCGTGAGCTGGCAGAAGGAGATGTGGTTCCATTCCGGGTTTTCCGGATGGGTGAAGCCGAGCTGCTCGTTGGCGGCCTTGGTGATGCGGATGCCGGTCTCGGCCAGTTCCCGCGCCTCGTCCGGCGTCACGGCGAAACCGAGCGCGCGCGCATCGGCGAAGACGAAGCTGTCGCCGCCATAGGCGGTATCGACGGTGAGCGTGCCGAGGCCTTCGACCTCCAGCTTCGCATCCAGCTTGTCGGCGAAGGAGGGCACGTTCGTGACGGTGATGCGCTCGGCCTTGCCGTTGCGGCAGGCGGCGACGACATTGACGAGCCCGCCCGGCGCTTCCAGTACCATATGGGTCTCCGGCTCGACCATCGGCACGATGCCGCTGTCGAGCAGCACGGTGGAAACGCAGATCGAGTTGGAACCGGACATCGGCGGCGTGTCCTCCGGCTCCATGATGATGAACCCCATCGTGGCGCGCGGGTCCTTCGGCGGCACGAGGAGGTTGATGTGGCGGAAGACGCCGCCGCGCGGCTCGTTCAGCACGAAGTTGCGCAGGGTCTTGTCCTCGGCGATGAACTTGCGCTGCTCCCACAGCGTCTTGCCGGGCGGCGGGGCGACTCCGCCGACGATGACGTCGCCCACCTCGCCCTCGGCGTGGCAGGAAACGATGTGGATGACCTTGCTGCTGCGCATGGCATTCTCTCCGGTTCGTGGCTGTTCGGCGCCGGGAAGGTGTCCTGCGGCGCGTTCGCTCTTTCATAGAAAAATTGGATCCAATATACAATGCGTTTCCTGCCGGCTGCGGAACAAGGCCGTTCGGTTGCTCCGTTTCCGGTTTCGACCTATGACCGTAACCTCAATTCACCGGGGTGGGACGTGATGAAATTTTCTGCCGTCGATGTCCGGCAGGCCGCTTCGGCCGCCGACATCGTCTACGAGGCCCTGCGCAGGGCGATCATCGAGGGGGAGATTGCCGAGGGCGAGAGCCTGCGCCAGGAAGAGATCGCGCAGATGTTCAACACCAGCCGCATTCCCGTGCGCGAGGCACTGTCCCGGCTGGAGCAGCACGGCCTCATCACCACCCAGCGCTACAAGGGCGCCGTCGTCGCCGGCCTTTCCATCGAGGAGATCGCCGAGATCTTCGAGTTCCGCGCGCTGATCGAGGCCGAGGTCATGCGCGTCGCCGTGCCCAATCTCAACCGGGAAACGCTGGAGAGGGCGCAGCGCTATTGCAGCGAGTTCGACCGGGAGACGGACCCACACCGCTGGGGCGAGATCAACCGGCTTTTCCACTATACGCTCTATGAGGCTTCGCACCGCCCCTATTATCTCCAGAACGTGCGTTCCTCGCTCGACCGCATCGACCGTTACCTGCGCGCCCAGCTCACCTTCACCAACGGCGTGCCGCGGGCCGGCCGCGAGCACGAGGCGATCCTCGCCGCCTGCCGGAAGGGCGACGCCGATCTCGCCTCGCGCCTGACGCGCGACCACATCCTCGATGCCGGAAGGTCGCTGATGACCTTCCTGCGCGAGCAGCGTGGCTGATTAACGTCTCGTTTACCAGGTTGGCGAAAGATCGTGGAGAGGGGCGCCCTTCGACGCCCCTTTTGCCGTCCGTTAGCCGGTGGCGTGCTATTTCGGGACAGATCCTTCCGGAGACCGTCCCATGTTCGTTCGCAGCCTCGTCCTTCTCGTCGGTTCGGCCATCGCCGCCGCTACCTTCGTGCCCGGTCTTGCGACCCGCTATCTGGACCAGAGCGCGACCGCTTCGCCGGCGCAGGTCGAAAAGGCATCCGTGCCGGCGGCCGACGCGGCGCGCTACACCGGCAACCGCAGCGCGGTGATCGGCGCCGATGCGAACGGCCATTTCACCGGCCTCTTCTCCATCAACGGCCGCAAGGAAGAGGGCATGATCGATACGGGCGCCAGCATGGTCGCCCTCAATGTCTCGACGGCCCAGCGCATCGGCATCGACAAGGCGAACCTCGATTTCCGCTATGCCGTGGAGACCGCGAACGGCAAGGCGCGCGCAGCCTATGTCCGGCTCGACCGGATCGAGATCGGCCCGGTGAGGATCGAGAATGTCGGCGCGATGGTGCTGGACGACAAGGCGCTCTCCGGCACGCTGATCGGCATGAGCTTCCTGAAGGGTCTCGCCTCCTACAAGGTCGAGGACGGCCGTCTGCATCTCACGCGCTGATGCGCGCGCGTATTTCGGACAATGCCGCCGGGGCGTCCGGCGTGATCCGGTAGAGGCCGGCGAGCCGTTCGGCGGCCCGGGCCGCATCGGCCTCGCTTGCCGCATGCACCCGGCCGATCTCCTCGCCCTTTTCCACCTTCGTTCCGAGCGGGCGCAGCCGGTCGAAGCCGACGCGGTGGTCGACCGCATCGTCCGGCCGGCTGCGCCCGCCGCCGAGTTCGATGACGGCAACGCCGAGGCCGCGCGTATCGCAGGCGGAAAGATAGCCGGCTTGCGCAGCGACGACCGGCCGGACGACCGGGGCCGATGCCAGATGGGCACCCGGCCTTTTCAGAATATCGGCCGGCCCGCCCAGCGCATGCACCATGCGGGCGAAGGTTTCCGCCGCCGCGCCGCTCGCGAGCGCTCCGGCCACCTTGCTCCCGGCGGCGGCAAGGTCCGTCTCCAGTCCCGAGAGCACCAGCATCTCCGCGGCGAAGGCGAGGACGACGCGCTCCAGCCGCGTACCGGCCTTCTCGCCCTTGAGGAAGGCGATGCAATTGGCGATCTCCACCGCATTGCCGGCGGCGTCCGCCAGCGGCTGGTTCATGTCGGTGATGAGCGCGGCGGTCCTGACGCCGGCGCCGTTCGCCACCTCGACCAGCGAGCGGGCCAGCGTCTCGGCCTCCGCCGCATCCGTCATGAAGGCGCCGTTGCCGACCTTGACGTCGAGAACCAGCGACTGCAGGCCTGCGGCGAGCTTCTTGGAGAGGATGGAGGCGGTGATGAGCGGCACGGAATCGACCGTCGCCGTCACGTCGCGGATGGCATAGATGCGCTTGTCGGCCGGCGCAAGCGCCGCCGTCTGGCCGATGATCGCGCAGCCGACATCCTTCACCGTGCGGCGGAAGAGGTCGGCGGCCGGCATGATCGCATAGCCGGGAATCGATTCCAGCTTGTCGAGCGTGCCGCCGGTATGGCCGAGACCACGGCCGGAGATCATCGGCACGGCAAGGCCGCAGGCCGCCGCGATGGGGGCCAGCATCAGCGAGACATTGTCGCCGACGCCGCCAGTGGAGTGTTTGTCGGCGATCGGCCGGTCGATGCCGGACCAGTCGAGCACGTCGCCCGAATCGCGCATGGCGAGCGTCAGTGCGACGGTCTCCTCGCGCGCCATGCCCTTGAACCAGACCGCCATGGCGAAGGCCGCCACCTGCCCCTCGGAGACGCTGCCGTCCGTGATGCCGGCGACGAAGCGGGCGATCTCCGCGCGGGAGAGCGGCTCGCCGTTGCGCTTGCGGCGGATCGTCTCCTGCGGCAGCATCTCAGTAGCCCGCGCGCGCCACGGACGCGGGCTTGCCGCCGAGTACGGCGAGAATATCGTCGAGGAGGCCGGATGCGCCGAAGCGGAAGGTCTTCGGCGTCGCCCAGCCTTCGCCAAGGATCGTGGCGGCGAGCGCGAGATAGTCGCCCGCATCCGCCACGGTGCGCACGCCGCCCGCCGGCTTGAAGCCGACAGGCTTGCCGCTCGACTTGATGGCATTCAGCATGATCGCGGCGGCCTGTAGCGTGGCATTGACGGCGGCCTTGCCGGTGGAGGTCTTGATGAAGTCGCTGCCGGCTTCAATGGCAAGGTCGGAGGCCTCGCGGATCAGGGCCGGGTCCTTGAGCTCGCCGGTCTCCAGGATGGTCTTGAGAAGAACGGGCGGCGGGCAGGCGGCTCGCACGGCCGTCACCATTTCCGTCACGGCCTCTTCGTCGCCGGTGATGAACGCGCGATAGGGAATGACGAGGTCGATCTCGTCGGCGCCATCGGCGATCGCCTGCCGCGTCTCGGCGACGACCGCGGCGACCGGCAGGTCGCCGGAGGGGAAGTTGACGACGGTCGCGATCTTCACCGCATGGCCGGCGCCGAGGATGCCGCGCGCCTTGGCCACGAAGCGCGGCCAGATGCAGATGGCGGCAACCGTGCCGAACGGCGTCTGCGCCTTGTCGCACAGCGTCTCGATGGCGGCTTCGTCGCAGGTGTCGCTCAGGTCGGTCAGGTCGAGCAGCGAAAGGGCTGCCTTCGCCGTATCCTCATGCATGGTCTTCGTCTCCGCCCGCGATCATCCCGGCGAGGATGGCGGCAAGCCGCTTTCCGCCGATCGGGGCCATGTCCTTCGTTTCGTGATGGCTGAGCTCGGCGCCCGTCATGCCGGCGCCGAAATTGGTGATGACCGAGGCGGCCGCGACCCTGAGGCCGATATGCCGAGCGATCAGCACTTCCGGCACGGTCGACATGCCGACGGCATCCGCGCCGAGGACGCGCGCCATCCGAATCTCCGCCGGCGTCTCGAAGCTCGGGCCCGAGAACCACATGTAGACACCGCTCGAAAGCGGGATGTCGAGCTTCGCCGCGGTCGCCTCCATGCGCGCGGCAAGGTCCGCGTCATAGGCGTTCGTCATGCCGACGAAGCGGTCGTCGCTCTCGATGCCGATCAGCGGGTTGGTGCCGGAGAAATTGATGTGGTCGGCAATGCGCATCACCGAGCCGGGCGGCATGTCCTCGCGCAGCGAGCCGGCCGAATTGGTGAGGATCAGCGATGTGACGCCGAGCCCCTTGAGTACTTCGATGGGCGTGCGCATGGCATTGGCATCGCCCCGCTCGTAATAGTGCACCCGGCCGGACAGCATGACGACCGGCACCGCGCCGAGAAAGCCGATGACCATTTCGCCGGCATGGCCCGAGACGCTGCTCTGCGGAAAGCTCGGCAGGTCGGAATAGGGGATGCGCAACGGGTCGCGCACGGCCTCCACCAGCGCGCCGAGGCCCGAGCCGAGCACGATGCCGTAGCGCGGCGCGACGCCGCCGAGGCGGGAGATCAGGAGGTCGGTGGTTGCCGCGCTCATCCGATCGTGTCCGTCGCAAAGCCGTGCGGCAGCAGGTCTTCCATGGTCATGGTCTTCTTCACGCCGGTCTCGTCGCAGAGATAGATCGGCGTCTTCGCCGCGGCGAATTCCGCGATCTTCTGCCGGCAGCCGCCGCAGGGCGGGCAGAGCGGCAGCTTTTCCGCGATGACGGCCATCTCGACGATCGTCTTCGCCCCGCCCATGATCATCTGGCTGATCGCGGTCGGCTCGGCGCACCAGCCCTGCGGGAAGGAGATGTTCTCGATATTGGCGCCGGCATAGATCTTGCCGTCCTCGGCGCGGATCGCCGCGCCGACCGGGAACTTGGAATAGGGCGCATAGGCGAGGCGCATGGCCGCGCGCGCCGCCTCGAAGAGGTCGTGGGACATTCTATCGCTCCTTGACGTAGGGCACGCCGCCGGCCTTGGGCGGAATGGCCTTGCCGATGAAGCCCGCAAGCAGGATCACCGTCAGGATATAGGGCAGCGCCTGCATCAATTGCACCGGCACCTTGCCGATCAGCGGGAAGGCGTAGCCCTGGTAGCGGATGGCGAAGGCGTCGAGGAAGCCGAAGAGCAGGCAGGCGAAGAGGATGTTCTTCGGCCGCCACTTGGCGAAGATGAGGGCGGCGAGCGCGATATAGCCCTTGCCCGCCGTCATGCCCTTGGTGAAGCCGGCATTGGCCGCCAGCGACAGGTAGGCGCCGGCAATGCCGCACAGGATGCCGCAGCAGATGACCGCGCGGTAGCGCAGCCAGAGCACCGAGATGCCGGCGGTATCGACCGCGCCCGGATTCTCGCCGACGGCGCGCAGGCGAAGGCCGAAGCGCGTGCGGTAGAGGATCCACCAGCTCACCGGCACCATCAGGAAGGCGAGCCAGGTGAGCGGCGAATGGCCGGAGAGCAGGCCCGAATAGATCGGGCCGAGGACCGGCACGTCGCGGACGGCATCCGCAAACGGCAGCCTGATCGTGCCGAAGCGGCCGCTGTCGGAAAGCGCCGGGGTGCGCCCGCCCTGGCCGAACCAGGCCTGGCCGAGGATGACGGTGGCGCCGGCGACGACGAAGTTGATGGCGACGCCCGAGACGATCTGGCTGCCGCGCTGGGTGATCGAGGCATAGCCGTGCACCAGCGAGAGCAGCACGGAGATGAGGATGGCGGCCGAAAGCCCCATTACCACCGATTGGGTGAGATAGGAGACGGTGCCCGCGGCGAAGGCCGCGCCCAGCATCTTGCCTTCGAGGCCGATGTCGAAGACGCCGGCCCGCTCGGTGAAGAGGCCGGCAAGCGCGGCGAGGATCAGCGGCGTCGAAAGGCGGACGGTCGATTGCGCCAGCTCGATGAAGACCTGAAAGAAATCCATGGCGATCAGGCTCCCTTGGTGGCGGCGACGTCGCGGGTCTTCGGCGAAAGGCCGAGGATGATCCGCGTGATGGCCGGGCGGAACATGTGCTCGAGCGCGCCGGCGAAGAGGATCACGAGGCCCTGGATGATGACGATCATGTCGCGCGAGATGGAGGGCATCTCGAAGGAGATCTCCGCCCCGCCCTGGTAGAGCATGCCGAAGAGGAGGGCGGCGGGAATGATGCCCGCCGGATGCGAGCGGCCCATCAGCGCCACGGCGATGCCGACGAAGCCGGCGCCCTGCACGAAATCGAGCTGCATGCGGAACTGCTCGCCCATGATCGGGTTCAGCGCCATCATGCCGGCAAGGCCGCCGGAGATCATCATGGTGATGATGATGATCCGCGATTCCTTGATGCCGGCATAGCGCGCGGCGGCGGGGCTGTGGCCCATGGTGCGCATCTCGTAGCCGAGCCTGGTGCGCCAGATCAGCACCCAGACGCCGAAGGCGGCGACAAGCGCCAGCAGGAAGGAGATGTTGAACGGCGCGGTGCCGACGGAAAGCCCGAAGATATTCATCAGCCAGTCGAGCTTGGGAAGCTGGCCGCCCGCATCGAAGGTGCGCGTTTCGAGCGACATGGAGCCGAGCGGCTTGAACACCTTGTTGAGCAGGTAGTTCATCAGGCTCGCGGCGATGAAGTTGAACATGATCGTCGTGATGACGATATGGCTGCCGCGCTTGGCCTGCAGCCAGCCGGGGATCAGCGCCCAGAGCGCGCCGAAGAAGGCGGCGCCGGCAATGGCGATGGGGAAGAGCAGATACCAGGGCAGCGTATGGTCGAAGGCAAGGCAGGCCAGCGTCACGCCGATGCCGCCGATATAGGCCTGCCCCTCGCCGCCGATGTTGAAGAGACCGCAATGGAAGGCGACCGCTACGGCAAGTCCGGTGAAGATGAAGGTTGTCGTATAATAGAGCGTGAAGCCGATATATTCGCCGCGGCCGAAAGCGCCGTTGACCATGTGATAGGCCGCCTCCAGCGGGCTTTCGCCGACGATGAGGACGACGAGGCCGGAGATCAGGAAGGCGACGGCGAGGTTGACCAGCGGGATCAGGCCATATTCCGCCCAGGCCGGCAGCTTCGCATAGGGAACACTCATTCGGCGGCCTCCTTCGAGCCTTCCACGCCGGCCATCAGAAGGCCGAGTTCTCCTTCAGAGGCATCGGGCGCGCGCTCGCCGACGACGCGGCCGGCGAACATCACCAGGATGCGGTCGGACAGCGCGCGAATCTCGTCGAGCTCGACGGAGACGAGCAGCACCGCCTTGCCCTGGTCGCGCATTTCGATGATGCGCCTGTGGATGAATTCGATGGCGCCGACATCGACGCCGCGCGTCGGCTGGCCGATGATCAGCACGTCCGGATTGCGTTCCATCTCGCGCGCCAGCACGATCTTCTGCTGGTTGCCGCCGGAGAAATTGGCGGTCTTCAGCCGTGGGTTCGGCGGGCGGATGTCGTAGGCGGCGATCTTCTCCTCCGCCTCGGCGCGGATGGCTTCGATGTCGAGCAGCAGGCCCTTGCGGTATTTCGGATCGTCGTGATAGCCGAGGATGGCGTTCTCGCTCTCGTCGAACTTCAGGACGAGGCCGACATGGTGGCGGTCTTCCGGCACATGGGCGAGGCCCCGCTTGCGCAGCGCCGCCGGGTCCGCATTGCCGGTCACGTCGACGGGGCTGCCATTGAGCAGCACGGTGCCGCCCGTGGCGCGGCGGATGCCGGAGATCGCCTCCAGCAGCTCCGACTGGCCGTTGCCGGCAACGCCCGCGATGCCGACGATCTCGCCGGCGCGGATATCGAAGGAGACGTCGTCGACCATGGTGACGCCGCGGCTGTCGCGCACGGTGAGGTTCTTCACCGAGAGCTTGACGTCGGCGGGCTTGGCCTCGCCCTTCTCGACGCGCAGGAGGACGCGGCGGCCGACCATCAGCTCGGCCAGCTCCTCGACGGAGGTTTCCTTCGTCGTGCGCGTCGCCACCATCTCGCCGCGGCGCATGACGGAGACCTCGTCGGTGATCGCCATGATCTCGCGCAGCTTGTGGGTGATGAGGAGGACGGTCTTTCCCTGCTCCTTCAATTGCTGGAGGATGCGGAAGAGATGGTCGGCCTCGGCCGGCGTGAGCACGCCCGTCGGCTCGTCGAGGATGAGGATGTCGGCCTTGCGGTAGAGGGCTTTCAAAATTTCCACGCGCTGCTGGATGCCGACCGGCAGTTCCTCGATCACGGCGTCGGGATCGACCTCCAGCGCATATTCCTTCTCCAGCCGCTTCAGCTCGGCGCGCGCCTTGGTGATGCCGGCATTGAGGATCTGGCTTTCCTCCGCGCCGAGCATGATGTTCTCCAGCACCGTGAAGTTCTCGACCAGCATGAAGTGCTGGTGCACCATGCCGATGCCGGCCGCGATGGCGGCATTGGGATCGCGGATATCGGCCTTCTGCCCGTCGATCACGATGTCGCCGTGGTCGGCCTGGTAGAAGCCGTAGAGGATCGACATGAGGGTGGATTTGCCGGCGCCGTTTTCGCCGATGATGCCGTGAATGGTGCCCTTGCGGACCTTCAGGTCGATGTTCCGGTTGGCGTGGACGAGGCCGAAGCTCTTGTCGATGCCCTTCAGTTCGATTGCCAGTTCGTTCATGACGATCCACTCTTACGGGGATTCCGGGCCGGCGGCCGTCCGGCCGATCGGTCTTAGTCTTGTTGCTTCCGCAGCGCTTGTCCAGTCCGATTGCGGGGGCCGTCCGGGGCCGCTATAGCTCGTTCGACCGGCCCCGACCGATGAGGAGAGCCCCGACCATGTCCCACCCTTCCCAAGACAGCCAGGCTGACCGCATCGCCCGCCTGGAGGAGCATGTCGCCCATCAGGCGCATACGATCGAGGAGCTTTCCGACCAGCTCGCCGAGCAATGGCGCGTCGTCGAGCAGCTGCGGTCGAAGCTCGACCGGCTCACGGAACGTTTCCTCGCATTGGAAGAGGGGTCTCTCGATGCCCCGGCCATCACCCGCCCGCCGCATTATTGAGCATGCAGGACGGAATCGGCCCGCTTGCGACGATGCAAGCGGGCCGTTCGATGGGCCTTAGTAGGGGCAGGTCTCGTCCGACATGTAGTCGTGCACCTGTACCGCGCCGGAGATGATGTCGGCGCGCGCCTTGTCGATGGCGGCCTTCATTTCCGGGGTGATGAGCGGGGCATTGTTCTCGTCCATGGCGACGTCGACGCCGTTCTCCTTGAGGCCGAGCACGTTGACGCCGGGCTGGAACTTGTCGTCCTTGGCCGACATGAAGGCATCGTAGACGGCGACGTCGACGCGCTTGACCATCGAGGTCAGCACCTTGCCCGGATGCAGGCCGTTCTGGTTGGAATCGACGCCGATGCCGAGCTTGCCTGCATCGGCCGCGGCCTGCAGGACGCCGACGCCTGTGCCGCCGGCAGCGTGGTAGACCACGTCCGAACCCTGGTCGAACTGCGACTTGGCGATCTCGCCGCCCTTGACCGGGTCGTTCCAGGCATCCGGCGTCGTGCCCGTATAGGCTTCGAGGACGTTGTAGTCGGAACCGAGCGACTTCACGCCGCCGATATAGCCGCAGGCGAACTTGTGGATCAGCGGGATGTCCATGCCGCCGACGAAGCTGACGGTCTTGGTCTTGGACGCCATGCCGGCGAGGATGCCGGCGAGCCAGCCGCCCTCTTCCTCCTTGAAGACGACCGAACGGACGTTCGGCTTGTCGAGGACCATGTCGATGATGGCGAACTTGGTGTCGGGATATTCCGCCGCGACCTTCTCGAGCTGCGCGGCCCAGGAGAAGCCGGCCATGACGATCGGGTTGTTGCCGTCGCTGGCGAAGCGGCGAAGGGCCTGCTCGCGCTGCGCGTCGTTGGCGATTTCGAAATCGCGGTATTCGATGCCCGTCTCGGCCTTGAACTTTTCCGCGCCGTTGAAGGCCGCTTCGTTGAACGACTTGTCGAACTTGCCGCCGAGGTCATAGATGATCGCCGGCTTGATGTCCGCGGCGAGCGCGCTGGCCGACATGGCGGCCGTGGCAAGAAGGGTGAGAAGGGTTTTTTTCATTGTGCAGCCCTGTTCGCTATTGATCTTATAGGGACCTTCCGCGCAGCGCATGACAGGCGCGCGACGGAGCCACCGACCCGTTGCCTTGGGTCAGGCTGGCGGCATCCTTGCACGCCTCACGAAAAAATTCACCAGAAATTTTTCAGTTGGTAAAAAATGCGGGACCACCGCGACCGGAGGTGGAAAACCTCGTTCGCGGTGGCCCGAACCTGTTGAAAACGCTGGCTATGCTCAGCCGATGGCGCAGGAGACGCCGGTGCCGCGCAAGCCGCAATAACCGCCCGGATTCTTGGCGAGATACTGCTGGTGCACATCCTCGGCGAAGTAGAACGGCCCGGCCGCGGCGATCTCCGTGGTGATGCGATCCGTCCGCCCCGCCGCCGTCAGCGCCGCCTGGTAGACGTCGCGCGCATGCCGTGCCGTCTGAAGGTCCGCCTCGTTCTCGAGATAGATCGCCGAGCGGTAGGTGGTGCCGATATCGTTTCCCTGGCGCATGCCCTGGGTCGGGTCGTGCGCCTCGAAGAAGGCCTTCAAAAGGGTTTCGAGAGAGACCTCGGCGGGGTCGTAGACGACGAGCACCACTTCCGTATGGCCCGTCAGGCCGGTGGTCGTCTCGTGATAGGTCGGGTTGGGCGTGAAGCCGCCGGAATAGCCGGCCGCCGTCACCCACACGCCGGGGATCTGCCAGAGCAGCCGCTCGGCGCCCCAGAAGCAGCCCATGCCGAGCAGCACGGTCTTGAAGCCCGCCGGATAAGGCCCCTTCAGCGCGCGCCCGTTGACGAAATGCGTGGCGGATGTCGGGATGGGCGCGTCGCGCCCGGGAAGGGCCGCCTCGGGCGCGGGCATGACGGTCTTCTTGTTGAACATGTCGATCAGGAACATCGGGGTCTCCTGCAGGGATCTGGTTTCAGGCCGTGAAGCGGCCCGCGACGGGCGGCCGCTTGTAGGCGACCGCCCAGAAGAACAGCGACAGCGCCAGGAGCACCGCGAAGGCGGGCTGCGAGAGCACCCACAACGCGGCCGGATCCCAGGCATAGGGGAACTTGCGCATGATGCCGTCGGCGACGAGGGCGATCGTGTCTGGGCTTGCCGTGCTCCAGGCGACGGCGAGCGGCGTCAGCACCGGTTCGGAAGCCGAGACGGACTGGATCGCGTCGATCGTGCCCGCCATGACGGCGATGACGAGGGCAACCAGACTGAGGGCTCTGAGCACGAACCGTATCATCGCACCCTCCCGGTGCCGCCTGCGAGCTGGAATCCGCTCCGCTTCATTCCTGCCTATAGATAGGAAGACGGCCCGGTTTGCGCAATCCTTCGCGGCGGAACGAATAACCTTCAAGAATCTGTCAGAAAGCGGTTGATCCTGCGTGAAACCTCGGTATATATCGCGCCGTCTCGCCGGAATGGAAACAGGAAAGCGACCCGCGCCGGACTGACCACCGGCAGCGAGCGGACGGACAGGTGGCCGAGTGGTTGAAGGCGCACGCCTGGAACGCGTGTATAGGGGAAACTCTATCGAGGGTTCGAATCCCTCTCTGTCCGCCATCTCTCCCTCTCTTTGGTACCCTTCACACTCTCCACGGAACCGCATGCGGATTTCTCCCGATTAAACGGCTCCGCTGGGACGTCGTGGCTACGGGCGTCCATACGAGGCGGCGCCTCCTCGGATCGTGTCCGATGTCGATCCGGGGCAGGAACCTGCGCCGCGCCAGCGGCTCAAGCCAAAGAGGAATGAAATGAAAAAAGCTCACCTTCTTGCATTCGTCGTCGCCATGGCGGCTACTCCTTCCTTCGCCTGCACGGCAGAGGAAGCAACGGCAAAGGCGACTGAGGTTTCTCAGAAGATGCAGGACCTTGCTGCGAAGGATCCTCAGAAGGCGACCGAAGTTGCACAGAAGATGTCCGCCGCACAGAGCCAGGCCGTCACGGACCTGGAAGGCGCATGCAAGCTCTATGACGACATGCTGGCAGAGCTGGACTGATCCGGTTTCCGGTGGCGCCGATCCTTCGGCGCCGCCACCCCACCCGCCATCTGGCTGTAATCATCCCCCGCTATATCCCGCGACATGGGTCCTGAAGCCTCGATTCGAAGCTCTGCACGGACATGATCAACGCGCGTCGACGGGGTCGCCATGGTCAATATCGCGGTTGCCGGCATCGGTTATGTCGGTCTGTCCAATGCGGTGCTTCTTGCGCAGCACAATGGCGTGGTCGCCTATGATATCACCGGGCAGCGCGTCGAGGCGCTGAATGCCGGCGTCTCGCCCATCGCCGATGCCGAGATCGAGGATTATCTCCGCACGCGGCGGCTGCATCTGAGGGCGACGACGGACAAGGCTGAGGCCTTTCGCGAAGCCGATTTCGTCATCGTGGCAACGCCGACCAATTACGATCCCGAATACAACTACTTCGACACGGGCAGCGTCGAGGCCGTGGTCGAGGATGTCCGGCAGGTCAACCCGAACGCCACCATCGTCATCAAGTCCACCATTCCCGTCGGCTACACCGCGTGGCTGCGCGAGGCGCGCAAGGATGAGCGGATCGTCTTCTCGCCGGAATTCCTGCGCGAGGGCAAGGCGCTCTATGACAACCTCTATCCCTCCCGCATCGTCATGGGCGCGGATACGCCGGAGGCGCGGCAGTTCGCGGGGCTCCTGCAGCAGGGCGCGGTGAAGGAAGACGTGCCGGTGCTCTTCACCGGCTCGGGCGAGGCGGAGGCGATCAAGCTCTTCGCCAATACCTATCTCGCCATGCGCGTCGCCTATTTCAACGAGCTCGACAGCTACGCCATGACGCATGGCATCGACACGCGCCAGGTCATCGAGGGCGTCGGGCTCGATCCGCGCATCGGCGGGCACTACAACAATCCCTCCTTCGGCTATGGCGGCTATTGCCTGCCGAAGGATACCAGGCAGCTCCTCTCCAATTTCAGCGACGTGCCGCAGAACCTCATCCGTGCCATCGTCGATGCCAACACGACGCGCAAGGATTTCCTCGCCGCCGACATCGTCGGGCGCGATCCCGAGGTCGTCGGCGTCTATCGGCTCGCCATGAAGAAGGATTCGGACAATTTCCGCGAATCCTCCATCCAGGGCATCATGAAGCGCATCAAGGCGAAGGGCATTCCCGTCATCATCTATGAGCCGGATTTCGAGGAGGAGACGTTCTTCCGCTCGGAGATCGTCCGCGACCTCGACGACTTCAAGCGCCGTGCCGATATCATCATCGCCAACCGGCACTCGGAAGAACTCCAAGACGTCGCGGACAAGGTCTATACGCGCGACGTCTTCGGGCGGGACTGATCAGGCGAGCCAGACCGGCAGGCGCGGCGGCACGCGGCCGGTCAGCGCCGCCTCGATGCAATCGGCAAGATTGCCGAAGCGCACGGTGCGGCCGGAAAGGCCCGGGCCGTAATGGGCGTATTTGCCGGAATTGGTGATGAGCGTGCGCGTCTTCAGCGGGAAGACCGGCTCGGAAATCGAGCACCAGCAGAGATCCGGCAGGACCTGCACGCCGCTTGCCCTGAGGCGCGTGAGCACGTCGCCCGCCTCCGCCATGACGTCGCGGCCCGCCGTGACGATCACGGAAACGCTCTCGTACCGCTTGCGCCCGCCGAGCGCGTCGGCCAGCGCCCGGCATTCCGAGGCCGAGGCATGCGGGCTGCCGATGGCGACGAGTTCCACCTCGGCCGGCCCCTCGTTGAACATCGTCCAGACCTCGATCATGTCGGTGCGGGTGATGGACACCTTGTCGGCGTCAGTGGCGGCAGCGCCATCCGCTTCGGGCGTGACGCCCTCGATATGCAGCATCGGCGCGGCGGAGGTCGTGCCGAAGGCGGCGCAGAGGGCCTTCAGGTCGTCGCGCGTCGGCCTGGCGGCGGCAAGGCCGCGCAGCAGCGGGATGCGGTCGGGCGCGGCGCGGCCGGCGAGATATCCGACGAGGGGCCAGAAGGCGTCATCCACATTCTCCGGCAGTTCGACATCGATGATCCGCTTCGCCTTGCGATGCTCTTCGAGATAGACGCCGGACAGCGGCGCGCGGCCGGTCAGCGCGATGCAGAGGTCGAGGAAATCCGGGTGCTTGGCCGTGCGCGCGCCGAGCACGGTATTGGCGAAGATCACGGCATTGGATTCCGCCCAGGCGATGGCCTCGCCGGTTTTCGGCGCGCTGTCGAGGAGGTAGGGGGAACAGGTGAAGGTCGGCCGGCAGCCCATGCGCACATAGGCGTCGGCAAGGCGGGCGGCCGGATCGCCGAAATCGTGCGGCACGCCCTGCTTTTCCCAGTTGGCGCGGTCGACGGAAATGGCGTTCATCGTGGTCGGCACGCGCACCTTCGCGCCCATGTCGGCCATCTTCTCCGCGAAGGTGAGGTTGGCGGGGCTGGCATAGATGCAGCCGTCGATATGGCCCTGCACCACGTCGACGAGCTTCGTCGCGCCCTGCTGCGCGGCCATGGCGGCAGTGATGCGAAGCGCAAGCTGCACGGCGATGCCGTCGCGGCCGTCCAGCATGGCGCGGTCGTCCCCGGTGAGGTCGAGCGCGGCGGTGGCCGGCGGTGCGACGGGAATGGTGAGGCCATCTGCTTCGATGGAGGTCTCGCCGATCCGCGCCGTCTTCGCGCGACAGAGCGCGTCGAAGGCGTCATGCGACAGGCGCAGGACCGGCAGCGACTTGCCGAACATTTCCGCGGCGATCAGCGCGCCGAGCGTCAGCACGTCCTCGGCCTCGCTGAAGACCAGCGCGGCGGGGGCGCGGCCGGTCAGCGCGAGGTCCAGCAGCACGCCGGAGCCCGTGCAGGAACCGCGGCTCGACGGCATCATCAGGATGCCGCCGGTGATCGTCACGCCATGCAGCGGATGGTGCACGTCGATGACGCGGCCCGTCGCCGGATCGACGCCGCCCCAGAAGCTCAGCGCCTCCCCGGCGGCGATGATCGGGCCGGAGGCCGTTCCGGCGAGGATGCTGCGGGCGGAGAGGTCGGCCATGGGACGGATCCTTCGGCTAGAAGCGTTGCGGCGAGAAGGCGGCGATGTTGATCGCCGTCCTGCCATCGGTGAGGAGTTCGGCGACGAGGCGGGCCGTGCCGGCCGATTGCGTGAGGCCGAGATGGCCGTGGCCGAAGGCATAGACCACGCGCGGCGTCGCGCGGGCGGGGCCGATGGCCGGCAGGCTGTCCGGCAGCGAGGGGCGGAAGCCCATCCACTGCACGCCGCCCTCGGACTTGAGGCCGGGCAGGAAGGCGCGGGCCTTTTCCAGCATGGCTTCCGACCGGCGGAAGTTCGGCGGTAGCTTCAGTCCGCCGAGCTCCACCGCGCCGCCAACGCGGATGCCGGTCGAAAGCCGGGTGACGACGAAGCCATGGCCGCCGAAGGTGACCTGCGTGCGCAGGTCGAAGGCGTCGGCCGGCAGCGTCGTGTTGTAGCCGCGCTCGGTTTCAAGCGGGATGTTCTCGCCGAGCGAACGGGCGACCCGATGCGAGAAGGCGCCGGCCGCGAGCACGACCTTCTGCGCCCGCAGCGTGCGACCGTCCGTCGTGCGGATTTCGACGCCACCCTCGATGGGATGCAGGCTGGAGACCTCGGCGCGCTCGATCCGGCCGCCCCTGGCGCGAAAATGATCGGCCAGCGCCAGCGTATAGAGCTTGGGATCGGCGATGGAGTACCAGCCGGGCGTGAAGGTGCCGTGGGTGAAGCGCGGCGCAAGGCCGGGCTGGATTTCCGCCATCTCGGCGGCGTCCATGTGGCGGAACTCGATGCCGTGTTCGGCACGCGCCTTCCAGCCGGGCAGCGAGGCGTCGAGCTCGGCCTGGCTTTCATAGACCTGGAGATTGCCTTCCTTGCGCAGCATGGAGGCCGTGCCGGTCCCGGCGAGGAACGGCTCCAGCTCGGCCCTGGAAAGGTCCATCAGCGCGGTCTGCGCGGCGGTGGAATGGGCGACGCGGCTTGCCGAGCAGGCACGCCAGAAGCGGAACATCCACGGCGCGATCTGCAAGGCATAGGACGGCGGCACGGAGAGCGGCCCGAGCGGATCGAGCAGCCATTTCGGCGCCTTCTTCAGGATGCCGGGCGAGGCGAGCGGCAGGATGTCGGTGAAGGCGAAGGCGCCGGCGTTTCCAGCGGACGCGCCGGCGGCGGGTTCCTCGCGTTCGAGGACGGTGACGGCGAGGCCGCGGGCCTGCGCCGCGATGGCGGCGGAAAGGCCGACCACGCCGGCGCCGATGACGACGACGCCAGGCTCGATTTCAGTCTGCATCTTTGCCTCAGTGGGTGGCGGCGAGGAACGCCTGCAATTCCGGGTTCTTGGGTGCGCCGAACAGGTCCTCCGGCGGGGCGATCTCGGCCATCACGCCCTTGTGGAAGAAGGCGACGCGGTCGGAGACCTCGCGGGCGAACTTCATCTCGTGCGTGACGCAGATCATCGTCATGCCCTCGGAGGCGAGCATGCGCAGCGTGTCGAGCACTTCGCCGACGAGTTGCGGATCGAGCGCCGAGGTCACTTCGTCGAACAGCATGTAGGCCGGCGACATGGCGAGCGCGCGGGCGATCGCCATGCGCTGCTGCTGGCCGCCGGACATGCGGCTCGGATAGACCTTGAGCTTGTCGCCGAGGCCGACATGGGTGAGCTGCTTGACGGCCATCGCCTCGGCTTCGGCCTTCGACTGGCCGAGCACCTTCACCGGCGCCAGCATGACGTTCTCCAGCACCGTCAGGTGCGGGAAGGCGTTGAACTGCTGGAAGACGATGCCGAGCTTGCGGCGCAACTTGTTGAGGTCCGTGCCCTTGGCATGGACATCCGTGCCGTCGACGACGATGCGGCCGGCGTCGATGGTCTCGAGGCCGTTGATGCAGGTCAGCAGCGTCGACTTGCCGGAGCCCGAGCCGCCGATGATGGTCAGCACCTCGCCCTTCTGGACGGTGAGGTTGATCCCCTTCAGGACCTCGAGCTGGCCGAAGGATTTGCGGACGTTTTCGATCTCAATCATTGGACCACCGTCTTTCGAGATACCCGCCCAGCCGGGCGATGGGGAAGGAGATGATGAAATAGATGGCGCCGCAGATCAGCAGGATGAACAGCGGTTCCTGCAGGCGCGTGACGAGGATCTGCGAGGCGCGCAGGAGCTCGATCAGGCCGAGCCAGAGCACGAGCGCGGAATCCTTCATGACGCCGAGGGTCAGGCCGATCCAGGCGGGCAGCGAGACGCGCGTGGCGAGCGGGGCCACGATGTAGCGCATGTCCTGCCACCAGGTCATGCCCAGCGAGCGGGCCGCGCGGCGCGTGGTGGCCGGCACGGAGGAGATGCCGCCGCGCACGATCTCGGTGCAATAGGCCGCGGTATAGAGCGACAGCACCACGCAGGAGGTGGTGAAGGGCGCCCAGCCGAGCTTCATGATCGACTGCGCCGCATTGCCGAGCACGAGCTGGATGAGCAGCGGCACGGAACGGAAGATGTCGAGCAGGAAGGTGAGCGGCATCGACCAGTAGGGGCCGGCCTGGTTGCGGATGACGCCGAAGACGATGCCGAGCACGGTTCCGGCGAGGACGGAGACGGCGGTGACGGCAAGCGTCATCAAGGCGCCTTGCGCGAGGAAGCCGAGATCGGCCCAGGAGAGAGCGGTATCGAACATGGTTTACCCCTCTCAGTAGCGGAACATGCGCGCGGCGGCGAGGCGCGCCGCCAGCGTCACGATCTTGGCGATGACGTAGTAGATCACGGCCGCGAGCGCGAAGAACTCGAAGGTGCGGAACGAACGGGCGTTCAGTTCCTGCGTGATGCCGGCAAGGTCCGTGTTCATGCCGACGGTGACGCCGAGCGAGGTCATCAGGATCGCCCAGACCATCTGGTTGGTGGCCGGCAGGAAGGCGACGCGCAGCATCTGCGGCAGCACGATGTAGCGGAAGGCCTGCAGCGAGGTCATGCCGAGCGAGCGGCCGGCCCGCGTCTGCGTCTCCGGGATCGCCTTCAGCGCGCCGCGGAAGTTCTCCGCGAGATAGCCGGCATTGTTGAAGGCGATGCCGACCAGCAGCGCCGTATAGGGGCTGAGGTGGATGCCGAAATTGCCGAGGCCGAAATGGGCCATGTAGATCTGGAAGAGCGCCGGCGTGTTGCGCGCGATCTCGACCCAGGCCGTGGCGAAGCCGCCGAGGATGCGGTTGCCGGACAGGCGGAAGAGCGTCAGCGCGAGCGCGACCGCAACGCCGATGACCATGGACAGGATCGCAACCTGCAGCGTGACGAGCGCGCCGTCCAGCATCTGCGGCAGGGCCTTGAACGCCTGGTTCCAATGAAAGGAGTAACTGAACATTGCCGTCTCACCCTTTGAAACGACCGGCGGCGCGGAACGGGATGTTCCACGCCGCCGGGCAAGCGGCAGATTAGCGATAAACGCCGTTCACGGAGAGGTCCGGCACATCGCCGCCGACCCACTTTTCGTAGAGTTCCTTGTAGCGGCCGGTGCGAACCTGCTGGTTGATGAAGAGGTTCAGGTAGTTGATCAGGCCGTATTCTTCGCGATTGGTGAAGAGCGCGACATAGTCGATGTCGTAGGGCGCCTTGCCGACGACCGAGATGCCGGCGAACTTGCCGCTCTTGACGTTGGACTGGGCGACCGTGGAGGTGGAGACCGTCGCGTCGATCTGGCCCTGGCTGAGCGCGAGGAAGACGTCGGCCTGGGTCTGGTACGGACGGAACTCGCCGGCGCCCCATTCCTTGACCGACTTTTCGAGCGCGATGGCCTCGAACGTGCCGGCGGTAGCGCCGACCGTCTTGCCCTTCATGTCCTCGAAGGACTTGACGCCTGACTTGTCATTGGCCGTGACGGCCATTTCGAAGGCGAAGTAGGGGATCGTCATGCCGACGGTCTTGGCGCGCTCAAGCGTGTCGGAGGTCGAGGCGACGCCGACGTCGACGCGGCCGGACATCAGGGCCGGGATGCGTTCCGGGAAGGGCGTCTCGACGATCTCGGCCGTGACGCCGAGCGCCTTGGCGAGGTCGTTGCAGTAATCGACGTCGAAGCCGATCGGGTTGTTGCTCTCGTCGCGCGAGCCCATCGGCGGGAAGTCGAGGACGACGGCGCAGCGCAGCGTGCCGGACGAGATGATGTCGTCCAGCTTGTCGGCCTTGGCCGGGCTGGTCAGAGCGGTGGCGGCAACGAGGCCGAAGGCGAGGACCGAGGTCTTCTTCATAACTCTCTCCCTGGATTGGTCTGGCAGTTCACGCGGGCGGAGGTCCGTCCTGCGCCATGAGCGTAAACCCGTCCACTAAAATACAAAAAATATACAAAAAGTATATACCCAGGCCCTAAAAAAGTGGGAGCCGGGTCTCCCTTGCGGAAAACCCGGCTCCTGTCCAGCCAGCGGCTTGAATCAGTTGAGGAAATCCTCGGGCAGCAGGCCTTCCGGCATGTTCTGGTAGGAAACAGGGCGTAGGAAACGGCGGATCGACATGGTGCCGACGCTCGTCGCGCCGAAATTCGTCGAGGCCGGATAGGGCCCGCCATGCACCATGGAATCGACCACTTCCACGCCCGTCGGGAAGCCGTTGACCAGCACGCGGCCGGCCTTGCGCTCGAGGATCGGGCGCAGGCGCTTCGCATCGTCGAGGTCGCCGGCGTCCATGTGGATCGTCGCCGTGAGCTGGCCCTCGAAATTGCGGGCGAGCGTCTCCATCTCGCCGACCGAGCCGACGCGCACGACGAGGCCGAGCGGGCCGAAGACCTCTTCGGAGAGCGCGTGGTCGGCAAGGAACTGCTCGCCGGAGATCTCGAAGAGGTTCGGCAGCGCGTCGCGGCCGGCGGAGTCGGTGGTGAAGAGCGGCTTGACCGTGTTGCGGCTTGCAAAGCGCGCCTTGCCGTCCTGATAGGCCTTGGCGATGCCGTCGGTCAGCATGGTCTGCGCGCCGACCTTGCCGAGGGCTTCCACGGCGGCGGCCGTGAAGCGGTCGGCATCCGGGCCGTCGGCGACGATGGCGATGCCCGGATTGGTGCAGAACTGGCCGGCGCCCATGGTGAGGGAGCCCGCCCAGCCCTGGCCGAGGCCCTCGGCGCGGGCCTTCATGGCTTCCGGCAGCAGGAACATCGGGTTGACCGAGCCGAGCTCGCCGAAGAACGGGATCGGCTCGGGACGGGCGGCGCAGAGGTTGAAGAGCGCGCGGCCGCCGGCCAGCGAGCCGGTGAAGCCGACGGCCTTGATCAGCGGATGCTGCACGACGGCTTCGCCTACCTGGCGGTTGCCGCCCTGGATGAGCGAGAAGACGCCCGGATGCACGCCGGTCTTCTTGATGGCGGCAAGCACGGCCTCGGCGACGATCTCGCCGGTGCCCGGATGGGCCGAGTGACCCTTGACGACGACCGGGCAGCCGGCGGCGAGCGCGGCGGCGGTGTCGCCGCCGGCCGTCGAGAAGGCGAGCGGGAAGTTGGAGGCGCCGAAGACGGCGACCGGGCCGATCGGCCGCTGGACGAGGCGGATCTCCTGGCGCGGCGCCGGCTGGCGGTCCGGCAGGGCGGCGTCGAAGCGGCGGTCGAGATAGTCGCCCTTCTCGATATGGTCGGCGAAGAGGCGGAGCTGCCCGGTGGTGCGGCCGCGCTCGCCCTGGAGGCGCGCGACGGGCAGGCCGCTTTCCTCAGTGCCGATCTCGGTGATGGCATCCGCCCGGGCCTCGATCTCGTCGGCGATGGCGCGCAGGAACGCGGCCCGTTCGGCGCGCGAGGAATAGCCGTAGCTGAGGAAGGCTTCCTCCGCGGCTTCCGCGGCCTTGTTCACCAGCTCGACCGTGCCGACGGCGAAGGCATGCGCCGGGCCATGGGCCGGCGAGGAGGTGAAGGTGCCGTTGCCGTCCAGCCATTCGCCTGCGACGAGGTGTTTACCGTTGGGGGTGAAAGCCATTTGACGTACCTTTCTTGCGGAATGATGCTCGCCCGATATAGGAAGCGGCGGGGCGAATTGCACTTGTCGAAATCTTGTATACTCTATGTATGCAAATGTTCAATCGCCAACCTGCAAAGGTCGGCACCAGCCGTTGAAGAGAGAAAGATGACGCAAACCACCACTCTGTCGATTGCCGCGCTTCAGGAACGGGTCGAAGCCATCTTCCTGAAGGCTGGCCTGAACGGCGTGCAGGCCGGCGCGCTTGCCCGCGTCATCGTGGCCGGCGAGCGGGATGCCTGCAAGTCGCACGGCATTTACCGCATCGAGGGCGCGCTGCGCACCGTCAAGGCCGGCAAGGTCAAGCCGGATGCCGTGCCGGAACTCGACGGCAACGAGGGCTCGGCCATCGTCAAGGTCAACGCCAAGGGCGGTTTCGCCAACCCCGCCTTCGAGCTCGGCGTTCCCGCCCTTGCCGAGCGTGCCCGCAAGCTCGGCATCGCGGCGCTCGTCATCAACGACTGCACCCATTTCTCCGCGCTCTGGCCGGAAGTCGAGGCCGTGACAAAGGAGGGCCTTGCCGGCCTCGTCATGTGCCCGAGCTATGCGACGGTCGCACCGACCGGCGGCAACAAGCCGCTGCTCGGCACCAATCCCTTCGCCTTCGGCTGGCCGCGCCCGAACGGCGCGCCCTACGTCTTCGACTTCGCCACTTCCGTTGCCGCCCGCGGCGAGATCGAGCTGCACCGCCGCGCCGGCAAGCAGCTCCCGGAAGGCTGGGCGATCGACGCCGACGGCAACCCGACGACCGACCCGGAAGCCGCGCTTGCCGGCGCCATGCTGCCCTTCGGCGGCCACAAGGGCTCGGCCATCGGCACGATGATCGAGCTTCTGGCCGGCATCATGATCGGCGACCTGACGAGCCCGGAAGTGCTCGACTATCTCGGCACGACGACGCTCGCCCCCTTCCACGGCGAACTGATCATCGCCATGTCGCCGGAAGCCTTCGCCAAGGGCCGCCCCGGCGATCCCTTCGCCCGCGCCGAAAACCTCTTCGAGGCCATCGTCGGCCAGGGCGCGCGCCTTCCCTCCCAGCGCCGCTTCGTCGCCCGCACGAAGTCCGAAACGGAAGGCGTCACGTTGACGGCCGCCGAGATGGAACAGCTCGACCGCCTGCTGGACAAGGGCCTCGACGCGATCGCCTGATCGCGCCCTGCCTTCGCCTGCCGCCAAAAGAAAAGGCCCTCCGCGAGGAGGGCCTTTCAGTTTTCCGGCATGCCGCGCCCACCCGCTGTCGTCATCCTCGGCCTTGTGCCGAGGATCTGCCAACGCATTGAAAGAATGGAGACGTTACAGATGCTCGGGACAGGCCCGAGCATGACGGAGGAGAGGTCCCTGCACCTGCGCCAGGAATCAAAAAGGCCCTCCTTGCGGAGGGCCTTTCTCTCATTTGGGAAGGCTTGAAGCTCAGGCCTTGTACTTCTGCACGGCGCCCGGCAGCTTGCTCCATTCGGCATACCAGGTGTCGAAGAGCTTGAGCTGGGATTCGACATAGCCGCGCTGGCTCTCGGAGAGGGCGTCGGTCTCGTTGAAGTGCAGTGTGTATTCCTTGTCGCCCTTCAGCACCATCATGTGCTTGAAGTAGAGGACGAGGTCCGGGCCTTCGTCGAAGGACGAGAGGACGGCGAGCGCCGATTCCAGTTCCAGCGCGCGGGCGCGGGCGTCCGCGTCGCCCTTGGCGGCGGCCTGGGCGAGGGCGCACATGTGCAGCACTTCCTTCGGCAGCACGCAGCCGATCCCGGTGATTGCGCCGACGGCGCCGCAATCGACGAAACCGGTGAAGACGCAGGTGTCGACGCCGATCATCAGCGAGACGTCATCGTCGCGGCTGGTGATGTTTTCCGCCGCATAGCGCATGTCGGCGGCGCCGCCGAATTCCTTGAAGCCGACGAGGTTCTTGTGGTCCTGGCGCAGGGCGAAGAACAGGTCTGCGCGGGTGGCGAAGCCGTAATAGGGGCTGTTGTAGATGACGGCCGGCAGGTCCGGGGCAGCCGACAGGATCGCCTTGAAGTGGTTCTTCTGGGCGGCGACGACGGAGCCGCGGGAAAGAACGCGCGGGATGACCATGAGGCCCTGCGCGCCGACCTTCTGGGCATGGGCGGCATGGGCGACGGCCGAGGCGGTGTTGACGGCACCGGTGCCGACGATGACCGGGATGCCGGCCTTCCCGAGACGCTCGACGCCTTCCATGCGCTGCTCGTCCGTCAGAAGCGGCCAGTCACCCATGGAGCCGCAATAGACGACGGCGGACATGCCCTTCTCGATGAGCTCCTTGCCCTTGCGGACCAGCTGGTCGAAGTCCGGCGTGCGGTCGTCCTTGCAGGGGGTCATCAGGGCGGGAATGACACCGGAAAAAATCTTGGCCTTCATGTCGATCTCCTTTGGGGCGGTTCGGTCGGGTGGTGGGCCGGCACGATGCACGAAGCCTCCCCCCTCTCTCTCTCGATGATGGTTATAGCATCTTGTATTTTATTTGTCGACAAGAAAAATACACGACGATCACAAGTCGATGTCGAGCCTGTCGTTGCGGTTGAAGAGCTTCTGCACCTGCGCGACGATCGCCTCGGCATGGGCCTTGCCGAGCCGGTCCGCCTCGTCCAGGTCCCGCGCCTCGATGGCGGCGAGGATGGCGGCATGCTCGTCCACGAAAAGCTGCGGGAACTGCTCGTCGTAGGATTGGTAATAAAGCCGCAGGATCCTTCGGCCCTCGTCCAGCAGCCGGCGGAACAGGCTGGTGAAATAGGGGTTGCGGCCGGCCTCGGCGATGGCCGCGTGGAAGGCGGCGTTGGTGGCGATCATGCCCAGCGTGTCTCGCTCGGCGAGCGAGCGGGCGTAATCCTCGTGGAAGCCGCGGATGATGGCGATGTCTTCGGCGCGGTGGTACTGCGCCGCAAGCCGCGTCGTCACCCGGTACATCAGCACCAGCGCGTCGAAGAAGGTATGGAGGTTGAGGAAGTCGATATTCGCGACCATGGTCGAGCGGTTCGGCAGCGTCTCGATCAGCCCCTCGCCGGCCAGCCGCACCAGCGCCTCGCGGATCGGCGTGCGTGACATCTTGAACCGCTCGGCAAGCTGCACCTCGTCGATCGGGCTGCCGGGGGCGAGCTTCAGATCGAGGATCTCGTCGCGCAGCAGGTCATAGACCAGTTTGACGCCGGAGCCGCGCTTTCGCTCGGGCAGGGAGCTGGAATCGGTATCGGTCATTGAAAATCCTCTTGTCGACAAAAGAAATACAATTCTCTGCCTGCGCTATCAATCGTTTAAAGTGGGCATTTTGACGAAACCCTCGTCAAGCCCGCCCGGTGGGCGGAGGCAAAAGAAAAGGCGGGGTTTCCCCCGCCTGTTTCGCAATCGAGATGATGCGGCCCGCCGGCCGTCCCGCGGATGCGCCTATTTTGTGCCGTACATCCGGTCGCCGGCATCGCCGAGGCCGGGCACGATATAGCCCTTCTCGTTGAGCTGGCGGTCGATGGAGGCGGTATAGACCGGCACGTCCGGGTGATGCGCGCGGAAGCTCCTGATGCCCTCGGGCGCGGCCAGCAGGCAGAGGAAGCGGATATTCGTCGCGCCGCGGCTCTTCAGCGTGTCGATGGCGGCGATGGCCGAGTTGCCGGTCGCCAGCATCGGGTCGACGACGATGACGAGGCGCTCGTCGATGCTGTCCGGCGCCTTGAAGAAATATTCGACCGCCTCCAGCGTCTCGTGGTCGCGGTAGACGCCGATATGCGAGACGCGGGCCGAGGGCACCAGCTCCAGCATGCCTTCGAGCAGGCCGTTGCCGGCGCGCAGGATCGAGGCGAAGACCAGCTTCTTGCCTTCCAGCACGGGTGCGTCGATCTCCTCCAGCGGCGTTTCGATCCGCGCGGTGGTCAGCTCCAGGTCGCGCGTGACCTCGTAGCAGAGCAGCGTCGAGATTTCGCGCAGCAGGCGGCGGAAGCTGCCGGTCGAGGTTTCCTTCTTGCGCATGATGGTCAGCTTGTGCTGCACGAGCGGGTGATCGATGACTGTGACGCCGTCCATGGCCAACCTTCCGAAACTAAGTTATGCCTTCTTTTTCCACGGAACGGCCGGGACCTGCAAGAGAAGAGAACCGGCTGGAGGCAACATCCCCAGCCCGCTTGCGCCTCAAAGCGCGGAAAGAAGCCTCTGCCGGGTCGGCTCGTCGACGAAGGCCGCCTCGATGGCGGTCCGCGTCATGCCGAGGATGTCCGCGTCGCTGAAACCCATGATCGTCGAGGCGACCTCGTATTCGCGGGCAAGCGACGTGTGGAAGAAGGGCGGGTCGTCGGAATTGAGCGTGACGCGCACGCCCGCCTCGTGCAGCGCCCGCAGGGGATGGCTTTGGAAATCGGCAAAGACGCCGAGCGCGACATTCGATCCGGGGCAGACCTCCAGGACCACGCCCTCGTCCGCCAGCCGCTTCACCAGCGAGGGGTCCTCGATGGCGCGCACGCCATGGCTGATGCGCGAGGGGCGGACATGGTCGAGCGCGTCGCGCACGCTGAAGGCGCCGGAAAGCTCGCCCGCATGGATGGTTATGCCGAGGCCGGCGTCGCGGACGACGTCGAAGGCGCGGGTGAAATCGGCGACGCGGTGCATGCGCTCCTCGCCGGCAAGGTTGAAGCCGGTGACCAGCGGGTGCGGCCGGCGCGCGGCATATTCGGCGGCCCTGACCACCCGCTCCGGCCCGAAATGGCGGATGCCGACGATGAGTAGCCGCGTCTCGATGCCCGTCTTCGCCTTCGCCCGCTCCGCGCCTTCGGCAAGGCCGCTTATATAGGCTTCGGCGCCGATGCCGACGGCATCGCCCTGGTCCGGCGAGACGATCAGCTCGCTGTAGATGGCCCCGGCCCCGGCGATATCCGTGAGATAGGTTTCCGCGAGTAGCGCGTAATCCTCCTCCGTGCGGAAGAGATTGGCGGTCGCGTCGTAGCTGGCGACGAAGCTCGTGAAATCCTGCCAGGTGTATTCGCCGTCACGGATGAAGGCGGACGTGTCGATGCCGTAGCGCCGCGCCTGGGAGAGCGCGAGGGCAGGGGGCGTCGCGCCCTCGATATGGCAGTGCAGCTCCGCCTTGGGCATGGGTTCGGTCACAGGAAGCTCCTTCCATGCGGGCCGGGGGCGATGCCGAGGTGCCGGGCGATGCTCTCGCCGATATCGGCGAAGGTCGTGCGGGTTTCGAGGAGGCGCGAGCGGATGCCCGGGCCGAAGCTCATGATCGGGACGCGCTCGCGCGTATGGTCGGTGCCGCGCCAGGTGGGATCGCAGCCATGGTCGGCGGTGAGGATGACGATGTCGCCGGGCTTCAGCTTGCGGTCCACTTCCGGCAGGCGCCGGTCGAAGGCCTCCAGCGCCGCCGCATAGCCGGCCACGTCCCGCCTGTGGCCGTAGAGCATGTCGAAATCGACGAAATTGGTGAAGACCAGGTCGCCGTCCTTCGCCTCGTCCATCACGCGGAGCGTCGCGTCGAACAGCGCCATGTTGCCGTTCGCCTTGGCCAGCGTGCCGATGCCCTGGTGGGCGAAGATGTCACCGATCTTGCCGACGGCGTGCACCGTGCGGCCGGCCTCCGTCAGCCGGTCGAGCAGGGTCGGCTCCGGCGGCAGCACGGAATAGTCACGGCGATTGCCGGTACGCTCGAAGGTTTCCGGCGTCTCGCCGATGAAGGGCCGGGCGATGACCCGGCCGATGCGTCCGCCCGGCCGCGCGTCGAGGATCCCGCGCACCGTCTCGCAGAAGGCCAGCAGCCGGTCGAGACCGAACGAGCCCTCATGGGCGGCGATCTGGAAGACCGAATCGGAGGACGTGTAGCAGATGGGCTTGCCGGTACGCCGGTGCTCCACGCCATGCTTGGCGATGATGTCCGTGCCCGAGGCATGGCAATTGCCGAGGATGCCGGGCACCTTGCCGGCGGCGCAGATCGCTTCGACGAGTTCCGGCTCGAAGGCATCGCCCTCCGCGGGGAAGTAGCCCCAGTCGAAGGTGACCGGCGTGCCGGCGATCTCCCAATGGCCGGACGGCGTGTCCTTGCCGTTGGAGACCTCGCTGGCCGCGCCGTGATAGCCGAAGACGCGCGGCGGCACGTCCATGCCCGGCGGAAAGAAGCCGGTCGCCGCGCGCGCCGCATGCAGCAGCCCGAGCGCCGACATGTTGGGAAGGTGGAGCGGCCCCTGTCTCAGCCCCGGCCGGTCGGCGGCCCCTGCCGCGCAGAACTCGGCGATATGGCCGAGCGTGTTGGCGCCGAGATCGCCGAAGGCCGCCGCATCCGGTCCGCCGCCGATGCCGAAGGAATCGAGAACGAAGAGAAAAGCCCGCGCCATGTGTCACCCGTCGACTGTTCGCGCCGCCCGCTTGCGCGGCGGCTGGACTGTCTGACATGGCATGCCCGCCGAGCGCCGTTCAAGGAAAATCCGTGCCGGGAGGGCCGCGTCAGCAATCGCCGCAAGTGATTTCCGTGCCGGTGCGCTGGCGGAAATAGCTCGTCTTGGAGAGATTGATCTTGTTGATGTTCGAGGCCAGCCCCGGCGCCATCAGGAAGATCGTGTGCGGCACGGAGAATTCCGTGCGCACGATGAAGGTGCCCTTCGCGTCCATCTCGGTGGGAAGGGTCACCGGCGTTCCCTTGGTGTAGGGAACGGCGGATGCCTGGTCGCGCGACCAGGCGACGGTCGCCTTGCCGCTGCTGTCGATGGCGATGCCGGTGATCTTCAGCGTGTAGCCGTCCTGCGAGAAGGGCGCGACGATGTTCTTCGTGACGTCCTTCATCGAATCCAGCGTGGTCTTGTTCGTCGTTTCGGTCCGGGTGAGGAGATCGGAAACGGTGCTGGAGGCGCGGCTGATCTTGCGCGACATCGTTACGGCAACGGTGATCTCGAAGGCGCCGATATAGGTCATCAGGAGCAGCGGCGCGACGATGGCGAATTCGATGGCGCCGACGCCGCGGCGGTCGTCGACGAAGCGGCGCAGGTGCCGAAGGAGGCCCGATCCGGATCTGGACGTCGCCATGGTCTTGCCCATCACGGATAGTCCTCGTTCTGCATGATGACGGTCGCCACCATCAGGTAGTTCTGCCGCGAGCCGTCGGCGGCGCGGATGTTGGACAGGATCGGGCGGACGAGATCGGTTATGACGTCCCAGCGATAATAGGCGCGGACGATGTTGATCGTCTTCTTGCCGCCGGGGTCGAACTTGAAGTCCTTGGTACTGAGGTCGCCGTCGACGAGCGGCACGGTGGACGGAATGTCGGAATATTTGTCGAAATGGCGCACGTCGAGGAACAGCTTGTCCGGCTTTGCCGCCTCGGTCTTTGAGCAGGGCATCAGGATCTTGATCTCCTCGCAGAACGCCGTGCGGAACTGCAGCTCCGTGGTGGCGTTGGACGCGGCCGAGGCGGCGCGGATCTCGCCGGTGCGGATCTTGCGCGCCATCGTGTCGGTGGCGTTGGCGAGCAGCTGGTCGCCCATGAAGGCCACGAAGGTCTCGATCGAGGCGAAGACGATGACGAAGAAGGGAATGGCGAGGATCGCGAACTCGATCGCCGTCGCGCCGTCGCGGCGCCGGAGGAGGCGTCGGAACAGGCCCTTTGCCGGCCGCCGCCGGGGGGCTGTGTCGTGATCGAGCGGCATCGCGAGCGGTTCCCAAGGATCGAGAAGGCCAGACTAGGCGGCAGACCCTTTATATTTCGTGTGCGCGGACGTGAAGATTCGACCGGTTTCCCGCATCAGGACGCCCGAAGCGGGACTGCGGCTCAGTTGCTGCCGGCCGTCTTGCTGGCATGCTGCTCGCAATTGGGCGTGCAGGAGAGGACGGACCGGTCCGTCTGGCGGAAGACGCGCACCGTGTTGCCCTCGTCGATCGATACGAGGACGCGCTCGTCGACGATGGCGTTGCCGTCCGCATCGAGCAGCACGAGATTGGTGGTCCCGAAATTGCGGCCGGTCAGCACGATGGTCTGGGCATCGGCGACCGTCGCATCCGCCACCGCCGCATTGCCGACGATGACCTTGCTGACCGGGCGATCGAGCCGCAGGACGCGGGCGTGATCCATATAGACGCGCAGGAATTGCTCCTGCGCCCCTGCATCGGCGGCCGCCGACAGCAGCACGAAGGCGGTCGTCGCAAGCGTTGCTGCACCCGCAGCGAAGGTCCGGTCGCGTCCCATAAACAGTCATCCCGATGAAGAAACGCCCACAGCATCGCCAAGAATGGTGAATGAAGGTTTAAGCGGAAGGTCGGCATTCTCGATTCAACCCTGGCGCTCAGGGGGGCTCACTCGCGGCGAAAACGGCCGAAGCGGCGAAAGAGCGTGCAAATACCGGCATTTCACGAAGAATTAACCCTAAAACCAGCGTCCTCTTCTTAAGCTTCCATTAACCCAACTCCTTAAGTCGATGGAAATGGCCTGCCTGTAGGTTGCAGTCATCCGAACAACGGAAACAGTTGGCGGACGTGCTGAACCAACATCGTGGAGCTAGGAGAATACCATGACCAAGATTTTCGCTCGCCTTATGAAGGACGAGTCTGGCGCAACCGCCATCGAATACGGCCTGATCGCCGCCCTGATTTCCGTCGCCCTCATCACGGGTGCAACCGCCCTCGGCGGCTCGCTGAACAACACGTTCAGCGCTCTCTCTACCAAGATGCAGGCTACCGAGAACAAGTACTGATAGCCATCAGTGGTCAATGTTCGGAAAGCCGTCCTTTGTGAAGGGCGGCTTTTTGATTTTCAGATCATGTCTTTTCGGAACCGACGCATCATCGTCGAAAAAGGAGACCGTCGTGACGCAGGCTATCATTTTCGTCGTTTTCCCGCTCTGCCTTGCGGTTGCGGCCTGCTCCGACTTCTTCACGATGCTTATCCCCAACCGTGTCTCGGCGATCCTGCTGGCCTCCTTCCTTATCGTCGCCCCGCTCGCCGGTCTTGGTCTCGCCGACATCGCCACGCATCTTGCCGCTGGCTTCATCGTGTTCTCCGTCTGCTTTGCGCTCTTCGCCCTGAATGTCATGGGCGGCGGCGATGCGAAGCTGCTGACGGCGAGCGCCGTATGGTTCGGGCTGACCTTTTCTCTCTTCGAATTCCTGATCTACGTGTCGTTCTTCGGTGGCCTTCTGACTTTCGCCATCCTGTCCCTGCGCTCGCATACGAACGCGATCCTCGCCAGTGGCCTGCCCGTGCCCGGCCACATTCTTTCAGCGAAGAAGGTGCCCTACGGCATCGCCATCGGCATCGGAGCCTTCATGGCCTATCCCTCGTCCCCGCTGATGCTCGCCGCGCTCGGCGGCTGAGGACGTCAACCAGCCGTTAACCATAGCCGTAAGGCGCTTATTAACCATAATTACACCATTGCCGGTCAATGTGGGCTGACAGGAGATTCCGCAGCTCAGGGAAACCACATGAAACCGGCACGAATCATCATTCTGGCAGTCGCCGTCGTCTCGGCGGGCGTGGCAGGATTTCTTGCCTTGCAGGTTGCCCGCGGCGGCCCGTCGGTGATCGAGACGCAGACCGTCGTGGAGCGCGAGCCCACGATCAACGTGCTCGTCGCCAGGGAAAGCCTGCCGGTCGGCGCGCGGCTCAACCCCGATGTGGTCGCCTGGGCGGCCTGGCCGGAAGGCTCCGTCGTCGAAGGCTTCATCACCGACAAGAGCCGGCCGGATGCGATCGAGACCCTCAAGGGCGCCATCGCGCGCATGCCGATCTTCAACGGCGAGCCGATCCGCCAGGAGAAGATCGCCGACTCCTCCAGCCGCATCATGTCGTCGCTGCTTCCCGCCGGAAAGCGGGCCGTCGCGACGGAAATCTCGGTCGCGACCGGCGCCGGCGGCTTCATCCTGCCGAACGACCGCGTTGACGTCACCATGGTGCGCAAGGGCGATTCGGGCGCCTACCTCACCGAGACGATCCTGTCGAACGTCCGCGTCCTCGCCATCGACCAGCAGATCCAGGAAAATCCGGACGGTTCGAAGGCGGTCGTCGGCACCACCGCGACGCTCGAACTGACCCCCGACCAGACCAAGGTGATCGCCGTCGCCCAGCAGATGGCCGAGCGCCTGTCGCTGGCGCTCCGCAGCGTCGCCGACGCCCAGGAGGCCGATACCGGGGCGGCCGATTACCTGCTCAGCGGCGGCGAAGGCCGGCCGCAGATCCAGGTGATCAAGACCGGTTCGATCGTCAACGGCACGACTGCCGCCGCAACAGCACAGCAATGAGCAGGAGCTGACCCGTGTTTGGAATCACAAGGACTTTTCGGGCTTCTGTCGCGGGCGGGCTGAGCTTCTGCCTGGCCTTTGCCGGTTTCCCGCTTCCCGGCCAGGTCGCCGAGGCGGCAACCTCGTCGATCATCCGCATCCAGGAGAGCGGCGCGGGCGTGCGCAAGTCGGTGCGCCTCGGCCTCAACAAGGCCATCGTCGTGGACCTGCCGACCGACGCGCACGACATCCTCGTCGCCGATCCGGTCAAGGCGGATGCCGTCACGCGCACCTCGCGCCGCATCTATCTCTTCGGCAAGGAAGTCGGCCAGACCAACATCTTCGTCTTCGGGCCCAATGGCGAGGAGATCGTCAGCATCGACCTCAATGTGGAGCGTGATGTCAGCGGGCTGCAGACGCAGCTACGCCGCTTCATCCCCGATTCCAACATCCAGGTCGAGATCATCTCCGACAATATCGTGCTCTCCGGCTCCGTGCGTACGCCGCAGGATGCCACCCAGGCGGTCAATCTCGCGCAGATATTCCTCAAGGGCGGCGAAGCGACCACCCGCACGGTCGTCTCGCAGGGCAACAACGGCGATTCGGCGATCTTTGGCGAAGGGCGCCAGAGCTCGCAGGTCGTCAACATGCTGCAGATCGAGGGCGAGGATCAGGTCACGCTGAAGGTGACGGTCGCCGAAATCCGCCGCGAGGTTCTCAAACAGCTCGGTTTCGACAACACGTTCAGCCGCGTCAACAAATCCGGCTCCAGCCTGGATACCCTGGTTTTCAACGCTGCGGAGACCGGGCTCACCGGCAACATCGCGGGTAATATCGGCAAGTTCGGCATCGATGCCGCCCTGAGCGCGCTCGAACAGGCCAAGGCGATCCGCACACTGGCAGAACCGACGCTGACGGCGGTTTCCGGCCAGTCGGCAACCTTCAATTCCGGCGGGGAGAAGGTGTTCTACATCTCCGACCGCAACGGCGGCGTTACGACGACGACCTATCAATACGGCATTTCGCTCGGCTTCACGCCGACCGTGCTTTCCTCCGGCCGCATCGGCCTGCGCATCCAGACCAAGGTGTCGGAGCCGGTTGTCTCGGGGGCGAACACCGCGGAATACCGCCGCCGCGACGCCGAGACCGTCGTCGAGCTGCCGTCCGGCGGCTCCATCGCGCTGGCCGGCCTCATCCGCGACGATGTCCAGCAGACCGTGTCCGGAACGCCGGGCGCCTCCAAGGTGCCGGTCCTCGGCGCGCTGTTCCGCAGCAAGTCCATCGAGCGCAACGAGACGGAACTGGTGATCATCGCCACCCCCTATCTCGTCAAGCCGGTGAACCGGAACGCGCTGGCCCGGCCGGACGACAATTTCAATCCGGCGAATGACGCGGCGAGCGTCTTCCTCGGCCAGGTGAACCAGCTCTACGGCAGGAAGAACGGCCTGCCGGCCCAGCGCTACGAAGGTAGCGTCGGCTTCATCTACAAGTGAACGGGTGCGACGTGACGAAGGGACGGACCCAGCCAATGGCAAACGAAATGCACACCACCCGCACCAGGAATGGCCGCACCCGGAACGGCCGCGCTGTCGCCGTCTTCGCCATGGCGGCGCTCGCCGTCGCCCTTGCCGGCTGCGCCGACCGCCGCGCGACGGGTTCGCTGCCGGATGACTACCGCACGCGCCATCCCATCGTCGTCGGCGAGCAGGAACGCACCATCGATATCCCGATCGCCACCGGCGCCAGCGAACTGACGCGCGGCCAGGGCGAGGTCATCGCCGGCTTCGCATCGGGCTATTCCACCGAATCCTCCGGCATGTTCCGTGTCATCCTGCCGCGCGGCGCGCGCAACGATGCCGCGACCTCGGTCGCCGGCCGGCAGATTCGCAAGCTGCTTGCGCGCCATGGCATACCGGCCCGCAAGATCATGATCGAAAGCTATTCCGCCGGCGATCCGGACGAGGCGGCGCCGATCCGTCTCAGCTATTTCGCCATCACCGCCTCGACGCAGGCCTGCGGCCAGTGGCCGGAAGACATGACGATCAACACCTTCGAGAACAAGAACTACTACAATTTCGGCTGTGCCACGCAGAACAACCTCGCCGCCCAGATGGCCGATCCGAACGATCTGCTCGGCCCGCGCCGCGTGACGCCCGCCGACGCGACGCAGCGTGGCGAGGCGCTCGAACGCTATCGCGGCGCCTATACCGAACTGAAGGACATGTGACGATGAGCACGGTCGACTACACCTTCACGAGCGAGGCCGTTGAAAACCAGGCGGACGAGGCCGTGCGGCCGATGGACCTAGAGGCCGTGCGTCCGCTGCCGCGCATTTCCGTGCATGCCTTCTGCGAGAGCGAGGCCATGCTGCGCACCATGGAACGGTGCGGGCAGGACCGGCGCATGGCGAAGGTCAGCCTGCGCATCTCCAGCGCGAGCATCGCGGCGGCGGCCAACATGTTCGCCAGCGCGCCGACGCCGAACCTCCTGATCCTCGAGACCTCGACGGAGCCGCACGCCATCATGGACGAGCTCGCGCCGCTCGCCGAGGTCTGCGATCCCTCCACCAAGGTCGTCATCGTCGGCCGCTACAACGACATCGCCCTATACCGCGACCTGATCCGCAACGGCATTTCCGAATACATGGTCGGTCCGGTCGGCATGGCCGAGGTGCTGAACGCCATGGCGGCGATCTTCATCGACCCGGAGGCCGAGCCTCTCGGCCGCTCGCTTGCCTTCATCGGCGCCAAGGGCGGCGCGGGCTCCTCGACCATCGCACACAACTGTGCCTTCGACATCTCCAACCTGTTCCAGACCGAGGTGATCCTCGCCGATCTCGACCTGCCCTACGGCACGGCGAATATCGACTTCGACCAGGACCCGCCGCAGGGCATTTCCGAGGCGATCTATGCTCCGGACCGCCTCGACGAGGTCTTCCTCGACCGCCTCCTGACCAAATGCTCGGAGCATCTTTCGCTCCTCGCCGCGCCCTCGATGCTGGACCGCGCCTACGATCTGGAGCGCGGCTCCTTCCAGCCGGTCCTCGAAGTATTGCAGCGCAGCGCGCCAGTGACGGTGCTCGACGTGCCGCACGCCTGGTCCGAGTGGACCCGCATGCTGCTGTCCGAGGTGGACGAGCTGGTCATCACGGCGACGCCGGACCTTGCGAGCCTGCGCAACGTGAAGAACATGCTCGACGCGTTGAAGAAGCTCAGGCCGAACGACAAGCCGCCCCACCTGATCCTCAACCAGGTGGGCCTGCCGAAGCGCCCGGAAATCGCCCCGGCGGATTTCTGCGAGCCGCTCGGCATCGAGCCGGTCGCGATCATTCCCTTCGACGCGCAGCTTTTCGGCACGGCCGCCAACAGCGGCCGGATGATCGCGGAAATGGACCGCAAGTCGCCGACCGCGGAAACCTTCTCGCAGATCGCCCATCTCGTGACGGGCCGCGCGACGGTGAAGAAACCCAAGAAGGCCGGGCTCGGCAAGATGCTGGGCCTGATCGGACGCAAATAGGCCCCGAAGGGGCAATGCAACAGACTGGATGACGTGGCATGTTCGGCAAACGGGGCAATGACGGTTTCGGCAAGAGCGGCGCAGCGGGCCAGATGCCCCACGCCGCACCCTCGGCCGCCGCGACGGTGACGGCCGAACGGCCGGCCGCGCCCGCGCCCGTGGTCCAGCCCGCCTTCGAGCCGGCGCCCGCGCCGGCGGCTCAGGCCCCTGCGCCCGCCGCCTCCAGCCGCCGCCGCTCGCCGCGCACCGAAGACTATTACGATACCAAGAGCCAGGTCTTCTCCGCGCTGATCGACACGATCGACCTGTCGCAGCTCGCAAAGCTCGACACGGAAAGCGCGCGCGAGGAAATCCGCGACATCGTCAACGACATCATCACGATCAAGAACTTCGCGATGTCGATCTCCGAGCAGGAGGAACTGCTCGACGACATCTGCAACGACGTTCTCGGCTACGGTCCGCTGGAGCCGCTGCTGGCGCGCGACGACATCGCCGACATCATGGTCAACGGCGCCGGCAAGACCTATATCGAAGTGGGCGGCAAGGTGCAGGAATCGGAGATCCGCTTCCGCGACAACGCCCAGCTCCTCTCGATCTGCCAGCGCATCGTCAGCCAGGTCGGCCGCCGCGTCGACGAATCGAGCCCGATCTGCGACGCGCGCCTTCCCGACGGCTCGCGCGTCAATGTCATCGCCCCGCCGCTCGCCATCGACGGCACCGCGCTCACCATCCGAAAGTTCAAGAAGGACAAGCTGACGCTCGACCAGCTCGTCCGTTTCGGCTCGATCACGCCGGAGGGCGCGGCGCTGCTGCAGATCATCGGCCGCGTGCGCTGCAACCTCGTCATCTCCGGCGGCACCGGCTCGGGCAAGACGACGCTGCTCAACTGCCTGACGAACTATATCGACCGGGACGAGCGGGTCATCACCTGCGAGGACTCGGCCGAACTCCAGCTCCAGCAGCCGCATGTCGTGCGTCTCGAAACCCGCCCGCCGAACATCGAGGGCGAGGGCGAGATCACCATGCGCGACCTCATCAAGAACTGCCTGCGCATGCGTCCCGAACGCATCATCGTCGGCGAAGTGCGCGGACCGGAGGTTTTCGACCTCCTGCAGGCGATGAACACCGGCCACGACGGCTCGATGGGCACGATCCACGCCAACACGCCGCGCGAATGCCTCTCCCGCATGGAATCCATGATCGCCATGGGCGGCTACACGCTGCCGGCCAAGACGGTGCGCGAGATCATCGCCGGTTCCATCGACGTCATCATCCAGGCTTCGCGCCTGCGCGACGGCTCGCGCCGCATCACCCACATCACCGAGGTGGTCGGCATGGAAGGCGATGTCATCGTCACCCAGGACCTGATGCGCTTCGACATCCAGGGCGAGGATGCCAACGGCCGCATCGTCGGCAAGCATATGGGCACTGGCATCGGCAAGCCGCACTTCTGGGAGCGCGCCCGCTACTTCAACGAGGACAGGCGCCTGGCGGCAACGCTCGACGCGATGGAAAAGCCCTAAGGGCAGGGAGTGGCGCGGATGTTCGGGCTGGATATCACCATCGTTGCGATCTTCGCGCTGGCGGCGCTCTCCACCGCCGGCCTTGCCTATGGCGTGCTCTTCTCGCGCATCGAGGCCGAGAAGAAGACCGAGAGCCGCTTCCGCCGCGTGCAGGCCGCGGAGACCGACCAGAACAAGGCCAAGGCCGCGCGCGACCGCATGCAGGAGCTCTCCAAGCGCCGCAAGTCGGTGCAGGAATCCCTGAAGGACCTCGAAAAGAAGCAGCAGGAGCAGACGAGGCGCATCGCCACGACCCTGAAGGCGAGGCTGATGCAGGCGGGCCTTTCGATCACGCCCGCCAAATTCTACGTCTTCAGCGCGATCTTCGGCCTCTTCGCCTTCGTGCTGACGCTCGTGGCCGGCGCGGGGCTTCTCATCTCGCTCGGCGTCGCCTTCATCATGGGGGCGGGCCTGCCGCGCTGGCTCGTCGGCTTCCTCGTCAAACGCCGCATGAACAAGTTCCTCGAGGAGTTCCCCAACTCGCTCGACGTCATGGTGCGCTCCATCAAGTCCGGTCTTCCCCTGACGGATGCGCTGCGGCTGATCGCGGCCGAAGGCCAGGAGCCGGTGAAGACGGAATTCCGCAAGGTCGTCGAATCCCAGCAGGTCGGCCTCAGCGTGCCGGATGCCTGCGCCCGCATGTTCACCAATATCCCGCTGCAGGAAGTCAACTTCTTCTCGATCGTCATCGCCATCCAGAGCCAGGCGGGCGGCAATCTCTCCGAGGCGCTGGGCAACCTCTCCCGCGTCCTGCGCGAGCGCCGCAAGATGCGCGCCAAGGTCAGTGCTTTGTCGATGGAGGCAAAGGCCTCGGCGGCGATCATCGGCGCCCTGCCGTTCATCGTGACCTTGCTCGTCTACCTGACCTCGCCGGAATACATCATGATCCTGTTCCAGGATCCGCGTGGCCATCTCATCCTCGGCATTTCCGGCTTCTGGATGTCGATCGGCATCCTCGTGATGCGCAACATGATCAACTTCGACATCTAGGGCCGAGACCATGGTCGCCACGCTTACCGATCCCGCCATCCTGCTGCCGGCCTTCGTGATGATCGCCGTGCTGGCGACCTTCTACACGCTGGCGGCGCCCTATCTCGACCGCGGCGACCTCGGCAGGCGCATGAAGGCGGTGGCGCTGGAGCGCGAGCAGATGCGCGCGCGCGAACGCGCGCGCCTCAACACGCAGGCCGCCCAGAGCAAGGCCTCGCTGCGCGCCCAGCACAACACCTCCGTGCGCCAGGTCGTCGAGCGGCTGAACCTGCGCGAGGCGCTCGTCGACGTCAATACGGTGAACCGGCTGAAGCAGGCGGGCTACCGCTCGCAGAACGCGCTCAACATCTTCCTCTTCGCGCGCTTCGTCCTGCCCTTCGTCTTCCTGATGCTTGCCGGCTTCTACATCTTCTATCTCGGCTTCCTCGGCGACAAGCCGCTGCCGATGCGCATCCTCGCCACCGTCGCCATCGGCTATCTCGGCTTCTACGCGCCGAACATCTTCGTCTCCAACCAGGTGTCGAAGCGCCAGAAATCGATCCGCCGCGCCTGGCCGGATGCGCTGGACCTCATGCTGATCTGCGTGGAATCGGGCATTTCCATCGAAGTCGCCTTCAAGCGCGTCGCCGACGAGATCGCCATGGCCTCGCCGGAACTGGCCGAGGAACTGGTGCTGACCACCGCGGAACTCTCCTTCCTGCAGGAGCGGCGGGTGGCTTACGAGAACCTCGGCACCCGCATCGGGCTCGACACGGTCAAGTCGGTCACGCAGGCGCTCATCCAGGCCGAACGCTACGGCACGCCGCTCGCCCAGGCGCTGCGCGTGCTGGCGCAGGAATGCCGCGACCAGCGCATGAACGAGGCGGAGAAGAAGGCGGCCGCCCTGCCGCCGAAGCTGACCGTGCCGATGATCCTGTTCTTCCTGCCGGTGCTCGTCGCCGTCATCCTCGGCCCCGCCGGCATCCAGGTTTCCGACCGCTTCTGACAGCGGTTAACCGAACGAAAAAACGCCCCGGTCGAGCAATCGGCCGGGGCGTTGGCGTCTTGGGAGGGACGCTGGGATGAGCTTCAGTTGGTGCTGCCGCTGTCGTCCGCGGCGAGCTTCTTCCAGGCATTCTGCTGGGTCAGCATGGAGCGCAGATACGTGACATTGGCTTCGGCCTGCCCGGCGGTCAGTTCCTGCCTTGCGATGGTTTCCGCCTCCTGGAACCGTCCCTGCAGGCCGACGGTGAGCGCCAGGTTCTGGCGCACGCTGCTGTCGGCGCCGGGCTGCGTGGCGGCCGAGCGCAGATAGGTCTCCGCCGTCTTCAGGTCCCGCGTCAGGAGGTAGGACATGCCGAGATTGGAGAGCACGGAAGGCTCGTTCGGTCGCAGGTCGAGCGCCTCGCGGTAGCGCTGGCGGGCCTCGCCCGACCGGCCGAGCTGGTCGAGGATCGCGCCTTCCGCCGATTTCAGCTTCCAGTCCGGCCGGTCCGGCGTCTGGGCGCGCAGGATCGTGTCGAGCGCCTGCTGGAGCTGGCCGGCCGCCGCCTGCGCCTTGCCGTAGGCGGCCAGCACTTCACGGTTGTCGGGATTGCTGATGGCGACCTGCTGCATGACGGCGAGCGCCTGGTCGTTGCGCCCGTTCATGCGCAGGACGCTGGCATAGTTCATGCCGGTCTGCGGATCGCGCGGGTTCTTCTCGTAGGCCTTGCCGATGCTGTCGGCCGCCCCGCGCAATTCCGTCGCGTTCATCGCGCCGATCGGCTTGGATGTCGTGGAGATCGAGCCCGTGGTCGGGTTGTTCTTGCTGGCGCAGCTCGCCACCGCCACCGTGATGGCGAGTAGCGCCGCCCCTCTCAGAAGCGCCGAGCGAAGTGACGAACGCGTGCGGCTGATAGCCATGATCGGTCCCCGAAGCGATTTTCGCATCCCCGCGGCGTCAAGAATCACGCCGCAATCTCCACTCCAGCAATAATCTGTTAACCCTAACAGAATGTTAATTGCCCGATTCCCGGCTCTCTCCAAAGGTTCGCCATGGCCCCCTTCCAGTTCATCGACCGGCCCTCTCCCTTCAACACGAAAGGCGGCAGGACGCTGCCGATCTTCGCGATCACGCCGGCCCATATCGAAACCGGCACGATCGACCCGATCGCGCTCGACTGGGCGAAGAAGGCCGGCTTCAAGGCGGAGGCGGGCGCGCTGCTGATGGTGCCGACGGCCGACGGCCATCTCGGCGGGGCGCTGTTCGGCCTCGGCAGGAACCCGTCCGATGCGCCTTTCCTGACGGGCAAGCTCGCCCGCACGCTGCCCGCCGGCGACTGGCATATCGAGACTGCGCCGCTGACGGCCAACCGCCTCGCCCTCGGCTACGGTCTCGGCAGCTACCGTTTCGAGCGCTACAAGGCCTCGGCCTCCGAGGCGCCGACCCTGCTCATCCCGACCGATGCGGACGCCGCCGACATCAAGCGCCAGCTCGCCGGCGTCTTCCTTGCCCGCGACCTCATCAACACGCCGACCAACGACATGGGCCCGGAAGCGCTGGAAGACGTTTTCCGCGCGCTCGGCGAGCACTACAAGGCGAAGGTCTCGGTGATCGCGGGCGACGATCTTCTCAAGGAGAACTTCCCCCTCATCCACACGGTCGGCCGCGCCTCGGAGCAGGCGCCGCGCCTCCTCGAACTGCGCTGGGGCAAGAAGGGCCACAAGCGCGTGACGCTCGTCGGCAAGGGCGTCTGCTTCGACACCGGCGGCCTCGACATCAAGCCGGCCTCCTCCATGCTGCTGATGAAGAAGGACATGGGCGGTGCGGCCAATGTCATGGGCCTTGCGCTGATGATCATGGACGCCAAGCTGAAAGTGGACCTGCGCGTGCTGCTGCCGGTGGTCGAGAACTCGATCTCGGCCAATGCCTTCCGCCCCGGCGACATTTACAAAAGCCGCAAGGGCCTGACCGTGCAGATCGACAATACCGATGCCGAGGGCCGGCTGATCCTTGCCGATGCGCTTGCCTATGCCGACGAGGAGGAGGCCGACCTCATCGTCGACATGGCGACGCTGACGGGCGCCGCCCGCGTCGCGCTCGGCCCGGACCTGCCGCCCTTCTTCACCGACGACGACGACCTTGCCCACGACCTCACCGAGGCGAGCCTTGCGGTCGACGATCCGATGTGGCGCATGCCGCTCTACATGGGCTACGACAAGGACGTCTCCGCCCGCATCGCCGACCTCACCAATGCCCCGGCCGGCGGCATGGCCGGCTCGATCACCGCGGCGCTCTTCCTCAAGCGCTTCGTCACGCGCAACCGGCGCTGGGCGCATTTCGACATCTATGCCTGGGCGCAGGCCGAGCGTCCGCATTCGCCGGTCGGCGGCGAGGCGCAGGCGATCCGCGCGCTTTACCATCACCTGCGCGGCAGGACCGCCTGAGCTTTCCTTCGGGCGGTTGATACGGTAGCGTAACGATTGCGGGAAGCCCGTGGCTGCGCCCGTGATTGCACTCGCGACGCCTCGGAGGACTCGTGCCGCTCGATCTCAACCCCTCGCAGGCGCTCGGCCTCTGGCACGCGGTCGCCGTGGAGCAGGTTCGCGAGGACGGGCGGGACCTGACCCTGCGCCAGCTCGCCATCCTTCTGGAGATCTATCTCGTGCCCCCGCCGCATACCGTGCGGGGGCTCGCCGCCAGGCTCGGCGTCACCAAGCCGGTGATCACCCGCGCGCTCGACACGATGGGCGAGCAGGGGCTCGTCACCCGCGTGCGCGACGAGCGCGACCGCCGCAACGTCGTCATCAAGCGCACCGTCGAGGGGGCGCTCTATCTCGAACATCTCGGCGATGTTATCATCGCCAGGGCCCGCGCCCAGAATTCCTGAAGGCTTCCGCGAGAACATCATGAACGCCCTGCCAGACCGCCGCCTCAACGCCTTCCGTCCGGATCTCGCCGAAGAAGCCCTCAAGGGCACCGTCGCCGCCGAGCGCTATGTGACGGGCGTGCCGGCCCGCATCGCCCTGCCCGTCGCCGCCCTCCGGCCCCGGCCGGACGAGACCGCCGGCATCGACACGCAGGTCCTGTTCGGCGAGGGCGTGCGCGTGCTCGACCGTGCCGCCGGCTGGGCCTGGGTGAAGTCGGATTTCGACGGCTATGTCGGCTACCTGCCGGAAACCGCGCTGGATGCGGCCGCGGCGCCCGCCACCCATGTCGTCGGCGTGCCGCGCACCTTCGCCTATATCGGCCCGGATCTCAGGACGCCCGCCGCCTTCGCGCTTTCCATGGGAAGCCGGCTAACGGTCGTCGGCGAGAGCGAGACGCGCGGGACGCGCTATTTCACGCTGGAAGGCGGCCAGTCGGTCATTGCCGGCCATTGCCTGCCGGCCGGCGGGACGGCGGGCGGCGACTACGTCGCGATTGCCGGCCGCTTCCTCGAAACGCCCTATCTGTGGGGCGGCCGCTCCGGCTTCGGCCTCGACTGCTCGGCCCTCGTGCAGCTTTCCATGATGATGGCAGGGCGAAGCGCCCCGCGCGATTCCGACATGCAGGCCGCCGGCCTCGGCACGCCCGTCGCCCGCGAGGAACTGCGGCGCGGCGACCTCGTCTTCTGGAAGGGGCATGTGGCGATCATGGAGGACGAGACGACCATCATCCATGCCAACGGCCATACGATGAGCGTCGCCCGCGAGCCGCTGGCGGCCGCCATCGAGCGCACCGCCTATCTCTACCAGCAGCCGACGGGCTATCGCCGTCCCGTCTAGAGCTTTTCCGCTCGCGAAAACATTCATCCTTTTGCTTTGGCGCAATTCCGGACGCAAAACCGCTGCGCACTTTTGCTGGAATTGCTTTAGAATAACGTCTCGTAGATCTCCGGCTTGAAGCCGGCCGTAAGCTGACCGTCGCGGTCTAGGATCGGGCGCTTGATCATGGACGGCTGGGCGAGCATCAGCGCGATGGCCTTCTTCGCGTCGATATCCTGCTTGTCGGCGTCCGGCAGGGCGCGGAAGGTGGTGCCGGCGCGGTTGAGCACCGTTTCCCAGCCGAGCGCATCGACCCAGCGCGCAAGGCTCGCCTCGTCGATGCCTTCCGCCTTGTAGTCGTGAAAGCGATAGGCGATGCCCCGGGCGTCGAGCCAGGTGCGGGCCTTCTTCATCGTGTCGCAGTTCTTGATGCCGTAGATCGTGACGGTCACGCGTCTCTCCTCATGTCATGTGCCGCTTTCATAGAGCGCCGTAGAGGTCACGTCACCCCGAGATAGCGGCCGGGGCGGTGATTGATGGCGAGCGTCATGTTGACGACGACGGCGCCAAGCACCGAGAGCGCCAGCCGGTCCGCCGGGATGACGAAGAAGGCCGCGGCGAGGATGGCAAGGTCCACGCCGAGCTGGAAATAGCCGGCGCGCAGGCCGAACCGGTCCTGCAGGTAGATCGCCAGCACATTGATGCCGCCGAGCCCGGTGCGGTGGCGGAAGAGGATGAGCAGGCCCGTGCCGCAAAGCGCGCCGCCCATCACCGCCGCATAGAGCGGATCGAGATGGGAGAAGGCGATCAGGCCGGATGTGAGCCGGGTAAGGATCGAGACCAGCGTTACCGCGGCGAAGGTGCGCAGCGTGAAGGCCCAGCCGAGCTTGCGCACGGCAAGCACGTAGAAGGGCAGGTTGATGGCGAAGAACAGCCACCAGAAGCCGATGCCCGTCGCATATTGCAGGAGGAGGGCAAGGCCCGCCGTGCTGCCGGCGAGCAGCACGGCCTTGGTGTAGATCACCACGCCGAGCGCCACGAACATCGTGCCGACGACGATGGCGATGACATCCTCGTAGACGGAATGGCGCTCGGGCGGGTCGGCCGTCATGGCATCCTCACAGGCTCAGGAACTTCTCGATGACGGCATCGACCTCCGCCGTCTTCAGGCCGGCAATGTTGATGCGGCCGGAGGTCGGCATGTAGATGGCGTGCTCGGCCCGCAGCTTCATCACGTCCGCCTCCTCGAGCGGCAGCAGCGAGAACATGCCCTCCTGCTCGCGGATGGCGGTCAGCACCTGCCAGCGCCTCGAAAGGCCCGCGGCAAGGCGCTCGCGGATCGCGGTTATGCGCAGCCGCATGGATTCGAGCTCGGCCTTCCAGTCCGCCATCAGCGCCTCGTCGCCGAGGATCATGCTGACGACCGCGGCGCCGTGGTCCGGCGGCATGGAATAGCTGATGCGGGCGAGCGCCGCGAGGTTGGTGCGCACGGTCAGCGCCGTCTCGGCGCTGCCGCAGACGGCATAGATCGCCCCGGTGCGCTCGCGGTAGAGCCCGAAGGATTTCGAGCAGGAAACGGCGACCAGCGCCTCCGGCACGGCGCTGAGCAGGATGCGCAGGCCCGCCGCGTCTTCGTCGAGGCCCCGGCCATAGCCCTGATAGGCGATGTCGATGACCGGCAGCAGACCGCGCTCGGCGATAAGGGCGGCAACGGCGCGCCATTGCTCGGTATTGAGGTTCGCCCCCGTCGGGTTGTGGCAGCTCGCATGCAGCAGCACGGCATCGCCCGGCGCGGCGCCGGAAAGTGCCTCCATCATCCGGTCGAAGAGAACGGCCTGCGAGGGGATGTCGAAGAAGGGGTAGGTGACGACCTCCAGGCCGGCGGCCGTGAAGATGCTGGCATGGTTCGGCCAGGTCGGCAGGCCGAGCCAGATGCGCCGCGTGCCCATGCGCGCCATGAGGTCGCCGGCAAGGCGCAAAGCGCCCGAGCCGCCCGGGGTTTGCAGTCCGGCGGTCGCGCGGCCGCGGCCGGCCTCGCCCGTCGTCAGCGCCCACAGGCGTTCGAGGAAGACGGGATCGCCTTCCGGCCCGACATAGGCCTTGGTCTGCTGGGTCTCGACGAGACGGCGCTCGGCCTCCTTGACCGTGCGGAAGACCCGCGTCACGCCCGTTTCGTCGCGATAGACGCCGACGCCGAGATCCACCTTGCCGGCGCGCTCGTCCGCCCGGAAAAGGCCGATCAGGGCAAGCAGCGGATCGTCGGGCTGGCGGGTGAGGGCATCGAACATGGCCGGTTTCCTGTCTGGCTGGAGGGTGAAGACGATTTAAGGCAAAGCGCCCGCAAATTCGACCATGAAATTGCGGGGAAGGCGCAAGAAGCTTTTGTATTCTTGCGGCCTGCCGTAAGTTCCGTGCAGGTTTTTGCGCGAGGGGCGGGAATGGAGAAAAAGACCGGCGACGACATCGTCCTGGACCAGACCGACCGGCGGATCATCCGCCTGCTCATCGAGGATGCCGGGCTTTCCAACAACCAGCTCGCCGAGAAGGTGGGCCTGTCGCCCGCCCCGCTCTCGCGCCGGCTGGCGCGGCTGGAGGCGAGCGGCGTCATCCGCCATACGGTCATCGTCGATCCGCGTGCCGCCGGCATCGGCTTCCAGGCCTTCCTGGAGGTGACGCTGGAGCGCACGGCCCCGCGCGTCGGCGAGCGCTTCATCGATCTGGTGCGCCGCATGCCGGAAGTGGTCGAGTGCCACACCGTCGCCGGCGATTTCGATTTCCTCCTCAAGATCGCGGTCAAGGATGTCGCCGATTACCGGCGGCTGCTCTGGAGCGAGTTCGAGCGTATCGGCGAGATCAAGACGCTGCGCTCGACCATCCTGCTCGACAGTCCGAAGATGCAGGTGAGCGCGCCGCCCTGACTTTTCGGAACCTTCTTGCCGCAGGGCGGTTGCCGAGAGGAAGCCCGCCCCCATATGATGGGAAGGTGCCATGAGGAAGGTCCATTGGACAGGAACGGCAAGATCACGTCGGCCGCGCTGCTTGCGGCCATTCGCAATCGCCGCGGCCACCGGCCGCCGGAAAACAATCGCCCGGGCGATACCGTCATCGCGTCCTACAACGTGCACAAATGCATCGGCGTCGACCGGCGCTTCGATCCTGAGCGCACGGCCAGCGTGATCGCCGAGATGAATGCCGACATCATCGCCATCCAGGAGGCGGACAAGCGCTTCGGCGAGCGGTCGGGCCTCCTGAACCTGGAGGCGCTGGAGCGCGACTGCGGCCTCGTGCCGGTGCCGATCAACGCGCTGTCCTCCTCCGGCCACGGCTGGCACGGCAACATGATCATGATGCGCAAGGGCGTGGTCGGCGGCGTGCGGCAGCTGAAGCTGCCGGGCGTCGAGCCGCGCGGCGCGCTCGTCGTCCATCTCGACCTGCCGGTGGGGAAGCTGAGGCTCGTCGCCGCCCATTTCGGCCTCTTGAAGCGCTCGCGCGAGCAGCAGGCGATGGCGATCCTCGCCTCCGTCGCGGAAGAGGAGGAGATGCCGACCCTTCTCGTCGGCGATCTCAACGAGTGGCGCGTCGGCCGGCGCTCGTCGCTCTCGCGCTTGCAGCCGACCTTCGATCCGGCCTCCGGCGCGGTGCCGAGCTTTCCCTCCCGCTTTCCGGTTCTGGCGCTCGACCGGGCGCTCGGCCATCCGCACGATCTCGTCACCTCCGTCGAGGTGCACGATTCGCCGCTTGCGCGCGTGGCGTCCGATCACCTGCCGATCAAGGCCCATATCGACCTCAAGGTCGTCTGGGAGCGTGCTGGCGCGTCTACAGATAGGGCGAGCCGAGCCATGTGATGCGCTCGACGAGGCGCTGGGCGAAGGGCCGCGCATTGAGCGCCTCCAGCGTGACCTCCTCGGCATTCGACAGCGCAGCCGCGATGCGCCCGGTGATGCGGTCGGCGAAATCCGGGTCGATCACCTCGATATCCACCTCGAAGTTCAGCCGCAGCGAGCGCGGATCGATGTTCGACGAGCCGACATAGGTCCAGATGTCGTCGATGACCGTCAGCTTGGAATGGTTGAAGGCGCCGGAGGCGCGCCAGATGCGGCAGCCGTATTTGAGCAGCTGGTCGAACTGCGCGGTCATGGCGAGGTCGACCAGCTTGAGGTTGTTGGCCGAGGGCACGACGATGTCGATCTCCACCCCGCGCCGCGCCGCCGTGACCATCGCGCTGATCAGCTCGCGATCGGGCAGGAAATAGGGCGACATGATGCGGATCTGCTTCTTGGCGACCGACAGCGCGCCCATCAGCATGCGGTGGTTGGTCTCGAGACTCTTGTCCGGCCCGGAGGGCACGACGCGGGCGAGCATGCCGGTATCCGGCGCGTCCGGCGGCGGCGGAATGCGCCAGGCCTCGCCGGAAAGGTCGTCGCCGCCGGAAAAGCGCCAGTCCTCGTAGGCGATGCGGAAGAGATCGCTGACGACGGGGCCGGTGAGGCGGAAATGGGTGTCGAGCGCCGCGTCCTGCCCGGCGAATTCCGCGCAGAAGCCGGCGCGGATGTTGAGCCCGCCGGTAAAGGCGGTGGTGCCGTCGACGATGAGGATCTTCCGGTGGGTGCGCAGGTTCGCATAGGGCAGGCGCAGGCCCATGACGATATTGCCGTTGAACACGTCCGTCGGCACCTTCGCCCGCCGCAATTCCGAGACGATGGAGGGAATGGAGTAGCGCGCCCCGACCGCATCGATCAGCACGCGCACCTCGACGCCGCGCGCGACCGCCGCCGACAGCGCCTCGACGAAGCGCCCGCCGGCCTTGTCGCGGTCGAAGATGTAGGTTTCCAGCAGGATGGAGCGCTCGGCGGCGCCGATGGCGGTCAGCATCGCCGCATAGGCCTCGTCGCCGGTCGAGAGCACCGCGATGCGGTTGCCGGAGGTGAGCCGGCAGCGGCCGACGGCGTCGCCGAGGCGCTGCATGGCGGCGAGCGCCCCGCCGAAGCGCACCTGCATGTGGGCGTTGGAAACGTCGTATTCGTCGAGATGGTGCCAGCCGGCGGCAAGCAGGCCCTCGCGGCCGAGATTGAGGGTTTTTCGCCGGATGCGGTTCACGCCGCCCACGGCATAGATCAGCGCGCCGACCACCGGCGACAGCACGATGACGCCGACCCAGCCGATCGCCGCGCGCACTTCCTCCTTCGTCATCGTCGCATGGATGGCGGCGGGAACGCCGAGCACGATCGACAGCGCGACGAGGATATGCGGCCAGTAGGCGGAGAGCGTCTCAAACATGATGCGTGCGGATCATCCCAAGGCGGCAAGCTCTTTTGCTGCTTCTATATATTGCTTCGGGCGATACGAATGCGAGGGGGAAGGCCATCCCCCGCGCGAAAGATTTTTGCGGGCCGCCGTCAGTCTTCCAGCGTGCCCGGCTTGCGGTCCCTGCGGGTCGCTTCGCGGCAGGCGATCTTCATCAGGTCGTCGCCCCGGCGGGCGTAGCGGGCCGAGCAGCGCGTGGCGATCAGCCCGTCATGGCCGGCCGTGACGGCAAGCGTGCCGCCCGCCTCGCCCGGCCGGACGATGAGGGTGGCGAGCACGTCGCCGGCCTTCACCTCGTCGCCGATGTCGCGGTGGAAGAGCACGGTGCCGGGCTCGGGCGCCTTCACCATCTCGATATTGTCGAGCGGCACGGCAGGTCCCGCATAGGGCTTCGCCTTGTGCGCCGGGTCGGCGACGATGCCGCGGCCGGCGAGGAAAGCCCAAAGGCCGTCCGCATCGCGCCGCGCCATGTCGGGATAGACGTCGCGCCGGCCGCGCAACTCCACGGTGACGGCAAGGCGGCCCGGCACGGTCTTGAGTTTGCCGCCGCCCTGGTGCTTGACGGCATGGCCGACGGCCTCCTCGAAGGCGGTGCTTTCGCCGTCCGAGAGGAACACGGCCTCCATGTCGAGGGCCGATGCCAGATCCGCCGCCTCCGGCCAGAAGGCATCGTCGATATAGGCATACTGCAGGGATTCGTCGTCGCAGTGGAGGTCGAGGACGAGGTCGGCGCCGAGCGCCATGTGCAGCAGCGTCCGCTTCAGCCGGTCGGCGGCGCTGCGGCTTTCGAGCTTTTCGAGCAGCGTGTCGCGCCCGGCGAGTGCCACCAGCGGGAAGTCGCGGTTGAAATTGGTGCGCGAGCCGAGATCGAAGCGGCCCTCCATCTCGCCGAAATGATACTGCGCAAGGCCGATCGGATTGGCCTGCGGCACGACGGTGATGTCGCCGCGGATCGCGCCGTCCGCTTCCGCCGTCCGCAGGCGTTCCAGCAGGAAGTGGAGGAGCGCCGTGCCGGGCAGTTCGTTGGCATGCAGCGCCGCCTGGATATAGGCCGAGGGCGCCGCCGCGTCGCTGCCCTTGAAGCGGAAGACCGGCACGCGCCATTCGATGCCTGCCGTATCCCCGCCGATGATGATCTCGGAACGTTCCACGCCGTTTCTCCTCAAATTGTTTGCCGCGTTATGCGAATTGCCTGCGCATGGCGCAAGCCCCGGCAAGAAACGGGTTGAAACCGGCCGGGCAAAGCCCGATCTTGTGACAAAACGGGAACGGGAGCCGAAAATGACCGGCAAGACCCAGTATCGGATATTCGAAACGGCGGGCGGCCCCTGCGGCATCGCCTGGACGGCGGCGGGCGTCGTGCGCTTCCAGCTGCCCGGCGAGGATGCCGCAACAACGCGCCGCCTGCTGCTGCGCCGTCTCGAAAATGCCGAGGCCGCCGAGCCTGCCGAGCCGCCGCCGGCCGTCGCCCGGGCCATCGAAGCCGCGCAGCGCTATTTCGCCGGCGAGGAGGCCGATTTCACCGATGTGCCGCTCGACCTTACCGGCCAGAGCGATTTCTTCCGGGCGATCTACGATGCGGCGCGGCGCGTGCACTGGGGCGAGACGACGACCTACGGCACGATCGCCCGCGATCTCGGCGCGGGCCCGGAAGGCGCGCGCGAGGTCGGCCAGGCCATGGCGAAGAACCCCGTCGCCCTCATCATCCCCTGCCATCGGGTACTGGCCGCCGGAAACAAGGTCGGCGGCTTCTCGGCCCCCGGCGGCGCATCCTCCAAGTTGAGGATGCTGGCGCTGGAGGGCATTTCCTTTGCCCAGCCCGAACCGGCGCAGCAGTCCTTCGGGTTCTAGCCGGGCAGCGCGAGGCTCGTCAGCTTGTCCGGGTTGCGAGTAATGTAGATGGCGGCGATGCGGCCGTCGATGATCTCCAGCGCCGTGGTCTGCATGTGCCCGTCGACGCGGCTGAGGAAACCCGGCAGGCCGTCAATCATCGCATGGCCGAGGAATTCCGCCGGCGGGCCGGGCTTGCGCGACAGGCCGAGATAGAGCCGGATCAGCCGGTCGACGCCATGGATGGCGTTGGGGAAGGCGAGCACCTTGCCGCCGCCGTCCGAGCGCAGCGTCACGTCCGCCGCCAGCATTGCGCCGAGCGCCGCCGCATTGCCGGCGCGGCAGGCCTCGAAGAAGGCGCGCGTCAGCGCCTCGCCATCCTCGCGGGGGATTTCGTAGCGCGGCTGGTCGATCCGCACATGGGCGCGCGCCCGCGCCGCGAGCTGGCGGGTGGCCGCCGGGCTGCGCTTCAGCGTCGCCGCCACGTCGTCGAGCGGCTGGTCGAAGACGTCGTGCAGCAGGAAGGCCGCGCGCTCCAGCGGCGAAAGCCGTTCCAGCGCCACCATGAGCGTGAGGGTGATGTTGTCGGCGCGCATCTCCTCGTCCGCCGGCTCGATCAGCGGTTCGGGAAGCCAGGTGCCGGGATAGGTCTCGCGCCGCGCGCGGGCGGATTTCATCGCGTCGAGGCAGAGGCGCGAGACGATGCGGGTGAGCCAGGCGGCGAGCTCGGCCACCGCCGCGCGGTCGCTGCGGTGCCAGCGCAGCCAGGCGTCCTGCACGATATCCTCCGCCTCCGCATGCGAGCCGAGCATGCGATAGGCAAGGCGCAGCAGCCGCGGCCGCTGCGCCTCGAAGACGTCCGTGGCAGGGTCACGCCGCATGGCGCCGGTCGACCGGGTGCTCGGCGCGGAAGCCGACCTGCACGCGGTTCCAGACATTGATCGCGCCGATCGCAAACGGCAGCCATGCCTGCTCGTCCGGCGTGAAGACGGCCTTGACGGCCTCCCAGTCCGCATCGGGCGCGCCCGTTTCCGCCACCAGCGTCAGCGCCTCCGTCCAGGCAAGGGCGACCCGTTCCCGTTCGCTATAGAGCGGGGAATCGCGCCAGCCGGCGAGGAGGTGGATGCGCATGGGATCCTCGCCGCCCTTCAGCGCCTCGCCGACATGCATATGGATGCAGTAGGCGCAGCCGTTGATCTGCGAGGCGCGCACCTTGACGAGATGCGTGAGCGTCGCATCCAGCGGGCTCGCCTTGATGGCGGCTTCCAGGGCCAGCATCGCCTTGAAGGCGGGCTCGGCGCGTGTGAGGTAGTCGGTCATGCGAGCGGACATTCCAGTCTCCTTTTCAATCCTGTACCGTCATGACGAGGCAGGAACGCCGGATGTGACATGGAACTTCGAATTTTTTACCGGAAAGCAAAAGCCCCGGCGCGGACACCGGGGCTTTCTGGATTTCCGTCATACGGAGCTGGATTTCCGTCATGGAGAGGGACGCGCCCTCACTCCCACTCGATCGTGCCCGGCGGCTTCGACGTCACGTCGTAGACGACGCGGTTGATGCCGCGGACCTCGTTGATGATGCGGGTCGCGGCGCGGCCGAGGAAGTTCATGTCGTAGTGGTAGAAGTCGGCCGTCATGCCGTCGACGGAGGTGACGGCGCGCAGCGCGCAGACGAATTCGTAGGTCCGCCCGTCGCCCATGACGCCGACGGTCTGGACGGGGAGCAGCACGGCGAAGGCCTGCCAGATCTTGTCGTAGAGACCGGCCTTGCGGATCTCGTCGAGATAGATAGCGTCGGCCTCGCGCAGGATCTCCAGCTTGTCACGGGTGATGCCGCCGGGGCAGCGGATGGCGAGGCCCGGTCCCGGGAAGGGGTGGCGGCCGATGAACGAGTCGGGCAGGCCGAGCTCGCGGCCGAGCACGCGGACCTCGTCCTTGAAGAGCTCGCGCAGCGGCTCGACGAGCTTCATGTTCATGCGTTCGGGCAGGCCGCCGACATTGTGGTGCGACTTGATCGTCACCGAGGGGCCACCGGTGAAGGAGACGCTTTCGATGACGTCGGGATAGAGCGTGCCCTGGGCGAGGAATTCCGCGCCGCCGAGCTTACCGGCCTCTTCCTCGAACACCTCGATGAACAGGCGGCCGATGATCTTGCGCTTGGTCTCCGGGTCGGAGACGCCTTCCAGCTCGCCGATGAAGCGGTCGACGGCGTCGACATGGATGAGATGCAGATTGTAGTGCTCGCGGAACATGGCGACGACGTCGGCCGCCTCGTTCTTGCGCATCAGGCCGTGGTCGACGAGGATGCAGGTGAGCTGCGCGCCGACCGCCTCATGGATGAGAAGGGCCGCGACGGAACTGTCGACGCCGCCCGAAAGGGCGCAGATGACGCGCTTGTCGCCGACCTGCTCGCGGATCGCTTCCACCGCGCGGGCGCGGTAGGCGGACATCGACCAGTCGCCCCTGATGCCGGCGATCTTGTGCACGAAGTTGGAGAGCAGCTTGGCGCCGTCCGGCGTGTGCACCACTTCCGGATGGAACATGGTCGTGTAGTAGCGCTTCGCCTCGTTGACGCAGATGGCGAAGGGGGCGTTTTCCGAAACGCCGATGATCTCGAAGCCCTCGGGCGCGACAGTGACGCGGTCGCCGTGGCTCATCCAGACCGGATATTTCCTGCCGACTTCCCAGAAGCCTTCGAAGAGCGGGCTGGCCTTCAGGATCTCCACGTCGGCGCGGCCGAATTCGCGGGCATGGCCGCCCTCGACGGTGCCGCCGAGCTGGGTGGCGAGCGTCTGCTGGCCGTAGCAGATGCCGAGGATCGGCAGGCCGGAATCGAAGACGACCTGCGGCGCGCGCGGGCTGCCCTGGTCGAGAACGGAAGCGGGACCGCCGGAGAAGATGACCGCCTTCGGCTTCATGCGGTGGAAGGCTTCCTCCGCCGACTGGAAGGGGATGATCTCGCAATAGACGCCTGCTTCGCGCACGCGCCGCCCGATGAGCTGGGTCACCTGGCTGCCGAAATCGATGATGAGAACGCTGTCGGGATGGGCTGTCTGGGTCATGGCGAGCCTTTAAAGAATATCCTTGCGGCGTGCAACGGGGAAAAAGCCGGATTCTCAGCCTTTGAGCACGAGCGTTCCGTCGGCGGCAGCGGTTTCCAGCCTGTCGACGGCAGCGGCGAGCCTTTCGTCGATCACGTGCAGGTATTCCGTCCAGTCGCCGATATGGGTGAGCTCGGCCTTGCCGTCGGAAATGCCGCGAAGCGCGACGAGCCGGACGCCGAAGGCCTGGCAGGCGCGCAGCTCCGCATAGGTCTCCATCTCCACCATGTCCGCGTCGATGGCGGCATAGGCGGCGCCGGAAACCACGTTGGCGCCCGTCGAGAGCCGGGCTTCCGGCAGGCCCGGCACATGCACGGTCAGCGGCACCTCCGCCGGCAGGTCGAGGAAGGGCGTCGCGCCGCGGGTGAAGCCAAGGGGCGAGGCATCCATGTCGCGGTAGGAAACGGAGGTGGCCTGGTAGACGCCGGTCTGCTCCAGCACCGCGGAGCCGGCCGAGCCGAGCGAGACGACGAGGTCGGGCAGATTCCCCTCCGCCTCCAGGTGGCAGAGGGCGAGCGTCAGTTGCACGGCAGCCTCGACGGGGCCGACGCCCGTCATCAGCGGCGTCATGCGGGCCGCAAGATGCGGGCCGTATTCGGCATCGACGGCCATGACATAAAGGATGCGGTAGCGGCCGGCGGTCTTGAGGACGAAGCTCATTCGGTGATGTCCTCCCGCCCGCGCACCACCATCATCGTGCCGGTCATCGACGCGATCAGCTTGGCCGGCCCGTCCGTCAGGGCATAGCCGCGCCCGTCGGCGACGATGATGTTGCTGCCCGGCTTGGTGACCTCGCCGCGGAACAGGAAGCGCTCGCCCCGCCCCGGCGACAGGAGGTTGACCTTGAACTCGATGGTGAGGATCGAGGCGTCCGCATCGATGACGGAATAGGCGGCATAGCCGCAGGCCGTGTCGAGCGCGGCGGAAATGACGCCGGCATGCAGGAAGCCGTGCTGCTGCGTCAGCTTCTCGTCGAAGGGCAGCTCGATCTCCACAGTGCCATGGGAAATGCGGGTGAGCTCGGCGCCGATCAGCCGCATGGCGGCCTGCCGTTCGAAACTTCTCGAGACGCGGTCGGCAAAACCCGACGGAGGAAAGCCTGTCATGACCCCACTATCGCCGGAACGCCGGCGCTGAACCGAAGGTGGTCGAGGTTTGCACGGCACATGCTGCACTGCAAGCGCCGGGCGGCGATATCCCTCAGTTGAGGACGAGAATCGCGCCGTTGAGCGCCGTCGCGAAGAGGACCCAGGCGAGGTAGGGCAGGAAGGCGAGGGCCGAAGGGCGGTCCTGCCGCCAGGATGCGGCGATGAAGCCGGCGACGGCGATGTCGAGGGCGAGGATGACGATCATCGCCGATGCCGGATCCTGAAGGCCGAAGAACACCGGGGTCCAGGCGAAGTTGAGGACGAGCTGCGCGAACCAGAACCGCATGGCCATGGACCGGCGGAACGCCAGCCAGGTGCGGGCGCCCACCACACCGATGATCAGGTAGAGGATGCTCCAGACCGGCGCGAACAGCCAGTTGGGCGGGTTGAAGAAGGGCTTGGCAAGCGAGGCGTACCAGCCGCCGGGCACCGTATGGGCGCCGATGACGAGGCCGCCGCCGAGAACGAGGATGATGAAGGCGAGATAGACGAGGGGTTTGTTGCTCATGCCCTCAGAGCTAGTGCGCGCCGCGCCGTCGTCCAGAGGCGGGTCAGCGTCGCGGCATCAGGCCGGCAATGTGCTGGTCCCAGGCGACATCCGCGCGCCGGCCGGCAAAACGGCCGTCATAGGAGGAGACGGCAAAACCGTGCGGCGCGGCGGCGATGCCGGCGGCGTCCGCGACCGCCTCGTCCCTGACGACGCGGCCGGTCTTGGCGTCCAGCACGACGAAGCGCCCGCCATTCGGCGAGGTGAGGCCGACGAGCCCCTCGCGCCGGTTGACGGCGATGGCGCCGACATAGTTGGCAAGGCCGATCGTGATTTCTTCCGGAAGGTCGATGAAGGCGAGGTCCTCGCCCCTGCCGAAATGGCCGACGAGCGGCGGCAGGTCGTTGCGCGGCCCCTCGTACTGGCAGGCGAACCAGATGCGGCCCCTGTCGTCGAGGTCGATATGGCGCGTGGAGAGCTGGCGCAGCTTCTCCGGCAGCGCGTGGCGCTCGATAAGCGCCCCGGTCGCCGCGTCGATCAGGGAGAGCGAGGGCTCCATATGGTCGAGATTGAGCTTGGTGCGGCCGAAATCCGGGTGGGTCTCGATGCCGCCGTTCGCCGCGATCAGGAACCGGCCGTCGTCGCTGACGGAAAGGTCGTGCGTACCGATGCCGTAGGTGGAATATTCGCCGATGCGGCGGTAGCTGTCGCGGGCGTCGTAGAGGCCGATGACGCCGCGATTGGCGTCGAAGTCGTTCTCGCTGGCATAGAGCAGCCTGCCGTCCGGCGAAAAGCAGCCATGGCCGAAGAAATGGCGCTCCTGCGCGGCGGCGATGGTGCGCGGCTCGGCCCGGCCGCTCCGGTCGATGACGAGCGCGAAGGTGCCGGGACGGCGGGCGAAGGCGACGAGATGGTTCGTCGCGGGCGAAAAGGCCATGCCGTGGCTGCGGGCGGGAAGCGCCGTGCGGTCGATCACCGTCCCGTCCTCGGCCAGCACCGCGATGCCGAAGCGGCCGTCACGGTCCATGTAGCCGGAGGCGAAGACGGCGTCGGTGCGCGCGAGCGCGAAGGCCGGGCCGGCGCCGAGCGACGCCACGAAGGCCGTGCCCGCCATGCGCAGGAAGGCACGGCGGTCGAGCGCGGCGTTGGGCAGGCCCATAGCTTCCATCAGTCGCCGTCCGCGAAGGAGAAGCCGGCGCCGAGGCCGATCGCGCCGCCGAAATCGCCGTTGAGCGCCAGGATCAGGTCTCGCGTATTGGTGAGGAGGAAGCCGATCTTCTTCTCTTCCGCCGGCGTGGAGACAGCCTTTTCGATGTTGGGATCGACGGTCTGCGCGACGCCGCGTAGCGCCTTCAGCGCGAAATCGACATTGCCGCTGAGCGACGTGCGGCCGGGATCGACGAATTCGGCGATGCCGGACCGGTCGAAGAGCGTCTGCAGGCCTTCGAGATTGGCGTCGATCGAGACCCAGGTGTTGCCGGAGCGCCAGAAGACCGCCGATTTCGGCCGCGGCGTGCCGCCCTTGCGGTAGAAGGTCTCGATGCGCTGGTCGCGCACCGCTTCCGTTCCGTGCACGAGAATGCCGAGCAGGGCGGTCATCGCCTCCCGGCCGGTGCGGAAGACGGGGTTCTGCGGTCCCGGATGCTTCCAGTGCTGCTGGACGCCGTCGGGCGCGTCCCAGGCCGCCGTGAGCTGCCCGGCCGTTATCTCGATATGGCTGGCGACGGCGGCGGCGTAGCGGCAGCGGAAGCTTTCCGGTGTCTTTTCGAGGTCTTCAGAGCCGGTGCCGTAAAGCGCGAATTCGAGCGCGCCGAAACCCTGGATGGCGACGCTCTTGCCGCCCATCGCTGCGGCCTTCGTGTCCGCCTCGTCCGCCTTCTGGAGCAGCGCCTGCACCTGCTTGAGGCCGGTGCTCTTGCGGTCGGGGTAGAAGAGGATGCGCTCGAAGCGGTTGTCGTCGAGAACGGGGCCGATGCGCACCATCTCGATACGGCCCCAGTCCGCGACGGCCTGCCGGAAGGCGTCGTCCACCGCCTTGCGTGAATCGTCCGAAGGCGCCTTGCAGAAGGCGGTCGTCGCCTCGGCCAGCTTGCCGGCGGATGCCTCGAAGGCCCGGTAGCCGGGGCGGATGACGTCGTCGACGGCATGGGTCATGACGCCGACGACGCTCTCGTTGGTGAGCTCGGGCGGCGCGGCCGTCGCGTCTTCCTGCGCCATGGCCGGCAGGGCGGTGGAAAGCATCAGGCTTGCCCCGGCAAGGGCGGCGAAACGCAGGAAGGATGAACGCAGCATCGGCATCTACAGGCTCTCCAGGAAGGTGATAAGGGCGTCTCGGTCCTGCTTTTCCAGCGCGGCGAAGCGGTCGCGCGCCGCCTGTGCCTCCCCGCCGTGCCAGAGAATGGCCTCGGTGAGGTTGCGGGCGCGCCCGTCGTGCAGGAAGAACGTATGGCCGTTGACGGTTTTTGTAAGGCCGATACCCCAGAGTGGCGGCGTGCGCCACTCCCTTCCGGTCGCAACGCCCACCTGCTGCCCGTCCGCAAGGCCTTCGCCCATGTCGTGCAGCAGGAAATCGGAATAGGGCCAGATGAGCTGGAAGGCATGGGCCTTGTTGCCGGCATCGCGCCGGGTCACGAATTTAGGGTGGTGGCAGGAGGTGCAGCCGGTCTCGTAGAAGACCCGCTTGCCGGCGAGCGTTTCGGGGAAGCTCGCCTTGCGCCGCGCCGGCACGGCGAGGTTCTCGGCATAGAAGGTGACGAGGTCCATGACCGGCGGCGGCGCCTCGGCATCGCCGAGGCGCTTCTGCACGCCGTTGGGCCGTTCGAGGCAGGCGGTCTGGGCCGGCGTGCAATCGCCGTCGGGGAGCGGCACTTCCGGCGTCGATATGCCGATGTCCAGTGCGAAGGCCTCGGCGCTCTGCTGGCGCACGGTGGCGGCTTGCGCCTTCCAGCCGAACCGGCCGAGCGTCTTTCTGCCGGTCTTCGGGTCGATGGCGACGGCGGCCTTGCCGCTGATGCCGTCGCCGTCGGCGTCGTCAGGGTCGGCCAGCGCCAGGATATCGGCCTCGTGGATCGCCTGCACGAGGCCGAGGCCGAGCATCGGCTGGGTGACGCGCGGCGAGAGCGTCGTCGCCGGATCGAGGTCGCCATAGGCAAGGTCGGTAATGGAATAGGTGGGGCGGCGCAGCCTCACGACCTCGCCGCCGGCAAGCGTCACCGGGTCTTCCCTATAGTCGATGGCCATGCGGCCCTCGGCCTTGAGGCCGGGAATGGCTTGGTCCTGAAGCTGGCGGCCGTAGATGGGGTCCGGCAGGCTCATCGCATGGAAGCTCTTCAGCACTGCCTCTTCCTCCGCCGTCGCGGCAGGCCGGGCAAGGCGCAGGAACATCGAGGTCGCGTCCGCCGCACCCTCCGGCGGATGGCCGCGCCCGTCCTTGATGTGACAGGACTGGCAGGAGCGCGCATTGTAGAGCGGGCCGAGCCCGTCGGAGGCCTGCGTGGAGGAGGGGGAGGAGACCCAGAGCTTCTGGAAGAGCGCGTTGCCGAGCTTGAAGGTCTCGCGTTCCTCGAAGGTGATGTTCTCCGAGAAATGCGAGAAGCTGTTCACGTCGACGCTCGCAAGCGAGGTGGCGGCGCCGGCGGACATGGCCTCGTATTGCTCGGCCTTTGAGAAATCCGTCGCCGGTGCCGTCACGGCGGCGACACGCTTCAGGTCCTTCGCGGAGAGATCCCCGCGCTCCCGCGTGGCCGAAACGGCACTGCCGATGACGAAAACGCCCGCCGCGACGGTGAACGCGGCAGAAACCGCGAGCAGGCGACGGGCGGGGCGTTCTGTCATTGCTGGATCGGGCCGCCGTTCATTGCGCGGCGGCCCGCCTTCCTTCTTATTTGAAGACCGCGCCAGGATTGTCCAGGCTGTCGGAGCCTTCAAGCTCGATCTTGCCAAGGTCGAGCGCCGTGATGACGCGCTCGATCGTCTTCGTCTGGTCGATCAGGCTGTCGATGGCGGTCTGGACGACCTTGTTGCCCTCCGCATTGCCTTCGCCGATCATCTGGTCGTAGGCTTCGCCGCCTTCCGCACGGTCCACCAGCGCCTTGAAGGCGGTGTGGCTGGCGTCGAGCTTGGCCGTCATCTCCTGGTCGAGCGCGGCGTCCTTCTCGGCGACGAGTTCGTGCAGCGACGGGCCGGTCAGCTTGGAGCCGTCCGGGCGGGTATATTCACCCGTATAGACGGTCTGGATGCCGACGACGTCGTAGTAGTGCGAGTTGTGCGTGTTGTCGGAGAAGCAATCGTGCTCTTCTTCCGGATCGTGCAGCAGGAGGCCGAGCTTCATGCGCTCGCCAGCAAGTTCGCCATAGGAGAGCGAGCCCATGCCGGTCAGCATGGCGGTGATGCCGGCCTTCGGATCGGACGTCACGTTCTTGGTGGCGTCGCCGTCCGGCGACCAGGCCGTGACCATGTCCTGAAGGTCGGAGACGAGCAGCGAGGAGGCGGCCTTCAGGTAGGCGGCGCGGCGGTCGCAATTGCCGTTGGTGCAATTGGCCGTGTCGTAGTCCGTCGCCGGGCGGTTGCCGGCGCCCGGGCCCGTGCCATTGAGGTCCTGGCCCCACAGCAGGAATTCGATGGCGTGGTAGCCGGTCGCCACGTTCGCTTCGACGCCGCCCGCTTCATGCAGTTCCTGCAGCACTTCCGGCGTGATCGTCGTGGCGTCGATTTCCTTGCCGGCGATTTCCAGCTTCGGATTGGCGATGACATTGGCGACGAAGAGCGCGTTCTCGTTGCTTTCCGTGCCGTAGCTCGGGTCGACATAGTCGATCAGGCCCTCGTCGAGCGGCCAGGCGTTCACCTTGCCTTCCCATTCGTCGACGATGGGGTTGCCGAAGCGGTAGGCTTCCGTCTGCTGGTAGGGGATGCGGGACTTGAGCCACGCCTCGCGCGCCGCCTTCAGCGTGTCGTCGCCGGGCTTGGCGATGAAGGCATCGATCGCCGTGTCGAGCGCCTTGGCGGCGTCGAGCGCATCGGAATACTTGGCGTGGGCGATGTCCGTATAGTGCTTGACGATTGCAGCCGGATCGGCGGCCGCATGGGCGGAACCGATGGCAAGGCTGGACGCCGCGGCAGCAAGCGCAAATGCGGCCGCGCGAAGGAAGGAAGTGGTCATGACGTCTCCTGGTGTCCTGTTTGGCGAGTCCCCCCGGCACCGGACGCCGCGGCACGGAGCCGCTGCCCGGATCGCCCGGCAGGTGCCGGGTTCGGGTTTATTCAGGCGTTTCTGTCATGGACCAAATAAAAACTGGTGTCAAAGTGTATAGTTTAGAATGATTTCAACCTGTTGCGCCGCTTTTGACGGAGCGCAAGGGATTCAGCCCCTGCGGCCCATCGCGCAGAAGAAGAAACCGTCCGTGTCGGTGGAGGCGGGCGTCAGCGTCACGGTCTTGCCGTCGCGCGAGCGGGGCTCCGGCTTGTCCGCGCCGAAGAGCGCCTGCCAGGTCTCCATGACGGGCAGAATCTCGAAATCGGGATTGGCCTTGCAGAAGCCGTGGACCTGCTCCTCGTTCTCCTGCGGCAGGATGGAACAGGTGACGTAGAGCAGCCGGCCGCCGGGGCGCACGAAGGCGCTGGCATTGGCAAGGGCTTCCTGCTGCTGGGCGAGGCGTTCCTCGAGGTTCTTCTCGGTGAGGCGCCACTTGGTATCCGGCCGCCGGCGCCAGGTGCCGGTGCCCGTGCAGGGCGCGTCGACCAGAACGCGGTCGAAGCGTGCGGTCATGGGGGAGAGGCTTGCAAGGTCCTCGTGGACCTGGACATTGCGCGTGCCGGCGCGCTTCAGCCGCTCGATGATCGGGGCGAGGCGCTTGCGGTCGGTGTCGTATGCGTGGACCTGGCCCTTGTTGTGCATGGCGGCCGCCATGGCGAGCGTCTTGCCGCCGCCGCCGGCGCAGAAGTCGAGCACCTGCTCGCCCTCCCCGGGCGCGACGAGGTCGGCGACGATCTGCGAGCCCTCGTCCTGCACCTCGAACCAGCCCTTCTGGAAGGCGAGGTCCGCGGTGACGTTGGGAAGGCGCGCCGGGCCTTCGCCGGCCGGAATGCGGATGCCCTGCCTTGCGATGGCGGAGGCGAGCGCGCCGTTGCGCTCCAGCGCCTTCAGCACCTTGTCGCGGCCGGCCTTGAGCGTGTTGGCCCTGAGATCCAGCGTCGGCCGGCCGGCGAGGGCCCTCGCTTCCGCCAGCCAGTCGCCGTCGAAGTTCGCCTCGAAGGAAGGCTGGATCCATTCGGGAATATCGCCCTGCACATGGAGCGGGGCCGTGGCGAGATCGCGGGCGCGGAAGGCGGCAAGCGCGTCCTGGGAAAGCGGCTGCGGGGCGAAGCGGTCGCCCTCGAACTCGGCGGCCAGCGCCTCGGGAGCAAGCCCCCACTGGCGCAGGAGCACGGCATGGCCGAGGGCGGTGGGGCTGTCGTCGTCCATCAGGAAGGCGTGCGACAGCTTCATGCGCAGCGCGTCGTAGACGATATTGCCGATCGCGGCACGGTCGCCGGAGCCGGCGAAGCGATGGGAAAGGCCCCAGTCCTTGAGCGCATCGGCGACGGGGCGCCGCCGCGTCTCGATATCCGTCAGAACCTCGATGGCCCCCGAGAGCCGCCCACCCAATCGCATCCGTCTACTCCGTTTTGCGTCGTGGTAGCGGCGGAATGCGCGAAGGGCAAGCCGGGCGCCGCAGATTCCGCGGAGCGTCAGCCGATGACTTCGTAACAGATCTTGGCGTGGCCCGAGCGGATCATGCCGATATTGGAGGCCGCGGCCTTGGAAAGGTCGAGCACCCGGCCGCGGATGAACGGGCCGCGATCGTTGATGCGGACGACGACGCTCTTGCCGTTGTTCGCGTTGGTGACCTTCACCTTGGTGCCGAAGCGCAGGCTCCGGTGGGCGGCGGTCAGCATGTTCGGGTTCATCCGTTCGCCGGAAGCGGTGCGCGAATGCAGCGCATACCACGAGGCGCGACCGCAGCCGGCGGCTTCAGCTTCGGAGAAAGTAACGAACGTCGAGGAGGCGGCGAGCAGGGAGGCAAGGGCGAGGCTGGAGAGCTTGAGCATCATGTATCGGACGACCTTCCGGGAAAGTTGCGGTTTTCCACTGTGTTGACCGCCCTATGAGGAAGCAAAAGTGGCGAAAACGTGCCTCAACCCGCCACAAGTGCCGGCAAGCAGCCCTTCGATATACAGTCCATCGCCCACGATGGATTTTTAACCTTGGTTAACGGGGCAGGAAAAGCGCTTGCGAATCAGTCGCTAAACTGGATCGACTTGGAAGTTGGAATGTCTGTGCGGCAATCCTGCAAATTTTCGGAAAAAACTTTCAATATTAGCAATTTCTGCGCAGGAATTCGGAGGCGAAAATGGGGCAGATAAATTAAAGGTTGTAGAAAATCGCAAAACGGGCCGCGCGGGCCCGTCCTCCGTCAGCCCCGCCAGTGCCCGGACGAGAGGAGCTCGGCGAGCGACTGGCGGTAATTCGGGAAGCGGAATTCGAAGCCCGCAGCCTTCAGTTTCGCGTTCGAGACGCGCTTGTTCTCCCCGTAGAAAGACCGGGCCATGGGAGAAAGTTCCGCCGTTTCGAAAGGAATGTCCGGCGGGGTCGGCAGGCCCATCAGCCGGGCGGCTTCCGCGACCACGTCCTGCGGCGGGCCGGGCTCGTCGTCGGTGATGTTCCAGACGCCGCCGAGATGCCGCTCGGCAAGGAAAAGGGCAGAGCGGCCGATATCCTCCACGCGGATGCGGTTGAACACCTGGTCCTTCTTGATCAGGCGGCGGGCGGTTCCTTCCTCCATGTTGCGCAGCGCGTTACGGCCCGGCCCGTAGATGCCCGCAAGGCGCAGCACGGCGACGGGAAGGCCGGAGGCCGCGCCATGGGCGAGCCAGCGCTCCTCCGCCTCGACCCGCTCGACGGAGCGGGCGGAGACGGGGTTCAGCGCGGTGTCCTCGTCGACCCAGCCGCCCTTGTGGTCGCCATAGACGCCGACGGTGGAGAGATAGCCGGCCCATTCGAGCTTCGGCATCAATTGCGAAAGCGGGGGAACGCCGGCGCGGAACAGCGGATCGCCGTCGCGGCCGGGCGCGATGGACTGCACGACATGGGTGGCGCGGGCCATGTCGGCGGCAAGGTCACTGGTAATCGTGCCGTCGAAGAGGAGGGGCGTCATGCCGAGGCCGCGCAGGGCTTTTGCCTTCTCCGCCGAGCGCGTCGTGCCGGAGACGGTGAAGCCGGCGGCCAGGAAGGTTTCGCCGATGGCCTTGCCGGAAAAGCCGGCGCCGAGGATCAGGAGGTGCTTCATGGTCTTTCCGCCTTCGCTCTTGCATATTCCGCGCGCACGTCCTCGTCCACGTCGTCCGCCCTTCCTGCCGCAAATTCCGTGAATTCGGAAGCCGTCATCAGGCGGGAAAGCGCCCATGCGGCCATGCCGCGCACCACGGGCGCGGCATCGTCGGCAAGGCGGATGCAGGTTTCGATAAGGTCGCGGTCGCCGGAATTGCCGGCGGCGATCAGCACGTTGCGGATGAAGCGGTCGCGTCCGATGCGCTTGACGGGCGAGCCGGAGAAATGGGCGCGGAAGCCGGGATCGTCGAAGGTGAGGAGATCGGCGATGGCGGGCGCCTTCAGCTCCTCGCGGGCGACGAGCTTCATCTCGGAGGCGGCCGCGGCGAACTTGTTCCAGGGACAGGCGGCGAGGCAATCGTCGCAGCCATAGATGCGGTTGCCGATCCTTTCGCGGATGTCCGGCTCGATCAAGCCCTTGTGCTCGATGGTGAGATAGGAGATGCAGCGCCGCGCATCGAGCTTGTAGGGCGCCGGGAAGGCATCGGTCGGGCAGGCGTCGAGGCAGGCCCGGCAGGAGCCGCAATGGTCGCGCTCCGGCTCGTCGCGCATGAGGTCGGCGGTGGTGAAGAGGCTGCCGAGGAAGAGCCAGGAGCCGTGCGTGCGGCTGACGAGATTGGTGTGCTTGCCCTGCCAGCCGAGCCCGGCCGCCGCGGCAAGCGGCTTTTCCATGACCGGCGCGGTATCGACGAAGACCTTGACGTCGGCCCCGCCGCGCGCGGCAAAGCGCATTGCCACTTCCTTCAGCCGGCCCTTGATGATGTCGTGATAGTCGCGGTTCTGCGCATAGACGGAGATCGCCGCGCGGTCCGGCATGGCGAGCACGGCGCGCGGATCGTGCGCCGGCCCGTAGTTCATGCCGAAGATGACGACGGAGCGCACCTCGCTCCACAGGACACGTGGATCGGCCCGGCGCGCCTCCGTCTCCGCCATCCAGTCCATCGTGCCGTGGTAGCCGGCGGAAAGGAAGTCGGCGAGCCGTGCCGGCGCCTCAGGGATGGAATCGGGGCCGGTAATGCGACAGAGGTCGAAGCCCTTGTCCGCCGCCTCGGCCTTGAGGAAGTCGGTCAGGCGGCGCCGGAGCCTGTCGTCGCCCGACATGGCGTCATCCTCAGAAGTCGAGGTCCGCGTAATGCGAGACCGGGGTGACGCCGCGCACGCGCTCGGCGAGCAGCGGACGGAAGGAGGGGCGGGATTTCAGCCGCTGGTACCAGTCCTTGGCCTGCGGCGCGTCCGTCCAGTTGATCTCGCCCATATAATCGAGGACGGAGACGGCGGCGGCGGCGGCAAGGTCGGCATAGCTGAGCCGGTCGCCGGCAAGATAGGTGCGTGAGCCGGCCAGCCACGAGAGATACTTCATGTGCTGGCGGATATTGGCGCGCGAATTGCGCAGGATCTTGCTGTCTGGCGGCCCGCCGCCCTGGTCGGAGGTCATCTGCAGCTTGAAGATGCGCTCGCGCACCAGGGGCCGTGTGACGTCCTGCTCCATCTTCTGGAGGAACCATTCGGTGAGGCGGCGGATTTCCGCGCGCTGGAACGGGTCCTCGGCAAGCAGCCGCCGGTCGCGCTTGAGGACGCCATGCGTCTCGTCGAGATATTCTGAGATCACGCTCGCGCCACAGAGCGCCCGCATGCTGTCGTCGACATAGACGGGCAGTGTGCCGGCCGGGTTGAGCGCCAGGAAGTCGCGCCGGTTTTCCCAGGGCTGCTCCTCGGCAAGCTCCGTCTGGAAGCCGTATTCCGCGAGAATCAGCCGGATGAAGCGGGAGGCAGAGGACATCGGGTGATGATAGAGTGTGGGCATGGACGCTGCTTTACTGGTCTTGCGGAAGGGGTTGCGCCGGGCCCTTGCGCGCGTGCGGCGCAGATCCGGATCACGGCTGATTTGACGAACCTATAGAAATTTGGTGGTACAAACACAAGCGAATCGGGCTTTTTGCCGTATGCCCGATTTCGTTTCGTGCCTTTCCTTCCTCCCATCCCAAGGAACATCCATGGCAGACCAGTCCATCGTCAGCGCCCTCGTTCTCGGCCTAATCGAGGGCTTGACCGAATTCATCCCCGTCTCCTCCACCGCCCATATCCTGCTCGCCGGGCATTTCCTCGGCTTCAAGTCGCCCGGCAACACCTTCGCGGTGCTGATCCAGCTCGGCGCGATCCTGGCGATCCTGTCGGTCTACAGCGCCAAGCTGCTGCGCATCGCCCTGGCGCTGCCGTCGAGCCCGGAGGCGCGCCGCTTCGTCATCAGCATCCTCGTCGCCTTCCTTCCGGCCGCGGTTATCGGCGCGCTGGCGCACGATTTCATCAAGACGGTGCTTTTCGAGACGCCGATGCTGATCTGCGTCGTGCTGATCGTCGGCGGCGTCATCCTCTATGCGATCGACCGCATGCCGCTGACGCCGCGCTATACGGATGCGATGAAGTACCCGCCGTCTCTCGCCTTCAAGATCGGCCTCTGCCAGTGCCTCGCCATGATCCCCGGCACCTCGCGCTCGGGCGCGACGATCGCGGGCGCCCTGCTGATGGGAACGGACAAGCGCTCGGCGGCGGAATTCTCGTTCTTCCTCGCCATGCCGACCATGGTCGGCGCCTTCGCGCTCGATCTCTACAAGAACCGGGACGCGCTGTCGTCCGACGACCTGCTTCTCATCGGCGTCGGCTTTGCCGCCGCCTTCGTCGCGGGCCTCTTCGTCGTGCGCTCGCTGCTCGACTTCGTCTCGCGGCGCGGCTTCACGCTGTTCGCGATCTGGCGGATCGTCGTCGGCGTGCTGGGCCTTGCGGCGCTGCTGATCTGGGGCTGAAGGGCCGGCTTCGGCCGGCCCGACGGGCTGGCCGGGGCTTACTTGACCGAAGCGGTCGTGCAGGGATCGACGCCATAGGCCGGCGAGCAGCCGTGCTTGCTGGCGGAGACCGTCGTGGGCGCGGCAAAGGACCCGGCCACGATGATCAGAGCCGAAAATCCGAAGAAGATTGCAATTGCCTTGCCCATTTGCGCCGGAAGCCTCTTGAAGTGCTGAAATGCGCCGTGTCCGTCTCTTTTGCATGACGCGGCGGGGGCGGTGTTTATTCGCAGGTCCCGTTACAATCAATATCGCGACATGCTGAATCGGGCGTAAATGCCGCAACGCTTTTTCGAACCGCTGCATAAGTGCAACAGAAGGCCCGAAGCGCTTTGGAAAAAAACGGACCGGCCGCCGCGGAAAGCCTCCCGCGGCGGCCGGTTCTGCATTCCTGAAAGGGCCGATCAGGCCGTGCGGTCGATCTTGGTGAATTGGCCCTGCGGGCGGTAGCGCACGAGATAGCTCGGCAGGATCGCCTCTGCGAGGATCGGCTCGATGCCGAGGCCTTCCAGCGTGCGGCCTTCCTTGCGGGCAGCCTCGGAAACCACGTTGTCGGCGCGCAGCAGCTTGACCTGGTCGGCGGTGAGCGGCGGCTTGACGAAGGGGATCAGCGAGGTGATGGAGCCGATCAGCGAGGCGATGCCGAAGGGCAGCGCGACGAGCGGGCGCTTGCGGTCGACGATGCGCAGCATCGTTTCGAGACACTGGCGGAAGGTCAGCACTTCCGGGCCGCCGAGCTCATAGACGCGGCCGCGCCCGATCGTGCCGTCCACCGAGCGGGCGACCGCTTCGGCGACGTCATTGACATAGACCGGCTGGAACTTCGTGTGCCCGCCGCCGATGAGCGGCAGGGCCGGCGCGAAGCGCGACATCTCGGCGAACTTGTTGAAGAAGCCGTCTTCCGGGCCGAAGACGATGGACGGGCGCAGGATCACGGCGTCCGGCACCGTGCGCATGACCGCCGCCTCGCCGCGCGCCTTGGTGCGCGCATAGGTCGACGGGGAGTTTTCGTCCGCGCCGATGGCGGAGATGTGGGTGAGCTTCGCGCCGGCGGTACGGGCGGCCTCGGCCACCGCGCGGGCGCCGAAATCCTGAACGGCGTCGAAGGTGTTGCGGCCGGTCTCGAAGAGCACGCCGACGCAGTTGACGACATGGTCGGAGCCTTCGACCGCGCGATCGACCGACTGGCGGTAGCGCAGGTTCGCCTGGACGAAGGAGATCTGGCCGACGCCACCGATCGGCTGCAGGAAGCCGGCGAGGTCCGGGCGGCGCACGGCGACGCGGATGCGGTAGCCACGGCGCGCCAGCGCGCGCACCACATGACGCCCGACGAAGCCCGAGCCGCCGAAGACGGTGACGAGCGGCGGAAGGTTGGACAAGGTCATGAGGCTGCTCCTGGAGACTAGGATAGGTAGGTAGGGCCTACATAGCCCAAACAACCGGCAAGGTGAAGCGCGGCGAAGCGTCTCGCGTGCCGGTTTTGCAAGGGCTTGCGGTCAGGGGGTCAGAGGCCCTCGACGACCACCATTTCCGCATCCGCCACTTCCTGGCGGATCGCGGCGGCGATCTGGTATTCCGGCGAGTTGTAACAGTCGACGGCGGCCTGGAGCGAGGGGAACTCGATGATCACGTTGCGGGCGCGCACACGGCCCTCAAGCTGCGCGAAGGCGCCGCCGCGGGCAATGAAGTTCGCGCCGTACTTCTCGAAGGCCGGCTTGGCGGCGGCCACATAGTCCTTGTAGCGCTCGGGATCGCGCACATCGACCTGTGCAATCCAGTAACCCTTGGGCATCTCTGTCTCCCTCTCGTTATGCGGTAAGCGCGCCGTCCATCTCGGCGAGGATCGCCTTTGTGGCGGCAAGCGGATCGGCGGCCTTGACGATGGGGCGGGCGACGACGAGGTGGCTGGAGCCGGCCTTCAGCGCATCGGCAGGCGTCATCACGCGCTTCTGGTCGCCGAGCTCGGCCCCGGCGGGGCGGATGCCGGGGGTGACGATCGCCATGTCGGAACCGACGACCTTGCGCACGGCGCTCGCCTCCTCGGCCGAGCAGACCACGCCGCCCATGCCGGCGATGCGCGCCTGTTCGGCGCGGCGCAGCACCAGCGTGTGCGGATCGTATTCATAGCCGGCATCGATGACGTCCTTGGCGTCCATGGAGGTCAGCACCGTGACGCCGAGCAGGCAGAGGTCCGAGCCTTTCGCGGCGGAAACGGCGGCGGCCATCGCCTTCGGATAGGCGTGCAGCGTCAGCATGGACATGCCCATCTTCACGATGTTCTCGACGCCCTTGGCCACCGTGTTGTCGATGTCGAGCAGCTTCATGTCGAGGAAGACCTTCTTGCCGTCCTTGGCGAGGTCGCGGGCGAATTCCAGTCCGCCGGCAAAGACGAGCTGGTAGCCGATCTTGTAGAAGAGGGCGGTGCTGCCGAGCGTCCGGACCACCTTTTCCGCCTCCGCGATGGTCGGTACATCGAGGCCAACGATCAGGCGGTCGCGCGCGGACATGGTCACATCCCTTTCCAAGATTCCATTGCCGTCCAGTCGCATGTGACGCTTCGGTCCGCAAGACGGAAAGCGAAAAGATTGCCGCCGCCCGCCGGCTGGTCGCCGTCGCGGCGGATGGGCGTGCCCCTGAGGTGGCATTTCAGAAGCGTGCCGACACCGCCATGGCCGACGAAGGCGATGGGGACGGCCGGGTCATGGGTTTCGAGTACCCGCTCGACGGCCGTGACGATGCGCGCCTGTGCATCCACCGCCCGTTCCCAGCCGCGAAAGCTCTGCAGCGGATGGGCGAAGAATTCATCCGCTGCCGCCTCGAAGGCATCGGGCGGCAGGAAGCCGGTGGCGGAGCGGTTGTTCTCGCCCATGGCATGGTCCGTCTCGACGGGCACGCGGCCGGCGGAGAGGATGTCCGCCGTCTCGATGGCCTTGCGCTCGGTGCTTGCGACGAAGCGGCCGATCCGTGCGGCCCAGTCGGATGCTGCGGCCAGCGCGGCGCGCGCTCGGCCGCGCCCGGAAAGGCCCCAGCCGGGCACCGGCACGGCTGGGTCGATCAGCACCTCGGGATGGGTGATGTAGAGCGCGAACATTCCCGCCGCTCAGTGCGTGCGGCGGTAGGTCCAGAGCTGCGCCGGCGGGATGTTGCGCACGACGAAGTCGAGATGGGTGATCTGGTAGCGATCCGGCATGGCGACGACGGGGGAGAGCGGGCCATAGGAGATCTGTACCACCGGCCGGCCGGCGGGGATGCGGGCGAGCAGGTCCTCGATCAGCGCGACGCGCCGGTGCATGGGGAAGTTCAGCAGCGGCACGGCGGAGATGACGCTGTCGAAGGTAGCATCGCGCAGGTCGCCGAGCGTCCTGTCGAGATCGAAGGCGTCGCCGTTGATGAAGTTGACGCCGTGGAAGCGCTCGACGAGGTGATTGTAGAAATCCGTCGAGAACTCCACCGAGGTCAGCTTGTCCGGCGTGATGCCGGCCTGCAGGATCGCCTTGGTGATGACGCCGGTGCCGGGACCGAGCTCGAGGACGGGCAGGCCGGAGGCCGGATTGACGACGCTCGCCATGCGGCGCGCGGTAACGGAGGATGTCGGGATGATGGCGCCGACCGCCTTGGTGTTGCTCACCCAGCCCTTGAAGAAGCGGATCTCGTCGTCGAATTTCCTGCCGAGCCGTTCCTTCACCTTCACGCGCAACGTCATGCCGTCTCCCCCTTCATGGTAACATTTCCGAGGCCGGCGGCAGGTTTCATCCCGTCCGCATGGTTCGGCCCCGCCGACTATGTGACGCGGTTTGCGTCAAAAACAAGTCTGATTGCGCCGCCGCCGGCAAGTTTCTCGAAGACGGCGGCCTTGCCTTTTGCAAAAAAGAACCCGCCGGCGACCGGCGGGTTCCTCGAACGGTTTCCCGATGCCGCGGCGGCCGGACTATACGCGCATCGGCATCAGCACATAGAGCGCGTCGTCGCCGGCAAGGTCGCGCACCAGCGTCGGCGAGCCCGGATCGGCCAGCATGAAGACGGCTTCCGAGCCGGAAAGCTGCGCCGTGATGTCGAGCAGGTATTTCGCGTTGAAGCCGATCTCCAGCGGGTCGTTCTCGTAGCCGACCGCCAGCTCTTCCGTCGCGCTGCCCGAATCCGGGTTGTTGACCGTCAGCGTCAGCTGGCCCTCGGTCAGCGCCAGCTTAACGGCGCGGCCGCGCTCGGAGGAGATGGTGGAAACGCGGTCGACGGCCTGGGCGAAGGACTGGCAGTCGATCTTCAGTTCCTTGTCGTTGTTGGTCGGGATCACGCGCTGGTAATCCGGGAAGGTGCCGTCGATCAGCTTGGAGGTCAGCACGATGGAGCCGATGGTGAAGCGGATCTTGGCGTCCGACACTTCCACGGTGACGATGAGGTCCGGATTGTCGACCAGCTTCTGGAGTTCGCCGACCGTCTTGCGCGGGATGATGATGCCCGGCATGCCCTCGGAGCCCGACGGGGCGTCCACGTCGGCGCGGGCAAGGCGATGGCCGTCGGTCGCGACGGCGCGCAGCTTGAGGTCGCCCTTGCTCTCGATCGTGTGGATGAAGATGCCGTTGAGGTAGTAGCGGGTCTCTTCCGTCGAGATCGCGAACTGGGTGCGATCGATCAGCATCTTGAGATCCGCCGCCTTGAGGCGGAACGTGTGCGAGAAGCTGCCGGCGGTGAGGTCCGGGAAATCGGACTGCGGCAGGCATTGCAGCGAGAATTTCGAGCGGCCCGAGGCGACCGTCATCGACGCGCCGTCGGCGCTCGTCGCCAGAAGCACTTCCGAACCGTCGGAGAGCTTGCGCACGATGTCGTAGAGGAGATGGGCCGGAACGGTCGTTGCGCCAGCCTGCTCGACCTGCGCGGGCGTCGCCTCGGTGATTTCGAGGTCGAGGTCGGTCGCCTTCATGTCGAGGCTGGCGCCGTCGGCCCGCAGCAGCACGTTCGAGAGGATCGGGATCGTGTTGCGCCGTTCGACCACGCGATGGACGTGGTTCAGCGACTTCAGAAGATTGGACCGCTCGAGAGTAATGCGCATGGAACTGTACCGCTTTCGACCGCTAGCCCGCCGGAACCCGGCGCGGCATTGCCTTGAAGGTCCGGCAGGTGCCGGAAGATGTGGACGGGCAAAATGGCAGAAGTTCCGGCAGGATTGCAAGTGCTAACGGCGCGCGATGCACGATAGTCGACAGCCGGACCTTGCGGGGCCATCCGCCCTCGCCCATAAGGAGGGAAAAGTGCGGCCATCCACGGCCGGAAAGGGACGGACGATGCGGGACGAGGGTGCGACAGGCGGGGCAGGCGACGGCGCGAAGAGCTTCCGCCTCCACAATGCCGTCATCCCCGCCCGGCCGCTGGAGCCGGCGCTCTATCTCGTCGCCACCCCCATCGGCAATCTCTCCGACATCACGCTGCGGGCGCTCGAAACGCTGGCCGGCGCCGACGTGCTCGCCTGCGAGGATACCCGCGTCACCCGCGTCCTGCTCGACCGCTACGGCATCGTGGGCCGGCCCTATGCCTATCACGAGCACAATGCGGACGAGGCAGGTCCCCGTCTCATCGCCGCGCTGGAAGCCGGAAAGTCCGTCGCCCTCGTCTCCGATGCGGGCACGCCGCTCGTCTCCGATCCCGGCTATCGCCTCGCGCTTCTCGCCATCGCCGCCGGCCACCGCGTCGTGCCGATCCCCGGCGCCTCTGCCCCGCTCGCAGCCCTCGTCGGCTCGGGCCTGCCGAACGACGCCTTTTTCTTCGCCGGCTTCCTGCCGTCCAAGGACAAGGCGCGCCGCGACCGCCTCGCGGAACTGGCGACTGTTCCGGCAACGCTTCTCTTCTTCGAATCGCCGCACCGCATCGCCGCGACGGTCGCCGCCGCCGCCGACGTGTTGGGCGAGGCGCGCGCGGCCTGCGTCTGCCGGGAGCTGACGAAAACCTTCGAGGAATTCCGCCGCGGCACGCTCGGCGAGCTTGCCGCCCACTATGGCGACGGCGCTTCCGTGAAGGGCGAGATCGTCTTCGTCATCGGCCCGCCGGGCGAGGCGCCCGCGCCGGAGGCGGAGGATGTCGACCGGCTGCTGACGATGCTCGCGAAGGACATGTCGACCGGCAAGGCGGCGACCGAGGCGGCGCGCCAGACCGGCCTGCCGCGCAAGGACCTTTACCAGCGCCTCCTCGACCTGAAGGACGCCGATGGGAAATAGGACGGCGGACCCGAACAGGCTGAAAGCCTTCCGCCGGGGGCACGTCTCCGAATATCTCGCCGCGCTCTATCTCCTCGCCAAGGGCTACCGCATCCGCGCCATCCGCTACCGCACGAAGCTGGGCGAGATCGACATCGTCGCCCGGCGCGGCGATCTCGTGATCTGCGTCGAGGTGAAGGCGCGCCGGGATGTCGGCAGCGCCGTCTTCGCCGTCACCGGAACGGCGCAGCAGCGCATCCGCGCGGCAAGCGGCATCTGGCTCTCCCGCCAGCCGGACGCCCACCGCCTCTCCTTACGATATGATATCGTTGCGGTCCTGCCCTGGCGGCTTCCGAAACACCTGCCGGATGCATTTTGATTGAAAGGAAAATGTAACGAAACTGACATGAAAGCGTAACGCGTCTGTCATCGGGCGCCCTTAGTGCACCCCTCACACCAATCCGGTGAAGAGGAGCAACCCATGTTCAAGCCGCTTTCCCTCGCAGGTTTCGCACTCGCAATTTCCGCCACGACGTCGATGGCCGCCACCAACATCACCTGGTGGCATGGCATGGCCGGCCGCAATGGCGAGGTCATCAACGAAGTCGCCCAGAAGTTCAACGCTTCCCAGTCGGCCTGCGCCATCACGCCGGTCTCCAAGGGCACCTACGAGGAAGCGCTCGCTTCCGGCATCGCCGCCTTCCGCTCGGGCGAGCAGCCGAACATCCTGCAGGTCTTCGACGCCGGCGCGGCGACGATCATCAACGCTCCGGGCGCCGTCATCCCGGCCGAGGACCTGATCACGCAGGCCGGCTATAAATTCGACCGCGAGGCCTTCATCGAGGGCGTGCGCTATTTCTACGCCGCCCCGGATGGCAAGTTCGTCGGCATGCCGTTCAATTCCTCGGCGCCGATCATGTATGTGAACACCGAGGCTCTCGAAAAGACCGGCGTCGAGGCGCCGAAGACCTGGGAAGAGTTCGAGGCGATCGCCCCGAAGCTGAAGGAAGCCGGCTACCTGCCGCTCGTCCAGTCGCAGCTCACCTGGCAGTTCACGGAAAACTTCTTCTCGCGCCACAACATCCAGTTCGCGACCAACAACAATGGCTACGACTCGGTCGCCGACACCAGGATCAACATGACGGACCCGAACCTCGTCATGATGTTCACGAAGCTGAAGGCCTGGGCCGACGAGGGCTATTTCGGCTATTACGGCGCCGGCTGGAACGACAACCAGAAGCTCTTCGAAGACGGCAAGGCCGCCTTCTGGATCGGCTCCTCGGGTTCGTTCGGCGGCCTCCAGAAGACCGCGCAGAAGCCGTTCACCGCGACCTTCCTGCCCTACTGGCAGAGCGTGAAGGGCGCCGGCACCAATACCTTCATCGGCGGCGCGGCGCTCTTCGCCATGTCCGGCAAGCCGGCCGCCGCGAACAAGTGCACGGCCGACTTCTTCCAGTTCCTGACCTCGCCGGAAATCCAGAAGTTCTACCACGAGGCCACCGGCTACGTCGCCATCACCAAGGCGGCCTACGAGCTGGCCAAGTCCGAAGGCTATTATGAGAAGGCCCCGGTCGCTGAAGTCGGCATCCAGCAGCTCATGCTGCCGTCCGGCGAATGGTCGAAGGGTTATCGCCTCGGCTTCTACCCGCAGATCCGCGAGATCATGGAACGCGAATACGGCCGCATCTTCGCCGGCGAGACCTCCGTCGAGGACGCCCTGAAGACCATCGAGACGGAAGCGAACGACCTGCTCGCCCGCTTTGCCAAGACCGCCGGTTGATAGGGTCTGCGTCTGGCAGGCCCCTCATCCGGCCTGCCGGCCACCTTCTCCCCGCAGGCGGGGAGAAGGTGATTTGCCGCACCGTCGCTTCCCCTCTCCCCGCTTGGCTAGGGAGAGGGTCGGGGTGAGGGGCGACCGCCCGCTTCTCCCGCTCTTTCGAAGGCTACGCCATGAAGCGCGTCCAGTTCTCGTCGCCCTATCTGCCCTATCTCTTCCTCGCGCCGCAGATGGCGATCATCTTCGTCTTCTTCTACTGGCCGTCCGTGCAGGCGATCCAGTCGTCCTTCTACCTTGAAGACCCTTTCGGCTTCGGCGCCACCTTCGTCGGCCTTTCCAACTATTCGGATGCGCTCGGCTCCGTGCAGTACCGGTCGATCGCCCGCTTCACCGTCGTCTTCACGGCGCTGGTGACGTTCCTGTCGCTAGGGATCGGCATGCTGCTCGCCGTCAAGGCGGATGCGGTGCTGAAGGGCAGCTCCGCTTACAAGACGCTGCTGATCTGGGTCTATGCCATCGCCCCGCCGGTCGCCGGTCTCATGGGCATGATGTTCTTCGACCAGCATATCGGCCCGCTGGTGAAGTTCGCGGCCCTCTTCGGCTGGGACATGAAGGTCGGGCTCAACTACACCGACACGGCCTTCGCGATGATCGTCGTCTCGGTCTGGAAGCAGATCCCCTACAATTTCATCTTCATCCTGTCGGGCCTGCAGGGCATCCCCGTGTCCGTGCGGGAAGCAGCCACCATCGACTGCCGTTCCGGTTTCCGCCGCTTCTGGACGATGACGCTGCCGCTGCTCGCGCCCACCGCCTTCTTCCTGCTCATCATCAACATGACCTACGCGCTCTTCGACACGTTCGGCGTCATCGACGTGATGGTGAAGGACAAGGCCGCCAACAACCCGATCACGCTGGTCTACAAGGTCTACATGGACGGTTTCCGCGGCAACGACCTCGGCGGCTCCTCGGCCCAGTCCGTCATCCTGATGATCGTTGTCTTCGTGCTCACCGTCTTCCAGTTCCGCTTCATCGAGCGGCGCGTGCACTATAATTGAGAGGGCGCCCGCGATGAACCGTATCCGCCTTTTCGATCATCTCGTCCTCATGCTCGGCGTCTTCGTCATGGTGGCGCCCGTCGTGGTCGCCTTCATGACCTCCACCCACGATGCCGCCGACATCCACCGCAACGGCCTGTCGCTCACCTGGGGCGGCAACTTCACCGAGACTTACAATACCGTACTGACGCGAAAGGGCGGCTTTACCGGCGAGATCACCGGCGCGCGCATGATCTGGAATTCGCTGATCCTCGGTGTCGGTTTCGCGGCCGGAAAGATCGTGCTTTCCATGCTCGCCGCCTATGCCATCGTCTATTTCCGCTTCAGGCTCGGCACGCTGTTCTTCTGGATGATCTTCACCACGCTGCTGCTGCCGCTCGAAGTGCGTATCCTCCCCTCCTACGAGGTGATGAACAAGCTCTCGCTCACCAACACCTATACCGGCCTCATCGTGCCGCTGCTGGCCTCGGCCACCGGCACCTTCTTCTTCCGCCAGTTCTTCAAGTCCGTGCCGGAGGAACTGCTGGAGGCCGCGCGCATCGACGGGGCGGGGCCGTTCAAGTTCTTCGTCGACGTGCTGGTGCCGCTGTCGCGCACCATGATCGCGGCCATCTTCATCATCATGTTCGTCTATGGCTGGAACCAGTATCTCTGGCCGACGCTGATGACCACGGACGAGCGCTTCTTCACGCTGGTGCGCGGCATCAAGCAGATCCTGCTCGTTTGGGTCGGCTCCAACATTCCCGATTACAACGAAGCCTTTGCGCTGGCGATCCTCGCCATGCTGCCGCCGGTGATGATCGTGCTGATCTTCCAGCGGTGGTTCATCAAGGGTCTCACCGAAAGCGACAAGTAAGGAGTTCCGTCCATGGCATCCATCGGCATCAAGGACGTATCCAAGATCTACAATGGCGGCGTGACTGCGGTCAGCTCCGTCAGCATCGACATCGCCGACGGCGAGTTCATCGTGCTGGTCGGCCCGTCGGGCTGCGGAAAGTCGACGCTCCTGCGCATGGTCGCGGGGCTGGAGACGATCAGCGAGGGCGAGGTCACCATCGGCGGCCGCGTGGTCAACGACGTCGACCCGGCCGACCGCGACATCGCCATGGTCTTCCAGAACTACGCGCTCTACCCGCATATGACGGTCTACGAAAACCTCGCCTACGGCCTGAAAAACCGCCGCACGCCAAAAAGTGAGATCGACGCCCGCGTGGCGGAAGCGGCCCGCATGCTGGAGCTCCAGCCCTATCTGGAGCGCAAGCCCCGCGCGCTTTCCGGCGGCCAGCGCCAGCGCGTCGCCATGGGCCGCGCCATCGTGCGCAAGCCCTCCGCCTTCCTCTTCGACGAGCCGTTGTCGAACCTCGACGCCAAACTGCGCGTCTCCATGCGCGGCGAGATCAAGCGCCTGCAGCGCCGTGTCGGCACCACCTCGATCTATGTCACCCACGACCAGCTCGAGGCCATGACGCTCGCCGACCGCCTCGTCGTGCTCTCCGGCGGCCGGATCGAGCAGATCGGCGCGCCGCTCGATGTCTATCATCGCCCGGCCACCACTTTCGTCGCCAGCTTCATCGGCTCGCCGGCCATGAACCTCGTCGGTGGCGAGCTGCACGGCAGCAGGCTGGCGCTCGGCCCCGCCCTCCTCGATCTCGGCGCGACGGTGCCGGCGCAGGGCGCGCTCACCGTCGGCCTGCGCGCCGAGGACCTGCGGCTTCACGCGGGATCGGACGGTGCCATGCCCTTCCGCATCGACTATGTCGAGGAACTCGGCTCCCAGCGCCTCGTGCACGGCCTCGTCGGCGACCAGCCGATGGTCGCCGCCGTCTCGTCGGAGATCCCGCTGCCCGAGACCGCCTCGCTCTCCATCGCGCCTTCCCGCCTGCATTTCTTCGACACGGCGAGCGGTCACCGCATCGACTGGGCGGGCGCGGAACGGAGCCCGGCCGCAAGCGTTGCCGGTCTGGAGGTCGCCGCATCATGATCCGCGCCACCACGGACCGGCTTGCCGCCCCAAGCGCGGAAGACCGCGCCGCCATCGCCAGCCTTGAGAGAACCATTGCCGCGCACGACGCCCGCATGGCGGAACTGCCCGCCATGAACGCGGTGGAAACGGGCGGCCACGCCGAGCGCGCCGGAACGCTGCCGTTCCCCTTCACCGTCGCCGCCTGGAACCTTGAGCGCTGTCTTTTTCCGCTGCAAAGCGCCGAGCATCTCGGCGCGGCCGGCGCCGAAATCGTGCTTCTCTCCGAAATGGACGACGGCATGGCCCGCACGCGCCAGTCCCACACCACGGCCGAGGTCGCCGGGGAGCTGGGCATGGCCTATCTCTACGGCGTCGAATTCATCGAGCTCGGCCTCGGCTCCGACACCGAGCGCGAATTCTGCAAGGACCGCTTCAACCGCCGTGGTCTGCATGGCAATGCGCTCCTCTCCGCCGTGCGCCTGCGCGAGCCCTTCCTCCTGCGGCTGGAAGGCGAGCGCCTCTGGTTCACCGGCGAGGTCGACCAGCCGCGCCTCGGCGAACGCATGGCCATCGGCGGCATGGTCGATACGGAATCCGGCCCGCTCGTCCTCGTCTCCACCCATCTCGAAAGCGCCGCCACCGCCGCCTATCGCGAGCGTCAGGTGGTCGGGCTCATCGACGCGCTCGACGCCGCCTTCCCCGGTCGCCCGGTCCTCATCGGCGGCGATCTCAACACCGGCAACCATGCGGGCGGCGATTTCGAGTCGGAGGGACTTTTCGCCCGCGCCGCCGAGCGCGGCTTCACCCGTCATGGCGGCCCGCTCGATGTCATGACCACGCGCCCGAGCCTCATCACCCGCTGGCCCGAGCGGGCGATGAAGCTCGACTGGTTCCTCTCGCGCGGCCTTGCCGTCTCCGGGGTGGAGATCGTCTCCTCGCTCTCGCCGACGGGCAAGCCGCTCTCCGACCACGACATGATCACCTGCCGCATCGACGGCTTTGCCTGAGCCCGTTGCCATGGCGCCCGGTGCATCCTAAATGTGTGGGACATCCTCAGGGGACTTTTCATGGCAAAGATCAAGAACGTCGCGGTCCAGATGGACCACGTGTCGACCATCAACATCGCGGGCGATTCCACCTTCGCCATGAGCATCGAGGCGCAGAACCGTGGCTACAGGCTCTTCCACTATACGCCGGATCGCCTAAGCCTTCGCGACGGCAAGGTCCATGCCACGGTCGAGCCGATGGAGCTGCGCGACGTCAAGGGCGACCACTACACGCTCGGCGAAGCCGAGCGCGTCGATCTTTCCACGATGGACGTGGTGCTGCTGCGCCAGGACCCGCCCTTCGACATGTCCTACATCACCTCCACGCACCTCCTGGAGCGCATCCACCCCAGGACCCTCGTCGTCAACGATCCGGCCTGGGTGCGCAACTCGCCGGAGAAGATCTTCGTCACCGAATTCGCCGACCTGATGCCGGCGACCCTCATCACCCGCGATCCCGTCGAAATCCGCCGCTTCCGCGACGAGATGGGCGACATGATCCTGAAGCCGCTCTATGGCAATGGCGGCGCCGGCGTCTTCCATTCCACCAAGGACGACCGCAACCTCTCCTCGCTCCTCGAAATGTTCGGCCAGATGTTCCGCGAGCCCTTCATCGCGCAGCAATACCTGCCGGACGTGCGCAAGGGCGACAAGCGCATCATCCTCATCGACGGCGAGCCGGTCGGCGCGATCAACCGCGTGCCCGCCGAGCACGACGCCCGCTCCAACATGCATGTCGGCGGCCGCGCCGAAGCGACGGAGCTGACGGCGCGCGAGAAGGAAATCTGCGCCCGCATCGGCCCCGCCTTGCGTGAACGCGGCTTCCTCCTCGTCGGCATCGACGTCATCGGCGACTACATGACCGAGATCAACGTGACCTCGCCCACCGGCATCCGCGAGGTGAAAAAATTCGGCGGCGCGGACATCGCCTCGCTGCTCTGGGACGCCATCGAGAAGAAGCGCTGAGCCGCCACGGCAGGGCGCGCCGGGACCGTCCGTTCGCGAACGGTCCCGGCTTCGTTCCGCAAATGCAACCGCCCACAACCGATGGGCGGAAAATTCCCGCTTCGGTTCTATAATTGTTCTTGTTTCATTCCATCTTTCATGCCAGATTTGCGGCTGCAACCCAGAGGCGGTTGCGGGAGCGGTTTTCGGCAAAAAGGTGTTGCGGCGTCGCTAGCGCATGAGCGGCGCGCGGCGCTGCACGGCGGGCGGGGGCAGGCATGGTGGCGCGGGTCGGTACGATTGCGTTTCAGGGCATCGAGGGCGTTCCGGTGGACGTCCAGGTCATGGTCGCGCCCGGCAAGGTGGGCATGCAGATCGTCGGCCTGCCGGACAAGGCGGTCGCCGAAAGCCGCGAGCGGGTCCATGCCGCGCTGCACGCATCGGGACTTTCCCTTCCGCCGAAGCGCGTCACCGTCAATCTCGCCCCGGCCGATCTTCCGAAGGAAGGCAGCCATTACGACCTCGCCATTGCGCTCGGCCTCATGATGGCGCTCGGCGCCGTGCCTGGCGATGCGCTGGAGGATTACATCGTCATCGGCGAGCTGAACCTCGACGGCACGATCGCCTCCGTCACCGGCGCGCTTCCCGCGGCGATGGGCGCCAATGCGCTCGGCAAGGGCCTCATCTGCCCGGCGGAGAACGGGGCGGAAGCCGCCTGGGCCGGCGGCGGGCTCGACATCCTTGCGCCGCGCAGCCTCATCGCGCTCGCCAATCATTTCAAGGGCACGCAGGTTCTCGCGCGGCCGGCGCCGGCGATCCGCGCCCCCGCCGCCGGCCTGCCGGACCTTGCCGATATCCGCGGCCAGGAAAGCGCCAAGCGCGCGCTGGAAGTGGCCGCCGCCGGCAACCACAATCTCCTGATGGTCGGCCCGCCCGGCTCGGGCAAGTCGATGCTCGCCGCGCGCCTTGCCGCCATCCTGCCGCCGCTCTCGCCGGCGGAGCTGCTCGAAGTCTCGATGATCCATTCCATCGCCGGCCAGCTTTCCGGCGGCCGGCTGTCGGATCGCCGGCCCTTTCGCACGCCGCATCATTCGGCCACCATGGCCGCCCTCGTCGGCGGCGGGCCGCGGGCAAGGCCCGGCGAGGTCTCGCTCGCCCATAACGGCGTCCTCTTCCTCGACGAACTGCCGGAATTCTCCCCGCAGGCGCTGGATGCATTGCGCCAGCCGCTCGAAACGGGCGAATGCATCATCGCCCGCGCCAATCACCGCGTCAGCTATCCGGCGGCCGTGCAGCTCGTCGCGGCGATGAATCCCTGCCGCTGCGGCATGGCGGGCGAACCTGGCCGCACCTGCGCCCGCGGCCCGCGCTGCGTGAGCGACTACCAGGCCCGCGTTTCCGGCCCGCTGCTCGACCGTATCGACATCCGCATCGACGTGCCGGCCGTATCGACGACGGACCTCATCCGCCCCATGGCTGCCGAGACCAGCGAAACCGTCGCCGCAAGGGTCGCAAGGGCCCGCGCCCTGCAGATCGACCGCTTCGCCCGCCTCGGTATGGCCGGGGTGACGAGCAATGCCCGCGCCTCGACGGCGCTTGTCGAAAAGATGGCCGAGCCCGATGCCGGCGGCCTCCAACTCCTGCGCGATGCGGCGGAGAAGATGCGCTTTTCCGCCCGCGGCTACCACCGCGTCCTCAAGGTCGCGCGCACGCTGGCCGATCTCGACGAAGCCTCTATTGTCGGCCGCATCCATCTGGCGGAAGCGATTTCCTACCGCATGGCTGGCGAGCGGCTGACTGCGTTGGCGTGAGCGCCGGCAGCAGAAGGATTGCGTGCGGAAATGTGAAAGCGGTGCCGGCTTTAAGCCGAAGGCGGCCGCGTTTCCGAAATCGGCCCGGCCTCAGGCCAGTCCCTTGAAAACGGCTTCGAGCCGATGCCCGTCCGGGTCGATGACGAAGGCGGCATAATAGGTCGGGCCGTAGGGACGGCGCAGTCCCGGCGGGCCGTTGTCGGTTCCGCCGGCCGCGAGCGCGGCCTTGTGGAAGGCGTCGACCGCCGGCCGGTCCGGCGCGGCGAAGGCAATGTGGAAGCCGGGGCCGGGCGCGCGGGCGGCATCGCCCAGATGCTTGAGCGCAAGCTTGTCGCCGCCGCTCGCCGGCCCGTAGCCGATGGCCTGGTCCGGTTCGCCGGGCCTCATGTCGGACCAGACGCGGCAATAGCCGAGCGGCGCAAGGGCCGCGTCGTAGAAGGTGGCCGCGCGTTCGATGTCGGAGACGCCGAGGGAGAGGTGGTGGAGCATATCCGGTGCTGCAGCCGCAGGGTTCGGGAAAGGCCCGCCGCGCGGGTGTCGCGCGGCGGGCCCTCGCGATTCAGCCGCCGAGGCCTTCGAAGAGCGCGGTCGAAAGGTAACGCTCGGCGAAGGAGGGGATGATGACGACGATGGTCTTGCCGGCATTTTCCGGCCGGCTGCCCACCTTGGCCGCCGCCGCCAGCGCGGCGCCGGAGGAAATGCCGACCGGCACGCCCTCGAGCCGTGCGACGAGGCGCGCATTCTCGAAGGCCTCGTCATTGGTGACGGTCACCACCTCGTCGTAGATCGCCGTGTCGAGCACTGCCGGCGCGAAGCCCGCACCGATGCCCTGGATCTTGTGGGGGCCGGGATTGCCGCCGGAAAGCACCGGGCTGTCGGCCGGCTCCACGGCGATGACCTTGAAGCCCGGCTTGCGCGCCTTCAGCACCTGCCCCGCGCCGGTGATGGTGCCGCCCGTGCCGATGCCGGAAACGAGGATGTCGACCGCGCCGTCGGTGTCGTTCCAGATTTCCTCCGCCGTCGTCCTGCGGTGGATTTCCGGATTGGCCGGGTTCTCGAACTGCTGGGGGATGACGGCGCCCGGAATGGTGCTTGCCAGTTCCTCCGCCATGGCGATGGCGCCCTTCATGCCCTTCGGGCCTTCCGTCAGCACCAGCTCGGCGCCAAGCAGGGCCAGCATCTTGCGCCGCTCGACCGACATGGTCTCCGGCATGGTGAGGATCAGGCGGTAGCCCTTGGCGGCGGCGGCGAAGGCGAGCGCGATGCCGGTATTGCCCGATGTCGGTTCCACCAGCGTCGACGTGCCGGGCGTGATCTTGCCCGCCGCTTCCAGCGCCTCGATCATCGCCACGCCGATGCGGTCCTTGACGGAGGCGATGGGGTTGAAGAATTCGAGCTTGGCGAGAAGGGTGGCGACGACGCCCTTTTCCTTCGCGAACTTGTCGAGCCGCACGATCGGCGTATCGCCGATCGTCTCGGTGATGGAGGCATAGATACGGCCACGGCCGGGCTTGCGGGTTTCGGTCATCGGGTGCTCCTCTGTTCTCTTTGCCGGAGAATGTAGGAGGGAACGCGGCCTTAGACGAGTCCGGATTTCGCTGCAGGCGGGCGAAAGCGGAATATTCCTTCGCCATTTGCGTGCGGCCTCAGAATTCCGCCATCGGCGAAAGGGCAAAGGCCCCCTCCGGCCGCAGGGCTTTCGCCATACGGAGCATCAGGACCATCTCGTCCGTGTCGGCAAGGGCCTCGCCCTGCCATTCCAGCCTGTCGGGCGGGAAATGGACGACGACCTGCGCCGCAGCGGCCTGCACACTGGCAAGGATATCCGCAAGGCGGGGAATGCGCGTGCCGGCGACGTCCAGCAGATCGAAAGCCCCGTCCCCGGCCATCCGCCACGCGACGACGGCGTCCTCGCCGATCAGGTCGAGCCTGACATCCGGCATCAGGGCGGCGTTGAAGAGGAACATCCCGGTCTGCCGCACCGGCGCGAAGCGATCCGAAACGGGCTGGCGGCTGTCGAGCAGCCGGCGCAGCAGCGCGATATCCGCCGCGCTTCCAAGGTCCAGCCGCCGCACCGGGCCCGCCCTCCCGCCGCCGGGCGCCGCACCGGCGAAGCGGTGCTGCGCCAGCGGCTCGAAACCGTAGCGGCCGTAGAGCGCCGGCGTATCGGTCAGGAGAGCGACGGCCGCAAATCCTTCCGAATCGCAATGGGCAAGCGCCGCCTCCATGACGTCGCGGTAAAGGCCCATGCCGCGATGGCCCGGCCGCACCGCGCCGGATTGCAGGCCGGCCGCGCGCAGGGAAACGCCATCGATGACGAGCGGCAGCGAGAAGGCGCTGATATTGGCGACGCAGGCACCATCCGCATCGAACCACGAGAAGGGAATGCCGGTCGGGTCCGATCTGCCGAGCCGGTCCATGATCGTCACGTCGATCCCGAAGACGTCCTGCAGCAGGCCTGCAAGGGCGCGCGATGCCGCGGGATCGCCGAAATAGCCGTAGCGGAAGGAAAGGTCCTTGCGGACGGGCATCGCCTCAGCGGACGCCGGTCGAGCCGAAGCCGCCCGCGCCGCGCGTGGTCTCACTCGCTTCCGTCGCCTCGCGCACCGCGACCTGCGTCACGGGGGCGATCACCATCTGGGCGATGCGCATGCCGCGCTCGATGACGAAGGCCTCCTCGCCGAGATTGGCGAGCAGCACCTTCACCTCGCCGCGATAGTCGCTGTCGACGGTGCCGGGCGTGTTGAGGCAGGTGATGCCGTGCTTGAAGGCAAGGCCGGAGCGCGGCCGGATCTGGCCCTCGTAGCCATGCGGGATCTCGAAGACGAAGCCGGTCGGCACCAGCGCGCGTTTTCCGGGCTCCAGCGTGAGCGGCGCATCCGCTGCTACGGCGGCGCGAAGGTCCATGCCGGCGGCGCCTGAAGTCTCGTAGGCGGGTAGCTCTATGCCGTCGCCATGGGGCAGGCGGACGAGGGAAAGCATGGGGTGGGAGGGGGCGTGCGCGTTCATGCGCCCATAAGCCGGCGCCGGGCGCGCCTCGTCAATTGCGCTTTTTCGGCGGAGCCTGTAAAGACCCCGGCAACTCACAGGATATTGCAGAAAATGGCCGAAACCCTTGCCGAGGCGGTCTCCCGCCGCCGCACCTTCGCGATCATCGCGCACCCGGACGCCGGTAAAACCACCCTTACCGAAAAACTGCTTCTCTTCGGCGGCGCCATCCAGCTCGCCGGCGAGGTGAAGGCGAAGAAGGACCGCATCCAGACCCGCTCGGACTGGATGAAGATCGAGCGCGAGCGCGGCATCTCCGTCGTCACCTCGGTGATGACCTTCGAATATGACGGCAACGTCTTCAACATTCTCGATACGCCCGGCCACGAGGACTTCGCGGACGACACCTACCGCACGCTGACGGCGGTGGACGCTGCCGTCATGGTCATCGACGCCGCCAAGGGCATCGAGCCGCGCACGCTGAAGCTCTTCGAGGTCTGCCGCCTGCGCGACATCCCGATCATCACCTTCGTTAACAAGATGGACCGCGAGAGCCGCGATCCGTTCGAGATCCTCGACGAGGTGGAGGAGAAGCTCGCGCTCGACACCGCCCCGGTCACCTGGCCGGTCGGCCGCTCGAAGACCTTCTGCGGCTCCTATCACCTCGCCGACCGCACCTTCCGCGGCTCGGACACGCAGGTCCAGCCGACGCGGATGGACGATGCGGCGGAGGTCGCCAAGCACCTGCCGGAAAACGAGCGGGACGCCTTCATCGAGGAGATGGAGCTTGCCCGCGAGGCCTGCCGCCCGTTCGACCGCGAAGCCTTCCTCGAAGGGCACCTGACGCCGGTCTTCTTCGGCTCGGCGCTCCGCAATTTCGGCGTGCGCGACCTCATCAACGCGCTCGGCGCCTTCGCGCCGCCGCCGCGCGACCAGGTGGCGGATGTGCGCAAGGTCCACGCCTCGGAAGACAGGATGACGGCCTTCGTCTTCAAGATCCAGGCCAATATGGACCCCAACCACCGCGACCGCATCGCCTTTGCCCGCGTCTGCTCCGGCATGCTGGAGCGCGGCATGAAGGTGCGCCTTGCCCGCACGGGCAAGACCATCGGCCTCTCGGCCCCGCAGTTCTTCTTCGCCTCGCAGCGCCAGCTTGCCGACACGGCCTATGCCGGTGACGTGGTGGGCATCCCCAACCACGGAACGCTCAGGATCGGTGACACGCTGACGGAAGGCGAGGCGCTGGTCTTCGAGGGGGTGCCGAACTTCGCGCCGGAAATCCTGCGCCGCGTGCGGCTGGAAGACGCCATGAAGGCCAAGAAGCTGAAGGAGGCGCTCCAGCAGATGGCCGAGGAAGGCGTCGTGCAGCTCTTCTCGCCGGAAGACGGCTCGCCGGCCATCGTCGGCGTCGTCGGCGCGCTTCAGCTCGATGTGCTGAAGGAGCGGCTTTCGGCGGAATACGGCCTGCCGGTCTCCTTCGAGATGTCGCGCTTCTCCGTCTGCCGCTGGATCTCCTCCGACAGCGCGGCCGAGCTCGACAAGTTCGTTACGCAGCGTCGCGGCGATATCGCTCGCGACCTCGATGGCGATCCGGTGTTCCTGGCGCAGGACGCCTTCTCGCTGCGCTACGAGGCGGAGCGCTATCCGGCGATCAAGATGGTCGCCATCAAGGAGTATCACGTCACCAAGGCATGACAGGCGAGGCAGCCCCTCATCCGGCCTGCCGGCCACCTTCTCCTTGGCTGCGGGGAGAAGGGGATATGCCGTGCTGTTTTCCCAAAACAATAACCGTTCGTGGGGCACGTCCCCTCTCCCGCTCGCGGGGAGCGGGCTAGGGTGAGGGGCCATCGCCAGCATTCATTTTCCGGGTGACACGCACCTCCTCATTTGCGAAAATCATCCCGAGACAGGGGCGTCCGCCGGAAGGCGGGCTGAGAAGCACCCTTTGAACCTGAACCGGATCATGCCGGCGGAGGGAGTCGAACGGGCCTCAATTCCGCTGCCCGAAGACCGCCTTCGCCCCAAGGAGGCGAAATGGCCATCGCAAACATTCTCTCGATCGCGGGCTCCGACCCGTCGGGCGGGGCCGGCATCCAGGCCGATCTCAAGACCTTCGCCGCCCGCGGCACCTACGGCATGGCCGTGCTGACCGCGCTGACGGCGCAGAACACGCAGGGCGTCTCCGGTGTGCATCTCGTGCCGCCGGCCTTCGTCGCGGCGCAGATTGCGGATGTGTTCGGCGATGTCCGTGTCGATGCCGTGAAGATCGGCATGATCGCCTCGGCGGAGATCGCCGGGGCGGTGGCGGATGCGCTTCTCCCCCATCGCGGCACGCCCGTCGTGCTCGATCCGGTCATGGTCGCCAAGGGCGGAGCGTCCTTGTTGGCCGAGGCGGCCGTCGACGCGCTGACCCGCCGCCTCCTGCCGCTCGCGACGGTGCTGACGCCGAACCTGCCGGAGGCGGCAGCGCTCCTCGGGGAGCCGGAGGCCGCCGACCGGGCCGCCATGGAAGGGCAGGCGACGCGTCTGCTCGCGTTCGGCCCCAAGGCGGTGCTGCTGAAGGGCGGGCACCTGCCGGGCGGCGAAAGCCCGGACGTGCTGGCGACGCCGGGCGGGCTGCGCTGGTACGAGGGCGTGCGGGTGCTGACGCGCAACACCCACGGCACAGGCTGCTCGCTGTCGAGCGCCATCGCCGCTGAAATCGGCAAGGGCAGGCCGCTTGCCGATGCCGTGGCGGCGGCGAAGAGCTTCATCGCCGGCGCGGTGCGATCCTCGGATGCGCTGTCGGTCGGCGCCGGCCACGGGCCGCTCCATCATTTCCATGCGCTCTGGACCTGATCCTCAGCGGTCCGCCAGCGCGAGCCTGAGGCCCATCACGCCGAGGGCGGCGGCAAAGCCCCGCTGCGTCCAGGCCATGATCCTCGGCCGGCTCAGCACCTGCTCGCGCAGGCCGGCCGCAAGCGCGGCATAGACGGCGAAGACGAGGAAGGTCAGCCCCATGAAGACGCCGCCGAGCAAGAGCATCCGCGCGGTGGCGCCGGCTGCATTCGCGGGAACGAACTGCGGCAGGAAGGCGAGGAAGAACAGCGAGAGCTTCGGATTGAGGATGTTCGTGAGAATGGCCTTGCGCACGATGCGCAGCGCCTTTTCCACCGGCTCCGCTCCGGGATCGAGCGTCCCGCTCTCCTTCAGCAGGCTCCAGGCGATAAAAAGCAGGTAGGCGACACCGATAGTTCGCAGCACCTCGAAGGCGAGGGCGCTCGCATGCAGCACGGCGGCAAGGCCGGCGACGCTGGCGAGGATATGCGGCACGATACCGAGCGTGCAGCCGAAGGCGGCGAGCAGGCCGGCGCGCAGGCCGCCGCTGATGCCGAGCGCCAGCGTATAGATCACCCCCGTGCCCGGAAGCAGGATGACGACGAGCGAGGTGATCAGGAATTCAGCGGTCATGACGGGCTCCATGCGGCTTGGAAGCGGCAGGAGACACCGGAGGCCGGGTCCCCGTCTTGAACGAAATTGCGGGCGGTCAGGCGCGGGCGGCGCGCAGGGCGCCCGGCGTATAGCCGTAGCGCCGCGTGAAGTTGCGCGTCATGTGGCTCTGGTCGGCAAAGCCCGCGTCCATGGCCGCCTCGGCAAGCGGCGTGCCGGCGGCGACCAGCCGGCGGGCAAGCTCGGTGCGCCGCTGGAGCTGGTAGGCATGGGGCGTCAGGCCCGTGGCGCGGGCGAAATCGCGCACCAGCCGGAAGCGCCCGATGCCGCATCCGGCGGCAAGCGTTTCGAGGCTGACAGCGGCGGCCGGGTCGTTGTCGAGCCGTTCGCGGGCGCGGGCCACGGCCGGCAGGGCCATGCCGTCGGGGCGGGGCGTCTCCTCGCGCAGGAGCGCGGCGAGCAGCAGGAAAAGCCGCTCTTCCGCCGCAAGCGGCGCGGCGGCGCGATCCATCAGCGCGGCGAGCGTTGCCGAGACGAGCCCGGCAATCCGCCCGTCCTCCAGCACCGGCGCATGGAATTCCCCGCGCGGGCGGCCTTCGAAAATGTCCCGCGCCGCGGCCGCGACGACGGCGGGCTGCATGTAGAGCATGCGCCAGGCGCGCGGCGCATCGCCGATCGGCGCGCCGTCATGCACCTCGCCGGGATTGACGGTGATCGTATGGCCGGCCCCGGCCTCGACCATGCCGCGCCCGCTGGCCGATCTCTGCGCGCCCCGCTCGATGACGCCGACGCCATAGGCGTCATGGCTGTGGCGGGCGAAGGAATGCCGGCTGTCGGCGAAGACGGCCTCTACGCCGGCAATGCTTGTGCTGAAAAGCTGGAAGCGCCCGGCCGCCACGGTTCAGTCCCCCGGCACGACGGGAAGCGCCGCGGTCTCGCCGACCCAATCGGCGGCGGACCTGCACCAGAACTGCCGTGTCGGCTTCAGCCCGGCGCGCTGGTTGATGCTGCCCCAGCGGATGCCCCAGGTCTTCGCGTCCTCCCCGGTGCCGGTGGTGAAGAGCGGCGAGCCGCATTCCGGGCAGAAATATTGCAGCCGCAGGCGGCCGTTCTCGGCGGTCTTGGTGTAGAGCTTCGGCGGGTTGCCGGTGAGCCGCACGGCCGTTTCGGGCACGATGGCGGTGACGCGATAGGGCGAGCCGGTCAGCCGCTGGCAATCCGTGCAATGGCAGATCAGGATCTCGCCCGGGTCGATCTCCGCCTCATAGGTCACGAAGCCGCAATGGCATTGCCCGTCGATCCGCATGAAAACTCCCTCCGCCGCAGGATACGGCGGAAGGATAGGGGCCTTTGGCCTCGCGTCAATGCGCCGGCCTGATGAAGGTGCCGTTGCGAAGCTCGCGCATCGCCTGCTGCAGCTCTTCCTGCGTGTTCATCACGATGGGGCCGTGCCATGCGACCGGCTCCTGGATCGGCTTGCCCGAGACGAGGAGGAAGCGGATGCCGTTCTCGCCGGCCTGCACCGTTACCTCGTCACCCGTGTCGAAGACGACCAGCGTGCGGTTGCCGGAAAGGTCGCGGATGTTCAGCTCCTCGCCCTGGTATTCCTTCTCCACCTTCACGCCGAAGGGCTTGGAGGCGTCGCGGAACGTGCCGGAGCCGGCGAAGATATAGGCGAAGGCCGAGCGATAGGTATCGACCGGCAGCCGCTTCGTCTTGCCGGGCGGCACGGAGATGTCGAGATAGACCGGCTCGGCGGCGATGCCGTCGACCGGACCTGTCCTGCCCCAGAAGCTGCCGGCGATGACGCGCGCGGCCGTGCCGTCGTCGTCGACGACCACGGGAATGTCGGCGGACTTGATATCCTGGTAGCGTGGCGCGGTCATCTTCAGCGACGAGGGCAGGTTGGCCCAGAGCTGGAAGCCGTGCATCCTGCCGGCGAAATCGCCGCGCGGCATTTCCTGGTGCAGGATGCCGCTGCCGGCGGTCATCCATTGCACGTCGCCGGCGCCCATCACGCCATGATTGCCGAGGCTGTCGCCATGCTCGACGGAGCCGGCCAGCACATAGGTGATGGTCTCGATGCCGCGATGCGGATGCCAGGGGAAGCCGCGAACGTAATCCTCGGGATCGTCGTTGCGGAAATCGTCCATCATCAGGAAGGGGTCGGTCATCGATGGATCGCCGAAACCGAAGACCCGGTGCAGCCTGACGCCGGCGCCTTCCATGGCGGGGCGGGCGATGCTTTCGTGTTTCACGGGGCGTATGGACATTGCGAGGTCCTTTCGACTGGGTTGCTTGGAGCCCTTATACGCCTCCGCCATTGTTCACGAAATCGGGCCGGATCGAAACGCAGTGTTCACAAGATCGGCTTTTCTGTAGGTCGCCGGTCTCGCAATGGCACGCATGGCCCGCGCCATTTACTTTCGTTAACGCATTATTACCCATTTCCATTGAGAATCCGGCCTATGCCATGGTTAATGCGTCGCGGCCGTCAGCGGGTCGCGCCGGTCCTCTCAGAGCGGGAATAGCATCATGTGCCGTTGGGCAGCCTATCGCGGAGAGCCGCTTTTTCTCGAGGAACTGGTGTCCTCACCCGCCCATTCGCTGATCGAGCAATCCCACTGTGCCACCCGCGCCAAGACGGCCACCAACGGCGACGGCTTCGGCATCGCCTGGTACGGCGACCGCCCGGAGCCCGGCCGCTATCGCGATATCCTGCCTGCCTGGTCGGACTGCAACCTCAGGAGCATCGCCCGGCAGGTCCGCTCGCCGCTTTTCCTCGCCCATGTGCGCGCATCGACCGGCGGCGGCACGCGGCGCGACAACTGCCATCCCTTCGTCCACGGCATCTGGACCTTCATGCACAATGGCCAGATCGCTGATTTCGAGCACCTGCGCCGCCCGCTCGAAACCATGCTCGACAACGACCTCTACAATGCCCGCACCGGCTCGACGGATTCGGAGCTGCTGTTCCTGCTGGCGCTGCAATTCGGCCTGGAGCGCGATCCGCTCGGTGCCATGGCCGAGGCCATCGCCTTCGTCGAGCGCCTTGCCGCGCATCTGGAGCGCAAGGTGCTGGTGCGCTTCACCGCGGCCTTTTCCGACGGCAGGCAGCTCTATGCCGTGCGCTACGCGACGGATTATGCGGCCCCCACGCTCTACGCCGCGCCGATGGGCGAGACGGGCGGCTATTGCCTCGTCTCCGAGCCGCTGAACGACGACACGGAAGCCTGGGTGGAAATCCCCGACGGCAGCGCCGTCGTGCTCGGGGAAAACGGGGTGGACGTGCGCATCTTCTCGCCCGCCGGCCGGCCGGCGAGCACGATGGATGCGGGGCTCGCCCTCGTCAGCTGAGCCGTTCGGCGATCCAGCCGGCAAGGCGCCCGGCGACCTCGTCCTTGGATAGATCCGGCCACTCTTCGATGCCGGCGGCGGTGATCAGCTTTACGCTGTTGCGCATGCCGCCCATGATGCCGGTCTCGGGCGAGACATCGTTGGCGACGATGAGGTCCGCACCTTTCTTCTGAAGCTTCGTCCGGCCGTTGTCCTCGACATCCTGCGTCTCGGCGGCAAAGCCGACGACGACCTTCGGCCGCTGCGCGTGGTGGCCAACCGTCTTCAGGATATCCGGGTTCTCCGCCAGCATCAGCGGCGGCGGGCCTTCGCCCGGCTTCTTCTTGATCTTCTCCGTGTTCGCCGTCGCCACCCGCCAGTCCGCGACGGCGGCGACCATGACGGCGATATCGGCCGGCAGCGCGCCGAGAACGGCTGCAAGCATCTCCTCCGCCCGCTCGACCCTGATCACCTTCACACCGCGCGGATCGGGCAGCGTCACCGGGCCGGAGACGAGCGTCACGTCCGCGCCAAGCTTTGCGAGGGCGGCGGCGATGGCGTGGCCCTGCCGGCCAGAGGAGCGGTTGGCGATGTAGCGCACCGGGTCGATGGGCTCATGCGTCGGGCCTGACGTGACCACGGCCCTGCGGCCGGCGAGCGGCTTCCTGCCGCCGTCGAGCAGGTCTTCCGCCGCGGCGACGATTTCCAGCGGCTCGGCCATGCGGCCGAGGCCCGCCTCGCCGCCCTCCGCCATCTCGCCGGCATTGGGGCCGACGAAGGAGAGGCCGTCGCGGCGCAGCGTCTCGACATTGCGGCGCGTAGCGGCATGCGACCACATCTTCGGGTTCATCGCGGGCGCGACGAGAACGGGCCGGTCGGTGGCGAGCAGGACGGTCGAGGCGAGGTCGTCGGCAAGGCCGTTCGCCATCTTCGCCATCAGGTCGGCGGTCGCCGGCGCGACGACGATGAGGTCGCAGTCGCGCGCAAGGCGGATATGGCCGACATCCTGCTCGTCCTCGCGGGAGAAGAGATCGGTATAGACATGGCCCGAGGAGAGCGCGCCGACGGCGAGCGGCGTCACGAATTCGCGCGCGCCCGCCGTCATGACCGGCCGCACCTCCGCGCCGCGTTCGCGAAGGCGCCGGATGAGGTCGAGGCTCTTGTAGGCGGCGATGCCGCCGGAGATGACGAGGAGGATGCGTTTTCCTGCAAGCGACATGGCGGATCCTCGTAAGGCGCATGGCAGGCCCGAAGGCCGTCAAATCCTCCTATCCCTTTGAAAGCGCTTTTCCAAGCCGTTTCGGCTCAGGCCCCCTCGTCGGGAATGTTGAGCACATGGCCGCAGGCCTTGCAGTGCACGGCGTCCGCATCGTGGCGGGAAAGGCCGCATTGCGGGCAGGGGAAGGTCACCTTGTAGGGCCTGACGATCGCCTGCGCGAGCCGCACGAAGAGCGAGATGCCGATGATCATGGTGACGATGGCGGTGAGCTTGCCGAGCGTGCCGGGCAGCACGATATCGCCGAAGCCCGTGGTGGTGACGGTCGCCACCGTGAAATAGAGCGCGTCGACGAAGCCGGCGAAGCCCTCCGCGCCGTAGAAGAAATTGCTGTAGACGAAACCGGCGACGAGGAAGAGGAAGACGAGGAAATTGGCGCAGGCCTGGATGATGTCCTCCTTGTCGCCGTTGCCCGTGCGGTACAGCATCAGCGTCACCAGCTTGCTCTGGCTGATCGCCCAGATGCGCAGGACGCGCAGGAACGCGAAATTGTGGAGGTGGCTCGGAACGAGCAGCGTGCCGAGGATGACGATATCCACCCAGGTCATCGGCCGCAGCAGCCAGTAGCGCAGGTTCGGCGCGATCAGCGCCCGCGCGCAAAGCTCGAAGGCGATGACCGCCGCGATGAGATAATCGACGATGACATAGGTCGAGCCGGCGCGCAGATAGGGGCCGGTGACGAAGAAGACGAGGATGGCGATGTCCAGCAGCAGCATCGCCACCTGGAAGCGGATCGCCTCCCGGTCGCGCCCGAAATAGAGCCCGCGCAACTGCCGGCGCAGCCTTTCGATGAAGGGTTGCGGTTCGGTATCGCTCAGGGGCTCGTCTGTCATGGAGGAGAGACTAGCGCCCGGCCGGCGCTGGTCAAGCGGAGCCGGCTCAGGCCAGCTTCCAGGCGATATAGACGAGCGTGGCGGCGATCACCCAGAGCGCGAGACGGCCGGAGCGGCTGTGCCGCGCCTCGGAGCGGCCGATGGCTTCCGCCGTCTCCGCGTCGAAACGCAGGCCCTTTTCCGCCATGGCGGTGAGGTCCTGCGAGAACTTCTCCGCCTTGGCGGCGATCTCCGGCGCGGCCTCTGCGAGCCTGAGCGCGGCATGCGCGCCGTCGCGCAGGTCGGCGAGAAGGCGCTTCGGGCCGAGATTGTCGCGGATCCAGTCGCCGACGACCCCCTCGGAGGCCTTCCACATGTTGAAGCGCGGGTTGAGCGTGCGCGACACGCCCTCCACCACCACCATGGTCTTCTGCAGCATGACCAGTTCGGTGCGGGTCTCCATGTCGAAGAGCTCCGTCACCTCGAAGAGCAGCGTCAGGAGCTTGGCCATCGAGATCGTCTCGGCCGGCTGGCCGTGGATCGGCTCGCCGATGGCACGGATCGCCTGCGCGAAGCTCGCCGTATCGTGGTGCGAGGGCACGTAGCCGGCCTCGAAATGCACGTCGGCAACGCGCTGGTAGTCGCGCGTGATGAAGCCGTAGAGGATTTCCGCGAGGAAGCGGCGCTCCTTCCTGCCGAGCCGCCCGACGATGCCCATGTCGACCGCGACGATGACGCCGTCAGGATCGACGAAGAGGTTGCCCTGGTGCATGTCGGCATGGAAGAAGCCGTCGCGCAGCGTGTGGCGCAGGAAGGACTGGATCAGCGTGTCGGCGAGCCTGTCGAGGTCGTGGCCGGCGGCGCGCAGCCCCTCGACGTCGGACATCTTGATGCCGTCGATCCATTCCATGGTGACGACGTCGCGGCCGGTGCGCTCCCAGTCGACCGCCGGCACGCGGAAGCCGGGATCGTCCTTGGTGTTCTCGCCGAGTTCGGAAAGGGCGGCGGCCTCCAGCCGAAGGTCCATCTCGACCTTGGTCGTCTGCTCCAGCGTCCGCGTCACCTCGACGGGCTTGAGCCGTCGCGTGTTGGGCAGGATCTTTTCCTGCAGGCGCGAGGCCGCATACATGGCCTCGAGGTCATGGGCGAAACGCTGGCGCACGCCGGGGCGGATGACCTTCACCGCGACCTTCCGCTCGCCGTTTCCGTCGCGCACCGTCGCGGGATGGACCTGCGCGATGGAGGCGGCGGCGATGGGGTCGCCGAAGCTCACATAGAGATCGTCGAGCGGCCGGCCGAGCGAGCCTTCCACCGTGGCGACGGCCGCTTCCTTCGGGAAGGTCGCCATGCGGTCCTGCAGGGCCGAAAGCTCGACGGCGATTTCCGCGCCGACGACGTCGGGACGGGTCGCCAGGAACTGGCCCATCTTCACATAGGAGGGGCCGAGGCGCTCGATGGCGCGGGCAAGGTTGTCGCCGCGCCCGCCCTTGGCAGCCTTGCGCCGCTCGAAGAGGCCGGCAAAGGCATGGGCGGTGCGGGCAAGCGTCGGCATGCCCTCGGTCGGCAGCGCCGAGACGACGCCCTCGCGCACGAGGACCCAGCCCACGCGGGCGAGGCGAAGATAGGCGCCGATGACGCTCATGCGGAAAGGCCGTTCTTGGCCGGGAAGAGGATCATGCTCAGAGCTTCCAGCCCGAATGCAGCGCCGCGATGCCGCCGGTATAGTTGGTATAGGACACGCGAGAGAAGCCGGCCTTGCGGATCATCGCCGCGAAATCCTCCTGGTTGGGGAACTTGCGGATCGATTCCACGAGATACTGGTAGGGCTCGGCATCGCCCGTGATCATCTTGCCGAACTGCGGGATCGCCTTGAACGACCAGGTGTCATAAAACTTGTCGAGAAGCGGCATCTCCACCTCGGAGAATTCCAGCACGAGCAGCCGCCCGCCGCGCTTCAGCACGCGGTAGGCTTCGGACAGCGCCACGTCGATGCGCGGCACGTTGCGGATGCCGAAGGCGATCGTATAGGCGTCGAAGGTGCCGGCCTCGAAGGGCAGTTCCTCGGCATTGGCCTCGACGAAGTCGAGATTGGCCGAAAGCCCCTTCTTCGCCGCGCGGTCGGCGCCGACGGCGAGCATCGAGCCGTTGATGTCGAGGACGGTCGCATGGGCGAGACGGTCGGACGCTTCCACGATGCGGAAGGCGATGTCGCCAGTGCCGCCGGCGACATCCAGCACCTTGTAGGATGCGTCCTTGCGCGGGTTGAGGCTCGCGATCATCGCGTCCTTCCAGGCCCGGTGCAGGCCGGCGGACATGACGTCGTTCATGATGTCGTAGCGCTTGGCGACCTTGTGGAACACGTCGTTGACGAGCGCCTGCTTTTCGCCCTGCGAAACCTCGCGGAAGCCGTAGGAGGTTTCCATGCCGCCGTCTGCGGATGTGCGCTGTTCGGTCATCGTCTTCTCCATGGGCCGGTCTGTCGCAGCCGTAATGCTGCCAAGACCATAGCGAATTGGCTTTGGCCGCGCTATCTGAACGCTTCGCCGGGTATATAGGACATTGATGGCCGGGAGGGAAATGCCGGACCGCGGCAAATGCGCTCAAGGTTAAATCGTCTTCAAGGAGAACGGGATGCCGGAATTGCCGGAAGTGGAAACGGTCAGGCGCGGCCTTGCGCCCGTCATGGAAGGAGCGCGCATCCGCCGCGCGGAATTGCGCCGCCCGGACCTGCGCTTTCCCTTCCCGCCTGCCTTCTCCGAAGCGCTTCAAGGTCGCCGCGTCGTCTCGCTCGGCCGCCGCGCGAAATATCTGCTGATCGATCTTGAAGGCGGCGACGTCGTCATCGCCCATCTCGGCATGTCCGGCTCGTTCCGGGTGGAGGGCACGCCGGAGGCGGAGACGCCCGGCGACTTCCATATGCCGCGCAGCAAGGACACGCGCCACGACCATGTCGTCTTCCATCTGGAGACGGCGGACGGCGAGCGCCGCGTCGTCTACAACGACCCGCGCCGCTTCGGTTTCATGGACCTCGCCCGCCGCGAGGACCTTGCCGCCCACCCCTTCTTCCGAGACCTCGGCGAGGAGCCGACCGGCAACACGCTCGACGCCGACTATATCGCGGCAAAGTTCCGCGGTCGCCAGACGCCGCTGAAGGCGGCGCTGCTCGACCAGAAGAACATTGCCGGCCTCGGCAATATCTATGTCTGCGAGGCGCTGTGGCGCGCCCATCTTTCGCCGGAGCGGCTGGCCGGAACGCTGGTGACGGCGGCCGGCAAGCCGAAGAAGGAACTCGTGGCGCTGACCGAGGCGATCCGCCAGGTCATCGCCGATGCCATCGAGGCCGGCGGCTCGACCCTGCGCGACCATATCCGCGCCGATGGCTCGCTCGGCTATTTCCAGCACTCCTTTTCCGTCTATGACCGCGAGAAGGAGCCTTGCCGCACGCCGGGCTGCACGGGCACAATCGGCCGCATCGTGCAAAGTGGCCGGTCGACCTTCCACTGTGCCGCCTGCCAGAAATAATAGGAAGAGGAGAGAAACATGGCCCATGAAACCCTGCTGGTCGAGACGCGCGGACGCGTCGGCCTCGTCACGCTCAACCGGCCGCAGGCGCTGAACGCGCTGAACCGCCAGCTTCTCGACGAGCTGAGGGGCGTGCTCGCCGGCTTCGAGGCCGACGCCGGCATCGGCGCGGTCGTCCTCACCGGCTCGGAAAAGGCCTTCGCCGCCGGGGCCGACATCAAGGAGATGCAGCCCTACGGCTTCGCCGAGGCGATGGTCGAGGACCTTGCCGCCGGCTGGGACGAGGTGGCGGCCTTCCGCAAGCCGATGATCGCGGCCGTCAGCGGCTTTGCGCTCGGCGGCGGCTGCGAGGTCGCCATGATGTGCGATTTCATCATCGCCTCCGAGACGGCGAAGTTCGGCCAGCCGGAGATCACGCTCGGTGTCATCCCCGGCATGGGCGGCACCCAGCGCCTGACGCGCGCGATCGGCAAGTCGAAGGCGATGGACCTCATCCTCACCGGCCGCATGATGGACGCGGCGGAGGCCGAGCGCTCGGGCCTCGTTGCCCGCGTGGTGGCGCCGGAGAAACTGCTGGAGGAGGCGCTGGCGGCGGCCGAGAAGATCGCCGGCTTCTCCCTGCCCTCGACCATCATGGCCAAGGAGGCGGTGAACCGCGCCTATGAGACGGTGCTGTCGGAAGGCATGCGCGCCGAGCGTCGGCTGTTCCACGCGCTCTTCGCCACTGAGGACCAGAAGGAAGGCATGACGGCCTTCATCGAGAAGAGGAAGCCCGCCTTCCGCCATCGCTAGGCGGGCGCTGCCGCCTGACGGCATGCGGGAATCGGAGCGCGAAGGCGTGGCCAGCCGATCCAAAGGGTCGCGACACGCCTTCGCGCGGCGTTTCTTGCAGAATCCGCGTTGACGCCATCGCGGTTTCCGGCTATACGCCGCCCACAGTTTGGAAAGCCGCACTCCAAGGTTTTCCGATATTGCTCCCGAATTGCTTTGATGACAGGTCGCAGTGACCCGGCACGGCGAGGGTGGAGTTTGTGTCAGATTTCTGAAGAGAGGCATACATGGCCAATACCACCTCGGCTAAGAAGGCGACCCGCAAGATCGCCGCGCGCACCGCAGTCAACAAGTCGCGCCGTTCGCGCGTCCGCAACTTCATCCGCAAGGTCGAAGAGGCGATCGCCTCGGGCGATCAGGCTGTTGCAGCCGCCGCCCTGAAGGCCGCCCAGCCGGAACTGATGCGCGCCGCCACCAAGGGCGTCCTTCATTCCAACACGGCTTCCCGCAAGGTTTCGCGCCTCGCCGGCCGCGTGAAGGCGATGACGGCCTGATCGGCCCCGCCACAGAGCTATGCAATATTAGTAAAAGCCCGGTGCCCGCACCGGGCTTTTTCTTTGCTTTTCGCGCCCGGCCATGGTTAATCCGCAAGGCTCGATCGTGTCAAAAGAGTGACGAGAAAAATCATTTAAATTCAGTTACTTGTGGGAGGTTATCCCCCGCCGCTCGCCCTTTCGTTGCGGGAGTTTGACAGCATCCGGAGTCAAGCGAATTTTTATTTTTTTCGTTTTCGGGGCCGCCCGAAAGCCACCCGAAAACAAAGCCATTGATTCGTAATGGATTCTCCCCCGAGAGAGCGATTCCGAGTCAAAAACGGCATCCCGAGTCAACGCCCGCCCCTTAATTTTGCGTAAAATTCGTGATTGATCTTGGTGCCTGATCCTGCCTAAATGCTTTCCACAGGGGGCGCGGAGATAGCCTTAGAATGATCGCCGACAAGACTGCCTCACGAGGCAGCGGTGATTGTTTGTCCCCTGTAACGGAGCGGCTCCGCTTCGTAAAATCATCCAATCGGCAGAGCTTGCCCCAGGTGCCCCACGGCGCGCTGGCAAGGGTCTTTGCGACCATCGGTTTTGCCGGTTGAAGGCCGCGAAAGCGGTCGGATGATTGAGGGGCATGCCCGCCGGGCGCTCTACGAGGGAGTGAGCGGCGCGGCCACAGACGGGACTGCGGATCCGGCATGACGCCGGATCGGGCGGGACCGACTTGTGTTTGGCAAACAGGGATTGTGCCGGAGCAGGGGGCCGGTGCAGTCGGGGCACCAGATCCCGGACCGGGCGATGGCTCGGCACGGCCGGGGGACGGCAAACATGAAAGGCGCCGGCAGCAATGCCGACGTGGCGAATTGAGCATGAAAGGCGGCAAGATGCAGATGAATACGGCCAGGACGGCTGGTACATTCGCAAACGGGGAAAATGCACGACAAACGCTCCCGCAAGAAGGGGCACAAGAGGCGGCGGGGGTTGCATCCGACATGAAGCATGATGCGCTTTTCGAACGGGTCAGTGCGCGCCTGAAGGCGCAGGTTGGGCCGGACGTTTTCGCAAGCTGGTTCGGACGCCTGAAAATCCATTCCGTATCCAAGAGCGTGGTGCGTCTGTCGGTGCCGACGACGTTCCTCAAATCCTGGATCAACAATCGTTATCTCGACCTGATCACCAGCCTCTTCCAGCAGGAAGACGCGGAAATCCTCAAGGTGGAGATCCTGGTGCGGACCGCGACCCGCGGCGCGCGCATCGGCGTTGTCGATGAGGCCGTTGCCGTTGCGGAACCCGCCCCGCAGGCCCAGCCGCGCCGTTCGGCGGGCAGCCCGCAGTCGGTGGCAAGCGTCGCCGCTTCCGTCACCGCCACGGCCCAGCCGCGCGCCCAGCATTCCGGCCCGCTCTTCGGCTCGCCGCTCGACCAGCGCTACACGTTCGACGCCTTCGTCGAGGGCACCTCGAACCGCGTCGCCCTTGCCGCCGCCCGCACCATCGCGGAAGCCGGTGCCGGCGCCGTGCGCTTCAACCCGCTCTTCGTCCATTCCAGCGTCGGCCTCGGCAAGACGCACCTTCTCCAGGCGATCGCGCTCGGCGCGCTCTCCAGCGCCCGCAACCCGCGCGTCGTCTATCTGACGGCCGAATACTTCATGTGGCGCTTCGCGACCGCGATCCGCGACAACGATGCGCTCTCCCTCAAGGAGACGCTGCGCAACATCGATCTCCTGATCATCGACGACATGCAGTTCCTGCAGGGCAACTCGATCCAGAACGAGTTCTGCCACCTGCTCAACATGCTGCTCGATTCGGCCAAGCAGGTCGTGGTCGCTGCCGACCGCGCGCCGTGGGAGCTGGAATCGCTCGATCCGCGCGTGCGCTCGCGCCTGCAGGGCGGCGTCGCCATCGAGATGGAAGCGCCGGACTACGAGATGCGCCTTGAGATCCTCAAGCGCCGCCTTGCCGCCGCGCAGCAGGAAGACCAGTCGCTCGACATCCCGGTCGAGATCCTCAGCCATGTCGCGCGCAACATCACGGCCAGCGGCCGCGAGCTGGAAGGCGCCTTCAACCAGCTGCTCTTCCGCCGCTCCTTCGAGCCGAACCTGACGATCGAGCGCGTCGACGAGCTGCTCGGCCATCTGGTCGCCGCCGGCGAGCCGCGCCGCGTGCGCATCGAGGACATCCAGCGCGTCGTCGCCAAGCACTACAATGTCTCGCGCCAGGAGCTGGTCTCGAACCGCCGCACGCGGGTCATCGTCAAGCCGCGCCAGATCGCCATGTATCTGTCGAAGACCCTGACGCCGCGCTCCTTCCCGGAGATCGGCCGCCGCTTCGGCGGACGCGACCACACGACCGTGCTGCATGCCGTGCGCAAGATCGAGGAACTGATCTCAGGCGACACCAAGCTCAGCCACGAGATCGAGCTTCTGAAGCGCCTGATCAACGAATAGTACGGGTCAGACTGGGCTATGCTTAAAAAGGGGCCGAAAGGCCCCTTTTCTTTGACGCGGGATCTAAAGCCCTCTGCATCATGGTTGCGTGTGAGCGTGCAGAGACCCTCGGGTCGAGCCGATGGCCGGAGTTCAAGACGGATATGGGAGAGCGTGCCGGCCTTAGCAGGCGAGGTCCGCGACGACGGCGTCGAGGATCAGCATCCCGGCCGGCGTGCAGCGCAGGCGCGAATTGCCGAGCCGCTCGATGAAGCCATGGTCGATGAGGAACTGTTCGCGGTCCGGGTCGAGGCCGCGGCCGGAAAGGGTCTGCCAGCGGGCAAGGTCGACGCCCTCCCTGAGCCGCAGGCCCATCAGCAGCAATTCGTCCGCCTGTGCCTCGTATTCCAGCACTTCCTGGTCGACCATGCCGTGGCCTTCGGCTTCCACGAGCTCCAGCCAGCCCTCGGGCCTCCGCTCCGTCGCGGTGGCGATCTTCGCGCCGCCCGTCGTCAGGCGGCCATGGGCGCCGGGGCCGATGCCGACATAGTCGCCATAGCGCCAGTAGGTGAGGTTGTGGCGGCTTTCCGAGCCGGGACGCGCATGGTTGGAGACCTCGTAGGCCGGCATGCCCTCGCGCTCGGTGATCTCCTGCGTCGCCTCGTAGAGCACGGCGGAGTGCTCGCCGTCCGGCACGACCAGCTTGCCGGCCTTGTGCAGACCGTAGAAGGGCGTGCCTTCCTCGATGGTGAGCTGGTAGAGCGAGAGATGGTCGACCGCGTAGGACACGGCCTCCTTCAATTCGCGATCCCATTCCTCCACCGTCTGGTTCGGGCGCGCATAGATGAGGTCGAAGGACATGCGCGGAAAGATGTCGCGCGCAAGGCGGATCGCCTTCAGCGCGTCGGCGACGTCATGCAGCCGGCCGAGGAATTTCAGGTCCCGGTCGTTCAGCGCCTGCACGCCGAGCGAGACGCGGTTGACGCCTGCGGCGCGGTAGCCACGGAAGCGCTCGGCCTCCACGCTGGAAGGGTTCGCCTCCATGGTGATCTCGATGCCGTCCGGCACATGCCAGTGGCGGGCAATGCCGTTGAGGATGGCGTCCACCGTCTCCGGCGCCATCAGCGAGGGCGTGCCGCCACCCATGAAGATGCTGGTGATGGAGCGCGAGCCGGTCAGCCGGCGCATCGTCGCCATTTCCTTCAGGAAGGCTTGCACGAAGCGCGGCTGGTCGACCGGCTGGTGGCGCACATGGCTGTTGAAGTCGCAATAGGGGCATTTGGCGGCACAGAACGGCCAGTGCACATAGATGCCGAAGCCGGGATCGGCAAGGTCCGCTCCCATGCTCGGCCGGATATCGAAGGGCACCGCCGTCATGATGCCTTACGCCTTCAGGCAGGTTTCGACGAAGACCTTGAAGGCGCGGGCGCGATGCGACAGCGCGCTCGCGTCGCCCGGCTTCCAGCCGTGCTTTTCTTCCGCGCTCATCTCGCCGAAGGTCGTGTCAAAGCCCTCCGGCTGGAAGACGGGATCGTAGCCGAAGCCCTTGTCGCCGCGCGGCGGCCAGACCACATGGCCTTCCACCTCGCCGCGGAAGAGTTCCGTATGGCCGTCAGGCCAGGCAAGGCAGAGCACGGAGACGAAGCGCGCGGTGCGGTCCTTTACGTCCGTCGCGCCCTTTTCGGCCAGCGCCTTTTCGACCTTCTCCATGGCCATGGCGAAATCGCGCGTGCCGTCTTCCTTTTCCGCCCAGTTGGCGGTGTAGACGCCCGGCGCGCCGTCCAGCGCATCGATGACGAGGCCGGAATCGTCCGAAAGCGCCGGAAGGCCCGAGGCTTTCGCGGAGGCGAGTGCCTTGATCGTGGCGTTTTCCTCGAAGGTGGTGCCGGTCTCGTCCGGCTCCTCGAATTTCAGTTCGGCGGCGGACTTGGCGGAAAAGCCGAAGGGACCGATCAGGTCCTCGATCTCGCGGATCTTCCCGGCATTGTGGCTGGCGACGACGATCGTCTTGGTATCGAGCTTGCGCATAAGGGGTCCTAAGCGATGTTCCACAGAGCCGGCTCGGCGCATTCGAGGCTGTTGCCGGCGGGGTCGCGGAAATAGATGGAGCGGGCGCCGTTCGGCCAGCGAAAATCCGCTTCGATGGCGATTCCGGCTTCTTCCAGCTTTTTCACCCAGAAATCAAGCGCGGGACCGGCAACGCGGAAACAGGCATGGCCGGGGCCGGCAGCGCCGTGCACCGGCACGGGAAAGGCCTGCGGCGGCGGGGGAACGGCGGTCTCCTTCGCATTGAAGATCAGGAGGACGCCGGGACCGCAACGGAAGAAGACGTGGCGGTTGCCCTGCCGCGTGATCTTCTCCAGCCCCAGAAGGCCGCCATAGAAGGCTTCTGCCGCGTCGAGGTCGTCCGCATAGAGCGCGGTTTCGAGAATGCCTTCGATCGCGGCGGTCATGGTCTTGTGCCCTTCTCAGGCGATGGCCTGCTTCTGCAGGGCGACGAGGTCGGCGATGCCGCCCCGGGCGAGCGCCATCAGGCTGGAGAATTCCTCCTCCGTGAACGGCTTGCCTTCCGCGGTGCCCTGGATTTCGACGATGCCGCCCGAGCCGGTCATGACGAAGTTGGCGTCCGTCTCGGCGGCGGAATCTTCGAGATAATCGAGGTCGATCACCGACTGGGCGGCGAAGATGCCGCAAGAAATGGCGGCGACGTGATCCTTCAGGACCTTCTCGACCTTGATCATGCTGCGTGCTTCCATCCATTTCAGGCAGTCGTGGAGGGCGATCCACGCGCCGGTGATGGAGGCCGTGCGCGTGCCGCCGTCGGCCTGGATGACGTCGCAGTCGACGGTGATCTGGCGCTCGCCGAGCGCTTCGAGGTCGACGATGGCGCGCAGCGACCGGCCGATGAGGCGCTGGATCTCCTGCGTGCGCCCGCCCTGCTTGCCTGCGGCGGCCTCGCGCTTCATGCGGTCGCCGGTGGCGCGCGGCAGCATGCCATATTCGGCCGTCACCCAGCCCTTGCCGCTGTTGCGCAGCCACGGCGGCGTCTTGTCTTCCAGGCTTGCCGTCACCAGCACATGCGTGTCGCCGAACTTGACGAGACAGGAGCCCTCGGCATGCTTGGAAACGTTGCGCTCGAAGGAAACCTTGCGCATCTGATCGGTTTTTCTGCCGGACGGCCGCATCGCGAACTCCTGTCTGAGATGTGTTTGAGGCTGCTTTAGACCGTTTCGCCGGGCGAGGGAATGGCGGAGGGGCAAGGTGGGGGAAAATCCGTTTTGCGCCGGCCGGTGAAATCACTATATTCCGGGCGGACAACAGGGTTGCAGTTCGAAGATGGTTTTGAAGAATCCTCCGGGACCTGACATTCAGGCGGCGCTCGACGAGCGTTCGGGCGAGATCTTCCGCCGCATCGTCGAGACCTATCTGGAAAGCGGCGAGCCGCTCGGCTCGCGCAACCTGTCGCGCATCCTGCCCATGTCGCTCTCGCCCGCCTCCGTGCGCAACGTGATGAGCGACCTGGAGGAGCTCGGCCTCATCTATTCGCCGCATATCAGCGCCGGCCGCCTGCCGACGCAGCTGGGCCTGCGCTTCTTCGTCGACGCCTTCATGCAGGTCGGCAATATCTCCGCCGAGGACCGCGCCTCCATCGAGCGCCACGTGCGCCCGCATGGGCAGAAGCACTCGGCCGTCGAGACCATGATGAACGAGGCGAGCCAGGCGCTGTCCGGCATGTCGCGCGGCGCCGGCCTCGTCATCACCACCAAGAACGACGCCGTGCTGAAGCATGTCGAGTTCATCCGGCTGGAGCCGACCAAGGCGCTGGTCGTGCTGGTGGGCGATCACGACCAGGTGGAGAACCGCATCATCGAACTGCCGGCGGGTGTCACCAGCTCGCAGCTCACGGAGGCTGCGAACTTCCTCAACGCGCATCTTTCCGGCAACACGCTGCTGGAGGCGCGCTCGCAGCTGGAGCGCCTGCGCGGCGAGATCAGCAGCGAGCTGGACAAGCTGTCGCAGGACCTCGTGGAACGCGGCCTTGCCGTCTGGTCCGGCGGTTTCGATGAGGCCAAGCCCACGCGCCTCATCGTGCGCGGCCGCGCGAACCTTCTCGAAGGCCTTGCCGGGGCCGACGATATCGACCGCCTGCGCATGCTCTTCGACGACCTGGAGCGCAAGGACAGCCTGATCGAGCTCCTGAACCTCGCCGAGACAGGACCGGGCGTGCGCATCTTCATCGGCTCGGAGAACAAGCTCTTCTCGCTCTCCGGCTCCTCGCTCATCGTCGCGCCCTACAGGGACGGCGACGACAAGATCGTCGGCGCGGTCGGCGTCATCGGGCCGACGCGGCTCAACTATTCCCGCATCGTGCCGATGGTGGACTATACGGCGCAACTGATGTCGCGGCTTTCGCGCTGAAGCATGCCGCGTGAAGGCGTGCAGCGGCCCCGCGAGAACGGCATGCCATCCGATACGCCGGCTTTCCGGCCGCCAGCCCTTGATTTTTCAGGCCCGAAGCTCGATATCGGGCGCAACCCCTTAGCAATGCAATTCGGAGTACGTCATGACCGACGAGACCAAGAAACACGGACCTGACGAAGCGGTGGACAGCAACCTTGCCGCTGAGGCATCCGCGGCTGACGCCGCCGTCGAGGCGGAAGTCCCGGCCGAACCCGATCCGGTCGAGGTTCTGAAGGCGGAGAACGCCGACCTTCGCGACAAGTACCTGCGCCTCGCCGCCGAGATGGACAACCTGCGCCGCCGCACCGAGCGCGACGTGAAGGACGCCAAGTCCTATTCCGTCGCGGGCTTTGCGCGCGACATGCTGGCCGTGTCCGACAACCTGCGCCGCGCGCTCGACGCCATCCCGTCCGAAGCCCTCGCGGGCGACGATGCCGGCCTCAAGGCGCTGGCGGACGGCGTCGAGATGACCGAGCGTTCCATGCTGTCGGCGCTGGAGCGCCATGGCGTGCGCAAGCTCGATCCGATCGGCGAGAAGTTCGACCCGCATTTCCACCAGGCCATGTTCGAGGTGCCGAACCCCGACGTCGCCAGCAACACGGTCGTCCAGGTCGTGCAGGACGGTTACGTCATCGGCGAGCGCGTCCTGCGCCCCGCCATGGTCGGCGTCTCCAAGGGCGGCCCGAAGGCCCCCGCCGGCGAGACGAGCACCGCGCAGGCCTGACCGGTCTTCCCGACACGTTCCGGCGCCCGCATCCGCAACGGTGCGGGCGTTCGATCGTCGGCAGGCGTCTTCCATTCACGTCCGCGACGCGCTTGTGCATGCATGGTCGAGTCGAGCCCGACCATGATGGAAGATAGTACGGGTGTTTGCCCGGCGCTTTCCCTTGCGGCATTCTCTCCCGCGAGTTCCTGTCCCGAAAGGATATCCCTTGCCTGAGACTGTGTGGATCATTGCGCTCGGCGCAATCGTCGCGGGTTTCGTGCAGGGCCTTTCCGGTTTCGCCTTCGGGCTGGTCGCCATGTCCTTCTGGGCCTGGACGGTGGAGCCGCAGCTTGCCGCGGTGCTCGTCGTCTTCGGCGCGCTGACGGGACAGGTGGTCGGCGCCGTCTCGGTGCGGCGCGGCTTCAGCCTGCCGGTCCTCATGCCCTTCCTGCTCGGCGGCCTCGCCGGGATTCCGATCGGCACGGCGATCCTGCCGCTGCTGGACGCGCGGCTCTTCAAGATTATGCTGGGCTTGCTGCTGGTCGTCTGGTGCCCGATCATGCTGTTTTCCCGCGCCCTGCCGCCGGTGCGGTTCGGCGGGCGCCTCGCGGATGGCGCCGCGGGCCTTGTCGGCGGCATCATGGCGGGCCTCGGCGGTTTCTCCGGCCCGGTGCCGACGCTCTGGTGCACCCTGCGGCAGATGGAGAAGGATACCCAGCGCACGGTCATCCAGAATTTCAATCTCGCAACGCTCGCCGTCACCATGGCGACCTATTTCGCCACCGGCGCCGTCAAGACGGAGATGCTGCCGATGTTCGCCGTCGTCGCCCCGGCCATGCTCTTGCCGACACTGCTCGGTAGCCGGCTCTATATCGGCATCAGCGAGGCGGCCTTCCGCCGCATCGTGCTCGGCCTGCTCACGGCCTCGGGCGCGGCGATGCTCGCCGCCACCCTGCCGCAGCTTCTCGCGTAAAGCCCGCACGAATGAAAACCGCCGCAGGACGTGATGTCCGCGGCGGCTTCACAGGCAATCGAATAGGGTATTGCGCAGCCTCAGGCCGCGGATGCCTGCTCCTCGCTGAGGCAGGCATAGATGGCGCTCTCGCTGTCGGAGGCGCGCAGCTTGGCGACCATGGCCGGGTCACGCAGCACGCGGGCAATGCGCGAAAGGGCCTTCAGGTGGTCCGCGCCGGCGCCTTCCGGCGCGAGCAGCAGGAAGACGAGGTCCACCGGCTGGTCGTCCAGTGCCTCGAAGTCCACGGGGGTTTCGAGCCTCGCGAAGAGGCCGGTGATCTGCGAAAGCTCCTTCAGCTTGCCGTGTGGAATGGCGATGCCATTGCCGACGCCGGTCGAACCGAGGCGCTCACGCTGAAGGATGACGTCGAAGATCTCGCGTTCCGGAATCCCGGTAATCTTTGCCGCTTTTGCTGCCAGCTCCTGAAGCAGCTGCTTCTTGGAATTGGCCTTCATCGCCGGAATAATCGCACTCTGCTGCAGTAGACCTGCCAATGCCATGCTCTTGTCCTCGTGCGCTGGGTGAAGGGTTTGAAGAAGCGTGGTGCCCGTCCCGGCACCACGCTCCCGTCACTCAGCCTTTGATATTGGCTGCATCGATCCAGCCAATATTTCCGTCGTTGCGTCGGTAGACGATATTGAGCTGCTCCGACCCGGCGCTGCGGAAGAGAAGAACCGGCTCGTCCGTCATGTCGAGCGCCATGACGGCGCCCGCGACGGACATGGTCCTGAGTTTCTTCGTGCTTTCCGCGACGATGGTCGGCGCGTAGTCCTCGGGAAGCTCTTCGTCTTCGTCGGGGACCGAATCCATCACCGTGTAGGCCACCTCTGCATAGGCATCATGACCGTTGCCATTGTGGTGTGCCTTGAGTTTGCGCTTGTACCGGCGCAGGCGCTTTTCGATCCGCTCCGAGGCTGCCTGGAAGGCTGCCAGGGGATCGTTGGCCTCGCCATTGGCCTGCAACGCCGTACCCGTATCCAGGTGAAGCTTGCAGTCCGCACTGTAGCGCGATCCCGCCTTTTCCACGGTGACCTGGCTCGAATATCCTCCGTCAAAATATTTGGTAACGGCTTCTCCCACCTGCTCTTCAATACGCTGGCGGAAGCTGTCGCCGATTTCCATATGTTTACCGGACACACGCACACTCATGGAGGGTACCTCTCTTTCATGATTTGCGTACACCAGTCTATTCCAACCTCATCTGCGTTCCAAGCGTTTCACGCACGCGCTGTTTGCTGCATCGCACGCTCGAGAAAAGCGGGGATAGTCTGGAAGTCCGGCCTGCCTTCCCTTCGGAAGTGGGGCGCGCATTAGCCCTTCCAGCCCGCGAAGTCAATCGGCCGATTCAGCCATCGTTAACTTCTCACAGGCGGAAACGCGGCTGTCCCGGGCTTTGTTTCAAGTGGCAGAGGCCTTTGCGAGCGCCCGTTTTTCGCGTCGGCGCTGCACGGAGGAGGGGATGTTCATCGCCTCGCGGTACTTCGCCACCGTGCGGCGGGCAAGCTCCACGCCGCCCTTGCGGAGGGCATCGACGATGTCGTCGTCGGAGAGCACCGCCTCGGGGGCTTCCTGCGCGATCATGCTGCGGATGCGGTGGCGCACGCTCTCGGCCGAATGGGAATCGCCGCCCTCGGCCGAGCCGATCGAGACGGTGAAGAAATATTTCAGCTCGAACAGGCCGCGCGGCGTCAGCATGTATTTGTTCGAGGTGACGCGGCTCACCGTCGATTCATGCATCCTGATCGCCTCGGCGATCGTCTTGAGGTTCAGCGGGCGCAGGTGGTCGACCCCGTTGACGAGGAAGGCATCCTGCTGGCGCACGATCTCGCTCGCCACCTTCAGGATGGTGCGGGCGCGCTGGTCGAGGCTGCGCGTCAGCCAGTTGGCCGTCTGGAGGCATTCGTTGAGGAAGCCGTAGTCCGCGCTGTCGCGGCTCGTGCGGCTGGAAACGGCGGTATAGTAGTCGCGGTTGACCAGCACGCGGGGCAGCGTGTCGGCATTGAGTTCGACATGCCAGCTTCCGTCGGATGCGGTGCGCACGACGATGTCCGGCACCACGGCCTCCGAGGCGCTGGTCTCGTAGCGCGTGCCGGGCTTCGGGTCGAGCTTGCGGATTTCCGCCAGCATGTCGAGGAGGTCCTCTTCGCCCACGCCGCAGAGCTTCTTCAGCGTCGCGAAGTCGCGCCGGGCGAGCAGTTCCAGATTGTCGACCAGCGCCGCCATGGCCGGGTCGAGCCGGTCCCTGGCCCTCAGCTGGATCGCAAGGCATTCGCTGAGCGAGCGGGCGAAGACCCCCGGCGGATCGAGCTCCTGCAGGCGGGCGAGCACGCGCTCGATCTCCGCGGCGGGCTTGCCGAGCTTCGCGGCGGTCTCCGCCGTGCTGCCCTGGAGATAGCCGGCCTCGTCGAGCTGGTCGACGAGATGCTGGGCGATCAGCCGGTCGACGGGACCGGCAAGGGCGAAGGGGATCTGCTCGTTCAGGACGTCGCGCAGCGTCTTGCGGCTCGCCACGAAGTCGTCGAGGTCGTAGCCCTCGCCGTCCCCGCCGCCGCCCGGCATGGACTTCCACTGGCCGATCAGCTCCGGCGCGTCCGCCGCCCGGGGGCCGGCATCGTCGGGAAAGACATTGTCGAGCCCGCCGTCGAGCGTCTCGGGCGCGCTGCCGGCGGTGCCGCTGGTGGCGGTGTCGTAGAGGTCCGCCTGTCCGCCGTCCTCGCCGCGCTCGGTGGGGGATTGCTCGGCCTCGGCGGAAAAACGCTCGTCGCGCGCACCGTCGTCATTCGCGGCGATTTCGAGGAGCGGGTTCTTCTCGACTTCCTGCTCGATGAACTGCGTCAGCTCGCCATGCGTCATCTGCAGCAGCTGTATCGACTGCATGAGCTGCGGCGTCATGACCAGCGACTGGTTTTGGCGCAGGAAAAGGCTGGCGGCGAGGGCCATGCGGACGCTCTACTCTCCGAAAATCCGCCCGAAGCCACAGGATCGGGGCGGCAGAAACCAACTGGCCCAAAAATTGCTTTTTAAAAGCATTTGGTCAAGCGGCAGGCGCGAACTTGGTGAAGATCGCGGCAATCGGGCGCGTTCTGCCCTCAGAGGCTGAAATTGTCGCCGAGATAGAGGCGGCGCACGTCGGCATTGCTGACGATGTCGTTCGCCCGGCCGTGGGTCAGCACCTCGCCGGCATGGATGATATAGGCGCGGTCGATGAGGCCGAGCGTCTCGCGCACGTTGTGGTCGGTGATCAGGACGCCGATGCCGCGCGAGGTGAGGTGGCGCACCAGCGCCTGGATATCGGCGACCGAGATCGGGTCGACGCCCGCGAAGGGCTCGTCGAGCAGCATGAAGGTCGGGTCGGTGGCAAGCGCGCGGGCGATTTCGAGGCGCCGGCGCTCGCCGCCCGAAAGGGCGACGGCGGGCGACTTGCGAAGATGCGAAATCGAGAACTCGGCGAGCAGGCTGTCGAGCTTTTCCTCCCGCCGCGCCTTGTCCTTGTCGTGCACTTCCAGCACGGCGCGGATGTTCTCCTCCACCGTCAGGCCGCGGAAGATCGAGGCTTCCTGCGGCAGGTAGCCGACGCCGAGGCGCGCCCGGCGGTACATCGGCATGGTGGTGACGTCGTGGCCGTTGATCTCGATCGAGCCCTCGTCGACGGGCACGAGGCCGGTGATCATGTAGAAACAGGTCGTCTTGCCGGCGCCGTTCGGGCCGAGCAGGCCCACGGCCTCGCCGCGCCTGACGACGAGCGACACGCCGTTGACGACGCGCCGGTCGCGATAGGTCTTCGTCAGCCCCCGGGCAATGAGGGTCCCTTCGTAGCGCGACAGGTCGGCGCTGCGGTGGGGTTCCTGCGCACCCTTCTTCGGGTGGCGCGTCAGGCGGGTGAGCAGGGAAGATGACACGGGAGAAGCGCTATATCAGTTCGTTTTCTGGCGGGATTTGGGGTCGAGCTGGATCATGACGCGGCCGCCGCAGGCATCCAGCTTCGCTTCGCCGGTGCGCATGGTGACGGAGAGCTGACAACCGACGAAGACGTTCTCGCCTTCCGACAGCACCACCTTCTTGCCCTTGAGGACCAGCGTCTCGTTGTCGAGGTTGAACGTGCCGGTATCGGCGGTCGCCTCCTGCGTCTGCGACTTCAGGTAGACCTTGTCGAAGACGTCGATCTTCTCGATGTCGGCATTGCCGCTGGCGACGGAGCCCTTGCCGCCCGACTTGTAGTGGACGACCATGCGGCCTGCCTGCAATGTCGTCGTGCCCTGCACGACCTTCACATTGCCGGTGAATTCGGCCTTGTTCTCCTGGTCGCGAATCTCCAGCGCGTCGCTCTCGATCTGGATCGGCTGGTCGTTCGAGAGCTGCACGCCCTTCATCTTGCTCGCCGTCTGCTGGGCGCCGGCATGGCCCGCGGCCAGTGCGAAGCCCGCGGCAAGAACGAAAAGGCTGGCGGCCCGGGCGGGGGCGGAGAGGGTGGCGAACATGGCGCTGTTACTTTTCCCGGTTGCGGATGGCGGCAGGGTCGACATCGACGACGACCTTGCCCTCGAAGACGACGACACGGCCTTTATCCGTCATTCGCAGCGACTGCGCAACAATGGATGCGCCGGGCGAGCGGATGGAAACGGGGTCCTTCGTCTCCATCGTCCCGCCGTTGATGTCGAGATGGGCCGAACGGAAGTCGGCGGCAAGGCCGGTATTGAGGTTGATGGTGAAGGGCCGGGTCATGTCGAGCTGGTTCTTGCCGCGGTCGTAGACGCCGGTCTCGGCCTTTACTTCCGCGGTGGTCGTGTCGTTGACCGGCATCTTCGCCGTGATGTTCTCGAGCGTGATGACGTCGGGCGTCTTCATGTCCTGCAGAGCCCGCTCGGCCTTCATCGAATAGCTGATGCCGTCCTTGTTGCGGCCGGCGATCGCCGGATAGCGCATCACGATCTTGCCGTCCTCGATGGTGGCGCTCTCCACATGGAGGTCGGAGGGCAGGTAGGTGCGCACGATGGAGACGACGGCGAAGATCGCGGCGATGATCAGGGCTGCGACCGGCAGGGCGATCTTGAGGATCCGCACGCGCGCGGAATGGCGCGTCGCCAGGCGATAAGCCTCGGCGGAAATGCCCATGCCCTGTGCACCGGTCGGTGCTTCTGTCACGCTGTTCAGCATAGTGCCTGCTTGAATGGTCCGGTTCCGGCCCTCGCCGCGCATGAGGGGCCGCAACTATAACGGGCCCCATATGGCGATTATTCCTGAACAAACAATGGATGTCCAAGAAAGTTCGGCGACGAATTGCCATTTGAGCGGGGAATGCCATATCGATAGGGCCTTCTGCAAGCCACCTTGATGCGAGGCGGCCATCAGCACCGAGGACAGGACATGGAACAATCCGCCATCGCCGACCGCCGGCAACTGCGCCGCAAGCTCACCTTCTGGCGCGTCGCGGCCGTGCTGATCGCGCTCGCGGCGATCTGGGCCGCCGTCGCCTGGCGCGCGCCCGACATCGGTTCGGGCGACCATATCGCCCGCATCGGCATCTCCGGCATCATCCAGGACGACAAGGATCTCCTGGAGCGTCTCGACCGCATCGCGAAGAACGACCGGGCCAAGGCGCTCGTCGTGACGATCTCCTCGCCCGGCGGCACGACCTATGGCGGCGAGGTGATCTTCAAGGCGCTGCGCAAGGTGGCGGAAAAGAAGCCGGTCGTCTCGGACGTGCGCACGCTCGCCGCCTCCGCCGGCTACATGGTCGCGACGGCGGGCGATACGATCGTCGCCGGCGAAAGCTCGATCACCGGCTCCATCGGCGTGCTCTTCCAGTATCCGCAGATGAAGGAGCTGATGGACAAGATCGGCGTCTCGCTGGAGGAGATCAAGTCCGCGCCGCTGAAGGCCGAGCCCTCGCCCTTCCATCCGGCGAGCGAGGACGCCAAGGCGATGATCCGCGCCATGGTGATGGACAGCTACGACTGGTTCGTCGACCTCGTCGCCGAGCGCCGCAAGCTGCCGCGCACCGATGTGCTGCGCCTTGCCGACGGCAGCATCTTCACCGGCCGGCAGGCACTCGCCGCCAAACTGGTCGACACGCTCGGCGGGCCGGAGGCGATCCGCGCCTATCTCGACACCCGCAAGGTGGCCAAGGACCTGCCCTTCGTCGACTACGAGCCGACGAACCGGTCGGGCATTCCCTTCATCGGCGGCAGCATCCGGGAATTGGCCCGCTCGGTGCTCGGCCTGTCGCTCGACCTTCAACCGACGATCGAAAAGCTGGCCGGCGAAAAGTTGTTTCTTGACGGTCTTGTTTCGGTTTGGCAGGTTGATCGCGATTGAAAAACAAGAATTTTTAAGGGGGATACCGTGATCAAGTCGGAACTGGTCCAGATCGTCGCAGCCCGTAATCCCCATCTCTATCACCGCGATGTCGAGAACATCGTCAACGCGGTGCTGGACGAGATCACGGATGCGCTGGCCGGGGGCAACCGGGTGGAGCTGCGCGGCTTCGGCGCCTTCTCCGTCAAGAACCGCCCCTCGCGCTCGGGCCGCAACCCGCGCACGGGCGACGCGGTCTTCGTCGAGGAGAAATGGGTTCCGTTCTTCAAGACGGGCAAGGAACTGCGCGAGCGCCTCAATCCCGGTCAGGCCGATCAGGACGATTGAAGCAATTCCGGCGGGCAGCGTGAAACGGCCTTGCGGGGATTGCCAGGGGCAGGGCGGGGCTTCCCGCCGGCGCCGCGCGCAAGAAAGGTGACGCAATGGTCAAGAGAATAGTCAACGTCCTCATCCTGATTCCGATCGCCATCGTGCTGATCGTGCTGTCGGTGGCGAACCGGCAGTCGGTGACGCTGGCGCTCAATCCGTTCCGGCCGGAGGACAGCGTGCTCTCCGTCACCGCGCCCTTCTTCGTCTATCTCTTCCTCGCGACGATCCTCGGCCTCATGCTCGGCGCGCTCATCACCTGGTTCACGCAGGGCAAGCACCGCAAGCGCGCCCGCATCGAGGCGAGCGAGGCGGTCAAGTGGCACACGGAGGCCGAAAGGCATCGCGGCCGCGCCGAAGCGCTGGCCTCGCAGGCCGTCGTGCCGGTTTCCGGGAAATGATCAGGCGGCTTCGCCGTTCAGCTTCGCGCCGAGATCGGAGAAGAACTGCGTCGCCAGTTTCCTCGACGTCGAATCGATGAGGCGCGAGCCGAGCTGGGCGAGCTTGCCGCCGATCTGCGCCTTCACGTCATAGGCAAGGATCGTCTCGCCGCGGTCCTCGATGAGGCGGACATCCGCGCCGCCCTGCGCGAAGCCCGCGATGCCGCCCTTGCCCTCGCCGGAGATCGTGTAGCTTTCCGGCGGGTTGAGGTTGGAGAGCGTCACCTCGCCGTTGAACGTCGCCGAGACCGGGCCGATCTTGATCTTCACGGTCGCCTCCAGCTCGTTCGGCGATTTCAGGGTCAGCGACTGACAGCCCGGAATGCAGGCCTTCAGGATCTCCGGATCGTTGAGCGCGGCCCAGACGGCCTCGCGCGGGGCGGCAATACGTTCTTCGCCGGACATGTCCATGGTCGATCCTCCTGCCTGGAACGGTTCCAAATTTATCGCAATCGGAAAGCGCTTTGCCAAGTGGGGGAGGGATGGTATGGGAGCCGCTTGTTTTCCGGCTTTGCCGGCAAGGTTTCAACCGACGACGGACGATCGATCGTGAAGGACAAGCACCGCCGGCCGAAGAGCGGCCCCGCCGCGCCCGCCAAGGCGAAGGCCCATGCGCGGCCGGCCGTGAAGGCTGAGGCTCCAAGGGCCGCGGCATCCAGGCCGCCGGCCCCGAACAGGGAGCCGCGCCCCGCGCCCGAGGCCCCCGCCCGCCCGCTGCTCCGCCGCGAGGGCGACAAGCCCGCCGAGCGCGTGCCGGTGATCCTGGAGACCGCCGGCTCCGACCAGTACCGCCTCATCGACAGCGGCGCCGGCGAGAAGCTGGAGCAATACGGCCCCTACCGCATCGTGCGCCCGGAAGCACAGGCGCTCTGGCAGCGCAGCCTGCCGGCCGCGCTCTGGGACAAGGCCGACGCCCTCTTCACCGGCGATACGGACGAGGACGGGATGGGCCGCTGGAAATTCCCCAAGGCGGCGCTCGGCGAGACCTGGCCGATGCAGCTCCTCGGCGTCGATTTCCACGGCCGCTTCACCGCCTTCCGCCATGTCGGTGTCTTCCCCGAACAGCTCGCCCATTGGCGCTGGATGAAGGAGAAGGTCGAGGCCGCCGGCCGCCCCGTCAAGGTGCTGAACCTCTTCGGCTATACCGGCGTCGCCTCGCTGGTCGCAGCCGCCGCGGGCGCGGAAGTCACCCATGTCGACGCCTCGAAGAAGGCCATCGGCTGGGCGCGCGAGAACCAGGCGCTCGGCCGCATGGAGAAGCTGCCGATCCGCTGGATCTGCGAGGATGCGATGAAGTTCCTCCAGCGCGAGGAGCGCCGCGGCAGCAAGTACGACATCATCCTCACCGACCCGCCGAAATTCGGCCGCGGGCCGAACGGCGAGGTCTGGCACCTCTTCGACCACCTGCCCTTGATGCTCGACATCTGCCGCGAGATCCTGTCGCCGAAGGCCATCGGCCTCGTGCTGACGGCCTATTCGATCCGCGCGAGCTTCTATTCCATCCACGAACTGATGCGCGAGACCATGCGCGGGGCCGGCGGTACGGTGGAATCGGGCGAACTCGTCATCCGCGAGAGCGGCCCGGACGGCGGCGAGGCCGGCCGCGCCCTCTCCACCTCCCTCTTCAGCCGATGGATCAGCGCATGAGCCACGACCACCATGGAGCCCGCCGCGTCGGTCAGGTGAAGGAGGTCACGAGCCTTTCGAACCCGATCGTCAAGGACATCAAGGCGCTGTCCGACAAGAAGCACCGCGACGAGACGAAGAGCTTCATGGCCGAGGGCCTGAAGCTCGTCATTGACGCGCTGGAACTCGGCTTCGAGATCAGGACGCTGGTCTATGCCAAGAACGTCAAGGACAAGCCGCAGGTCGTGCAGGCCGCGACGAAGACCGTGGCGCGCGGCGGGCTGGTGCTGGAGGTCAGCGAGAAGGTGCTCTCCTCGATCACGAGGCGCGACAATCCGCAGATGGTCGTCGGCATCTTCACCCAGCGCTGGACGAACCTCCGGGACCTGAAGCCCAAGGCGGACGAGACCTACGTGGCGCTCGACCGCGTGCGCGACCCCGGCAATCTCGGCACGATCATCCGCACGGCGGACGCGGCGGGCGCGAGCGGCGTCATCCTGATCGGCGAGACGACCGATCCCTATTCGATGGAGACCGTGCGCGCCACGATGGGCTCGGTCTTCGCCCTGCCGCTGGTCAAGGCCAGCCCCGCCGACTTCCTCGCCTGGAAGAAGGGCGCCGGCGTTTCCGTCGTCGCCACGCACCTTGCCGGCGCGGTCGACTACCGCACCATCGATTATAAAAGGAAGCCCGTCGTCCTCCTCATGGGCAACGAGCAGGCGGGCCTGCCGGACGCGCTCGCCCGCGAGGCCGATGCGCTCGCCCGCATCCCGCAGGCCGGCCTTGCCGATTCGCTGAACCTCGCCATCGCCACCGGCATCATGCTCTTCGAGGCGCGCCGCCACCTCCTGACGCTGGAAGAGCGCGCATGAACGAACGCATTCCGCTTTTCTCCCGGCCGCTTCCGGTCGTCGTCTTCATCCTGCTCGCGCTGCTGCTCGATCAGGCGGTCAAGTTCGCCGTCGAGTCCTGGCTTCCCTTCCAGGAGGCGGTGCATGTCGTGCCCATGCTGGCGCTCTACCGCACCTACAATTACGGCGTCGCCTTCTCCATGCTGTCGGGCATGGAGGGCTGGTTCATCGTCACGCTCCGGCTCTTCGTCGTCGCCTTCGTCGTCTGGCTCTGGCGGCAGACGCCCAAGGCGCGGGGGCTTGCCCATGCCGGCTATGCCTTCATCATCGCCGGCGCCTTCGGCAACCTCATCGACCGCGCGCTCTTCGGTTACGTGATCGACTATGTGCTCTTCTATACCGAGACCTGGTCCTTCGCCGTCTTCAACCTTGCCGACAGTTTCATCACCATCGGCGCGGGCCTCGTCATCCTCGACGAGCTCCTGTCGATGCGCCGCGCGAAACGTTAAAATTCGAACGACTTGCTGAAGCCGTTCTGAACGGTCCGCATGCTATGCGGGCCTCATGAGCGAACCTGTCAAGCTACAGAACCGGCTCAAGGCCGAATTTGCCGAGGCGCCGCCCCGTTCCCCCCGCACCCGTTCCGAAAGGGCGGCGGCGCCGGATGACCGCGCCATGGAGGCGCCCGCCAGCGCGCCGGTGCCGGACAAAAATCTTCCATTCCGGGCCATCCTTTCCGGCCTCGTCCTGTTCCTTTCCGGCCTGGCGCTGGCGACGGGCCTCTCGTCCGGCTTCCCTATCGCCGCCACGGGCCTTGGCCTTGCCGGCGTTGCGGGCGCCGCCTTCCTCTTCTTCACGCGCCGGCCCGCGACGGGCGTCGAACATGCGCGCGACCGCTCCTGGGAGCGCAGCGAGACCTCGCAGATCCTCTCGGCCATCCATGACGTGCTCGGCGACATCGTCGTCGTGCGTGCGCTCGACGGCCGCATCCTCAGCGCCAATGCCGTGCTCGGCGAGCTGACGGGTATTGTGGAAGTAGAGGGCAGGACATGCGAGGCGCTCGGCCTCACCTTCCGCTCGCAGGCGATCCCCCATCGCTACGACGTCGATGTGGCCGGCCCCGCCTGCCGGCGCGTCTATTCCTGGCACGACGTCACCGTGCGCGATCCCGCCTCTGGCGAACTGGTCGTCCACTCCATCGCCCGCGACGTGACGGAGGAGCGCCTTGCCGAGGGCGAGCGCGAACGCGCCCGCCAGCGCGCGGAGGAGGCGAGCGCCGCGAAATCGCGCTTGCTCGCCACCGTCAGCCACGAGATCCGCACGCCGCTCTCCGGCATTCTCGGCATGTCGCACCTCATCGGCCAGACGCGGCTGACCGCCGAGCAGAAGAACTATCTCGCCGGCATGCGCCAGTCCGGCCACGCGCTGGTGCAGCTCGTCGACGACCTCCTCGATTTCTCGACCATCGAGGCCGGCCGCTTCCAGCTCCGTCCCTCGGAAGAGCCGGTGCGCCCGATGCTGGAAAGCGTCGTGGAGATGCTCTCCCACCGGGCGCATGAGAAGGGCATCGAGATCGGCTCCTTCGTGGCGCCGGACGTGCCGGGCCTCCTGATCTACGATGCGCCGCGCCTGCGCCAGGTGCTCTACAACGTCGTCGGCAATGCCGTGAAGTTCACCCATGCCGGCGGCGTCTCGCTCGACACCGCGCTGGACCACGGCGCCGTCGTCATCCGCGTCACCGATACCGGCCCCGGCATGAATGCGGAGGAACAGGCCCGCATCTTCGAGGAGTTCGAGCAGACCGGCAGCCCGGCCCAGCGCAGCGGCGGCACCGGCCTCGGCCTTGCCATCTCCGCCCGCATCCTGAAGGAGGCCGGCGGCGCGCTGACGCTCGAAAGCACGCCCGGCAAGGGCAGCACCTTCACCATCCGCATGCCCGTCGATATCCGCACGCCGAAGACCGCGCGCGGCTCGCGCAAGGGCATCCTTGCCGGCAGCCTCGTCTTCCTGCTGGCCCCCGCCGGCCCGGCCTCGGCGGCGCTCGCCCGCACCGTGGAGGCCCTCGGCGGCGCCTGCCACCTCGCCACCTCCGCCGACGAGGCGCTCGACCTCGTGCAGCATCTTTCCGGTCGCAAGGCGAAGCTCACCGACATCATCGTCGACAACCGCCTTGCCGGCGCCTATCGCCGCGACCTCGCGGATATTGCCTTCCTGCGCGACAGCAACGCGCGCCGCATCTATCTCGTCAATCCGGAGGAGCGCGGCGGCCGCGCGCTCGGCAATGGCGAGGGTTTCGATTCCTGGCTCATCCGGCCGCTGCGCGAGCGCTCGCTGGTCGAGGTGCTGCGCGGCCGCATGAAGGGCGTGGAGGTTCGCGACGCGATCAACGACAACCGCCCGATCCTCAAGGACCTGCCGCAGCAGGCGGCGTCTCCCGTACCGGCAGAGCCCGCCGGCATCCGCATCCTGCTGGCCGAGGACGATCCGGTGAACGCCATGCTGGTGCGCTCCGTGCTGGAGCGGGCGGGCCATACGGTGCGCCATGTGCCGGATTATCCGGCGCTCGTTGCCGCGCTTGCCGGCGCGACGGCGGCCGGACCCTTCGCGGCCGACCTCATCGTCACCGACCTCGGCATGCCGGGCGGCGACGGCAGGGAGATGATCGCGCGCATCGTCCGGCGCGACTACGGCAATGCGGCCCTGCCGGTGCTGGTCCTGACAGCCGACAGCCGCGCGGGTCTGCGCGAGGAGCTTCTGGCCGTCGGCGCGGACGCGGTGCTGGCAAAGCCCGCCGATCCCGTGCGGCTCATCGCCGAGATCGACCGGCTGGCGCGGCGCGCCAGCGCATAGGCGGGCACGCTTTGGGGTGTTCAAGCCTGCGTTGCGTCATTATCCTGTTGCAGAATCGTGGTTAAACCCACGAAGCTTCGCTTGACAGGTGCACCGCCATGACGCTCGACCTCGCACAGACCATCGCCCCGGCGGAAGTCGCCCAGCAGCCGGCTCCGGCCGCGGGCCGCACGGGCACGGACGTGCTCGGCCGCATCGGCAATCTCGAAACGCGCGTCGCCCGCTCCGTCTCGGAGATCGATGCGGCGCAGGCCGTGCGCTACCGCGTCTTCGCCGAGGAGATGAACGCGCAGCTCTCGCCGGACGCCGTGCGCCGCAAGCGCGATATCGACGCCTGGGACATGGTCTGCGACCATCTCCTCGTGCTCGACACCGCCATCGAGGGCGATGCCGAGGAGCAGATCGTCGGCACATACCGCCTGCTGCGGCAGGATGTCGCCATGGTCTCCGGCGGCTTCTATTCCCAGTCGGAATTCGACGTCGATACGCTGATCGCCCGGCATGCGGACAAGCGCTTCATGGAGCTCGGCCGCTCCTGCGTGCTGCCGGCCTACCGCACCAAGCGCACGGTGGAGCTGCTCTGGCAGGGCGCTTGGGCCTATTCGCTGAAACACGGCATCGACGTGATGTTCGGTTGCGCCTCGTTCCACGGCATCGTGCCGGAGGAACATGCGCTGGCGCTCTCCTTCCTGCACCACAATGTGCTGGCGAAGGACGAGTGGCACGTCTCGGCCCGCCCGGAGCTCTTCCGCACCATGGACCTGATGCCGTCCGAGGGCGTCGACGCGCGCAAGGCGCTCTCCGCCATGCCGCCGCTGATCAAGGGCTACCTGCGCCTCGGAGCGGCCATCGGCGAGGGCGCCGTCGTCGATCACGGCTTCAACACGACGGACGTGCTGATCGTCCTGCCGATCGGCAAGATCTCCGGCCGCTACCTCAATTATTACGGTGCGGACGCCGGGCGTTTCGCGAGCTGAACAGGAATTAGGCAACAGCCGACAGGCAGCAGGGATATTTCTTCGCCTACTGCCTACTGCCTAAACCCCCGAATTATACGCCGCCAGCGTCGCCATGTTGACGATGTCGCTGTCCTTGGCGCCCATCGTGACGATCTGCACCGACTTGTCGAGGCCGACGAGCAGCGGGCCGATCACCGTCGAGCCGCCGAGTTCCTGGAGCATCTTGGTCGAGATCGACGCCGAGTGGAACGCCGGCATGACCAGCACGTTGCCGGGGCCGGAGAGGCGGCAGAACGGATATTGCTCCATCATGCGCGGGTTGAGCGCCACGTCCGCGGCCATCTCGCCGTCATATTCGAAATCGACGCGGCGGCGGTCGAGGATCTTCACCGCCTCGCGCACCCGCTCGGAGCGTTCGCCCGACGGATGGCCGAAGGTCGAATAGGCGAGCATGGCGACGCGCGGCTCGTAGCCGAGGCGGCGGGCAAGGCCGGCCGCTTCCTCCGCGATATCCGCCAGCTCCTCCGAGGAGGGCATGTCGTGCACGGCGGTGTCGGCGACGAGCACGGCGCGGCCGCGGCAGAGCGCCAGCGAGGCGCCGATGACCCGGTGGCCCGGCTTGGCGTCGATGCAGCGGCGCACATCCTCCAGCGCGGTGGAATAGTTGCGGGTCAGGCCCGTCACCATCGCATCGGCATCGCCGAGCGCCACCATGCAGGCCGCGAAATGGTTGCGGTCGTTGTGGATCAGGCGCTGGGCATCGCGGAAGAGATAGCCCTTCCGCTGCAGGCGGGCATAGAGATAGTCGATATAGACGTTGTTGCGCGTCGAGATGCGGGCGTTCACCAGCTCGATGCCGGGGCGCTCGAGGTCGATGCCGGCCCGTTCCGCCGTTTCGCGGATATGCTCCTCGCGGCCGAGCAGGATGGCGGTGCCGAGCTGCTGGTTGGCGTAGGAGACGGCCGCGCGCATCATCTGCTCCTCCTCGCCCTCGGCGAAGACGACGCGCTTCGGCTGGCGCCGGACGCGGGCATAGATCTGCTGGAGCGTCGAGGCGATCGGGTCGCGGCGGGCGCGCAGGTCCCGCGCATAGGCGTCGAGGTCGGGAATGTCCTTGCGCGCGACGCCGGTCTCCATCGCCGCCTTGGCGACGGCGACGGGGATTGCCGAGATGAGGCGCGGATCGAACGGCACGGGGATGATGTATTGCGGCCCGAAGCGCGGGCGCACGCCCTGATAGGCGGCGGCGACGTCGTCCGGCACGTCTTCCTTGGCAAGATGCGCCAGCGCCTCGGCGGCGGCGATCTTCATCGCGTCGTTGATGGTGGAGGCGCGCACGTCGAGCGCGCCGCGGAAGATATAGGGGAAGCCGAGGACATTGTTGACCTGGTTCGGATAGTCCGACCGGCCGGTCGCGACGATGGCGTCGTCACGGATGCGGGCGACCTCCTCCGGCGTGATCTCCGGATCGGGATTGGCCATGGCGAAGATGATCGGCTTCGGCGCCATGGAGCGGATCATCTCCTCCGAAAGCGCGCCCTTGGCCGAAAGGCCGAAGACGACGTCGGCGCCTTTCATGGCCTCGGCCAGCGTGCGGCGATCCGTCTTGACGGCATGCGCCGACTTCCACTGGTTCATGCCGTCTTCGCGGCCCTGGTAGATAACGCCCTTGGTGTCGCAGAGGATGACGTTCTCGGGCGCAAAACCCATCGACTTGATCAGCTCGATGCAGGCGATGGCGGCCGCGCCCGCGCCGTTGCAGACGAGCTTGGTCGTCTTGAAGTCGCGGCCCGTCAGCGCCAGCGCGTTGATGAGGCCGGCGGCGGCGATGATGGCGGTGCCGTGCTGGTCGTCGTGGAAGACCGGGATGTCCATCAGCTCGCGCAGGCGCTGCTCGATGATGAAGCAATCGGGCGCCTTGATGTCTTCCAGGTTGATGCCGCCGAAGGAGGGGCCGAGATAGCGCACGCAGTTGATGAACTCGTCGACATTCTCGGTATCGACCTCGAGGTCGATGGAATCGACGTCGGCGAAGCGCTTGAAGAGGACGGACTTGCCTTCCATCACCGGCTTGGAGGCGAGCGCGCCGAGATTGCCGAGGCCGAGGATGGCGGTGCCGTTGGAGATGACGGCGACCATGTTGCCGCGCGTCGTGTAGTCGTAGGCAAGGCCGGGATCATCGGCGATGGCCTTCACGGGCACGGCGACGCCCGGCGAATAGGCGAGCGAGAGGTCGCGCTGCGTCGCCATCGGCTTGGTCGGCGTGATCTCGAGCTTGCCGGGACGGCCGTTCGCGTGGAAATCCAGCGCCTCCTGGTCCGTGACGGTTGCCCTCTGGCGATCTGATTTGTCGGTACCCGGCATGCTCCCCCCTTCACACTCCTGTGGGCGATAGGCCCATAGCTGCTGACAGCTGTTGTTTTCTATATCGCTGCGCGGCTAGGGTGGCACTTCTTTTTTGGGAAGAACAGACCCTTCATTTTAGAAGAAACAGAATCTCCGTGAACGATCAGATCGTGCGACCGAACGATATCCTGTCGACGGCCGAGCTCGCCAGCGACGAAAGCCGCGCATCGGCAACGCCGATGATGGAGCAGTATATCGAGATCAAGGCGGCCAATCCGGACAGCATGCTGTTCTACCGCATGGGCGACTTCTACGAGCTGTTCTTCCAGGACGCGGTGGACGCCTCCCGCGCGCTCGGCATCACGCTCACCAAGCGCGGCCAGCATATGGGCCTCGATATCCCGATGTGCGGCGTGCCGGTCCATGCGGCGGACGATTATCTCCAGAAGCTCATCGCCGTCGGCTTCCGCGTCGCCGTCTGCGAGCAGGTCGAGGACCCGGCGGAGGCCAGGAAGCGCGGCTCGAAATCCGTCGTTCGCCGCGATGTCGTGCGCCTCGTCACGCCCGGAACGCTGACCGAGGAAAAGCTCCTCTCGCCGTCCGACGCCAATTACCTGATGGCCGTCGCGCGCATCCGCGGCGGCGGCGAGCCCGCCATGGCGCTCGCCTGGATCGACATCTCCACCGGCATCTTCCGCCTCTCCGAGACGGCGCAGGGCCAGCTTCTCGCCGATATCCTGCGCATCGACCCGCGCGAGCTGATCGTGCCGGACACTTTGTTCCACGACCCGGAATTCCGCCCCGTTCTGGACGTCGTCGGGCGCGTCGCCGTCCCGCAGCCGGCCGTGCTCTTCGACAGCGCGACGGCCGAGGGCCGCATCGCCCGCTATTTCGGCGTCTCGACGCTCGACGGCTTCGGCACGTTCTCGCGCGCCGAACTGGCGGCGGCCTCGGCGGCGATCTCCTATGTCGAGAAGACGCAGATCGCCGAGCGCCCGCCGCTCGGCCGGCCGGAGCGCGAAAGCTCGGCCTCCACGCTCTTCATCGACCCGGCGACGCGCGGCAATCTCGAACTGGTGCGCACCCAGTCCGGCGACCGCGCCGGCACGCTGCTGAAGGCCATCGACCGCACCGTCACCAGCGGCGGCGCACGCCTTCTCGCCGAGCGACTGATGTCGCCGCTGACCGATCCCGAGGCGATCAACACCCGCCTCGATTCCATTTCGACGCTCGCCGACCGCCCCTCCTTCTGCGAGGACCTGCGCCGGACGCTGAAGCAATTGCCCGACATGCCGCGCGCCCTCTCGCGCATCGCGCTCGGCCGCGGCGGCCCGCGCGATCTCGGCGCGATCCTTCAGGGCCTTTCGACCTCCGCCGAGATCGCCCGGCTGATGGCGGCGGAAGAGCTGGAGGGCGAGCTTGCGGACGCCCGCACCGCCATAGCCGAACTGCCCGTCGACCTGTCGCACCGTCTCGCCGTGATGCTGGCCGACGAGCTGCCGCTCCTCAAGCGTGACGGCGGTTTCATCCGCGAGGCGGCGGATGGCGAACTGGACGAGATGCGCGCGTTGCGCGACCAGTCCCGCCGCGTCATCGCCGGACTGCAGCTGCAATATGCCGAGGAGACGGGCGTCAGGTCGCTGAAGATCAAGCACAACAACGTGCTCGGCTATTTCATCGAGGTCTCCGCCGGCAATGCCGCGGCCTTGACGGACGGCGACGAGGCCAAGGCCCGCTTCATCCACCGCCAGACCATGGCCGGCGCCATGCGCTTCACGACCACGGTGCTCTCCGAGCTCGAAACCAAGATCGCCAATGCCGCCGACCGGGCGCTCGCCATCGAGCTTGCCGCCTTCGACGGGCTCGTGGAAGCGGTCGTGGCGGAAGCCGAGGCCATCAAGGCGGCGGCGCGGGCGCTCGCCGTCGTCGACGTCTCCGTCGGCCTTGCGGCGCTTGCCGAGGAGCAGGCCTATTGCCGGCCGGTGGTCGACAATTCCACCATGTTCGCCATCGTCGGCGGCCGTCATCCGGTGGTGGAGCAGGCGCTGCGCCGCCAGCAGGCCGCCGCCTTCGTCGCCAATTCCTGCGACCTCTCGCCGACGGACGGCAAGGGCCATGGCGCGATCTGGCTGCTGACCGGCCCCAACATGGGCGGTAAGTCGACCTTTCTGCGCCAGAACGCCCTCATCGCCATCCTTGCGCAGATGGGCACCTACGTTCCGGCCGAAAGAGCCCATATCGGCATCGTCGACCGCCTCTTCTCGCGCGTCGGCGCCTCGGACGACCTTGCCCGCGGCCGCTCCACCTTCATGGTCGAGATGGTCGAGACGGCGGCGATCCTCAACCAGGCGACCGAGCGCTCGCTGGTCATCCTCGACGAGATCGGCCGTGGCACCGCCACCTTCGACGGCCTCTCCATCGCCTGGGCCGCCGTCGAGCACCTGCACGAGGCGAACCGCTGCCGCGGCCTCTTCGCCACGCATTTCCACGAGCTGACCGTGCTGTCGGAAAAGCTCGCCCGCCTTTCCAATGCCACGATGCGCGTCAAGGAATGGGACGGCGACGTCATCTTCCTGCACGAGGTCGGCCCCGGCGCGGCGGACCGCTCCTACGGCATCCAGGTGGCGCGCCTTGCTGGCCTGCCGCCCTCGGTCGTTGCGCGTGCGCGGGACGTGCTCGCGAAGCTGGAGGATGCCGACCGCAAGAATCCGGCAAGCCAGCTCATCGACGACCTGCCGCTGTTCCAGGTCGCGGTGCGCCGCGAGGAGGAGAGGCGCAGCGGCCCGTCGAAGGTCGAGGAGCTGGTCAAGGGTCTCAACCCGGACGACATGACGCCGCGCGAAGCGCTCGATGCGCTCTACGCGCTGAAGAAAGAACTTGGCAAAGCCTAGCGGCTCGGATCATTGTCCGCGCATGCTGAAAGGGTCTACAGGCATGCGAATCGAACGGGCGATGGACGAAAAGCGGGACCCGGGCCGGCATCCGATGGAAAAGAAGCTTCTGGCGCCGGCCGAATCCGGCCTTCTCGACGTTCCGGCGCTGCGCGCCCGCTGCGAGTTCATCGCCAGCACCAATGCCGATTATCGCGACCGCATGCGCAGCGCGCTTCTGGCCGAGTTCAAGAAGGTCAATGCGGCGGGCCGCGAGCGGGCGCGCGAACTGCTTTTCGAGGATGGCAGCGGCCTGCAATGCGCCGCGCGCATCTCCTGGCTCCAGGACCAGCTCATCGCGGTCCTGCACGATTTCGCGCTCAACCACGTCTTCAGCGCGGGGCAGGCCCCGCCCGCCGCACGCATCACGGTCACGGCCGTCGGCGGCTACGGGCGCGGCACGCTGGCGCCGGGCTCGGATATCGACCTGCTCTTCCTGCTGCCGGCAAAGCCGGCCGCCTGGAGCGAGCCGGCCATCGAGTTCATGCTCTATATCCTGTGGGATCTCGGCTTCAAGGTCGGCCACGCCACGCGCAATCTGGAGGAATGCATCCAGCTCTCCAAGGGCGACATGACCATCCGCACGGCGATCCTGGAGGCACGCTACATCTGCGGCTCGGTGGCGCTGTTCGAGGAGATGGCGGTGCGCTTCGACCGCGAGATCGTGCGCGGCAGCGGCCCCGAATTCATCGCGGCGAAGCTCGCCGAGCGCGACGAGCGCCACCGCAAGGCGGGCGACACGCGCTACCTCGTCGAGCCGAACGTCAAGGAAGGCAAGGGCGGGCTTCGCGACCTGCACACGCTGTTCTGGATCGCCAAGTATTTCTACCATATCCGCGATCCCGCCGAGCTGGTGAAGCGCGGCGTCCTTTCCCGCCAGGAATACAAGCTCTTCCAGAAGGCCGACGATTTCCTCTGGGCGGTGCGCTGCCACATGCATTTCCTGACGGGCAAGGCCGAGGAGCGGCTGTCCTTCGACATCCAGCGCGAGATCGCCGAATGCCTCGGCTACCAGCCGCATCCCGGCCTTTCCGCCGTCGAGCGCTTCATGAAGCACTATTTCCTCGTGGCCAAGGACGTCGGCGACCTGACGCGCATCTTCTGCGCCACGCTGGAGGACCAGCAGGCCAAGGAAGCGCCCGGCATCACCGCCGCGATCAGCCGCTTCACGCGGCGCGCGCGCAAGATCGCCGGCACGCTGGATTTCCTGGAGGACCGCGGCCGCATCACCATCGCCGATTCGGATGTCTTCAAGCGCGATCCGGTCAACCTCATCCGCCTGTTCCACATCGCCGACATCAACGGGCTGGAGTTCCACCCCGACGCGCTTCGTGAGGCCACGCGCTCGCTGAAGCTCGTCAACGCCGCGCTGCGCGAGGATGAGGAGGCGAACCGCCTCTTCCTCTCCATCCTCACCTCGCCGCGCGATCCGGCGCTGATTCTCCGCCGCATGAACGAGGCGGGCGTGCTCGGCCGCTTCATTCCGGATTTCGGCAAGATCGTCGCGATGATGCAGTTCAACATGTATCATCACTACACCGTCGACGAGCACCTGATCCGCTCCGTCGGCGTGCTGGCGGATATCGACCAGGGTCGCGAGAAGGAGGCCCATCCCCTCAGCTACCAGGTGATGCCGAGCATCGAGGACCGCATCCCGCTCTATGTCGCGGTGCTGTTGCACGATATCGCCAAGGGCCGCCCGGAGGACCATTCCGTCGCGGGCGCCAGGGTCGCGCGAAAACTCTGCCCGCGCTTCGGGCTCTCGCCCAAGCAGACGGAGCTGGTCGTCTGGCTGATCGAGGAACATCTGACCATGTCCATGGTCGCCCAGACCCGCGACCTCAACGACCGCAAGACCATCGTCGACTTCGCCGACAAGGTGCAGTCGATGGAGCGGCTGAAGATGCTGCTGGTGCTGACGGTCTGCGATATCCGCGCGGTCGGCCCGGGTGTCTGGAACGGCTGGAAGGGCCAGCTCCTGCGCACGCTCTACTATGAGACGGAGCTTCTCATCTCCGGCGGCTTTTCCGAGCTCTCGCGCAAGGAGCGGGCGCAGGCCGCCCGCGAGATGCTGTCCGAGGCGCTGCCGGCCGACTGGAGCCAGAAGGACCGCAGGACCTATGCGCGCCTTCACTACGAGCCCTATCTGCTGACCGTCTCGCTGGAGGACCAGGTGCGCCACGCCGCCTTCATCCGCGAGGCAGACAAGGCGGGGCAGACGCTCGCCACCACGGTCCGCACCCATTCCTTCCACGCCATTACCGAGATCACGGTGCTCTCGCCCGACCATCCGCGCCTGCTGACGGTCATTGCCGGGGCCTGCGCGGCGGCGGGGGCGAACATCGTCGATGCGCAGATCTTCACGACCTCCGACGGGCGGGCGCTCGACACGATCCTCGTCAACCGCGAATTTCCCAACGATGCCGACGAGACGCGCCGCGCCGGTACGATCGGCCGGATGATCGAGGACGTGCTGTCCGGCCGCAAGCGCCTGCCGGAGGTGATCGCGACGCGCGCCAAGGGCCGCAGGCGCAGCCGCACCTTCACGGTCTCGCCCGCCGTCACCATCTCCAACACGCTGTCGAACAAGTTCACCGTCATCGAGATCGAGTGCCTCGACCGCCCCGGCCTTCTCTCCGAGGTCACGGCCGTGCTCTCCGACCTCTCGCTCGACATCGCTTCGGCGCATATCACCACCTTCGGCGAGAAGGTCATAGACACCTTCTACGTCACCGACCTCGTCGGCCAGAAGGTCACCAACGAAAACCGGCAGGCCAATATCGTCGCGCGGCTGAAGGCCGTGATGGCCGACGAGGCGGATGAACTGCGCGATCGCATGCCGCCCGGCATGATCGCGCCCGTTGCCGCCATGGCGAAAAGGATCAGGGCAGAACAATGAGTCTCGTCAGGAAATTCGCGACCGTGGGCGGTGCGACGCTCGGCAGCCGCGTGCTCGGCTTCGCGCGTGAAACGCTGATGGCCGCGGCCCTCGGCACCGGGCCGATGGCCGACGCCTTCTACGCCGCCTTCCGCTTCCCCAACCTCTTCCGCCGGCTCTTCGCCGAGGGCGCGTTCAACGCCGCCTTCGTGCCGCTCTTCGCCAAGGAGATCGAGGAGGGCGGTATAGACGGGGCCAAGCGCTTCTCCGAGGAGGTCTTCGGCGTCCTCTTCACCGTGCTCCTGATGCTGACCGTGGCGATGGAGCTGATGATGCCGCTCATCGTCTCCTGGATCATCGCGCCGGGCTTCGTGGGCGATACGGAAAAGTTCGACGTGACGGTCAAGCTCGCCATCGTCATGTTCCCCTATCTCATGTGCATGTCGCTGACGGCGATGCTGTCGGGCATGCTGAACTCGCTGCATCACTATTTCGCTGCCGCCGTCGCCCCCGTCTTCCTCAATTTCGTGCTGATCGGCGCGCTCGGCTACGGGCTCTGGCAGGGCGCCTCGCCGCTCGATACGGCCTGGTATCTCTCCTGGGGCGTGCTCGCCGCCGGCCTTCTCCAGATGGCCGTGCTCTATGCCGGCGTGCGCCATGCCGGCATGCGCATCGGCTTCCGCCGCCCGCGCATGACGGAGAATGTCAGGCGCCTGCTGTGGCTGGCGCTTCCGGCCGCCGTGACGGGCGGCATCACCCAGATCAACCAGCTCATCGGCCAGATGATCGCCTCCACCAAGGACGGCGCCATCGCCGCCCTGCAATATGCCGACCGCGTCTACCAGCTTCCGCTCGGCGTCGTCGGCATCGCCGTCGGCGTGGTGCTGCTGCCGGAGCTGGCGCGGGCGCTGAAGGGCGGCCACGAGCGCGAGGCGGGCAACCTGCAGAACCGCTCGATGGAATTCGTGCTCTTCCTGACGCTGCCGGCCGCAGGCGCCCTCTGGGTGATGTCCGACGAGATCGTCCGCGTCCTCTACGAGCGCGGCGCCTTCAGCCCTCAGACGACGTCCGTCGTGGCGGGCACGCTCGCCATCTACGGCCTCGGCCTGCCCGGCTTCGTGATGATCAAGGCGCTCAATCCCGGCTTCTTCGCCCGCGAGGATACAAAGACGCCGATGCGCATCACCCTCTTCTCGGTGGTCGTCAACTGCGTGCTGGCCGTCTCGCTCTTCCCGCTCTTCTACGAGCGCGGCATCGCCACCGCCGAGGCGGTTTCCGGCTGGCTGACGGCGCTGATGCTCTTCGTCACGCTGGTGCGCCGCGGCCACTGGCCGCTGGAAAAGGCGCTCGCGTGGCGCGTCGCGCGGCTGCTGGTCGCGACCGTCGTCATGGCGGGCACGATCGAATATGCCTCCGGCTACCTCGCCGACCGCCTCTCCTCCACCGCGCGGCTTTACGAGCAGGTCTCTGCGCTCGGCATGCTCGTCGCGCTCGCCATGGTCGTCTATTTCTCCGTCGCCTTCCTCATCGGCGGCGCCGACCTCGGCATGATCCGCCGCAACCTCAAGCGCGGCGGCAAGGCGGAGGCCACGCCGTCGGAATAGACCCGGCATGCAGGCGCCCGCCGCGTCAGCGGGCGGCGAAGCGCGCCCGCTTCGTCAGCCGCGCGAGCCCGCCGCAATGGCTCCAGCTCCGCCTCGGCCCCACGTCGACATGCACGATGCCGTTGCAATAGGTGCCGACGCCGCCGATGGCCGGCGCCGAGTGCGCCGCCGCGAGAATCCTCTGCACGGCAACGCCCGGCACGCGGATATCGGCGGCAAGGCATTTGCGGTGATAGGAGCCGCGCCGCCCGTTCGAACGGCGGCCGGAGGTGACCAGCGGCCGCCGGCCGACCTGCCGCGCGATATGGGCGAGCACCGCCCGCAGCCGACCCGGGAAGCATCGGTGCCGCACGCGCGGCGTCTGGATGGAGTAGATCTTCGCCACGCTCGCCTTTTCGGCGCGGGAGGCATGCCTGTGGCCGCGGCCTGCGCTGGTCTCGGTCGCCAAGAGCGATGTCAGCGCGACGACGCAGGCAAGCAGGATGGAACCGTTCTTTCGCACGGGTCATCTCCGTCTTGTGCCCCTTCGTCACAAAACGGCCGATCGGGACCGGCCTTCCCCCCAAATCCCCGCCGGGAAGGGACGACCGGAAAATGTCTTTTATAAGGACTCCCTCATGCGCGCCGCGGCCTCTCGGCGCGCCCCCTTGATCGAGGCCCCCGCGCCGTGCATAAGCGCGACGTATTTTCATACGCGGTTCCGGCTCGGGATTTCCCCGGAACTGCGCGTGCAACAGGGACCAGGCCCTCCACCCGCCTGAAGGAAACACCGTCATGAGCGCATTCAAGCCTCTCGTCTTCTCCGGCGTCCAGCCGACCGGCAATCTCCACCTCGGCAACTATCTCGGCGCGATCCGCAAGTTCGTCGCCCTGCAGGAAGACAACGACTGCATCTACTGCGTCGTCGACCTGCATGCGCTCACCGCGCAGCTGGTGCATGAGGACATGCCGAACCAGATCCGCTCGATCGCCGCCGCCTTCATCGCCTCCGGCATCGACCCGAAGAAGCACATCGTCTTCAACCAGTCCGCCGTGCCGCAGCACTCGGAACTCGCCTGGATCTTCAACTGCGTGGCGCGCATCGGCTGGATGGAGCGCATGACGCAGTTCAAGGACAAGGCCGGCGGAAAGAATGCCGAGCAGGTCTCGCTTGGCCTCCTCGCCTATCCGAGCCTGATGGCCGCCGACATCCTCGTCTACCGCGCGACCCACGTTCCGGTCGGCGACGACCAGAAGCAGCACCTGGAGCTGACGCGCGACATCGCGCAGAAGTTCAACATCGACTTCGGCAGCCATATCCGCAAAGCCGGCACGGGCGTCGACATCGTCGTCGGCGAGGAGCCGGTGCATGCCTATTTCCCGATGGTCGAGCCGCTGATCGGCGGCCCCGCGCCGCGCGTCATGAGCCTTCGCGACGGCACCAAGAAGATGTCGAAGTCGGATGCCTCGGACCTGTCGCGCATCAACCTGCTCGACGACGCCGACACCATCTCCAAGAAGATCCGCAAGGCCAAGACCGACCCGGACGCCCTGCCGAGCGAGGCCGAGGGACTGAAGGGCCGCCCCGAGGCGGAAAACCTCGTCGGCATCTATGCCGCGCTCTCCGACAAGTCCAAGGCCGATATTCTCGCCGAGTTCGGCGGCCAGCAGTTCTCGGTCTTCAAGCCGGCGCTGGTCGACCTTGCCGTCAACGTCCTCTCGCCGATCACCGACGAGATGCGCCGCCTGATGGACGACACCAGCCATATCGACGCGATCCTCCGGGACGGCGGCGAAAGGGCGCGGGCGCGGGCGGAAAAAACCATGAAGGAAGTTCGCGACATCATCGGCTTTGTGCAGTAAGGTCGCCGCGAAAAGACCGTATATCAGGAGCGCGCATGGTTTCTCGACGACTTTCCCGCCTTGAAGGTCACCGCCGCAAGTTCCTAGCGGTCATCGACGATACGCCGGAATGCCAGCGTGCCGTCCATTTCGCGGGAATGCGTGCGAAGAACTCCAACGGCGGCGTCGTCCTGCTCTACGTGATCGCCAATGCCGATTTCCAGCAATGGCTCGGCGTCGAGGAGATCATGCGGGCGGAAGCCCGCGAGGAGGCGGAGGCCGTGCTCGCCAAGGCGGCGCAGGCGCTGCGCGAGGCGATCGGCATCGAGCCGGAGACGGTGATCCGCGAGGGCGTGGCCAGCGAAGAGATCAACGGCCTCATCGAGGAGGACCGCGACATCGCGATCCTCGTCCTGGCCGCCGGCTCCGCCAAGGAAGGGCCGGGGCCGCTGGTCTCCTCGCTCGCGAGCCGCGCGCAGGCCTTCCCGATCCCGGTGACGGTCATTCCGGACCAGCTCACCGACGAAGAGCTGGACGCGATGAGCTGACCTTCGACTTGAAGAGCGGCGCTGGAGCGCCTATCTTCTTTTGAATTGTTCTAAATGTACGGGGCCGACCCAAGCGCCCGGCCGCACGGAGAGAAAGATGTTCATCCAGACCGAAGCGACGCCGAACCCGTCGACCCTGAAGTTCCTGCCGGGCAAGGTGGTGCTGGAGACCGGCACGGCCGAGTTCCGCGACGAGACGGAGGCGCGCGCCGCCTCGCCGCTCGCCGCCCGCCTCTTCGGCATTCCGGGCGTCACCGGCGTCTTCCTCGGCTACGATTTCATCACCGTCACCAAGGACGATGCCGACTGGCAGCACATGAAGCCGGCCATCCTCGGCAACATCATGGAGCACTTCATGTCCGGCCAGCCGGTGCTTGCCGGCGGCGCGCTCGGCGGCAGCGACGACATGGAAGGCGAGTTCTTCGACGAGGGCGACGAGACCATCGTCGCCACCATCAAGGAACTGCTCGACACGCGCGTGCGCCCCGCCGTTGCGCAGGACGGTGGCGACATCACCTTCAAGGGTTTCCGCGACGGCGTCGTCTATCTCAACATGAAGGGCGCCTGCTCGGGCTGCCCCTCCTCGACGGCGACGCTTAAGCACGGCGTCCAGAACCTTCTTCGCCATTTCGTACCGGAAGTGCAGGAAGTTGAAGCCGTCATGTAAGGCCCGCCGCGGGATGCCGGAGTGCCCCGCATGATCGTTCTGGCCATCGATACGGCGGGCGCCGGCTGCTATGCGGCGCTCTACGATTCCGATCAGGATGCCGTCCTCGGCGCCGCGGGCGCCGAAATCGGCCGCGGCCATGCCGAGCGGCTGATGGAATTCATCGACGCGGCGCTCGATGCGGCCGGCATGGACCTTGCGGCCGTCGGCCGCATCGCCGTCACCGTCGGCCCCGGCTCCTTCACCGGCATCCGCGTCGGCGTCGCAACTGCCCGCGGCCTTGCGCTCGCCCTCGGCGTTCCGGCCGTCGGCGTCTCCACCCTTTCGGCACTCGCCGCCGAGCACGGCGCCGAAGCGCCGCTGCTGGTGGCGATGGATGCCAAGCGCGACGAGGTCTACTGGCAGCGTTTCGCCGCAGACGGCGTTGAGGCGTCGCCGCCGGCGCTCGCCGCCCTTTCCGAGGCGCGCGATATCGCCGCCGGCCACGAGGGCGCGCTCGCGGGCTCCGCCGCCGCCCTCCTGCGCGACGATGCGGCGCCCGCGGCCGATGGCGTTTCGATCGTCACCGTCGCCCGCCTCGGCGCCCGGCTCGATCCTTCGAGCCACCAGCCGAAGCCGCTCTATCTGCGCGGTCCCGATGCCAAGCCGCAGGCGGGTTTCGCGATCCGGAGAGCCTGAATGTCCCTCAGCGACTACTTCACCCGCAAGCCCGTCTTCGAGATATTCCCGCTCGAGACGGACGATGCCGGCATTGCCGCGGCCCTGCACCGAACCCGTTTTCCCCAGCCTTGGAACGACGGCGAATTCCATTCGCTGCTCTCTCAGGACCCCGTCTTCGGCTTCCTCGCCCTGAAGGAGGGCGTGCTCGGCCGGACCGCCGGCGGCTTCGTGCTGGCGCGCGCGGCGGCGGGCGAGGCGGAGATCCTGACCATCGGCGTCGACGAGCGATTCGGCCGCGCCGGCCTCGGCTGGCGGCTGATGCTGGCGGCGCTGCGCGAGGCGAAGATGCGCGGCGCGGAGGCCATCTTCCTTGAGGTCGACGAGGGCAATGCCGCGGCCCGCGGGCTCTATGCCAAGCTCGGCTTTTCCAAGGTCGGCGAGCGCAAGGCCTACTATGCCGCCGCCGATGGCAGCCGGTCCACGGCGCTTGTCATGCGGCGCGATCTTCGCTAGTCCCCTTGCGGGGGGCATAACGAGAAGGGCTGGTCGCATGGCGGACGCGGAAAAATCGCTGGAAGAGCTTTGTGTCGAGCGCGGCATGCGCATGACCGAGCAGCGCCGCGTCATCGCGCGCGTGCTGGAAGCCTCCGACGATCACCCGGATGTCGAGGAACTCTACCGCCGCTCCTCCGCCGTCGACGCGCGCATCTCCATTTCCACGGTCTACCGCACGGTCAAGCTCTTCGAGGATGCCGGCATCATCGAACGCCACGATTTCCGCGACGGCCGTTCGCGTTACGAGACCGTGCCGGACGAGCACCACGACCACCTGATCGACCTGAAGAGCGGCGAGGTCATCGAATTCCATTCGCCCGAGATCGAGGCGTTGCAGGAGCGCATCGCCCGCGAGCACGGCTTCCGGCTCGTCGACCACCGGCTGGAGCTCTACGGCGTTCCGCTCAAGGAGGGCGAGTGAGGCGGACGGCATTGCGGCACCCCCCTCTGCCCTGCCGGGCATCTCCCCCACAAGGGGGGAGATTGGGTGGGGCGCTGTCTCGCCCATCTATGACGTTGCTGATTGAGCAAGGTTTGCGCGTCTTGCCGATCTCTCCCCTTGTGGGGGAGATGCCCGGCAGGGCAGAGGGGGGTAGCTGCGGAACGCGAGCGGAAGCCTTCCCCCACCCCCCGGTGACCCCGTGATCACCTGGCTGCGCATCGCCCTCGGCCTCGTCATCCTCGCCGTGGTCACCCTCGTCCTGCTTCCGGCCCAACTCGTCGGCCTGCGCTTCAACCTGAAGATCCGCCGCTACCTGCCGCGCCTCTGGCACCGCGTCGCCTGCCGCGTGCTCGGCCTCAAGGTGCGCGTGCACGGCGCGCTGGAGAAAAAACGCCCCCTCCTGATCGCCGCCAACCATGCCTCCTGGAAGGACATCATGGTGCTCGGCTCCGTCGCCGACGTCGTCTATATCGCCAAGTCCGAGGTGCGGGGCTGGCCGGTCTTCGGCATTCTCGCCCGCCTGCAGGCGACGATCTTCGTCGAGCGCGAGCAGCGCCAGAAGACCGGCGACCAGGTGGACGAGATCGCACGGCGGCTGGCGGACGGCGAGATCGTCGTGCTCTTTCCGGAGGGCACCACCTCGGACGGCAACCAGCTCCTGGAGATCAAGTCCTCGCTCTTCGGCGCCGCCGCCTCCGCCGTGCCGCATGCACCGGAGGGTGTCGTGCATATCCAGCCGGTCTCCATCGCCTATACGGGCCTCCACGGCATGGCGATGGGCCGCTACCATCGCCCCATCGCCGCCTGGCCTGGCGATATCGAACTGCTGCCGCATCTTCTCGGCATCGCGCGGGAAGGCGCGGTCGATGTCGACGTCGATTTCGGCGAGCGCGTCGACTACACGCGGGCAAGCAACCGCAAGGACGTGAGCCGCACGGTCGGCGCGCGCATCCGCGCCATGCTCGGCGCGCGGCTGCGCGGCCGGTAGAGGCGCGATGCGACGGGGCTTCAATTTCCGGCCTTTTTCCACTATGGAACGGCCATGAGCGAACAGTCCGTCATCCCTTCCTCGGCCGATGCCAAGCCGAACACCCGCAAGGTCTTCGTCAAGACCTACGGCTGTCAGATGAACGTCTACGACAGCGAGCGCATGACGGATGCGTTGTCGAAGGACGGCTATCAGGCGACGGACCTGCTGGAGGATGCCGACCTCGTCCTCCTCAATACCTGTCATATCCGCGAGAAGGCGGCGGAGAAGGTCTATTCCGAGCTCGGCCGGCTGCGCGAGATGAAGAAGGCCCGCGCCAGGGACGGCCGCGAGATGGTGATCGGCGTCACCGGCTGCGTCGCGCAGGCCGAGGGCAGGGAGATCCTGCGCCGCGCCCCCGCCGTCGACCTGGTGATCGGCCCGCAGACCTATCACCGCCTGCCCGAGGCGCTGCGCCGCGCCAAGGGTGGCGAGCGTGTCGTCGAGACGGACTACGCGCTGGAGGACAAGTTCGAGCACCTGCCCGCGCCGGAAAAGGCAAGGACCCGCGCCCGCGGCGTCACAGCCTTCCTCACCGTTCAGGAAGGCTGCGACAAGTTCTGCACCTTCTGCGTGGTGCCCTATACGCGCGGCTCGGAAGTCTCCCGCCCCGTCGTCCAGATCGTCGCCGAGGCCGAACGCCTCGTCGAAGGCGGCGTGCGCGAGATCACCCTGCTCGGCCAGAACGTCAATGCCTGGCACGGTCTCGGCCCGGACGGCCGCGAATGGGGCCTCGGCGACCTCCTCTACCGGCTTGCCGAAATCGAGGGCCTCGCGCGCCTGCGCTACACGACCAGCCACCCGCGCGACATGGACGACCGCCTCATCGAGGCCCATCGCGACCTGCCCAAGCTGATGCCCTACCTGCACCTGCCGGTGCAGGCCGGCTCCGATCGCATCCTGAAGGCCATGAACCGCCGCCACACGGCAGCCGAATATATCGCCCTCATCGAGCGCATCCGCGCCGTCCAGCCGGCGCTGGCCATATCGGGCGATTTCATCGTCGGCTTTCCCGGCGAGACCGATCAGGACTTCGAGGACACGATGCGCCTCGTCGAGACCGTCGGTTATGCACAGGCATTTTCGTTCAAGTATTCCATCCGTCCCGGCACGCCCGGCGCGGAAATGGATGGCCATGTCGCGGAACATTTGAAGGCCGAACGTCTTGAAAGATTGCAGGCTTTGCTCTTCCGCCAGCAGCGCGACTTCGCCGCCGGCTGCGTCGGCAAGGAGATCGACCTGCTTCTGGAGAAGCCTGGACGCAAGCCCGGCCAGCTCGTCGGCCGCTCGCCCTGGCTTCAGCCTGTGAATATTGATGCAAAAGCTTCTGAAATCGGTGACATTATCCGGGTACGAATCACCGATGCCGGGCCCAACAGCCTCTTCGCGCAAGCGATCGGTTGACGGGCGGAACGCAAGGAGCCTGACCGCTTGAACGGACACGAACTGATGACGTCATCGCCGCGCCAGTCGAAACAAGGGATCGACGCCAATCAATTCGTGCTGACCTTCGAGAACAATCGATACGCAAGCGAGCTCTTCGGCCAGTTCGACCAGAACCTGAAGCTCATCGAGCAGCGCCTCAACATCGATGCGCGGGCACGCGGCAACTCCGTCTCCATCTCCGGCGAGGTGCTGGCCACCAACCAGGCCCGCCGCGCGCTGGATTATCTCTACGACCGGCTCCAGAAGGGCGGCTCCATCGAGCTTTCCGATGTCGAGGGCGCCATCCGCATGGCGATCGCCGCGGACGACCAGCTCTCGCTGCCGACGATGGAGCGCAAGGCCAAGCTCACCATGTCGCAGATCTCCACCCGCAAGAAGACCATCGCCGCCCGCACGCCGACGCAGGATACCTATATCCGCGCGCTGGAGCGCTCCGAGCTCGTCTTCGGCGTCGGCCCGGCCGGCACCGGCAAGACCTATCTCGCCGTCGCCTATGCCGCCCAGCTGCTGGAGCGCGGCGCGGTCGACCGCATCATCCTCTCGCGCCCGGCCGTCGAGGCCGGCGAGCGCCTCGGCTTCCTGCCGGGCGACATGAAGGAGAAGGTCGATCCGTATCTGCGCCCGCTCTATGACGCGCTCTACGACATGATGCCGGGCGACAAGGTCGAACGCGCCATCACCGCCGGCGTCATCGAGATCGCGCCGCTCGCCTTCATGCGCGGCCGCACGCTGGCGAACGCCGCCGTCATCCTCGACGAGGCGCAGAACACGACCTCGATGCAGATGAAGATGTTCCTGACGCGTCTCGGCGAGAACGGCCGCATGATCGTCACGGGCGATCCGAGCCAGGTCGACCTGCCACGCGGCGTGAAGTCCGGCCTCGTCGAAGCGTTGCAGATCCTGCATGGCGTCGAGGGCGTCTCGGTCGTCCGCTTCAAGGATGTCGACGTCGTGCGCCATCCGATGGTCGCCCGCATCGTGCGCGCCTACGAGGCGCAGACCGCCGTGCAGGACGAAAGCGAGCAGGTGGACCGCTGACGGTCCCGGCAAACATGAGCGAACTCGACATCCAGATCTCCATCGAGGAGGGCGCATGGCCCTCCGAGGAGCGCCTGTTCGACATGAGCGGGCGCGTGCTCGGCGCGGCGGGGGATTACCTGCGAAAGCAGGAAAAGCAGCCCTTTCCGAAGACCGGCGCACCGGAAGTCTCGCTCGTCTTCACGAATGACGAGAGCATCCGCGCCATCAATGCCGAGTGGCGCGGTCAGGACAAGCCGACCAACGTCCTCTCCTTCCCCGCCTTCCCGGTGACGCCGGGAAAAATGCCCGGCCCGATGCTCGGCGACATCATCTTCGCCGAGGAAACATTGACTCGCGAGGCGGCCGATCTCGGCAAGTCCTTCGACGATCATCTCACGCATCTGATGGTGCATGGATTTCTGCATCTCTTCGGCTATGATCACATGGAAGACGAAGAGGCCGAAAAAATGGAGGGGCTGGAGACTCGCATTCTTGCCGAGCTTGGCCTATCTGACCCCTACGGGGATGGCCCCGAAGAATAGTTTGGACCGATGAGCGATTTCAGAAACCAGCCGGCAGCGGCGGAAAAGAACGAGGCGGACGCCTCAGGTCAGGACGAGGCGGGCAGTAGTAGCAGCGCGCCGAGGCAGGAAAGCGGGGGCCGGTCATCCTTCTGGTCCCGTGCGGCACGGCTTTGGCGCATGACGGGCGCCTCCACCCTGCGCAAGGACCTCGCCGAGGCCCTGATGACGGAAGACACCGGCGGCGAGCCGGCCTTCCTGCCCGAAGAACGGGCGATGCTGCACAACATTCTCCGCTTCCGCGAGGTGCGCGTCGAGGACGTCATGGTCCCGCGCGCCGATATCGAGGCCGTGGACCAGGACATCACCATCGCCGAGCTTATGGTGATATTCGAGGATTCCGGCCGCTCGCGCATGCCGGTCTACAACGAGAGCCTCGACGATCCGCGCGGCATGGTCCATATCCGCGACCTCCTCGCCTATGTCACCAAGCAGGCCCGCAACAAGCGCCGCAACGGCGCCAAGCCCGCAGCCGCCACCGGCGAAAAGCCGGCGCGTGCGCCGAAGGCCGAGTTCGACCTCGGCCGCGTCGATCTGTCCAAGACCGTCGCCGAGGCCGGCATCATCCGCCAGGTCCTCTTCGTGCCGCCGTCGATGCTGGCCGCCGACCTGATGGCGCGCATGCAGGCCGACCGCACCCAGATGGCCCTCGTCATCGACGAATATGGCGGCACGGACGGCCTCGCCTCGCTGGAGGATATCGTCGAGATGGTCGTCGGCGACATCGAGGACGAGCACGACGACGAGGAGGCGATGATCCAGCGCGTCAGCGACGACGTCTTCATCGCCGACGCCCGCGTCGAGCTGGAAGAGCTCGCCGAGGCCATCGGCCCCGATTTCGACATCCGCGAGCAACTGGAAGACGCCGATACGCTCGGCGGCCTGATCTTCGCCTCGCTCGGCCGAATCCCGGTGCGCGGCGAGGTGGTGCAGGCGATGCCCGGCTTCGAATTCCATATCCTCGATGCCGACCCGCGCCGCGTCAAGCGCGTGCGCGTCACCCGCAAGCGCGCCGGCTCCGTCCGCCGCCGCGAGCGCCGGCCCGGCGAGAGCCTTTCCGCCGACCGCACCAATCCGGCCGAGCAGCGTAGCGACGAGGCGGGGGCGGAGTAGGGCTCCCTTCTTTACGGAACAGGGCGTTGCATTGCCCCTCACCCCAACCCTCTCCCCGCAAGCGGGGAGAGGGGACTTACCCTATGCATGGCCGTTGGTTGGGGAAACCGGTGCAACATAGTCCCTTCGCCCCGCCTGCGGGGAGAAGGTGGCCGGCAGGCCGGATGAGGGGCAAGGCATCCCCACTACCCTCCAGAAAGCGCCATCCCGACATCCCCCCTCATGACACGGGACAAGACGCTGCTTTTTTGGAAGACTGGCGCGGCTGATTCGGGGACATGTGAAGGGGACGGCATGGAGCGGCTGGCGGGCAAGGTCATGCTCCTGTCTGGGACGAGACGGGCGCTGACGGCATTTGTTGCGGGGCTCGCCGGCGTGCTGGCGCTGCCGCCCTTCGGATTTTTCGCGGCGCTCTTCGTGTCCTTCACCCTGCTCACCTGGCTGCTCGACGGGGCGAGCGGCGCGCCGGAAGCCGGCTTCCTCCGGCGCTTGGCGCCCGCTTTCCGCATCGGCTGGTTCTTCGGCTTCGGCTATTTCGTCGGCGGGCTCTGGTGGCTGGGCAATGCGCTGCTGGTCGAGGCGGATGCCTTCGCCTGGGCGCTGCCGCTCGCCGTCTTCGGCCTGCCGGCCTTCCTCGCCATCTATTACGGCATCGCCGCCGCGCTCGCCCGGCTCCTCTGGTCGGACGGCATGGGCCGCATCGCCGCGCTCGCCTTCGCCTTCGGGGTGGGGGAATGGCTGCGCGGCACGCTCTTCACCGGCTTCCCGTGGAATGCCGTCGGCTACGGCATCATGCCCGTGCCGCTCCTCATGCAGTCCTCGGGTATCGTCGGCATCGCCGCGATGAACGCGCTCGCCGTCTTCGTCTTCGCCGTGCCCGCTCTTCTCGGCACGCGGCGGGGCAGGGGCATCGGCCTTTCGCTTGCCGCGCTGCTCTTCGCCGCCCATGTCGGCTACGGCTACTATGCGCTGAACCTCCTGCCGACGCCAGACGACGACAGCACCGTCGTCCGCCTCGTCCAGCCGGTGATCGACCAGGCGATGAAGCTCGACGACACCGCAAGGGCCGAGATCTTCGAGCGGCATCTGACGCTGAGCGCCGCAAAGCCCGAGGGCGGCGGCAAGCGGCCGGACATCATCGTCTGGCCGGAAACCTCCATCCCCTTCATCCTGACGGACAATCCCGATGCCCTCGTGCGCATCGCCGCCGTGCTCGACGATGACCAGGTGCTGATCGCCGGCGCGGTGCGCACCGAAAGCGCGGGCTCCGGCAAGGCGCCGCGCTACTACAATTCCATCTACGCCATCGACGGCAAGGGCCAGATCATCGGCGCGGCCGACAAGGTGCATCTCGTGCCCTTCGGCGAATACATGCCCTTCGCCGAGGTCTTCGAGAGCTTCGGCGTCAGCGCCGTCGCCATGCCGGGCGGCTTTTCCGCCGCACGCGAGCACCAGCTCCTGACGGCCCGAGGCAAGGGGCTCTATCCGCTGGTCTGCTACGAGGCGATCTTCCCCTCCGAGATCAACGGCGTGGGGAAGACGGCTGCCGCGCTGCTGAACGTCACCAACGACGCCTGGTTCGGCAACACGCCCGGCCCCTACCAGCATTTCCTGCAGGCGCGCCTGCGCGCGGTCGAGCGCGGCATGCCGCTGATTCGCGCCGCCAACAACGGCATTTCGGCCGTGGTGGATGCCAAGGGGCAGGTCGTTTCCGGCCTTGCCTACGATGTCCCCGGTTTTGTGGATGCAACCTTTCCGGGCAAATTGGCGCCGGCAGAACGGGCAACACGGCAGAACCGGGCGTTTCTGATTGCCCTGACCATGCTCCTCGGGGCGGCGCTTATTTCTCGCATGGGTTTTAGAAATCGGGTGAATTGACCCAAAACCCCTAAAATAGCATAGTGCACGCCGCCGGCCGTTCTCCTGTATTGTAGCGACCTTCAGAGTCTGCGCATACAACGTGACGTTAAGTTTTCGTTAAGGCTGCCGGTGGGTAGGGGCCATTCCGCGTTAGGACGAAAGTGATGATGGAAAACAAGAAGAAGCCGAATCCGATCGATATACATGTCGGCAGCCGGATCCGGCTTCGCAGGACCATGCTCGGCATGAGCCAGGAGAAGCTGGGCGAAAGCCTCGGCATCACCTTCCAGCAGATTCAGAAATACGAGAAGGGCACGAACCGCGTCGGCGCCAGCCGGCTGCAGAACATTTCGAGCATTCTCAACGTGCCGGTCTCCTTCTTCTTCGAGGATGCCCCGGGCGAGCAGGCGGATGTCCAGGCCGGCTTCGCCGAAGCCTCCAGCTCCAACTATGTCGTCGACTTCCTCTCCTCCTCCGAAGGCCTGCAGCTCAACCGCGCCTTCGTGAAGATCGGCGATCCCAAGGTGCGCCGCAAGCTGGTCGATCTGGTGAAGGCGCTGGCCGCCGAGGCCGAGGTCGAGTGACCCGTCCCTGCCGGAACGCATGAAGGAACGGCCCTGCGGGGCCGTTTTTCATGCCTGCCTGCCGCCTCGGCGCGGCGGATGCGGCAAATCACCCGAGAATTTGGGACATAAAGATATACTTATGTCCTTGTCTTTGCCGCGCGAACTGAATAATTACGGTCGTAGTCCATTTCTTTGAGGGGAATTCCCGCATGCGCAGCAGTTACCTCTTCACCAGCGAGTCCGTCGCCGAAGGCCATCCGGACAAGGTGTGCGACCGTATCTCCGACGAAATCGTCGATCTGGTCTACCGTGAAGCCGTGAAGTCGAAGATCGATCCCTGGTCGGTCCGCATCGCCTGCGAGACGCTTGCAACGACCAATCGCGTCGTCATCGCCGGTGAGGTCCGCCTGCCGCCGAGCCTTCTCAAGAAGGACAAGAACGGCAACGACGTCATCAACCCGTCCAAGTTCAAGTCCGCCGCCCGCAAGGCGATCCGCGATATTGGCTACGAACAGGACGGCTTCAACTGGAAGACCGCGAAGATCGACGTGCTGCTGCACTCCCAGTCCGCCGACATCGCCCAGGGCGTCGACAACGCCGCCGACAAGCAGGGCGACGAGGGCGCGGGCGACCAGGGCATCATGTTCGGCTATGCCTGCCGCGAGACCCCGGAACTGATGCCGGCCCCGATCTACTATTCGCACCGCATCCTCCAGCTCCTCGCCGCCGCCCGCAAGAAGGGCGAGGGCGATGCCGGCAAGCTCGGCCCGGATGCCAAGAGCCAGGTGACCGTGCGCTATGTCGACGGCAAGCCGGCCGACGTCACCTCCATCGTGCTGTCCACGCAGCACCTCGATGCGAGCTGGGATTCCAAGAAGGTGCGCCAGGTCGTCGAGCCCTATATCCGCGAGGCGCTGGCCGACCTGAAGATCGCCGACGATTGCTCCTGGTACATCAACCCGACGGGCAAGTTCGTCATCGGTGGCCCGGACGGCGACGCCGGCCTCACCGGCCGCAAGATCATCGTCGACACCTATGGCGGCGCGGCCCCGCATGGCGGCGGCGCCTTCTCCGGCAAGGACACGACCAAGGTTGACCGCTCGGCCGCCTATGCCGCGCGCTACCTCGCCAAGAACGTCGTTGCCGCCGGCCTTGCCGACCGTTGCACGATCCAGCTCTCCTACGCCATCGGCGTCGCCCAGCCGCTGTCGATCTATGTCGACCTGCACGGCACCGGCAAGGTGAGCGAGGATGCGGTGGAAGCGGCGATCCGCAAGGTCATGGACCTGTCGCCGTCGGGCATCCGCCGCCATCTCGACCTCAACAAGCCGATCTATGCCAAGACCTCCGCCTATGGCCATTTCGGCCGCAAGGCCGGCCGTGACGGCTCGTTCTCCTGGGAGCGCCTCGACCTCGTCAAGGCCCTCAAGGACGCCATAAAGAACTGAGGCCGACATGACCGATGCAGAGCGCCGCAGCCGCGCGACCGAAGCCTTCTTCGGTCGCCGCAAGGGAAAGCCGCTACGCGAGCGGCAGGCGCAGCATCTCGAAACGCTGCTGCCGGTGCTGAAGGTCGACCTGTCGACCCCGGCTCCGGCAGATCTCGCAACGCTCTACGATTTCACGCCGGCCCGCACCCGCCTCGAGATCGGTTTCGGCGGCGGCGAGCACCTGATCCACCGCGCGGTGGAAAGCCCGGACACCGCCTTCATCGGCGTCGAGCCCTTCGTCAATTCCATGGCGAAGCTGGTCGGCAGCGTGGAGGAGAAGGGCGCGAGGAATATCCGCCTTTACGACGACGATGCGACGGAACTCTTAGACTGGCTGCCGGCGGACTCGCTCGACCAGATCGACCTGCTCTATCCCGATCCCTGGCCCAAGCGGAAGCACTGGAAGAGGCGCTTCGTGTCGAAGGTCAATCTGGATCGCTTCGCCCGCGTGCTGAAGCCGGGCGGAATCTTCTGCTTCGCGTCCGACATCGACACTTATGTCAACTGGACGCTGATGCATTGCGGGGCGCATCCCGCCTTCGTCTGGACCGCGGAAAACGCGGCCGATTGGCTGACGCCCTATGCCGGCTGGCCGGGCACGCGCTACGAGGCCAAGGCCAGGCGCGAGGGCCGCAAGTCGGCCTATCTCACCTTCCGCCGTCTCTGACGGAAAGCGTTTTCAGGGCATTATCGTCAGTGCAGGCTGACCGTGCGCAGATCGTCCTCGGCGGCCTTGTAGAAGGTGCTGGAACGGTTATCGGTGAGCAGGATCGGCGTGCCGTCCGCGCCGAACAGCGCCCACAGGTCGAGGCTCGGGTCGATTTCGGGCGCTTCCGGGAAGACACGGGAGACTTCCTCGGCCTTCATCTTGCGGATGTAGCCGACTTCGCCGGCGCCCAGATGCGCAAGGTCCGCCTTCGATACGGTGGTGGGGGTAACGGTTTTCAGGCCCATTTTTGCCTCCATGGCAATGCCGGACTTGCCGGCCACCGGACGCTGATGGCCACCATGGCCCATCGGTCGTTCGGCGATCAGGTTATGCGCGAAACGGTCCGGCGGGTGTTCCCGCAGGAACGGCTCACGTTCTAGTCTGGTACGGAAATGTTAATTTTCTTTACCATACGCACGGGCTCCGGCCGGACGAGGTCCACCGAGAGCAGGCCGTTCTTCAGTTCGGCGCCCGAGACATGCATGCCGTCGGCAAGCACGAAGGTGCGCTGGAACTGGCGGGCGGCGATGCCGCGGTAAAGATAATCCCTTTCGCCGAGATCGGTCTGCCGGCCGCGGATGACGAGCTGGTTTTCCTCCGTCGTCACGTCCAGCTCCTCCTCGGAGAAGCCCGCCACGGCAAGCGTGATGCGCAGGCGCTCCGGGGCGCCCGTCTCGCCGTCCGGCCGAAGCCGCTCGATATTGTACGGCGGATAGCCATCGTTGCCCTTGGCGATGCGCTCGAGGGTCTTTTCCATGGCGTCGAAGCCCAGCAGTAGCGGGCTCGTGAAAGGGGTCATGCGTGTCATCGTCCAGTCCTTGGCTTCAAGCGACTTTGGCGAGGCCCGGCTGCGGCGCCCCGACGGCTGCAATATGGTGATTGCGCGATGCCGGCGCAAGACGCTTGCGAAAGGCGGCCCGGCAAATATAGTCGCCGCTTCCCCGCCGGTCCGGCGCAATCAGAAAACAGGAATGAAGCGGCATGTCCGAGCCAAGGAAAATCATCATCGACACCGATCCCGGCCAGGACGACGCCGCCGCCATCATGCTGGCGCTCGGCAGCCCGGAGCTGGAAATCCTCGGCATCACCACGGTCGCCGGCAACGTGCCGCTGTCGCGCACCTCCACCAATGCCCGCATCATCCTGGAATTCTGCTCCCGGCCGGATGTCAGGGTCTTCGCCGGCGCCGACAGGCCGATCGCCCGTCCGCTGGTGACGGCCGAGCACGTCCACGGCAAGACCGGCCTCGACGGCCCGGACCTGCACGAGCCGAAGATGCAGCTCGAAACGCAGCACGCCGTCGACTTCATCGTCGAGACGCTGAAGCGCGAGCCCGCCGGCACGGTGACGCTCTGCACGCTCGGCCCGCTGACGAACATCGCGCTCGCGCTGGAAAAGGCGCCGGAGATCGCCGGCCGCGTGCGCGAGCTGGTCATGATGGGCGGCGGCTTCTTCGAGGGGGGCAACATCACGCCGGCCGCCGAATTCAACGTCTATGTCGACCCGGAGGCGGCCGCCGCCGTCTTCAGGTCCGGCATCCCGATCGTCATGATGCCGCTCGACGTCACCCACAAGGTGCTGACGCTGAAGAGCCGCGTCGAGACGCTGCGCGCGATCGGCAACCGCCCGGCGCTCGCCCTCGTCCAGATGCTGGAATTCTTCGAGCGTTTCGACATCGAGAAATACGGCTCCGACGGCGGCCCGCTGCACGATCCGACGGTCATCGCCTATCTGCTGAAGCCGGAGCTTTTCGGCGGGCGCGATTGCAATGTCGAGGTCGAGACGGCTTCGCCGCTCACCGTCGGCATGACCGTGGTCGACTGGTGGCAGGTGACGGACCGCAAGCACAATGCGCGCGTCATGAAGGATGTCGATGCGGACGGCTTCTTCGCGCTTCTCACCGAGCGCGTCGGGCGCCTTTGATGCGCGGCCCCGCTCCGGGGACGGAGGCCCGCTTCCACAAGGAGATGGCGGGCCTCTACGACCGCTTTGCGGAACTCGGCTTCCGCCCCGTCCTGCTGCGCCGCTGCATCACGCTCAACGGCGGCGTGGCGGCGGCGAAGGAGCTCGTCTTCACCCCCGGCACGACCGGCCTCGAACGTCTCCTCGACGCCGGCAAGCCGGAGCTTTCCATGGAGGCGCTGATGCTGCGCCCGGAATACCGGGACCTCTTCACCGAGCTGGAGCTGAAGGAAGCCGCCCGCCGCCTCGCCAATGCCGCCCCCGGCCGCTCCCGCGGCCGCCTCCAGCCCCAGCCGACGGAACGCAAGTAACCCGCCCGGCCCGCGGGCGGGCCGTCACGTTCATTCGCCTGTCATCGCGGCATGGTCAAAGGGGCCATGCTCGAAGACACCGCTCCAGATTCGTCCTTCCCCGCCGCGTCCGGTGACCGGGCGCCCACCGTCCTCGTCGTGACGGATGCCTGGCGGCCGCAACTCAACGGCGTGGTGCACACGCTGGAGGAACTGGCCCGCTCGGCGGCGGAGGAGGGGGTGGATGTCGTCTTCCTGACGCCGGAGAAATTCGCGACCATCCCGCTGCCCTCCTACCCGGAGATCCGGCTCGCCATCGCGTCGAGTCGCCAGGTGCTGGCCGAGATCGAGGCCGTCGCGCCGGATTACATCCATATCGCGACCGAGGGGCCGCTCGGCATGGCGGCGCGACGCGCCTGCCTGCAGCGCCGGCTGCCCTTCACCACCGCCTACCACACGCGCTTTCCCGAATTCATCAGCGCGCGCCTGCCCATACCGGAAAGCTGGAGCTACTGGTGGCTGCGGCGCTTCCACAATTCCGGCGCGGGCATGATGGTGGCCACCAGGTCGCTCGGCGCGGAAATGGCGGCGCGCGGCTTCGTGCGCATCAAGCGCTGGTCGCGCGGGGTGGATACCAGGCTGTTCGACCCGGCAAGGCGGCGCGATCTTGGCCTGCCGCGCCCGGTCTTCCTCAATGTCGGGCGCGTGGCGGTGGAGAAGAACCTGCCCGCCTTCCTCGGCCTCGATCTGCCGGGCAGCAAGGTCGTCGTCGGCGACGGGCCGGACCTCGCGGCGCTCCGCCAGCGCTATCCGAACGTGCATTTCCTCGGCCGCAAGACCGGCGAGGAGCTTGCGGCCGTCTACGCCTCGGCCGACGTCTTCGTCTTCCCGAGCCGCACGGATACGTTCGGCAATGTCATGCTGGAAGCCTTGGCGAGCGGCATTCCCGTCGCCGCCTTCCCGGTCACGGCCCCGCGCGATGTGCTGGGCGAGGCGGGGGCGTTGTCGGAGGACCTGCGGGAGGCGGCCCTTGCCGCGCTCGATATCCCGAAGGACGTCGCCCGCGCCCGCGCCATGGCCTATAGCTGGCGCGCCTGCGCCCGCCAGTTCCTCGGAAACCTTGCCCGCGTGCCGCGCGGTGCTTTCGCGGCACGCCGTTTGAGCCTGCGTTAGTTCGCGGCTTTCAGCAGCGCCGCGACAAGGCCCGCCGTCGAGGAATCGTGCCCGGCGGCGCTCTCCTTGCCTTCCACGACCGGCAGCAGGCCTGTCGCCAGCTCCTTGCCGAGCTCCACGCCCCACTGGTCGAAGGAGTTGATGTTGAACAGCGCGCCTTCCACGAAGACGCGGTGCTCGTAGAGCGCGATCAGCCGGCCGAGCGCAAACGGCGTCAGGCTGTCATAGACCATGGTGATCGACGGGCGGTTGCCGGAGAAGACACGGTGCGGCGCGATCCTGTCGGCCTTTGCCTCGTCCATGCCCTTCGAGGTGAGCTGCGCCTTCGCCTCTTCGAGCGAGCGGCCCTTCATCAGCGCTTCCGACTGCGCCAGGCAATTGGCGATGAGGAGCTGGTGCTGGTGGCGCAGGTTCTTCTCGTGGCCGTTGGCCGCGATCATGAACTCGGTCGGGATGATCGAGGTGCCCTGGTGGATGAGCTGGTAGAAGGCGTGCTGGCCGTTGGTGCCGGGCTCGCCCCAGACGACCGGGCCGGTCTTGCAGGCGACTGGCGTCGAATCCACCGTCACCGACTTGCCGTTCGATTCCATGTCGAGCTGCTGGAGATAGGCCGGGAAGCGCGACAGGCGCTGGTCATAGGGCAGGATGGCGCGCGAGGGATAGTTCAGCACGTTGCGATGGTAGAAGCCGATGAGGCCGAGCAGCATCGGGATGTTCTGACGGATCGGCGCCTCGCGGAAGTGATTGTCGATGGCATGGCCGCCGGCGAGGAACTCAGCGAAATCGTCTTTGCCGATGGCGATCATCAGCGGCAGGCCGATGGCTGACCAGATCGAATAACGCCCGCCGACCCAATCCCAGAAGCCGAAGACGCGCGCTTCGTCGATGCCGAAGGCCGCGACCTTGTCGAGCGCCGTGGAGACCGCGCAGAAATGGTGGCCGACGGCGGCCTCGCCCAGCTTGTCGGCGATGAATGCGCGCGCCGTTGCGGCATTGGTCATCGTCTCGATGGTGGTGAAGGTCTTGGAGGCGACGATGAAGAGCGTCGTCTCGGCCTCCAGCAGCTTCAGCGTGTCGGCGATATGCGCACCGTCGATATTGGAGACGAAGTGCAGGCGCGGGCCGTCATGGTAGGGCGCGAGCGCCAGCGTCGCCATGACCGGGCCGAGATCCGAGCCGCCGATGCCGATATTGACGACATCGGTGATCTTCCTGCCCGTCGCGCCTTTCAGCGCGCCCGAGCGGATCGCCTCGGCGAAGGCGCCCATGGCGTCGAGCACCGAATTGACATCCGGCATGACGTCCTTGCCCTCGACGAGGACGGGCGTGTTGGCGCGGTTGCGCAGCGCCGTGTGCAGCACCGCGCGCTCTTCCGTGATGTTGATGATCTCGCCGGCGAACATGGCGTCGCGCTTCTTCTCGACGCCGGCTTCCTTCGCCAAGGCCTCCAGCGTATCCAGCACGACGTCGTTCACCGCGCATTTGGAATAATCGAAGAGAAAGTCGCCGAGCGTGGTGCTGTAGCGGGAGAACCGCTGCGGGTCGGCCGAAAAGGCGGCCCGGATGTCTGTGGCATTGGTATCGCGGACGATGGATTTCAGCTTTTCGACAAGCGCGTTCATCGGCGTCTTCCCTGGCTTTGGACGATGCCGCTAGCTAGTCGCTTTGATATGGTCAAATCAAGACCGGAAAGGCCGCTTGCCCGAAAAAATTAAATCGGTTTAACCGCGGCCGCCCGTCAGCCGCGCAGGTCCTTGCGCAGAATCTTGCCGACATTGGACTTGGGCAGCTCGGTGCGGAATTCGACGAATTTCGGCCGCTTGTAATTGGTGAGGTTCGCCGCGCAATGCGCCTTCACGTCGGCTTCCGTCAGTGCCGGGTCCTTCTTCACGACGAAGAGCTTCACCGCTTCGCCGGAATGCTCGTCCGGCACGCCGATGGCCGCGCATTCGAGGATGCCGGGATGCGACATCGCCACTTCCTCCACCTCGTTGGGGAAGACGTTGAAGCCGGAGACGAGGATCATGTCCTTCTTGCGATCGACGATCTTGGTATAGCCCTCCGCCGTCATGAAGCCGATATCGCCTGAGCGGAAGAAGCCGTCCGGCGTCATCACCTTGGCCGTCTCGTCCGGGCGCTGCCAGTAGCCGGCCATGACCTGCGGGCCGCGGATGCAGATCTCGCCGACCTCGCCGAGCGCCAGCGTGCGGCCGTCGTCGTCGCGGATCTCGATCTCGGTGGAGGGCAGCGGCAGGCCGATCGTGCCGGTGAATTCCGGCCGGTCGAAGCGGTTGGCGGTCGCCACCGGCGAGGTCTCGGAAAGGCCGTAGCCCTCGGTGATCGCGCAGCCCGTCATCTTTTGCCAGCGTTCTGCGACCGGCCGCTGCACCGCCATGCCGCCGCCGAGCGTCAGGACGAGCTCGGAGAAATCGAGCCTGGAGAAATCCGGATTGTTCATCAGCGCGTTGAACAGCGTGTTGAGGCCCGGGAAGATATGGGTGCGGTATTTCGCCAGTTCCTTGACGAAGGCGGGAATGTCGCGCGGATTGGCGATGAGCACGTTATGGCCGCCGAGCGCGATGCCCATCAGCCCGTTCACCGTCAGCGCGAAGATATGGTAGAGCGGCAGCGCGCAGATGAAGGTGAGCTGCTCCGGCCGCTTCTTGATCGTGAAGGTCGGCTCGATCCACAGCTTGATCTGCTCCATGTTGGAGAGCAGGTTCGCATGGGTGAGGATGGCGCCCTTGGAAACGCCCGTCGTGCCGCCGGTATATTGCAGGAAGGCCATGTCGCCCGGCGCGATCGCGACCGGCTTCACCGCGCCGCGCGCGCCTTCCGCCATCACCTGCCTGAACGGGACATGCCCGGGCAGCGACCATTCCGGCACGAGCTTCTTCACCTTGCGCACGACGAGATTGACGATGAGGCCCTTGAGGCCGAGCATGTCGCCCATCGTCGCGACCACCACGTGGCGCACGTCCGTGCGCGCGACGACCTGCGCCACGGTGCCCGCGAAATTCTCCAGCACGAACAGCGCCTTGGCGCCGGCATCCTTGAGCTGGTGCTCCAGCTCGCGCGGCGTATAGAGCGGGTTGACGTTCACCACGACGAGCCCGGCGCGTAGGATGCCGAAGATGATCACCGGATTCTGCAGGATGTTCGGCATCATGACGGCGACGCGGTCGCCCTTTTCCAGCCCCCGCGCCTGCAGCCAGACGGCGACCGTCCGGGAGGTGGCATCGAAGTCGCGGAAGGTCAGCGTCTTGCCCATGCTGGTGAAGGCCGGGCGGTCGGCAAAGCGCGCGCAGCAGCTTTCCACCAGCGCACCGATGGAATCGTGGGCGAGCGGGGCGATCTCTCCCGCCATGCCGTCCGGATAGGAGGAGAGCCAGAAGCGGCCGGACGGCGCGGTTGACGGATGCATCTGTGAGACCGACATATGTGCTCCTCCTCGTTGGGCGCGGGCATCGTCCGTCCCGCCGCAGCGAAAGGCCCTCCAACCGTCCGATGCCGACAGGATGATGCTTTTGTCGGGCGCCATCAAGAGACATCGCTATCTTACATTGACGTAAACGTCAACAATCCGCAGTGACGGTCTCGGCTTGCCCTTCGGGCCGCCGCCTGCGGCGTCTCGGCGCGCCGCCGCTGAAAAAGACCACGTATATGTTTAACATTCTTCCGCTACACCTTATCTTGGTGGTCCGGCGCGGACGCCGGAGCCATGGAGTGGACGAGTTTGTTGCATTCGGAACATCGCAAAAGTGAGCCCCGGTTTCTCGGCGCGGCGCGCCAGGGCGGCGCTGCGCTCATCTCCCCGATCTCGGCGGCGCGGTGGCTTCTCGTCCTCATCGTCTTCGCCGGCATCTATTTCTTCCACGGTTTCGTCGTGCCGGTGCTGGCCGCGCTGGTCATCGCCTTTGCGAGCTGGCCGCTCTATTCGCGCCTCCTGGCGCAGGTGAAGGGCAACCGCACGCTCGCCGCCTCCATCGCCATCCTCCTCATCCTCGCCTTCATCGTTGGGCCGATCGTGATCGCCTCGACCTATGCCCTGCACGAGATCCGCGACTGGATCGGCTGGGCCGTCGAGACGAACCGCACCGGCGCTCCGACGCCGGAATGGATCGGCGCGCTGCCCGTGGTGGGCGGCTGGCTCGACATGCAATGGACGCGCTTCCTCGATCATCCGGGCGCGATCGGCGAACTGACGCAGATCGTCAGCGGCGCCAATATCGGCAATATCTACCGCGTGGCGCTGGCGGCCGGCGGCAAGGCGTTCAACCTGCTGCTCGCCATGCTTTTCATGCTGATCGCGCTGTTCTTCATCTACCGCGACGGCCAGGCCTTCGCCGGCCAGGTCGACCGGCTCGGCGAGCGCATCCTGCCGATGCGCTGGGAGCGCATCTCGCGCATCGTGCCCGCGACGATCAGCTCGACCGTCACCGGCATGACGCTGATCGCCATCGGCGAAGGCATCGTTCTCGGCGTTGCCTACTGGATCGCCGGCGTGCCCTCGGCCGTCACGCTCGGCGTGCTCACTGGCGTCATGGCGCTGTTCCCGGGCGGCGCGCCGCTCTCCTTCACGCTGGTCTCGGTCTATCTCGTCTCCAGCGGCTCGCCCGTGGCGGGCCTCGCGCTCTTCGCCTGGGGCTCGGTGGAGCTCTTCATCGTCGACAAGACGCTGCGCCCGCGCCTCGTCGGCGGCCCGATCAAGCTGCCGTTCCTGCCCACCTTCTTCGGCCTGATCGGCGGCGTGAAGACCATGGGCTTCCTCGGCCTCTTCATCGGCCCGGTCCTGATGGCTCTGCTCGTCGCCATCTGGCGCGAATGGATTCGTGAGGTCGAGGCGACCGAGCCCGCCTCGGCGATCCTGCTCGATCCCCACGCCGAGCCGCCCCCCTTGCCCGGCAAGGAACGCAATGTCGGCTGAAGCCCGGCCGCTTAGCGTTCTCCTTCGGCGCAGAACCGGGCGAAATCCGCAAGATAGGCACGCATCGTCTCGACGGCATCCGCGGCGCGCAGCCGCTCGGCGATATCGTCCGGCGAAAGCGCCATCAGGGGAAAGCGCAGGAAAATATCCGCGCTGAACCGCCCGCTGACCGTCGCAAGCACGGTGCGCAACTGCCCGAGCATGTCGTCGCCGCGATGGGAGGCATGGCGGCAAGGGAGGCACGGCGAGTCAGGCGAGGAAGGCGGCATCACGGGGCTTTAGGGTTTTGGCATTTTATCTGCCCGGACAGGCATGCCTCGCCTATGGCGGACGATGTATATGACAGAAGCGTGATGTATGTTTGATGCTCCGGCAGTCTGTAATGGGCTTTCACGATCATCCTTTGCGTCTTGCGCCCCAGAAATGGCCACCAGGGCTCCAGCTTCCCCTTCAGGAACATTTCCTGGACGAGACATTTTTTCAATTCGGCCGCCTGTTCGTTTGCGTCCAGCATCCTTGCGACCAAGCCCTTGCAAAAAACTTCGGTCTGAAGCTGAGGGAATGGGTATTCTTCCTCAGCGGATGCGGACGAGGTCGTGTAGCCGAGTAACAGGCATAGTGCGAAAACCGCGTCGCGCATGAGGCCTCTCCAGGGATTCTGGTTGAAACATATGACGAACCTGGCCAATCTGCAATTGCAGGGCCATGCGCTCAACCGACCGGCTTCGTCGACTATCCGTCCCTCGATAACTGTGAGATCATATGGATTTCGCCTTGGCAATGCTCTGTTTTCTGATCGCTTTTGCGCTCGTGATCATAGGCATCGTTGTGTTTGTCTTTCTCGGCCTTCGCCGAATCTGGCGACGGACGAGATCCGATCAGCTCGTTCTGCGCGGCCTCATCGTCGTGTTGGGCGTGGGGTTCGTTGTGGCGCCCTACATGGCATTCAAGTTTGAAGAACGACGCTGGATTCTGGCACACGTTCCCCAGCCTCTCGACGTTGCAGAGATCGAATTCAGGGTGGAGGAACTCTACGGCATGGGTTTCATGCCCGGCGACAACGAAACCGGCTTTGTCGTTTATCGATTGACCGACGCCAGCGCATTATGGGCGCGGGACCAAGGGCGCCGCCTGGGTGAAGCGCTCGAAGGAGCCGAAGGCACATGGCTCATGACGCCAGTCGATGACAGGAGCACCGAGCAAGCCGTCAGCCAGTGGCATCCCTACGACAACCCGCCGGTTCGGGGAGTTGAACGCATTGCCCGCGATCCTCCAAGCGTATCGGAGTTCCTGGGCAAGTATGGCTTTGAAATCTCCATCGATGCACGGTTCGAGCGCGAAGCCAACGAAGCGATACAGTCCGGAGGATCGCTTTACCATTATGGGCCGGGCGGCAGCGTTACGATCGTCGATCCGAACAAGGGAAAGGTGTATTTCTTCTACGCTGGGTGAATGCGCTGGCTTCCGATGGATTGCCATTCCCTCATTCGTCCGTGCGGTTCCAGTAATCGTGATCCAGATCCGTCCAGACATAGAAGCCGTTCCACAGGCCGAGCCAAACGCGCAAGGGGCCCGCGGCGCCTGAAAGCATGATTTCGATGCCGGTGTCTTGTCGTTCCTCAGGGAAAAAGGCCAGGGTGGCCGCACCCATGAGTGCACTCCCCGCCCACAGTCCGTAGATCAGCCAGAGTGTGGGCCAGACATAAGCGACGACCGCCAGGCAAATGAGCAGGATCGCGCGGTAGATACTGAGCTTCGACAAGAGTGCCTCCAGACCGCTTTCAAGCATGTCGCCATCGGCACTATCTTGGCAACAGGGAGCATCTGTGACGAGACCAAGCAGCCCTGACATCCACCTAGCGCAGACTGACGGATAACCGCAGAGGACCGCTGGGCTTTGACTTTACCTGGATACTTGAAAAAAATGGTGCCGCTTAGGTGACTCGAACACCTGACCCCATCATTACGAATTGTTTTTCGCAATAATATCAGAGATTTAGACGCTGTACGAAATCATTGGACCCTACTGGACAAGCCATTGGTCGGAATCCACTTTCAGGAGCTGAGAAGTAGCACAGGGTATCACCCCGTTGCCACCTCTTTGACCCCGCGACACTACTAGAAGCCTACAGTTCACGGTTGGCCCTACTAATCGGCACCGCACCCCGCCGGACCTCCCCCCATCAACGGCGTTCTCAGATTAGGGTGCGGGCGGGAGTCCGTGGGCGTCGGGATGTCCCGGATCGGCCGGATTCTTGATGTTCAGGCATTGGCGGAAACGGTAAGCGCTTGATCTGTCAGTCCAAGCGGGTGATCTTGGCGCTTCAGGCTGGGGGGAAGTGCATTGCAGACGGACGATTTTTCGATCGAAACAATATTGGCCGAAGGCCGCCGATTTATGGTTCCGCTGTATCAGCGGAAATACCAGTGGGCAGACGAGCGGCTGGTACCCTTTTGGGATGATGCCGAAGCAAAGGCCGCAGAAGTGCTCGGCGGCAACAATCGATTTCAGCACTACATGGGCGCTCTCATCCTAGCACCTCTTGGCGAAGGTTCGCAAATTGGAGTGACGCCAAGGGTGCAGGTGGTCGATGGTCAGCAGCGGCTAACGACCTTTCAGCTTTTCCTTGCGGCACTGCGCGAGGTGGCCCGGACGCACCAGTTCGCCGGCATCATTGATCAAGCGAATGGCTACCTGTTTAATCAGCCGCGCTCGAAAGACACTGACCCGCTGGTAAGGTTCAAGCTGACACCGACGCCATCGGACCGCGAAGTCTTCCACGACATCATAGATACTGAGTATCCAAAGGTCCGGGCGAAGTACCAGCGCTTTTATTGGGGCAGTGGCGTTCCGAAGAACACACCGTTCCGGGCGTTGCGTGCATACGACCTGTTTCGGAAGTGGATCAGCGAATTTGCGCTGAACGGCCCCAGCGACGCTGAACCTGACACAGAAGATGAGTCGGTCGAAGCGGCAGATGAGGGCGCCACGCCGGAGGTAATCGAGCAGCGCCTTGATGCCCTGCTAAGCGCCGTCCTTGCCCAAATGAAGCTCGTCGTCATCACACTAGGCGAGGGCGACGACGCTCAGGTCATTTTCGAGACGCTAAATTCCAAGGGAGAACCGCTCCTGGCTATGGACTTGGTACGGAACAACATCTTCCACCGGGCCGAGAAGCAACCCACGGCTACGGATGAGCTTTATAAAGAGCTTTGGGACCCGTTCGACGCGCCTTGGTGGCGCGAGGACGCTCCGAACGCTCGGCCTCGGCGTCCGCGAATTGATCACTTCCTCGCGCATGTCCTTGCCGCCGAGACCGGTGCGAGTATCGCCATGCGCGAACTCTATGCAGAGTATCGCGCGTTCGCGGTTCCGAAAGGACGGCCCCGTTTCCCGAATGTCGAAGACGAACTGAAGGTGTTGCAACGACACTCGCCAATCTATGAAACCCTAGAGGGCCGGGCAGACGAGAATCCGACAATGGCTTGGCTGGGTCGAAAGCTGGCAACTTGGCAAGTCACCACGGCATACCCGATTGCATTGCAGATCGCTGCGGCAGGGCTTCCAGACGATGAGCAAGACAGCATCGCCCGGCTGGTCTATTCCTACATCGTCCGCCGCGCCGTCTGCGACCTCACCAACAAGAATCTCAACAAGCTGTTTCAGGCTGTCTCGCAGAAATTCTTTGAAGATGGTCCGTCCTATGACAACCTTCGGGACTTCTTCGTCACCCGCTCGGGAGAGAGTTCGCGTTTTCCCGGCGATGAAGAATTCCGGCGCGGCATTCTGCAGAACCCTGTCTATCAACTGGCTCCCGGCGACCGCAACAAGGATATCCTGTGGGAGCTTGAGCTAGCCAGCCGCTCGAAGTTTGCGGAGAAGGTCGCTCGTCCGGGTGGGCTGTGGACTGAGCACGTCTTGCCGGTGTCGTGGACTGAGGACTGGCCGTTCGCTGAAGGTGAGTTCATACCGCGCGGTCAAGGGCACCAGCAGGCGGAAGACCGCGACCGGTTGCTGCACACGCTGGGCAACCTGACCTTGATCACCGGTGCCCTCAACATTTCATCGGGCAACAAGGGCTTCGCTCAAAAGCGCGAGAAGTTTGACGAGCACACGTCGCTTTTCCTGAACAAGTGGTTCGCCAAGCGGGATTCATGGACCGAAGCCGACATCCAGGAAAGGGGTGAGCATCTAGCGGAAAAGGCGTTAGTCATCTGGCCCGGATTGGGAGCGTGACCTTCGCCTGCGATGGCGCACTACATGATGACGGGCCGGAATATCGACTCCGGTGTAATCAGGCTTGGCGCAATGATGCCGTTGGCCGGGTTCGACATCCTCAGGCCGAACCCTTTTTCAAGCCACGGCAGGATATCGGTTTCGCTCGTAACCCGGATATAGTCTGCCTCGAAACGGGTCTTGGACACCACATAACTGCCGTCCTCATGTTTGTGAGGAAATAGTAGCTCCCCCGAACGAGCGCCCCGGCTGACGAATGCGTGCAGGCTATGCTTTGGCACTCAAAATTCTCCGAATGAATGGTCGCTGTCGTGAAATTCATTCCGCCGCCTTGCCTTCCCGCACGCGCCTGAAGATTTCGAGCGCAAGGTGTTCATGGGCAGCCGAACGAAATTCCTTGTCGGTCATCACGCGCGAGAAGATTTCCTCGTTGCCTTCCATGCGGTCGATGAACAATTCGTCCAGCATCCGCTCCAGATAGGAAGAGAAGTTGGCGAGGTTGTTCGCCTTGGCGGCTTCGACGATCTTGTCGTCTTCCTCTGCGCTCGCACGTATCTGATCGAAAAAGAACTGGTCGGCTTCGGTGAAATTCGTGCCGAACCGCTCGTTCAGCTTCGACACCAGCGTGGACAGTGCAACTGCTTCCTCGCTAAAGCCGCCTGTACCAACATCGGTCGGTCCTTTAAGCGGCGCGGCTTCGCCATAGCCAAGATCGATTGACCCTTCGGTCATCTGTTGGAGGCGGAAGAAGCGGAGCGCGACTTCGTCGTCCAAGGCGAAAGCTTGGCCGTCGCCGGGTGGCGGTAGCTTGGCGATGAGATTGCGGACGAAGGCGTACAGCTTTTCAAGTTCGCTGTCCTGATAGGGGATGATCTGCGAGAGGAAAGCATAGAGGTTGCGGAAGGCAGTCAGTTGGCCGCGAAACTCGTCCTGTTGCTGTTCTTCCCTCTCGCCAAATCTCTGCACGACCGCGTCGAGCACCGCATTCATCAGGCGGTGGTCGGTGGCAGAGTGATCACGCTTGCCACGATACCATACCTCGGCAAAGGCATTGATATCATCCGGCGCGAAAATCGCCCATTCCAATAGCTTGTGCTGTAACTCGGACAGGCGGTGAGGATCGGCATTCTCGCCAATCGGCGTCGCCTCGTAATAGGGCTTGAACGCCTTGTAGATGTCGTCTTCCTCGTTGGCGAAATCGAGCACGAAGGTGCGCGCCTTGCCGGGAGCCATGCGGTTTAGTCTGGAGAGCGTTTGCACGGCCTGCACCCCTGCCAAGCGCTTGACCACGTACATGGTCTGCAACAAGGGCTGATCAAAGCCGGTTTGATATTTCTCGGCTACCAGGAGGACGCGGTAATCGTCGCGCTCAAAGGTTTCGGGCAGTTCGCTTTCGGCTAAGCCCTCGTTCATGGAAACTTCGGTGTAGGACGCGCCGGGGTCTTCCGGGTCCTCGACTGTGCCTGAAAACGCCACCAGTGACCGAATTCCCGTGTAGCCGTTGTTCCTGATATAGTGGTCGAAGGCTAGCTTGTATTTGACGGCGGCGAGCCGCGAACCGGTGACGACCATCGCCTTGGCCCGTCCGCCAAGCTCATGCATCACGTAGAGCCGGAAATGCTCCACGATGACCGATACGACTTGCTCGATATTGACAGGGTGCAGTTCCAGATACCGCGTCAGCGCCTTCGCCGCCTTCTTGCGCGGAACTTCGGGGTCGTTCTCCACCTGTTTGATCAGACCGAAGAAGCGCTTGTAGGTCGTGTAGTTTAGAAGCACGTCCATGATGAAGCCTTCTTCGATGGCTTGCCGCATGGTGTACTCATGAAACGGCGATGTGCCAGACGGTCCCGGCTCGTCAAACAGCACCTTGGTTTTGAACTTCGGTGTGGCTGTGAAGGCGAAGAACGAAAGGTTCGGCTGCCGGGCGCGCTTCAGCGCATCGCGCAGCATCGCCGCCTTGGCCTCGTCGGAAAGATCGTCATCCTCTTCTTCTGACATCTGTGCCGCGATTGCGGCCTCAATACTGTCCTTGTTCAGCATCCCCTTGAGCGCCGTGGCGGTCTCACCGCTTTGCGAGGAATGGGCCTCGTCCACGATCACTGCGAAGCGCTTGCCTGCCGTGTCGATCTTTACGCCTGTGCCCTTGCCTTCGAGGGTAGACAGCGCCTGCGAGATGAACGGGAATTTTTGAATCGTCGTGATGACAATCGGCGTGCCCTGAGACAGGGCGCGAACGAGTTGCTGGGTGTCTTCGTCGATCTTCTCGACCACCCCGGTTTTGTGCTCGAATTGATAGATGGTGTTCTGCAATTGTTGGTCGAGCACGCGCCGGTCGGTGACAACCACGACCGAATGAAACACCTTCTCGTCATTGGCGTCGTGCAGGCTCGCCAGCCGATGCGCCAGCCACGCTATGGAGTTGGATTTCCCCGATCCCGCCGAGTGCTGAATGAGGTAATTTCGCCCTGTGCCGTACTCGCGCGCATGGGAAACGAGTTTGCGCACCGCGTCGAGTTGGTGATAGCGGGGGAACACCATCGTTTCCTTGCGGATGGTGCGCACGCCTTTGTCGGTCTTGACCTGCCGCTCCTTCACCTCCAGGTGCATAAAGCGCTGCAAGATGTCGATCAGGCTATCGGCCTGGAGCACCTCGTCCCAGAGGTAGTGGGTTTTCCAGTTTCCCTCGACAGGCGGATTGCCCGCACCATGATTGTTGCCTCTGTTGAACGGGAGAAAAACCGTCTCCTTGCCCTTGAGGCGCGTGGTCATCCACACCTCGTCCGGGTCCACCGCGAAATGCACCAGCGCCCGTTTTTTGAAGGCGAACAGCAAATCGCGCTCGTCGCGCGCATCGCAATATTGGCGAACGGCATCCGCCGCGCGCTGCCCGGTTAGCGGGTTTTTCAGTTCCGCTGTGGCCACGGGCAGACCATTGACGCTCAATGTCACGTCAATGATGCAGCGCCGGTTCTTGCCTTCGGCGTTTTTCATTATCGAGGTGAAGGCGACCTGCCGCGCGATGGTCAGGCGGTTCGCGGCATAGGACGCGGCGGCCTCGGGGTTCATGCCGGAGTTCGGGCGGAAATAGGCCAGCCGAAACGTCTTGCCGTAGCATTTGAAACCATGCCGCAGGACGTGGAGCGTGCCCTTGATGTCGAGTTCCTTGGCGAGACTGTCCAGCACCGTCGCTTCGGTCTTCGCCCCGAGCAGGGCTTCAAGCTGTGCCCACCTTGCCGCCTGACTGTCCCTGAGAAAGCCAGTTACATCCCCGGGAAACAACGCCAACAACTCGTCATAAGCGGCGGGTGAGCGCATGGCATAGCCGCCCGCGCCGACTAGTCCAGCTTCGATGGCTGTCTCAAAATCGCTTTCAGTATGCCCCGCCATGTCAGAGCTTCGCTACGTCGATGGTGTAGCCCTGTGCCGCCATTTCTTTGGCTAGCAAGGTTCCTGCTTCCTTCTGCAGGTTCTCCTTGAAGGGGATGTAGATAAGTCCCTGAATGTCGGAGGGGCGCTCCATTTCCACTTGATTGCCGAGCAGGATCGCCACTTTCGGACGGCCCAGTTTCACGAGCAGCATTCCCAGCTCGAGCACAACATTCTGTCGGGCACGGTAGGCTTTTTGGTCCTCATGGTCCTTTGGATATCCAAGATCGTCAGGGGTGGCCAGGACAACACCGAAGCCGACATCTTCCGTGTAATCCTCCAGTTTCTCGATGATGGTTTGACCTTTGGAGGGTAGCTGGTCGAGGATTACTGGCTCCAAGCCCCAACGTCGGAGCATGGCATCAAGTTGGGTGCGTGCTGCTTCGTCGTGCCCGTAGACGACGAAAACCTTTTTGCTTGGCCCATCGGGCTGGGCTACTGCCGGCACCGCGACCGGTTGGTCGCCGTTGAAAGCAGCCTCAATGTCTTCTTTTCCGGGTGACTTACCTTGAATCAGAACAGTACCCTTGCCCGGCCAGAAGAGCAGAACTCCACCCCGTTGGGAGTCAAACCGATGGCAGCCGTTGGGCTCCGACCAAGCACCTTTTAGCCCTGCGGCCTCAAGTCTCGCCTTGAGCGCTTCAATCCCATCATAGAACTTCGAAGCCATACATCCCCCCAATCAGCCCAAAGGCCAATTCTTGCGCGTCTTCAGAAAATTGTCATCAACAGTATAGGTTTGGAAGTATTCCCAAACGCCAAAAAAGGCGTCGATATTGTGTGTGTAACAAGCCAAGCGGGAAAGCTCTGAAAAGACTTCGGAGAGCCATCGGACGACAGTGAGCGTATAGTAGCGGCCATAGCGTTGAACGAGTTCGGTCTGTCCAGTGCGGATCGACGCTGTGAGCACGTCCTGCATCGTATCGCCGGTTTCGCTGAAGTAGAGCACCATAGAGACAGGAGACATCACCGCATCCACCACGCTCGCGCGACCTTCCACCCGTTTCTGCGCTGTCTTGCCGTAATAATGCTCTTTCAGGATCAGTTCGGCGACCTCACCCCACCATTTGCCAATAGGTTCATCCCGCCCAAGATTGGGATCGCCCAAAGCAGCAAAGTTGGCGTAGCGGCCCCGCCCTGCATCCGCGAAGGCATCAAGGCATTCGACAATCTTCTGACTGATCGCGTCTCTCGGGCGGGGATAGTCGAGCTTCAGGGCATCATTTGTGGAAACCTTGTCCGCTGCATCCATCAGGTCAGACAGCTTGTGACCATACTGGCGAACCAACTTTTCAGTGGGCATCTTCCCGGCGTTCGTGATTGCGTGATCCGCGACGAGAACGAGCTTAGCCAATCGTTCCAGCCCAACGGACAAGCCGAAGAAGGCCGTGTAATACTCACCCTTTTGGTCGGCGTAGTTGGCACGGCCCAAAGCGGTGGCACCAGAGCCGATTAGGTGGCGCACAAGCGCGCATTCGCGCCTAATGGCGTGCCATTCAGGAATCTTCCAAGGATCGCGATGGCTCACCGGCTAAACCTCCTGCACCGAGGTGTTGTGCAGCGCCGCCAACGACAGACCGTTCACCTCGTCAAAATGATAATAGCGAATTGAGGGATCGGCATTAAGTTGCCGATTAGCATCGAGATATGCTGCGGGATTCTCATTCTCGGCAAAGACGAACTTGCGCACTCTGATTTTTCGGCTATCGCCAGTATAGTGCTCCACTGTGCGCTTAAGCGTCCTTACCCAACTGAGACCGGCCTTGAGTTGCGGAACGATCTTTTCCGCTGACAGGCTCTTGGATTTGAACTCGATACAGTCAGCATAGAACGCTTGCCCCTTTGTGTAGAATATGACGAAATCGCAACGCTTTGACCACGGCTTCGCATTGTCGTCGAGGAAATGAAACAAGGGCGGCTTGGACTTCTTGCGCTGTAGCTCAACCTGATCATGATCCAGTTTGAAAGCCAAGCCTTGGCCGGGCAGCAGCAATCGAATGCGACGAGTCTTGGCGCGCGTGCCAGTTGCCGGGAAGTATTTTTCGGAAAGGACGACTTCACCACCCGCGCCGTCGTGGGTGATGTAGCGTCTGTTCATGTAGGCGCGCAAATGCCCGAAATATGTCGGAGCATCCAGCGTCATTGGAACTCCCCGATCTGCCCTGTGACGGCAGCGGTGATGATTGCCCCTCGGTACTGGCTTAGCAGCGCAATGCTGTTTTCGACCTGCTGAATGACGTTCGCATTCCGCGCATCATGGGACCTCAGATGCTCGGAAATCTCGTGCTGCTCGGCAGTAGTAGGTCTCAAAATGGGAAGTGATTTGGTCCCGCTCTGATTGAGAATTCCCAGCGTGTTGCCGTTTGATGAAACACGCACCTCATCTCGGAAACCGTGTAGAAAGTAAGCGAGGTAATAGGGGTCATTCTCCTTTTCGAGAACAATCGCATTGATCTGCTGGTTGGCCGACCCTGGCGCGGTACCAACGGCGACCTTCCCAAGCGTTGCACCAATGCCAACGAGGAAGACAGTGTCTGTCGGGAAGAGTGAAGCGACTCCATCATGCAGCGCTTCAGGAATGAGACGTCGAGCCGATTCAGTCAGCTCAATGCCGGACCCGAAATCGCCGGGCGTAAACCAGTTGACCTCGCCGCCCGCGAAATAGTCTCCTTCTGCTGCCGGAGGTGTTCGGCCCGTCGAGACCGACCGGGCGAGACGACGCAACGGCAGCACCTCCCAATGCGCCGGGATGTCGCCGAGCCAATCGATGCCGGAGGGCTTCATGGGCGCGTCGGGGTTGAGGCCTTTGGTGACGGCACGGATGATGAGGGCCTGCCGCTGTTCAGCAAGCCGGTCGAGAAGCGCGCGCTTCCTATCAATCAGCCCGTCGATCCGCGCCGTCTTCTCATCTAAAAACCGCGCAATGCGCCGCTGGGTTTCGATGGGTGGGAGTGCGACGAATGCGTTCTTCATCGGGTATTGCCCGAGACCGTACCGCGTCACTCCGTTCGCGCCCAACTTGAACTGGTCGTTCAGTGGCTCGGAACGGCAGAGCCAAGCTAGGAATCCACCGTCGAGTTCATTCCTCGGTTCCAGCACTGACAGATGATAGCCACAGAGCACATCCGGCATGTCTGCGGTGACCAGCGCGGGAATGCCGATATCGTCCCACCCCTCGCTGTCCTTGGTGATGATCACCTGTCCACGCTTAAGCTGGAACTTCTGAATCTCGGCCTCGGTCGCCGATCCGTTCGTAAATTCAAGATCAGGTGTAATCCGGTCGTTGTAGTAGACGTCTGTATAATTGCAGAGCCGAACTGGCTCCTCATCTTCAGCTACGGTCTTGTCGACATTGCTGTTGCGCACATCCGCGAAGAATTTGAGTTTTTCGAGCCGCCATCCGTTCGGCAAGGAGCCATAGGCTTGCTGCACTTTCTCCGGCACGGTCGTCATGCCACCAGCCCTTTCAGCAGCCCGGCAATCTCACCTTCCAGGGCCGTGATGTCGGCTTCAATTTCCCCCAGCGGGCGCGGCGGCTTGTAGACATAGAAATGCCGATTGATCGGGATTTCGTAGCCGACCTTGGTTTTATCATAATCGATCCAGGCATCGCCCACATGCGGCAGTACCTCACGCGCCATGTAGGCGTCGATCACGTCGCGGAATTCCTCCACCAGCTTGTCATTGGGCTTGTCCGGCCCGAACTGCATGGGGAGCGGCAGGGTGGTACCTTCGGGCAGCGGGATGTTCTCGGTGTCGCGCAATTCGCTATCCGGCTCCGGCCTGCCCTTGCTGTCGCGGCAAATCGCGGCATCCGGGTCGCGCTCGCCCAGCGCAGCAAAGATCGCCTTCTTGCTGGGACCGGCGAGTTTCAGACCAGCGCGCTTGGCGGCGCGGGTCAGGTCGGCATCGAACGCCTCGCGATCCATGTAGCGCCCATTGGCTCCCAGAGTTGAAAGCACGGCACGAATGGCGTCCTGTTCGGCACGTCCAGCCGCTTCCTCGGCCTCTACCGCTTTCGCATCCTTGCGCTTCTTAGAAATGGCGAGATTGGTGAAAGCGGATTGGTCATACAGCCGAGCGATGCGCTCGGGCGTCGCTTCGAAATTCATGCGCAAGGGGCGCTCGACGGTCACCTTGAGGAAGCCGAACTCGCGGTTTTCGAAGATGCGGGAGACGACGCGCGTTTCGGTATTGCCATTGATGCGGACTTCGGCAGTTTCTCCATCACGGAAACTGCCGTAGATACGGGTGAGATCGCGGATTTGATCGTCAGTAATCTCGTTGCGCTTATTGTTGAGGCTCTTCTTCATGCGCTGGGAAAAGCGCGTGCCGTCAATCAATTGCACCTTGCCGCGCCGCTCAGGCGCCTTGCGGTTCGTAACGAGCCAGACATATGTGGAGATGCCGGTATTATAGTAAAGCTGATCAGGCAACGCGACGATGGCGTCCAGCCAATCGTTCTCGATGATCCAGCGGCGGATATTGGATGGACCTGACCCAGCATCACCGGAAAACAGCGGCGAACCATTGAAGACAATGGCGATCTTGGAGCCGGTCGCGTTCTCGTCACCTTCCTCGTAGGGGTGCATCTTCTCAATCATATGCTGCAAAAACAGCAGCGAACCGTCATTGATGGCGGGTAGGCCCGCGCCGAAGCGACCAGAAAAGCCCATCTCTTTGTGCTCGCGTTCAACGACCGCCTTCTGGTCCTTCCACTCCACGCCGAAGGGCGGGTTGGCGAGCATGTAGTGAAAGCTGCTCCCCTCGAATCCATCACGGGTCTTGCCATCGCCTAGAGTGTCGCCAAGCACGATGTTCTTTGTGTCTTCATCCTTGATGAGCATATCCGAGCAGCAGATTGCCCAGGACTCGTCATTGTACTCCTGCCCGTGCAGGGCAAGGTTGGCTTGGCTGTTCTGGTCGAGGATGAACTTTTCGGATTCCGACAGCATCCCGCCCGTCCCGCACGCGGGGTCGTAGATGGTACGGAAGATGCCAGGCGTATAGACGTCCTGCTCGCCCGTATAGACGAGGTTCGCCATCAGGCGGATGACCTCGCGCGGGGTGAAGTGGTCACCGGCTTCTTCGTTGGCCTGTTCGTTGAAGCGCATCACCAGATGCTCGAACAGGTAGCCCATCTGCAGGTTGTCGATGCGATCTGGGTGCAGGTCCACATCGGCCATCGCCTTGACGATGGTGAAAAGCCGGTTGCTGGCATCGAGCTTTTCGATCTGGTCGGTGAACTTGAACTTCTCGAAGATGGTGCGGGCGGTGGACGAGAACCCGTTGATGTAAGAGACGAGGTTTGGCGCGATGTTTTCGGGATCGCCTAGCAATCGTTCGAAAGTGTACGGGCTGGTATTGTAGAGCGGATGCTTGCGGTCGGGGTCGGCGGCGCGGCCAAGCAGGCGCTCCATCGCGCTTTCCGGCATGTTCTGCGCAGTAAGTTTTTCGTATTGTTTGAGAACCGCATCCTTACTCGGCTCAAGAACGCAGTCGAGGCGGCGCAGAACGACCATCGGCAACATGACCAAACGATATTGCGGCGGGCGATATGGTCCGCGCAGACGGTTCGCAATTTCCCAGATGTGGGATTTCAGCTGGTCATGGGCCTGAATATTCATCGACGACTATACTTCTCGTGTTTTTGCGATCTGCCCGGCAGGACTTAAGTGCTTTGTATGGCAGATAGAATCTTTCAATCTGGTTTGGTCAAGCGTGAATGGGAGTTAGCGGCTTGTCGCACGCAATTTTTGCGATGAGCGACTTTGCAAGAGCGCCAGGCGGTGTCGCTGGGCTAAACTGAAACGGGCGTTGCTCATGTGCGTCCGATCGCGCGTGCGCAGGCGTTGGACAGGATTTCATTGCGGCGCATCCGGCTGGCAAATGTTATATAAGTATCTGATATTGCTTGTATTTTCAAGTTAATTTGGTTAGTTTGAGTTGAGGCCAACAGGAGGTCTCAAATGCCTAGCCTACGTCTTACCCGCCGCGCCATTGACGACATTCCGTTCTCTGCAAGCGACCAAATCCTTTACCGTGATACGTTGCTGTCCGGTTTCGGCCTCCGGGTCGGCAGCCGCTCCAAGGTCTACTTCGCCGAAGGGCAGGTGAACCGTGACACCCGCCGCGTCACCATTGGTCGCGCGGACCTGTTTGCGCCGGAGGTGGCCCGCAAGAAGGCTCTTGCGTTGCTCGGCGAAATGGCCGAGGGCCGCAACCCCAACGAAGAAAAGCGCAAGGAGACGGTTGAGCGCGTCACGCTCGCCGTGGCCTTTGAACGCTTCTTCGAGGCGCGCAATAAGCTGTCGCCGCACACCGTTACCAATTACGGGCGCACTGCCAAGCTCTACCTCAAGGCATGGCGCAAGAAGCCCATGAACCAGATCACCCGGCAAATGGTGCTGGCCAAGCACCAGGAAATTGCCAAGGTCCACGGCGAGGTGACCGCCAACAATGCGATGCGACACCTTCGGTCGGTCTATAATTTCATTGCCGCCACGCAGGATGATTTTCCGCCCAACCCGGTGCTGATCCTGTCGCAGGCTCGGGCTTGGTATCGCGAGCGGCGTCGGCAGACTTTGGTCACGGCGCTGGACCTGCCCATGTGGTGGAAAGCCGTCATGGCTGAGCCGGATTATTCCCGCGATTTTCTGCTGACCGCGTTGTTCACCGGAATGCGCCGGGGCGAGCTGATGAAGCTGCGCTGGGAAAATGTGGACCTCGCAGCCCGCACCCTGCATCTGCCCACAACGAAAAACGGTGACCCGCTGAACCTGCCCTTGTCAGCATTCCTTGCGGACCTGCTGACGAAGCGCAAAGAACAGGCGGATGGGTCGCCTTGGGTGTTTCCAGGCCGCGGCAAGAACGGCCATCTGGTAGAGACCAAGAAATTCCTGCTCCGCGTCAGCACCGGCTCGGGCGTGAACTTCACGCTGCACGATCTGCGCCGCACGTTCATCACCATCGCTGAAAGCCTCGATGTTCCCTACTACGCGCTCAAGCGGCTCCTGAACCACCGCGCCAACGGCGACGTCACGGGCGGCTATATTGTCGTCAATGCCGAGCGCTTGCGCGGGCCGGTGGAGCAGGTAGCGGAACGGATTCTGGAGTTGGCCAATGTCAGGCAGTGACTCCCCCACCCCGGCCATCGTCATGCACGGCGCAACCGTACTGGAATGCGTTCTTCTCGCCATCATCAATGCGCATACGGCCGACAAAGACGAGGACTGCCGCGCAGAGCGACTGCAAGCAGCGATGACCGCGCTCATCGGTCCTGCGAGGCCGGAAGGGCACGACATGGAAAGGGCGCTGCTGTACATGGTCCGGGAGAGGCAGAAGGACATTTGCGATTTTGAGATGCAGGCGCTGCGGTTGCGCACACCGGCCTCAAGGTCTGCGATCCGCCCTGTCTCAGAATTGGCAACAGTCGCGGCGCGCGATGTTGTGGGCTGCACCACGGGTGCCGAAGTGGAGGCGACCGTCAGCGCCCTTTGCGAGATGTACCGCCAGCGATGCCGGGGCTATGAGGTGGAGCCGGATCACTTGGGATGTCCCCGCGAGGCTTTGAGGCCAGTTTTTCTGCGATGATAGCAAGCCGAATATTGGACAGGCTTGCACTGCATTTCACTGCAACAATGTCTTCTTGTCTTTGCCTGTCCCAGCTCCTATCGTGGTCGGGCTTGGAAGCGCTTTCCTCGCTGAATGCGGCGAGCGATACACCCAGGACGCGGGCTGACACCCCGCAGGGGCGGTAGCAGTCCGACACCAGGCCGGCGAGACCAGGACAACGCGGAGGTCTCGTAAGCGAACGGGAGTTGCCCGCCTTCAGGGGGGCCGAAGCCAGCGCCGAAGTCACTCACCCAGAACATCAATTCGGCACGCCCGCCTGTCGATGGCGTGCTCAATGGTGGAGTGGCCCGATGGCACATCCCGATACGCAAACACGCGTGCAGCCTGACGAATGGCTCTGCACGAAAGAAGTCGCCCGGCTGACCAAGCTCAGCACGTCCCTGTTTGAAAAGGCGCGCCTTCCCGGTCGGTGGAACGGTTTACCCTGGTACAAGATTGGGGGACGCGTTCTCTACCGCAAATCCGAGGTCCTGGCCTGGATGGCCTCCTTCCGAGTTGAAGGGGATGTCTGCCATGTCTGAATTCAACCTCACCTCGGATAAGCAGTTCGCTTCGCCGGCTGACGCCGCGGTCTTCTACAACCGCATGGGCTGGGAGCCGCTTGTGCTGCCGGAGCGAAAGAAAGCGCCAAAGGGCAAGTGGGGCGATCTGCCCCGCATGACCGACGAGGAATTGACCCGCAAGTTCGGCGTTACCAACAATCTCGGCATTGCGCTGGGCGAGCGGTCGGGCGGCCTGGTCGATCTCGATTTCGATTGGTCCGAGGCCGCGCGCGTCGCAGAATTCGTCTGCCCGGACCTGCCCAGCTTCGGGCGGGCAACGTCGCCGCGAAGTCATCGCTTCGCCCGGTGTAGACTGACCAGGAACCGGCAATACAAGATTCCGCCCGATGCGGCGCATCTTTTCTCCGCAGACCGGGCGGTTGTCATGGAACTGCGTGGGGACGGGCTGCAAACGATGGCCCCGCCCTCGGTCCATCCCAATGGTGAGACCGTGCTATGGCACGACGATCCGCGCGGGACGCCGGAAGTGGACGCGGAATTCCTGGAGCGCCGCGCTGGCGTCACCGCTTCGCTTGCTGTGATATATGCCAAATATCCGTCGTTACCCGGCAACCGCGACAATATCTGCCTAGCCCTGACTGGTGCGCTCGTGCGCGCCGGGTTTGACAACGACGATGTTGATCGTTGGGTCGAGCACGTCGCAACCCTTGCCGGCGATGAGGAGGCAGCGAAGCGCGGCGGCAAGGCCGCTGCTACCCGCTTTCGACTTGAGGCCGGCGAGGAGGTCTGGGGTATTCCGACTCTATGCGAGCATCTCGATATTGAGCCGATGGCTGAGACCCTTCGAAGCTGGCTCGGCATCCGAGGCGAAAGCGACGATGGTGGAAACGCCATCGCCGTGCGCCCCGGCTTCCTGCCGCAGGCGGTGGACGCCGCAGAGGCTGAATTGCTTGCGGCAGGGGTACCCATATACCAGCGCTACGATACCCTCGTCCGGCCCATTCGCCTAACGGTAAGCGCCGATCAAGAAGGCGTCGGCAGGGATAGCGGCGCGCTGATCCTGCAGCCGGTCGTACCGGCATGGCTTCGCGAGCAGTTCGCGCTTACGGCCAGATGGGTTCGGGAGACGGAGGACGGTCCGAAGCGGATTGATCCGCCAGCGCAGGCCGGCATCGCCTATCTCGCCAGAGTCGGCGATTGGCGGGTGCCGTTCCTGCAGGGTGTCATCCAAAGCCCGACGCTCCGTGCCGATGGCACCATGCTCCAGGAGCCGGGATACGACACCGCATCCGCACTGCTCTACGATCCGGGCAATGTGGTCTTTCCGCCGGTTCCGGAAGAGCCATCCAAGGCCGATGCCGAGAAGGCCATCGCGCTTATTGCCGAGCCGTTCCGGGACTTCTGCTTCGCGAGTGAAGCGGATCGAAGTGTCACTCTCGCGGCGGTGCTGACGGCACTCGTTCGGCCGATGTTTCCGTCAGCGCCGCAATTCGCCATCGACGCGCCGACAGCGGGGACCGGTAAGTCGCTGCTCGCCGAGACGATAGGCGTGATCGCCACCGGCCACAAACCGGCGATGCTCTCACAGGGCTTCAACGGAGAGGAAGATCAGAAGCGGCTTTCGTCGGTGCTGATGGCCGGGGATCAGGTCATCGTGATGGACAATTGCGAACGCCCGATCCAAGGCGACTTCCTGTGCTCCATGCTGACCCAGGAGCGGGTGCGCCCGCGCATCCTCGGCAAGTCCGAGATGCGGACGCTGCCGACGCGTTGTCTCGTCTTGGCGACCGGCAACAACCTGACGCTTTCGGGCGACGTAACTCGGCGCGCGCTGATCTGTCGGATGGACCCCGGCATGGAACGACCGGACCAGCGGCAGTTCAGCTTTGACCCGCGTGCTGAGGCGCGCGCAAATCGTCCGCACTTGGTCATGGCCGGGTTGACGGCTTTGCGTGCCTACATCGGCGCGGGGCGTCCGCAACCGCTCGACAAGATCGGCTCGTTCGAGGACTGGAATCTTGTGCGCGAGGCCATCGTGTGGCTCGGCCATGATGACCCCGCTGACACGCGTGAGCGCATCCTTGCCGACGATCCGGCCAAGGCGGTGCTACTCGACCTGCTCCGGCTCTGGTGGTCCGCATTGCAGGACCGCCCGGTCACCCTCGCCCAACTGGCCGCGATGACCGACAAGCAAGGCAGGGGCCCGGCGCAGGAGCTCGTCGCAGAGTTGATCGCCACGACCCGGTATCAGCACTTCAATGCGCGCAGCGTCGGGCGATTCCTGGCCAAGCATGTCGATCGGATAGTCGGCGGCTTGGTGCTGCTGTCGGAGACGGACGGATCGGGCGTAAAAGCTTATCGGGTCAGGGATATCGGCGCCGCCGCACGCGCGGAGCGGACTGATCGCGGATCGCCCTTCTGAGGGCAGGCCATGGAGCGTACCGGCCTGAACAGGGTTTGGATGGGTTTGCCGGGTTTGCCGCCACCGCGCGTGCCCGGCAAACCCGCATAACCCCTCAAAACCCCTCAAAACCAACAAGCCCAGCGGGTATGGCATCCGCTGGGCTTTTGCATGGCCGTCAGAGCCGCCTCAGACGTCCGAGGACGGCGGGCTTGGACCGCTGCCGATTAACCCGCATAACGCGCCTGTGGGGCGCTCTGAGGGCTGTGCGGCGGGGCTATGTGCGCCGGGTTTGGTCTTGCGGCGCGTGAGGGTCGCTAGTGGCCTTCTCCGGCCGAGATCATGCGCCCTGGTCGGTCAGCAGGTCCGCCGTCGTTGTCTCGAGCGCTTCGGCGAATTTCGCGACCACCGTGATCGTTGGATTCCTGACCTGCCGCTCAATGCCGGAGACATAGGTGCGGTCGATCTCTGCGCGGTCGGCAAGCTCTTCCTGCGAAAGATTCAGCCGTTTCCGGGCTGCCTTGATGTTTCGGGCCAGTATCGCGCGCACGTCTTCCATGTGCGGCATTCATCGGAATTGAAGACGATAAGCCCACGGACGATGAGTCTCATTTTGCTTTCGATCTTTGCTTGTTGACTATAGGCTACATCGCACTTCATTTGGGGGCGTGCGATGTGGGACATACTCGGCCAGGCATTCTCATGGCTCTTGCTGATCTTCTTCGGCGGCCAAGCACTTATCTTCGTTGGACTGGTCCTGTGGACAATCTGGATCGACGCGATAAAGCCAAGGCTGATCCCTGCCGCCGACATTGACCGCGTGGCCGCTGACATTGTCGCCAACTACCCCGATCCCGAGGGAGAGGCCTTCGCCCGCCACGAGCGCGCGTGGTACGACAGCGACGGCGCGGAGCAGACCTATTGGTACCGAGTGCGGAAGGCCGTCAGGCGACGGCTGGAAGGACGCTGAGGCCCGTCAGTCGAACAGAGGACCGTGACCACCGCCAGCGGCCTTACGGCGAACCTCGTCTTCGTGCGCCTCGCTGACCTCGCGCCAGATGTCGTAGGTCTCGCGCACCATCTGGTCGAGCTGGTCAAAGCCAAAGAGTTCGCCCCCTTCGTCGGTGCTCAGCGTCACCGGGCGCTGGTCGTCAACCGCATCGCCGAACTGCACGACCCCGAGCCGAGCGGCGGTGAAGTCCGGATTGGCGACCCGGATATGCTCATGCATCATCGAGAAGACAAACCGTCTCGCTTCTGCCGTAAGGCGCTTGCCGCGCCGGGGGTCGATGAAGATCACCAGCGGGGCACCCTCCAGCGCCGTCACCATCGGCAACCAGTATTCCACCTTCTCGCCGACGCTCAGAGGAAGTGGGAAGAAGGCTTGAGAGCGGCTTCGCAAGGCATTTGCGCGCGCGAAGTCATGCAGACCCTTGGCGACGAGCAGGTTGGCGTTGCATTCGTCGTCGGAGGTCGCCTTTGCCTGTATCAGTCGTTCCAGAACCGGCCACGCGGTCGGGTCGGCAGCCGCGAACATATCAGGCTGAACATTGAAGATATCGGCGAACCGGGCGCGTACCGGTTTGTAGGTGATCGTCGGATGCCCGAGCTTAAAACGCTCAAGTTCGCGCCGCTTCTGATCCGTCGGCAGCGTTGCGACACGGGCAAGATCGATCTCAGGTAAGCGGCGTATCTTCATCCGGTTCTCCCGCGGCCGGAGCCGCGCCAACGGAAACCTTGTGGAACTTGAATCGGTTAACGATGACATCATCGGGGATTCGCAACCCCAGCGCAACCGATGTTCTTCCTTTGTCCGCAATGTAATCCCAAGGCGCTCCCTTGGCGTGGGAGATGTCCACCAGCCGCCCCGGCGATAGCTGCCCGTAGGACGACATGATACGCGCCAGATGACGCCGAATGGCCGGGTCCTTGGGAAGGTCCAGCGTATGGCGCTCGCCGGTCATCACGTTCTGCCCGGTGGCGCGGAAGTCGATAGGAGAACTGCCAGCCGTCTTGAAAGCCGAGTAGGCAGCAGGATGCACCGGCCCGTATTGCCATGCCTCAAAATAGCCGCTGACCAAAGGTCGCTTGGCTTCGATCAGGAAAATGGAGTGGGCGAAGTAGAGGAGTTTTTGCAGTGCAAGATTGGTGACCTTGATCCCCGACCGGTCAGCCTCGTCCAGCATGAGGTTGGCGACGGCTCTCGGATCGTATGGACCACCGGTCATCTGCGCACTTTGACTTCCTCGGGCTGGGAAGTGGTGCCGCTTGCGTGACTCGAACACGCGACCCCATCATTACGAATGATGTGCTCTACCGACTGAGCTAAAGCGGCTTAACCCTTCACACACGGCCATACTATGGCCCTACTAACTTACACTCACCAGCCCCAACTCACTGGCTTTACACCTCATTCTCTAGCGGACCCGCTAATTACGAATGATGTGCTCTACCGACTGAGCTAAAGCGGCCCTTCAGCGGTCCCGAAGCGTGTCGGGACCGGAATGGGTGCGCTGATAACCGCATTGGACGGAGATTTCAAGCGGGGAGTTTCAACTTCCGCATTTTTCCGGCGCGGCGTGGTTAAATGGAGGCCTCAGGCCGCGATGCGGGCCCTGGCGGCGGCGTATTCGCGGGCAAGGCGGGCGACGAGCGCTTCGACCGGCTCGACGGCCTTCACGGCGCCGATGCCCTGGCCGCAGCCCCAGATGTCCTTCCAGGCCTTGGCGCCGGTCGTGGCCTTGTCGAAATCCATCTTCGAGGGGTCGGCTTCCGGCAGGTGGTCGGGGTCCATGCCGGCGGCCGCGATGGAAGGCTTCAGATAGTTGCCGTGGATGCCCGTGAAATAGTTGGAATAGACGATGTCGGAGGCAGTGCTGTCGACGATCGCCTGCTTGTAGGCTTCGCTGGCGCGCGCCTCGGTGGTGGCGATGAAGGGAGAGCCGATATAGGCCATGTCCGCGCCCATCGCCTCGGCGGCCAGGATCGCCCCGCCCGTCGCGATCGCGCCGGAAAGGAGGAGGGGGCCGTCGAACCATTCGCGGATTTCCTGGACGAGGGCGAAGGGGGAAAGCGTGCCGGCATGGCCGCCCGCGCCGGCCGCCACCGCGATCAGCCCGTCCGCGCCCTTGCGGATCGCCGAATTGGCATGGCGGTTGTTGATGACGTCGTGCAGCACGATGCCACCGTAGGAATGGATTGCCGCATTCACCTCCGGCACGGCGCCGAGCGAGGAGATGACGACCGGCACCTTATATTTCACGCACATCGCCAGGTCGTGCTCCAGCCGCCTGTTGGACCTGTGGACGATCTGGTTGACGGCGAAGGGGGCGGCGGGGCGGTCGGGATGCTTCGCATCGTGCGCGGCAAGGCCCTCGGTGATCTCCGCCAGCCATTCGTCCAGCTGCGATTCCGGGCGGGCGTTCAGCGCCGGGAAGGCGCCGATGACACCTGCCTTGCATTGTGCAAGGGTCAGCGCGGGATGCGAGACGATGAAGAGCGGCGCGCCGACGACGGGCAGGCGCAGCTTGTCGTTGAGGATCGCGGGCAGGGCCATGGCGGAAGTCCTGACATTTTGACGTTTACGAAAACGTCAAAACCATATCAGCGGGAATTCCCTCTGAAAAGGGGTGCTGGTGCGTCGCGGCGCAGTCAGTGACGAAACGGCAAGACGCGCTTTTCCTCCGGGCGGCATGGCAAGGTGGCACGCTCCGGGCATCGGTGAACACGGCCATTGGATGACAGGCTGTCGCGCGCAGGCGGCGGAGATGAAGGCGAGGGAAGGCGTTATGCTTCGGGCATCGGGCGAGCACGGCCGTCGGCTTGCCGGGTGCAGGCGGTAGCGGTGCGAAGGAGGGGCGATGCCGCGCTCCGGGCGTCGGGCGAACATGGCCATCAGGACGGCGTGACAACGGCGCGCGCGGCAGCGGCGCAGATGAACGGAAATACGGCATTCCGGGGAATCAGGCGAGCTTGGCTGGCGAGATGGCGAGGCATCGGCGCAGGTGGCAATGGCGTAGGTGAGTGGCGGTAATGCGCCCCAAGTGTCGGGCGAGCTTGGCTAGCGGGCGCTGGCCACCGGGCGCACATCGCAGAGGCGGTCGAGCGGAGTTGCTACATTTCGGGCGTTGGTCGGAACTTAGCCATAGGGATGGCGAAGCACCGGGCGCGGGCGGCAATGGTGCAGGCAAGCGGAGGTAGCGCATGCCATGTATCGGACGAGCATGGCCATTGGGTTGCTTGGCCATCGGGCGCATGCCGCAGAGGCGCAGGCGGTTGGAGGTTCCACATTTCGGACCGCCGGTGACCATGGCCGTCGGGACGGCGATCCATCCGGGTACACGCAGCAACGGGGCAGGTAACAGGAAGCGCCGCGCTCGGGCAACGGCGATGCATGGCAAGCGGGATACATCCGGCCATCGGATGCAGGCAGCGGTGCCACAAGGCCGGGCCCCGCATGATTCGCTCCGGCTTATCCCCGCAGAAGAACGGGCAGTTTCGGCGGCAAGGCTTGCGAAAATTTCCGTCAAACGTTACGCAAAAACTAACAAAAGCCGGAAAGTAGGGCTCTTTCCACAGATGGATCGTGCCGCGCCGTCGCGCGGCTCCCGCAGAAGGGTCGGATGTGAGCGGACTGGAAACGGCAATCAGGAACGCGCTGGCGCGCTCGGAGCGCGGCAATGCCGAGGTGCGCGCGCGCATCTACCAGTCGGCGCGCAATGCGCTCGAGGCGGGCCTGCGCAAGCAGGAGGTCAACGACCCGGGAACCGTCGCCGCGCAGCGCCACCGGCTCGAAGCCACCATTCACCAGATCGAGGCCGAGGAGCGCGCTGAGATCGCCTCCGCTGCCGCGCGCAATGTCCGCGTCGAGCCGGCGGTCGATGTGCGGCCGGAGCCGGTGCTGCGCGCCGAACGCGACGTGCGTCCCGAGCCGAAGCTCGATGCCGGGCCGCGCCTTGAGGCGGAAAAGCCCGCTGCCGGCGCCGCCGATATCGGCGCCATCCGCCCCGACCGCCAGGACGGCTTTGCCGCCGGCGGCGCGGCGGCGACGCCCGCCAAGACGGCAAAGGCCCCGGATTTCCGCCCCGAGCGGGTGGCCAAGGCCCGCAAGCGGCGCGGACGGCTGTTTTCCTTCCTGCTCGTCCTCGCCACGCTGATCGCCGCCCTCGGCGCGCTCGCCTGGTGGGTCCAGACGAGCGGGCTTCTCGACGACCTGCGCAACGTCGCGGACGGCTCCAGGCCGCCGGCCCGCGTCTCGGGCGAGGATTTCTCGGGCGAGGATCCGCTCAAGAAGGCGCTCGACACGCAGAACCACTTCTCTTCCGACTGGCGCGCGGTCTTCGCGCCGGCCGATACGGCGAAGATCTCCGCCGGCCCCGCGGGCCGCTTCGAATCGGTCAGCACCAGCGAGGGGCCGGCCGTGCGCGTCACTTCCACCAATCCGGACCGCGACGGCGCGGTGCGCATCGAGGTTTCTCCGGACGTGCTCGGCGAAATGAGCGGCAAGGCCTCCACCGTCGCGCTCACCGTGCAGGCGGCCGGCGACAAGCCGGTGCAGGTCGCCGTCGAATGCGATTTCGCCTCCATGGGCACTTGCGGCCGCCACCGCTTCACCGTCTCGGAGCGCACCGACATCCTGTTCCAGGTGGAGTTCGACCGCTCGCTCTCGCCGAGCGAGCCGGGTCATATCCTGCTGAACAGCGACATTTCCGGCGGCAATGCCAGCGTCAACCTCTTCGGCGTGCGCATCCAGCCGGGCGAGTAGAGCGTTCCGGCGAAAGCGCGGGCACCGGGCTATTTGAGGAAGCCCGGGCCGGAGCCGACGATCCTGTCGTCGATCTCGCCGATCGCCTGCTTGTCCTTGCCGTCATAGTCGAGCGATTTCAGGATGTGGCGGATGAGGTTGACGCGCGCGCGGCGCTTGTCGTTGGCGCGGATCACGGTCCAGGGCGCGTTGTCCGTGTGCGTTTCCTTCAGCATGCGGTCGCGCTTTTCCGAATAGTCGCCCCATTTGTTGAGCGCGGCGATGTCCATCGGCGACAGCTTCCAGATCTTCAGCGGATCGTGCCGGCGGTCGTGGAAGCGCTTGAGCTGCATCTCGCGGCCGATATCCAGCCAGAACTTGAAGAGATGGATGCCTTCCGAGACGATCATCTTCTCGAAGCGCGGCGTCTCCTTGAGGAATTTCTCGTATTGCTCGGGCGTGCAGAAGCCCATGACCGGCTCGACGCCCGCCCGGTTGTACCAGGAGCGGTCGAAGAGCACGAATTCGCCGGTCGTCGGGAAGGTCGCGACATAGCGCTGGTAATACCACTGGCCCTGCTCGGTGCCGGTCGGCTTGGTCAGCGCCACGACGCGCGCCGAGCGCGGGTTCATGTAGGAGGCGGTGGCGTGGATGGCGCCGCCCTTGCCGGCCGCGTCCCGCCCCTCGAAGACGGCGATGATGCGCTTGCCGGTCTTCTGCTGCCAGAACTGCACCTTGACCAGCTCGATCTGCAAGAGCTTCAGCAGCCGTTCGTATTCCTTGTTGTCGAGCTTCTTGTCATAGGGATAGTCGCCCGAGCCGAAGGCCTTGTCGTCGATCCAGCCGGGCAGGACGGGATCGTCGACATCGAACACGCGCTTCTTGTCGTGGATGTCGAGTTCCACGCCCCGGCTTTCGGCCTTTTCCGCCATCGTCTGCTCCTTGAATGTCGCTCCGCGGCAGGGGGCCGCTTCGGCGAAGGTGGCCACAACCGCATTGCGAATTCAAGCCGGCCGTGAAAAACATGTCATGAAGCCGCGCTATCCATCGGGAATCATGGAGGCGTGGAGGCTACGATGCTTGCAAGGGAATGGGTGGTCGTGACGGATCAGCGCACGGGCCTCGGATGGCTGGCGACGCAACTGTGGGGCGAACGCGTACTCATTGCCTCCGCCGTCTTCGTCGGCTTCATGATGTGGCTTGCGGGCCTGCATCTCGGCTGGGTGTCCTTCGCGGTGCTGCTCCTCGTCATCGCCGGCCTGCTGCGGATGGAGCGGCGCGCCGTCGAGGCGGGCCGCCGGACGATGGCGGTGGCCCCGGCCGCGCCCGTCGTGGAGGCCGCCCCGCCGGCGGAGGACCTCACCCCCATCTCGGCCGTCCTCGGCGCGCTCGATGCGCCGGCGCTGCTCCTTTCCGCCCGCGAGACCGTGAAGCTGCAGAACCGCGCCGCCGAGGCGATCTTCGGGCCGATCCCCGAGGGCAGCGACCTTGCCGGCCGCATCCGCGCGCCCGGCATCCTCGACATGGTGCGCGATGCCATCGGCTCCGGCCAGCCGGGCGAGACCGAACATGCCGAGCGGCTTCCCTCCGAGACGGTCTATGTCGTGCGCATCGCCCCGCTCGCCGGCCCCACCACCGAGCCGCTCTGGCTGCTGACCTTCCGCGACGTCTCGCAGGCCCGCCGCATCGACCGCATGCGCTCCGACTTCATCGCCAATGCCAGCCACGAGCTGCGCACGCCGCTCGCCTCGCTGCGCGGCTTCATCGAGACGCTGCAGGGTCCGGCGAGGAACGACCTCAAGGCGCATGAGCGCTTCCTCGCCATCATGCACGAGCAGGCGACGCGCATGAGCCGACTTGTCGACGACCTGCTCTCGCTTTCCCGCCTCGAGCTGCGCTCGAACCTCGCCCCCGACCAGACGGTGGACCTCGCGCCGCTTCTCGGCCATGTCCGCGACAGCCTCCAGCCGCTCGCGAACGAGCTCGGCGTCGAGATCGCGCTCGCCCTGCCGGCGCACCCCGTCACCGTGGCCGGCGACCGCGACGAGCTGGTCGAGGTCTTCGAGAACCTTCTCGAAAATGCCTGCAAATACGGCCAGGAAGGCAAGCGGGTGGACGTGGCGCTGTCGGGCGGGCAGGGCGTGCCCGTCGAGCTCTCCGTCACCGATTACGGCCCCGGCATCCCGCCCGAGCACGTGCCGCGCATCACCGAGCGCTTCTACCGGGTCAATGTGGAGGCGAGCCGTTCCAAGAAGGGCACCGGCCTCGGCCTTGCCATCGTCAAGCACATCCTCACCCGCCACAAGGCGCGCCTCGTGGTGAAGTCCGAGGTGGGCAAGGGAACGGTCTTTACCGTCAAATTCTGACACAAAGGACGGCGATTTCGTCTTGTCGTCTGAAATAGACGAGAAATTTCAGGCGTTTGGCCTGTCACAAATGTTTCGTCAAAGTGACATAAAAGGGATGGCGATCGAGGTTTAGAGAAGGGCCGCCGGTCAACGGCAGAGAGCGCGAACCGCGCGCTTCCAACACACGTCCTCTTCGGGAGAACCCAGATGAAATCTCTTAAGCTCACTGTCGCGGCGCTCGTTGCCTCCGCAGCCTTCGCGGGCGTTGCCGTTGCGCGCGACCAGATCCAGATCGCCGGCTCCTCCACCGTTCTTCCTTACGCCAAGATCGTCGCCGAATCGTTCGGCGAGACCTATCCGGACTTCAAGACGCCGATCGTCGAATCCGGCGGCACCGGCGGCGGCCTCAAGGAATTCTGCAAGGGCGTCGGCCCGGACACCATCGACATCGCCAATGCGTCGCGCCCGATGAAGGACAGCGAAGTCGAGGCCTGCAAGGCTGCCGGCGTCACCGAGATCCAGGAAGTCAAGATCGGCTATGACGGCATCGTCTTCGCCACCGACAGCGGCAATGCCGACCTGAAGCTCGAGCCGAAGGACGTCTACCTCGCGCTCGCCGCCGAAGTCGTCGTCGACGGCAAGCTCGTCGCCAACCCCTACAAGAAGTGGTCGGAGTTCAACAAGGACCTGCCGGACGCCGAGATCGCCGCCTATATCCCGGGCGAAAAGCACGGCACGCGTGAAGTCTTCGACGAGAAGATGCTGGCTGCCGGCTGCGAAGCCACCGGCGCTGCCGAAGTGATCAAGGCTGCCGTCGCCGACAAGGACGAGCAGCATGCCAAGTGCATCGCCGTTCGCAAGGACGGCCTGGCCGTCGACATCGACGGCGACTACACCGAGACGCTCGCCCGCATCGCCGCCAACAAGTCCGGCATCGGCGTCTTCGGCCTCTCCTTCTACGAGAACAACGCCGACAAGCTGAAGGTCGCGACCGTCAGCGGCATCGTTCCCTCGACCGAGACGATCGCTTCCGGCGAATACCCGGTTTCCCGCCCGCTGTTCTTCTACGTCAAGAAGGCGCATCTCGGCGTCATCCCGGGCCTGAAGGAATATGTCGAGTTCTTCACGAACGACGACATGATCGGCCCGGATTCCCCGCTGGCCGAATACGGCCTCGTCCCGGCTCCCGATGCCGAGCGCGACACCGTTCGCAAGGCCTTCGCCGACGGCAAGATCATGTAATGACCCTGGCGGGCGCGGCCTTGCAGCCGCGCCCGCCGCTCCCTTCCGGGCGGCGACGCCAAGTCACGGTCTTCGACCGGAAATGGGGCGCCTGTCGAACCTTGCGACACACAGAATGACTGCGCGGATGATCTCGCCGGGGGAATTTCCGAAATGAGTATTTCCATACTATTGCTTATCGTCGCCGTGATCGGCGTGGCGGGCTATCTGGCGGGCAGCTGGCGCGCCAATGCGCTTGCCGGCGGCAAGTCCTCCAGCCTGCATTCGCGGCCGGGCTACTACGGCGCCTTCGTCGCGATCTGGTCCATGCTGCCGGCGGTCATCGTGCTGCTGGTCTGGATCATCGCGAGCCCGATCTATATCGGCTCGACCGTCCGCGCCGGCTTTCCCGACGAGGTGAAGGCCGAGCCGCAGGCGACGCAGAACCTCAACTACAACATGATCGGCGCCATCGCCCGCGGCTTCAGGCTGCTTTCGGCGGAAGAGCGCCAGGCGGTGTTCGCCGACGCCGCGACCGCCCGCACGGTGCTGGCCGGCAAGGGCGTGCCGCTCGCGGCCGATCCCGCGCCCTACATGCTGAAATCCGCCGACGACCTCAACCGCATGACGACGACCAGCAGCACCATCCTGTCGGCCCTCGTCGTGCTCTCGGCCCTTGCCGGCGCCTTCCTCGCCTACCGCGCCATCGCGCCGCGCTTCCGCGCCCGCAACCGCGTCGAGGGCGTGATGCTGGCGGCCCTGATCGGGGCCTCCTCCATCGCCATCCTGACGACGATCGGCATCGTCGCCTCGATGCTGACGGAGGCCGCCCACTTCTTCAACATGGTCCCGGCCTGGGAGTTCTTCTTCGGCACGGTCTGGGATCCGCGCTTCGCCGCGGCGGGCGCGACGGCCTCCTCCGGCCAGTTCGGCCTGCTTCCGCTGCTCGCCGGCACGCTCTATATCGGCTTCGTCGCCATGCTGGTCGCCGTGCCGGTCGGCCTCTTCGCCGCGGTCTACATGTCGGAATACGCTTCGCGCACCGTCCGCTCGGTCGCCAAGCCCCTGCTCGAAGTGCTCGCCGGCATCCCGACCATCGTCTACGGCTTCTTCGCCCTCATCACGGTCGGTCCGTTCCTGCGCGATATCTCCGCCCAGCTCAACGGCCTCGTCACCGGCAACTATTCGAACTTCATCCAGGCGCAGAGCGTGCTGACCGCCGGCTTCGTCATGGGCATCATGCTGATCCCCTACGTCTCCTCGCTGTCGGACGACATCATCACCGCCGTGCCGCGGGCGCTGCGTGACGGCTCGCTCGGCCTCGGCGCCACCCGTTCCGAAACGATCAAGCGCGTCATCCTGCCGGCGGCCCTGCCGGGCATCGTCGGCGCGCTGCTGATGACCGCCTCGCGCGCCATCGGCGAGACCATGATCGTGGTGCTCGCCGCGGGCGTCGCCGCCCGAATGCAGCTCAATCCCTTCGAGCCGATGACGACGGTGACGGTCAAGATCGTCAACCAGCTGACGGGCGACCTCGAATTCACCTCGCCGCAGACGCTGGTGGCCTTCGCGCTCGGCATCACGCTCTTCGTCATCACGCTTTGCCTCAACATCTACGCCCTCTACATCGTGCGCAAATACCGGGAGCAGTACGAATGAGCCAGGTCTCCACCACGAGCCCCGCCCTCGGCATCGCCGAAAGGCCCGAACGCCGCGATATCGGCCTTCGCCGCCGCTACGCCGCCGAACGCCGCTTCCGCTTCTACGGCATGGCCGCCATCGGTTTCGGCCTGCTCTTCCTGTTCCTCCTCCTGTTCTCGGTGGTCTCCAAGGGCTACACGGCGTTCCAGCAGTCGATGATCACGATCCCGGTCGAGTTCTCCGAACAGGTCATCGACAAGGACAACGAGCGCGCCACGAACCCGCAGAAGCTGGTCTCGGCCAACTATCCGGTCCTCGCCCGCAATGCGCTCGCCAAGGTGCTCGGCGTCAGCGAGGACGACCGCGCCGGCCTGAAGGCCGTGAACGGCATGATCTCGGACAGCGTCCGCGTCCAGTTCCGCAACCTCGTCACCGCCGATCCCTCGATCATCGGCACGACGCAGACCGTCACCTTCCTCGCCCATGGCGATCTCGACTCGGCCTTCAAGGGCCAGATCGACCTCTCCGTGCCGGAAACCAACCGCAAGGTCTCCGACAAGCAGGTCGGCTGGATGAACACGCTTGCCGAAAGCGGCGCGCTCTCCAAGCATTTCAATACCGGCCTCTTCGTCAACGGCGCGTCGAGCCGCCCGGAAGCCGCCGGTGTCGGCGTCGCGCTCGTCGGCTCGCTCTACATGATGCTGATCGTGCTCGTGCTGTCGCTGCCCATCGGCGTCGCCGCCTCGATCTATCTGGAAGAGTTCGCCCCGAAGAACCGCTTCACGGACCTCATCGAGGTGAACATCAACAACCTCGCGGCCGTGCCCTCCATCGTCTACGGTCTGCTGGGCCTTGCCGTCTTCGTCA
>NZ_JBVAPC010000006.1:0-332119 GCF_055330205.1 Shinella sp. R2-11 | reverse complement strand
GCCCCCGCAACCAATATTTTCCATCTTCCATAGACGTCCACTGACAGCCAAGAACGTCTACTCCTCCCGACCCATTTATCGCAATAACGCATGGAAAATCGCCTCAGTAGCGTCCATGGAAGTCTTTTTAAATCCACTGACAGCCACAATTTTTGTTGGTATCTTTCCAAAGAAATACCATTATAAATCAATCGTATAGTGGAATCATGGGATTTGAACCCGCAACCGCTGAAAATGTGGGAAATCACCAAGCCGCAGTGGATGTTATTGGCTGCGGCTGGAGCCTGGCGGAAGATCTGACCGGCGACTGATCTGATGGATTCGAGATAATCCAGTGCATCTTCGGCCCGGCGTTCCGCACCCAGTTGCCGGATCGTTTTACCGCAAAAAGCCGGGAGCAGTGTGTCTCTGCTCAGGGAGATCGTCAGCTTCCTGTCAGGCTGTATGAGAGTAGTTACGGAGAGTACGCGCAGCAAATCATGCAAGACAGCTTGCAGCTTCGGCGGCAATGCGGGTAACGTCACGGAACGCCCTATCTATTTGATAAGCCAACCTTATCCATCATTATAATGGAAAGACCGGCTGTGCGGTTTGTGTCACAATCTATAGCATAAACCGCGCATCCATTATAGGATGGCGGTCATGGATTCGCCCGTCGCCTCGCCCGGTTCCGCCCCGACGTTCACCCTATACCTATGTCACGACCAAACAGTTTCTCAACGCCTTCGGCATGGAGACGTTGCGCGATCTGCCCGACATCGAGGCGCTGGAGGATGCGGGGCTGCTTAGCCGGGATGCGGCTCAGAACGAAGTCGCCGCCTCGGAAGGCGTTGAAAGCGAAACGGACGTGGAGACATTACCTATCGAATGAAGCGGCGGTCAGGCGCATTGTCATCGGCATCGGGCTGACGAGTGTAGTCGAACGCCGTGAGTGATCGTAGCCGGTTGCAATGCACAGCCAGTTGTCGCTGGCGGCGACAGTTTGTTAAAGAGTTATATCGTAGAGCCTTTAGGCGAGAGTCGGAGTTAGGTTAGGCGTGGTATTCGAACGGGTCATCCATATCTCCAGCAGGCTGAGCGCGCCGTGATGAATTTTGTGAACGTCCATTCCGCTATGGACACGCAGGCAGGCGAGCCAGTCGCCTTCGATGAGACTAATGCAGTACGGGGGTTGGAAGAACGTCGCCAACTCGGGGCATTCTACACGCCGCAACGGCTTAGCGGGATGCTATCGGATTGGGCAATCCGGCGCGCTAGTGATCTTGTCCTCGAGCCCAGCTTCGGCGGTTGCGGATTCCTTGCTTCCGCTTTATCGACGCTGGCGCGCAAGGGGGCAGCTGAACCTGCGAAAAGAGTGTTTGGCTGCGATATCGACTCTTTGGCGTTTACCCATCTCTCAAAACTGTTCGACGGCCATCGCGACCTGGATGGATTCGTGCAGGGCGATTTCCTCGACTGTTTTGAAGTTGACGCTTGGCCGAGCAAATTCACGGCGGTGATTGGGAACCCTCCATATATCCCCCATCAACGCATTGGGAAGGAAAGGGTACGAGAGCTCTCCTCGCGCGTGTGGCCAGTAACAGGTGTTGGTGGTCGGAGTAGCCTTTGGGCCTATTTCATTTGGCATAGTCTAAGATTCATCGAAGTTGGCGGACGTATGGCTTGGGTTCTGCCCGGTGCGTTCATGCAGGCCGACTACGCAAAAGCGCTGAGGGATTATTTGCCGCGGCGCTTCGAACGCATCGCTGCATTCGTGGTACGTGATCGACTCTTCATTTCGGAAGGAACTGACGAGGAAACGGTGGTCTTGCTTGCCGATGGTTTCTTGGAGTCCGAGACAGATGGAAGGATGGCTGTCGGGATAGCTGCAGATCTTGAGGAACTCGAGAAGACGATCGCGCGATGGACTGAAGGCCTCTGGACTGGCGACTTAAGCGGCCCCAGCGCGGCTATCCTCAGCCTGACGTCAGCTGAGACAAAGCTGTTTTCGGCGGTGGCTTCTCACGAGAGCGTACTGATGTTTGGCAAGCTCGCCAAAGTCCAGATCGGGGTTGTTACCGGCGCAAACCATTTTTTCGTCTTAAGTCGCTCGGGCTTGGAAGCAGCCGGGATTCCCGAGTCGGTTTGCATCAAAGTGCTTTCGAAATTCAAGGCATCAGCGAGCATCGCTCTTGTTGACGAGGATTTCCAGAACTACGCTGCGGAAGGGGGTAAGACGTTTTTGATTTCCCTTGGGAAAGAAGACCAGTCTGCGCCGATCGAGAGATACCTATCGACCTTTGATACCAAGCGGCGCGAGGACAACAGCACCTTTCGCAAACGCGCTCATTGGTCTGAGACATATGATGGCAGACGTCCAGACGCTTTCTTTCCGGTGATGCATCACGATGGCCCGCGACTTGTGCTCAACGCGACCGATGGGACATCGACGAACACGATCCATCGCGTGTTCTTTCATGCTGCGGCAGCGTCAGCCAAAACGCGCAAGTTGGCCGCTGTCAGCATCTTGACGTCATTCAGTCAGATGTCGGCCGAGATCGTGGGGCGAAGATACGGATCTGGCGTTTTGAAACATGAGCCACGTGACGCCGAGCGGCTGCAGCTACTGATGCCTAAAGTTGGGACAGCCGAGTTGAATTCGGTGTTCAAAGAACTCGACCAATTGCTTCGGCGCGGAAGCCGAGTCGAAGCAGCCATGCGAGCTGACACCTTCATATATGAGGCTGCCGGCCTGACCTGGGCGAAGAAAATTTCCAGTGACCTTATTCAGGCTCTTGCAGTGGTGCGCCAGCGCCGCCGCCCTTGATCTCTATTTTTTCGGCTTTCGCACCCAACGATCACCCCACATTGAGCCCAGCGCCGTCGACTGACCGACGCGTAGGCAATCCGCGAGTATTTTTGCGTAGGCTTCGAAGCAGAGCTGTTGGAAGAGCTGAATCGATTTGCACCATGCGGGATCGTCGCGAAGGTGTTTTTTCCAAAGCGCCTCGAAGAAATTTGCGGAGATAACTTCGCAGAGTAGGGCGATTTCCATTGGTGGATGACACCAACGTGGTTCCTGGACGGGAAAATCCGTTGAGCGATGTCCCCGCGCATGACCGCCGAACTGCAAGTGGTAGGTCGGGCCACTCTGCCCCGCATTCGCCCGATCTACATGCCATCTTCCGATTGGATCACCGGCACGGTCAAACATCTCCAATGCGATATCGAGAGATTCAAATGGCGGATGTTGTTCGTCGATCTGAGCGACTTTAATTTTCGAAATGAGGTTGAGTTGTATGTCGTTACCGTCTTTGTCCTTAGCGCGAGCAAAAGAAATTGGCCGCGCGGGCTTAATTTCTAGAGACCAGGACTTTGACCTCTTCTGCTTGATTATATTCTTGCTTTCATCGGAAAGCGCCGAGCGACCTTCTTGAGTAAGTATACCGGCCAAGTGCAGCTTTTCCGCAATAACACTAAGAGCTTTTCCAGCTTCTTCCGCCCTGAAATCAGTCATTTTCCACCGTCGGCACAGCGCGTTCCATTCGCTGAACGTCGGCTACAAGGTCTTCATCTGTTTCATCTACTTCCAAAGGTGAGTTTAGATGCTTATAGATGTCTTTCTGAATGCAATCCCAGCAGATTCGCCTACGGGTTGCATATCGCGGGGCGCGAGGATCATAAGCAGCAAGCGAATGCCGAAGTTCCGCCGGACGACCGCATGAAGCACAGGCGAATACCGGATATTCGTCGACACTATCGTTCCAGGGGGACGCATTCGGCCTGATCGCCTTTCCTAGTGCATCGCTCAGTTTCGTTGCACGTTCAGCGGAGGTAAGGCCCGACGACCGATCCTCAAAGATCCTCTCGCTGAAGTCCTCGAGCCGTCCTGACCACCATCTGCGCCATCCATCTCCCAGAAGTCCAGTGTATGCGACGCCTTCGGCTTCCAGCACGGGCGCTATCAAATGAAAGTCTTCCGGATGAATACCGAGCATAGCACATGCCCAATGGTCGTCGATCAGAATGGCGGGCCTTTCGATCATGTTCCGAAGTAACTGGCGAACGATAAGATGCGGGGCCGCCGCGCTCTCGAATGAACGACGGAGTTCCTGACTGTCGAGCTGCTGGGTATCGAGGTCGTTTGAGCCGAGGATCGTCGAGATGTCGAACTTGCCGTCCATCTTTCGAAGGGTCTCGTATGCACGGGCAAGAGCGTTCAGTTCTTTTCTGACGCGATCCCGGTTTTCATTGACCTCTTCTTTCGAGTACACCTTATCGAATAGATCGTGGGCTGTCTTATCGGGATCGTATGCCGCCTTGAGCTTGGTTTCGTTGGAGACCAGCACGAGACTGAAATCGCCGGCGGGATTCGTGATAGCCACATCCCGGAGAAGCTGAGCTAGTCCGCTGCCTTTGTAGGTATGCCCAGCCTCAATACCCGCATCGACTTCGTCAAGCCTATAGTCAAGGGCAACCACATCCGGGTTACGTTCGCGGATAGCTAGGGCCTGGGCGGTCAAAGGACATACCTTTAGGAATTCGAATTCCAGTTCACCCGCCGTGCTCATGACCCCAGCGTAAGCCTCGTCTGCGTCGTCGACAAAAACGCCCTTATACATTGATTGCTGAAGTCCTATTTTGAGAGAATGCGAAATTCGATTTTGAAATTGTACCCTTGGCTTGGCGTGGCGACCGTGACGGATCCACCGTAACTCTCGGCGATATCTGATACGATTTTGAGCCCTAAGCCCGTGCCGGGTCCCGCGATTCCGTCCTCTTCCATGCTGGCGCTGGTCGTAAAGAACGGATCAAATATGCGATCCTTGATTCCTGGTTCCAACCCTGTGCCGTTGTCTTCGAATGCGAGCACTATGTCTTGGTCGATTTTCCGCGCAGATATCCTGATTTTCTTAGGATGGGCCTTGGCGCGTTTCATCGATTTTACGGCGTTAGTCAAGAAGTTAAGCAGTACAGCGTCGAACTCGGCCGAGTGCATCGCGGTAGTGCGGAGAGAGGGCGGCGAAATGTCGAGAAGGAATTCGACACCCTGCTTGGTCATGTAGTTCTTGAATTGTGCCACGAAACGTTGGACGGCCCCCCCTACCGATAGCTCATGCAATTCTCGGCTCTCGGTCTGCGAAAGCAATCCGGCGATGTATCCCCCGATATCGAAGACGCGACTTACTGCCTTCTGCAGCTCTGAGTGCTGATCCAAAAGCTTGGACTTCAAAACAGGATCTTTAGCCTCGGCAACGAGATCGTTCAGTAGGTGCAGGTTTGACACCAGCGCACCCTGTGAACCTTTGATCTCGTGACCAAAGACGCCAATCGAGATTCCGAGCGATGCTAGTATCCGTAGCATCTCCTCATATTCAATAGAGGCCGCTCGCTGTTGCTCAACGACCCGCTCGTATTCGACGATGAGCTGTTCAGCCTCGGCAAAGCTTTCCTTAACGTCTTCATCGACGTTTTTGTCTGGCTGCCCGGTAATAAGGCGCTCTCGGAAATCTCTAAGGACTTCTGAAGGCTTTTTCTGCTCGGGTACGAAGTTGCGCTCGCTCGCCTTCGTTTTTCGCTTGCGGACCGAGGCGATCCTCAGAGCGGCCCACTCCACCGCCCAGCGAGTAAATTCTCGTAGTTCGATAAATGCTTCGTTTTCAATCAAACCTTCTCGGCTGCTCGTCTCTTCGAAGAGCGATTCTGCCAAAGGTGGTATGCTAACCTGACCAAAAAAGTTTGAATTGTTGGCTGGGACAAGAATATTTCTGCGTGAGGTGTCGCCCGCTAGCTGGAGCCAGTCGTCGGCCGGATCGCCATACGGCTGCACGCGAAAACCATTTCTGTAAATTCTAATTCCACCAAATTCACGGCCCATCCGAGTCGCTTGCGGCGCGGACATCCCGGATAAGCTCGCGGAATTATAAATGAAATAGCGTGCTTCCAGCTTTACCGGACCCGTCAAGAGAAGTTTTTCGTCATACTCAGCCGTCTCGTCTAGCTGCAGTTTTTCCGATGTAACTCGCAGTGTCGCGAGTCCAGTCTCGTCAATTCTAGCCTGAATTGTCGCGAGTGCTTGGGAGAGAAAGGACTTCTCGATCGAAAACAGCTCTCGTTGGGCTTCCTGAGTAACGTCATTTATCTCCACCTTGAAACCGGGATCTGCTCTGTAGTTACCAATCAGGAGAGCGTGGGTATCGTCGGTTCCAACGGGGAAAGGAGGCTGGAGCAGCACTACTGCCCGCCATACCTTTTCGATATCCGCGGCTGACCACCGCTCGCGTAGGTCGTCGATTTGTAGTCGCGTGCCTTGATCTTCAGTGGGCTTTGCAAAGCGCTCTATCGAACTGAACACGTCCTGAAGCGAGGCACCCGCAATGAAGTCGCGGTCCCAGTCGAACTGAACCCGATAGCCAAACTCTTCACCCGCTGGCTTGGACACGAAAGTGAGGCGCTTTCCTAAGCGCTGCACAGAGAAGCGTCCAATACCCTTTTTACCAGCGCGAGCACGACCGAACACTGGGGAGGTGGGCTGGGTGTCTTTCGCGTTCGTTGATATCCGCATCCACGAGGACCGAATGACTTCCTCGGTCATCCCCACGCCATCGTCTTCGATGACGAGACTGCCGCCTATTTTATCCTGATTGCTGAATGTAAGCGTGACCTTGGTTGCGTCTGCATCGTAGGCGTTCTTGATGAGTTCGGAGAGCGCGGTTTCCTGCTTGCTGACAAGCTGCTCGCCGAGCCTTTGGATATGGGCCGCATCGACAGAGAATCGCACTCTGTCGGGATCGTCATCAACAAACTCCCGGCTGGCCGCTTCTATAAGCCGCCAATTCGGGATTTTCTTACTGATCTCAGCTTCGACGATCTTTCTCGGGTCAATATTGATCCCGTGATCCAGATCGCCGTCGTATTCTGTAGGGTGCTCAGCATGCGAGACTTGAAAGCTCAGGACGCCTTCCCGGTTTGTATCGACGTAGACGCCGTGGACGACAGTAAGCATGCCCGTGGATATTCCAGCGAAGACGCTAGCTGCGGTGATCAGCTCGACCAGTTCGTCTGCATTCCAAGCTTTTCGTATGTACCAAGTACCGCCCAAGCGAAAAGGGTAGCCAATGATCTCGTCTTCGGTCATTTTATTCACGTGAGCGTCGATCCTTGTTAGACCGTGTGCTTGAAGGCAGAGGTAGGAGGCCACGTTGATTAAGTGCGTTGAACCGGGCGTCCTATAGCAAGCTGTCATTTCGAAATTGCGATGCAGCTATTACTCCCCTCTGCGTTGCAAGCACGTTAAGGCTGTTGCCTCGGTATTTCAACCTTGGGCATCCACCAAACGCCAGCCTGAGTAGAGAAATACTGAAGTGGCTAAACTGTATCGCCTCGCCAAGTTCAAGAGTGATGTGCAAAATCGCCCTTTTGGCCGAGGAGGTAGATGCTCGGAAAAGGTTTAATTCGAGGCGGCAACAACTTAATGCTATGGTTGTTTAAGCTCCTCCAAAACGCGCGTATCATGCAGCAACGCAGCAGGACGTTGAGGTTGCGCGATAATCAGGGTGACAAGTACTACTCCCAGCATGGCTAAACCAGCCGCATAGAATATTGTGAGCCGTCGTTCGGAATTCGTTTTCCAGCAGAGGATTTTTACATCACCGCTCATTTGTGAGATCGTTGTGCCGAGGCCTATTCCCGGAATTCGGTCGGCGAACTCTTTTTCGATCGTGCTGGCGTGTTTAACCGCTCCTCGGAGGAAGATGTGGTACCAATATCGATCCATAAAAAAGAAGGCTAGCCAAGCGAAGCCGGCTGCGAGGACAAGCCCCACGCCCGCTGAAATCCTGACACCAAAAACATCCGCCTGAAGGCCCTGCTGATAGGTGAAACCCACCGAAGCGATCAGCGCGCCCACTACCGTTATCGCGAAATTCCTTATGCGCATTTCGAGATCATTAAAATGCTGCTGGACGTCGACGGTCTTCTTCCAGGTTTCAAGGGCAAATTGGGTTGCGGTTTTGTCATCAACGATTGCACTTGGCTTGAGATCGAAGGACTCGAAGTCGCAGTGAATAAAGATTTCAGCGAAGGAATCGTTCAGTACCGCGCTTGGCTCGAAGTCGTGGCCCTTTTCAACGATAGCCTTTTCACGCTGCACATCTTCCTCGGTCCAATGGGATACTTGCCTTAAAAGGTCGTATTCAGGGCGGCGCTGACTCTCGCCGTATTTCGCGTGAATGTCGAAGACACCGACATCGCGCGCCATCGCAACATCTTTGAAAAGGCTGTCTCCGACGTAGGCGCAACGATCGATCGTTGCGCCTACCGCTTTGATGATATCTAGCAACACGCGGGGATTTGGCTTGAGTTCACCCGGCGGAGTGTGGCGTGATTCAGTCACTTGCAATTCATAGAATTCCTCTGGAAGTCTTCGCATGCTGTCGACCGACACGCCGCTTGGCATATCGTGGTCCTCAGGACTGAACATTACATCTATTACACCGTCCAAGCCAAAACGCTTCAGACGGTACGCGCTATAAAACGCCATCGACTCGGTGTAAGCGACGATCTTGGTACCTTGGTCTTTGATCCGCCACAGGGATCTGAAAACGCTCGGGTAGAGTTTGAGGTTGAGATCCCGACCTTGCCGCGATAGTTCGATCGACTCTCGAAACTCTGCTCGGATGTCCCCGCGTTGACGCAAATCGGTAAGTGCTTCGATTTCCTCGAGAAGGAATGTGTATTCCGAGGTGCGACGTGTCCGATGCACGTTTCGAATGTCAGCCTGGATCTCGGCCTCAGCGCGGTTGGTCTTTTTTAGTATCTCACTATAGATCGGCGCAAAGGATGCGTACCAAACCGCGAACCAATCAAAAAGAGTGTTGTCCAGATCAAGGATGAGGGTATCGACGACTTTGCGCGGCACGAGATGCCTTTCAAAATTTATGGTGGCGCGGTTAGGAGCCAGAGCTAAGCACATTTGAGTGCGCCGGGTCGCAGCGCAACACCTCAGGACAATAACGTTGTCTGTCTGCTGATCATAGACCTACGTCGAACGAGCCGCTACGGAAGTAGGCCACTGCCATGCGCGGCAGTAAATGTAGGTCAAAGCGGCGAAGAACTGGCTGCAAACGATTTCTTCTACGCCCGGGGTTACGTTGGAGGTCGGGCTCCGTTTGACACGCATGCTCAGAATCCCGATTTGCCACGATGCTTGCAGCGCGGCCGATCCGCATCCGATCCCGTTTGGATGTTCATCTAGGCTAAGCTCCTGCCTTATCTGACGAATCCTGGAAGTGTGATCACGGGCCGTGTGTTCGAATCCCTTCAAGAGCATCGAATATCGGAGACTTAAGATTTGGCTTATTTGTAGGGCGAATGTTAAAGCTGCCGGGAAATATCCGCCATTTATAGGTGGTGTTGGAGTTTCTTATCTCCCGTCCCTTTGTCCTCCGTCCGCGGACGGAGGACAAAGGGAAATTGTCGGCGGGATTACCCGTTTCTGCGGCACGTCATTGACAGACCAGCAAGCGATATGATGAGGTGTCCTTTGTCCGAGGACGGAGGACATGGGAGTTTCAATGATGAAGAGCCAGGATGTGGTCGTCTTGCTCAAGCTGGCAAGCTTGGAGGACGGCGAGCAAGAGAACGGTCAGCAACCTGTACGCCAGGGAGTCGCTATGGGCGAGGATCCCTATTCCGTGCGGGGCCTCGAAACAGCCCTCGGTATCAGCAAGACCGAAGTCAGCGCCTCGATCAAACGAAGCCTCAACTCCGGCATTGCGGTGAAGGATAGAAAGACGGGCCGGCCGAAGGCGAACCGGCGTCAGGTTCTCGAATTCATCGTTCATGGACTAAAGTATGTCTTTCCGGCGAAGCCGGGTGCCATGCAGCGTGGGCTGGCGACGGCATTTGCTGCGCCTGTTCTCCGAGAATCCTTGCACAGCGCCGGCAGCCTTATCAGCGTCTGGCCCTATGCGCGTGGTCGGGAGATGGGCCAATCGATCGAGCCGCTCTTCAAAACCGTGCCGGAAGCTGCGGAAAAGGACGAGCGTCTCTATGCCTACCTCGCACTCGTAGATGCCATCCGTCTCGGCAATTCGCGCGAGGCCAATCTGGCTACTAGCCTGCTGACCGAGAGGCTGGCATGACCATTCAAGGTCAGTTGAAGGAAATGTTGAAAGCTGTCGCCTTGGCTCTCGGTGGCGAGCTTCGAGCACGCCTCGTCTTTGTCGGCGGCTGCACGACCGCGCTCTACATCACTGACCCGATCACCCTGGAAGGCGTCAGGGCGACCGACGACATCGACCTCATCGTCGATCTCGCTGGATTCGCGGAATGGGCGGACTTGATGGCTCGGCTGCGTGAGCGTGGCTTCACTGAGGCGGCTGACGACAATGTCATCTGCCGTATGAAGCTTGGTGAGCTGAAGGTCGACTTCATGCCGGACGACGAGGCGATTCTCGGCTTCAGCAATCGCTGGTACGCCAGGGGCATCGAGACGGCCGTCCTGGCGGTACTGGAGGAGGGGCTGGAGATCCGGCACCTTACGTCTCCTCTTTTCGTTGCGACCAAGCTTGAAGCGTATCTTGGACGTGGTGGGGACGACCTCATCGGTAGCCGTGATGCCGAGGACATTCTCCTGCTCGTCGATGGACGGGAGGAACTCATGGAGGAGATCGCCGCGGCCGAGCCCGACATCCGGGCCTATATTGCCGAGCAGATAACCGCGGTGCTGGAAGATCCAAACTTCGATCATTTCCTCGAAGGAAATGTTCGCGGCCCGACAGGCCGCACCGACATCGTCTACGATCGCCTGATCGCGATAAGCCGATTGGAAGGCCGTTGACATGGCCTTTGCGATCCAATGGCATTGTCAGCAGGGAACGAGAACAGCCGATAATCGTGATCATGCCGGCGTTGGTATTCGTGGTGATTCAATCCTGGCAATCGTTCTCGACGGGTCGACCTCGGGGCCGGCGAGCGGGCTGTTCGCGCAAGAGATCGCGCAACGGCTGGTCGATTGGTTTGTGACGACAACCGCCGACACCACAGCCGCGACCATTACGGAACAGCTTCGTCTGACGCATGCGGCCCTCGCTGGGGACTTTCGAAGAGACTCAGCAAGCTATGTCCTGTTTTGCGCAGACACAGCACGACGGGCCATCGCATTGCACGCCGGTGATTGCCTTCTCGGCCATCGCGACGGCAAAGGGCAGATATCGTGGCTTATACAGCCACATACGCTTGCAAACGCGCTATCCGCCGTTCCGCATGCCATTCTCGCCAAGTTAGACGCAAGACATGTCCTCACCCGTAGCTTCCGATCGAAGAACTTCGTTGCTCCTGATCTGACATTGGTCGACCTGCAGGATCAGGTACTGTTTATCGGGACAGATGGCTTCTGGGCAATGGACCCGGACGTGCAGAATGCTTTTGCCGAAGGGCGGTTTCCGGCCAACGAGGCCAAGCATGATGATCGCGGCCTTCTTTCGATCTCGCGAACCGCGACAGGGGCTGTGACGGAAATCTCCGGCACCCACGCGACGGCGAGCATCTACGTCAGAAGGGCATGATCCCGCGCTCGATGAGCACAGTCCGGGCGATTTGATGGTGAGCCGCGCAGCAAGACATTGACACAAATCCTCGGATCGTCGGATATATTGTCCGAGGATTTGTATCGCCATTCATAGCTTGGAAACACTCTTATAGGCGTGATGACCGTTGGCGGTTTTGGCTTGTTTCAGATCCTTCATCCGAGCATTTGCAACCCATGCTTCTGGACAATCGACAGAAGCTTCAGCGCAGGTCCGCTCGGTCGCTTGGCGCCGGTTTCCCATTTCTGAACTGTAGACTCGCTGGTATTCAGATAACGTGCGAACACCGGCTGGCTGACATGATTATTCTCGCGGAGCGCCTTGATCTCGCCAGGTGTCAGTTCCTGTGGAACCGCGAGGCAATCCGCATCAAAGGTCCGCATGGTTTCCTTGTTGACGGTCCCGGCTTCATACATGCCTGTGACCGCGCTGTGGATCGCTTCAAAGGCATCGCTCTTGAACTTGCGCTTAGTCGTCATGGTCTATCTCCAGCAGGGCGCCGATCCCGATTTCCGCTTCAAGATCGGCCTGCGTCTTACGCCGGTAAAGTTCGGCAAGCTTCCGGAAGGCCAGAAGCTCGTCGTCATCGATATTGGCCCGGTCCTTCTTGGCGAACAGATAAGCGAACACCCAGAACTCGCCGGCTTTTGCCAGAACGATCGAACGATGCATGTTGTCGTTAAGCCGCTTCTTGAAGACGCCGCCGCCGAGATCATCAGCTTGTCCGACGGCCACCTGCTGGATCGCCTTCGACAGGGCTTTGTCGGAAATCCGTGCCTTCTTCGCCGCCTTGGCGAACCATGCCGTTTTAAACACGCGTTCTGTCATCAGATTATATAGCACTTGGTGCTATACTTTGCAAGTTTAGGGGGAAGATCGTCATGCCGCCTCCCAAACCTGATTGAGAATGCGCGCAGCAAGGGCGGCCTTGTCCTGCGGCAGGAAGCGGCCGTAGTGGTTGGCGACCATCTCGGGCGTATCCTGGATCGCATAGCTTGCCTGCTCGTAGGAGCCGGTCTGTTTCAGAATATGGGTGGCAAGCACATCCCGGACATTGTGCGGTCCGTGGGGAAGCAACCCCTTGATGGCTCCGCGGCCGGTATAGGGATTGTAGATGCCATAGCGCTGGATGATGAGCCGCCACGCTTCGTAAAAGGTCGTCTGGTTGTAGGCCGCGTCCTTGCTGATCACCTTGACCGTCTTGACGAACAGCGTGCCCGGATCCTCGGCGCCGGCGAGAAGCATGCGCCGGTGTCGATCGATATAGGCGTTCAGGTATTTATAGAGGTCCTGCAGGTCGGGCAGGATCAGCCGGAACGGCTTGGACCCGAAGAACGACGAATTGGCGTTCTTGAATGCGTTGGAAGGGATCAGCACTTCCCAGCCATGATCGCGTTCGCTCCAGCGGATTTCGCCACGTTTCATATCTTCCAGCCGACGTTCGGATGTCGGGAAATGCCCGCGCGGGCAGACGAGTAATTGCCGCAGGTTCTTCTGACGGAGGCCCAGATGGAGACCGAGGCGCAGCATCAGGAAGGAGCGAACCGCTTCCGCCGCCGCACGAGGGTAGCGATCTTCATCCGGCATGTGTTTGACGATCTCGTCGGTGATCTTGCGGTATTCGGCAAGCGGGCTCTCGGCTTCGAGCACGCACATGATCGGCTCAAAGGGGGTCGCGGTGCACCCGCATGACACGCTGAATCTCCTTTGAGCGGTGCGCGGCATGTTTGAGCATGTGTCGCAGGCAACATGCCAATCCTTCTGCGCGGCCTATATTTTTGCCGCGGATACCAGGCCAGGGATCGGCATTATATTCCGCGCAAGTTCCGGATGCTGCCAGAGCCAGCCGGTTTCCGCGCGCGACAGATTTGGAGAGAACGCTCAGCATGTCCTCTTCCCATCGGGTATAGAAAAGCCCCGAAAACCGAAAGGTCTCGGGGCTTTTGGCGCTCTCCAGGGCCCTAAAGTATCCAATGCGTCAGAGCGATATCCAGCACCGCTAGCCATTCGGGGCGAAGGCCCTGCCAGACCCCTTCAGCCGGCAGTCTTCACCGCCATCGCCGTCACCTCGACGCGCATGCCTTCGATGGCGAGGGCGCTGATGCCGACGGCGCAGCGGACCGGGTAGGGTTTCTTGAAGAAGCGGCAATAGACTTCGTTGAAGCCGGGGCGGTCGGCCATGTCGGTCAGGTAGATCGTGAGATGCAGCACATCCTCGAGGCGGCTTCCGGCCTTTTCGAGGGAGGCCTTGAGGCTGGCGAGCGTGCATTCGCTTTGCGCGGTGATGTCGCCGAGCTCGATCGAGCCGTCCGGGCGCAGGGGGATCTGCGTCGTCACGAGCAGGTTTCCGATGCCGGATACATCCGAGGAGATGGATTCCTCGTCGCTGTCGGGGATGAAGAAGGGGGCTGTGGTCTGGGTCATCTTGGTGTCTCCTTGAGGGTGGGGAAGGGGCAGCGCCGGGGCGATAAGGCCTGAAGCAGGGCGGGCTCGGCGGTTCCGGCCATCATCTCGGCGACGACGGTGCCCGTCGCCGGGCCGAGGCTGAGGCCGAGCATGTTGTGGCCGGCGGCGATGAAGGTGCGTTCCCGGCCGGGCACCTTGCCGATGAAGGGGGCGCCGTCGGGAGTCATCGGGCGCGGGCCGACCCATTCGTCCTCGCTCGCCTCCCAGTCGATGCCCTGGAAATAGGGGGCCGCGGCGGCCTTGATCGCCGTGATGCGGCGGGGGTTGAAACGGTCGTAAGTGCCGTCGAATTCCATCGTCCCGGCGAACCGCAGACGACCTTCGCCGAGCGGCGTGGCGCCGGCATGGGCGTCGCCAAGGGCAATCGCCCTTTGCGGCACGGCGGCGGGCCGGACGGTGAAGCTGTAGCCCTTGCCGGGCACGAGGGGGAGATCAAGGCCGATCCGCCGCGCGAGGTCGCGCGACCAGGCGCCGGCGGCAAGCAGGCATTTGTCCGCTTTCACCTCGCGCGCTCCGGCAATCACCCGCACGGTGCGCCCATCCTCCACGATATCGGTGACGGCCGCGTCCTCGAGGATTTCCACGCCCTTGGCACGCACGGCGGCGATGAGCTCGTCCACCGTGACGGAAGGATTGGTGAAGGCTTCGCCCTGCTGCACGAAGCCCGCGCGGGCGGCGCCCGCCAGAGCCGGCTCGAAAGTCTTGAGCTCGCCGTCTTCCATCAATGGGCCCGGCGGCGGGCCGAGGCCGCGGCCGGCGAGGTCCGCAAGAAGGGCCCGGTCGGCGAGCGCCGCTTCCTTCGAGGCGAAGACCCTGAGGATGCCGATCGGCGCGATGCGGGTCCCGACGCCTTTTTCCTTGAGGTCCCGGTAGAGCGTCTCTGTCCGGCGGTTCAGGAAATCGAGCCGAGCGAGGTTCTCGCGGAACGCCCGTTCGGAGCATTGCCGTGCAAAGCCGTACAGGAAGCCGGCATTCTCCAGCAATGAGGACGGTTTGACGAAGAACGGGCTGGTGCGGGAGAACAGCGTGCGCAGCGTATGGCCGAGCACGCCGGGACCGGCGAGCGGCGTGCACTCCGTCCAGACGATGAGCCCGCCATTGCCGCGCGCCGCGCCGGATCCCGGCCGCTTGCGCTCCACGATGACGACGCTTGCGCCGCGCTCGGCCAGATAATAAGCGCTGAAGAGGCCGATGAGGCCACCGCCGACAATGGCGATCCGTTGACCGTCGAGAATATCTGCCATTCAGATGCTCTTTCCAAGGAAAGCGGCGGTGCGCGGGTCGGACGGGGTGTCCAGCACGGTGCGCGGTGCGCCTTGCTCGATGATGCGGCCGCCCGCCAGCACGACGACGCGGTCGGCGACGTCCCGGGCGAAGGCCATTTCGTGGGTGACGACGATCATCGTCATACCGGTATCGGCAAGCTCGCGCATGACGCCGAGGACCTCGCCGACAAGCTGCGGGTCGAGCGCGGATGTCGGCTCGTCGAAGAGCATCAGCTTCGGCTTCATGGCAAGGGCCCGGGCAATCGCCACGCGCTGCTGCTGGCCGCCGGAAAGCTGGCGCGGATAGCTCGGACCGCGCCCCTTGAGGCCGACCCGCTCCAGAAGGGCCTCCGCCTCCGCCGCGGCCGTGGCGGCATTCACGCCGAGAACCCGGCGCGGACCGAGCATGATGTTTTCCGCCGCCGTCAGGTGCGGGAAGAGGTTGAAGCTCTGGAAGACCATGCCGGTCTGCTGGCGGCCCGCGCTGATCGCGGCTTCCTTCAGCTCGTGCAGCCGGCCGTTGCGCTCCTCGTAGCCGACGAGCTTGCCGTCGACATGGATGCGCCCGGCGTCGATGCGTTCGAGATGGTTGATGCAGCGCAGGAAGGTCGACTTGCCCGAGCCGGACGGGCCGAGCAGGCAGACGACCTCGCCCTTTTCCACCGTGAGCGAGATGTCGTGCAGCACTTCGAGGCTGCCATAGGTCTTGTGGACATGTTCGGCGCGCAGGAGGCTCATTGGTGCGCTCCCCCGCCCATCCGGCGGCCGGCCCGGCCGAAGAGGGCACGAAGCAGGGGCGCGATGCCGGCGCGCGCGGGGCGGCGCGCGCCGCGGTCGAAGAACCGTTCGAGATAGCCCTGGGCCACGGTGGCGATGGTGGTCATGACGAGATACCAGATGCTCGCGACGATGAGCAGCTCGATAGTCAGGAAGTTCATGGCGTAGATCTGCTGGACGGAGGTGAGCAGCTCCTGCGCCGAGATGACGGAGACCAGCGAGGTGTTCTTGAGCATGCCGATCAGTTCGTTGCCGGTCGGCGGGATGATGGTGCGCACGGCCTGCGGCAGGATGACGTAGCGCATCGACTGGCCATGGGTGAGGCCGATGGCGGCCGCGGCTTCCGACTGGCCGCGGTCGATGGAGATGATGCCGGCCCGCACGATTTCCGACATATAGGCGGCCTCGTTCAGCCCCAGCGCGATGACGGCGGCGATCAGCGGCGTGATGACCACGTTGGTCTCCACCTTGATGCCGATGTCGGTCCAGGGAATGCCGAGGAAGATATCCGGGAAAATGAGGCCGATGTTGAACCAGAAGATGATCTGGATGAGGGCCGGCGTGCCTCGAAACAGCCAGATATAGGCGCCCGCGACGGATTTCAGCACGGGATTGGGCGAGATGGTCATCGTGGCGAGGATGATCCCGCCGACGATGCCGATCGCCTGCGCGGCGAAGGTGAGGACGATGGTCAGCCAGAGGCCGTTCAGCACCGCCTCGGCGGTGAGATATTCCGCCACCGCCGGCCATTGGATATGCGGGGATTCGACGAAGGCGCGGGCCAGGAGGGCGACGAGGACGAGGCAGACGATCGCGCTCGCCCAGCGTCCCGGATAGCGGGCCGGAACGGCCTCCACCGACAGAAGTGGGATGGAAGGAAGCGGCGTGCCGCTTCCTTCTTCCTGCCCATGCCCTGCCGCGCCGGGGCTCATTGCGCGTCCTGCTTGCCGCCGGCATTGACGGTGATGGCGGCCAGCGCCTCGCCGCCCACGCCATACTTGTCCAGGATGGCCTTGTAGGCGCCGTCGGCGATCATGTCGGAGAGTACCAGCGCGACGGCGTCGGTCAGCGGCTTGTTGCGCTTGGCGACGACCATGCCGTAGAGCGCCTTGGTCGGGGCGAAGTCCGGCAGGACGTTCCGGTAATGGGTCTTGCCCTGCTCGGTCGAGGCTTCGTAGGCGGCCGAGATCGAGTCCATCGCGTGGGCGTCGACGCGCTTGCTGCGCAGGGCGAGCAGCCCGGCATTGTCGTCGGGGAACGGGTTGACCGTCGTGCCGGCCGTGCCCTTGGCGGTGCATTCCTTCGCCAGTTCGCTGGCGATGCGCGAGGCGTCGGTGCCCTTGGCCGCGCTCAGCCGCTTGCCGCACAGGTCGAGATTGGTCCGGTAGTCGGCCGTGTCCGTATTGGCGACGACGACGGAAACGCCGGTCGTCATGTAGTCGACGAAGTCCGCCTGCTTCTGGCGCTCGGGGAAGTCGCCGACCGATGCGGCGATCATCTCGAAGCGGCCGCTGTTGAGCGCCGGAATGAGGCCGTCCCAGTTCATGTTGACGAATTCGACCTTGAGGCCGATGCGGATCGCGATCTCGCTCGCAAGGTCGACGTCCACGCCGGTCGGCGTCTTGCCGTCGTCGGCGAAGAATTCCATCGGCGGGTAGGGCAGGTTGGTCCCGACCCGCAGGACGCCCCGTTCCTTTATCTCTGCCGGCACCTGCGCGGCGGCTTCGGCATTGACGCTGGCGGCGGCCGCGATGGTGGCCGGCGCAAGGCCGATGACGAGGGCCGTGGCGCTGGCCGCCAGGGTCATGCGGATCGTTCGTTTCATCATGCTCTCCTCCCGATGATTGAACTTCTCACGGCTCGGCGGGCCCGGCGAGACTGTGCCGCTCGCTCCAGGACTTGCCGATATTGACGATGGTGGACCGCAGGTGCCCGCGCAGCGCTGCCGCGCTCGCCGCGGGATCGCGCCGGGTGATGGCGGCGGCGATATCGCTGTGCTGCGACAGGGTGCCGGCCCGATCCGGCCGGCGGCGCGAGGAGATGAACCGCGCCCGCCAGAGCCGGGCGTTGTATTGCCGGTGCGTCTCCATCAGCGGCGCATTGCGGCTCGCCTCGACGATGGTGCGATGAAAGGCCATGTCGGTGCGGAAGAAGTCGAGCGGCTCCATCGTGTCGCTTCCGGCGAGCATGGTCTCGTTGAGGTCGTTGATGCGCGCGATCTCCGCATTCGTCGCGTGGATGCAGGCAAGTTCGCCGCACAGGCCCTCCAGCGCGCCAAGCACGGTCAGGTGCTGCTCCAGCTCATCGAGCGAGGGATCGGCGACGCGCACGCGGCGCGTGGCGGTGAACTCCACCAGCCCCTCGATCTCGAGCAGCCGCAGGGCCTCGCGCATGGGCGTGCGGCTGATCCCGAGCGCGTCGGAAAGCTCCCGCTCGGGGATTGCGGCGCCGGCGCCGATCTTTTCAAGGAGGATCAGCTCGCGCAGCCTGTCGGCGGCCTCCTTGGCGAGGCTGTCGCGCTTCGGCAAGGGTGCGATCTCATCGGACCAATCGTTCTGCTGTTCGATCTGGCTATTCATCGGCCGGCCTCCTGCGGTTTGTCCGGGGAGAGTTATGCCGCACCGTGGCGGTGCGGCAAAATCCGGCGCCGGTGAATATCCGTATGCGCGTCATTCGGCGACCTCGAAATGCGCGCGGTGCTCGTCGCTGATCTCGATGCCGAGGCCCGGGCGGGTCTCGTCGAGATCGAGGAAGCCGTCCTTCGCCGCGGGGTCGCCCTTGAAGATATAGTAGAAGAGCTCGTTTCCGACCTCGACGTCATGGACCGGGAAATGTTCGGCGATCGGGCAGTTCGCGTTGGCCATGGTCAGGTGATAGTTGTGCATCTGCCCGGCATGCGGCACGACGGGCACCTGATGGGCTTCCGCGAGCGCGTTGATCTTCTGCGCCGCCGTTATGCCGCCGACGCGGTTCGTATCGTACTGCACGACGGAAACCGCCTTCATGTCGAGAAGCTGACGGAAGCCGAAGAGCGTGAACTCGTGCTCGCCGCCCGAAATGGGGATCGGTCCCCGGTTGAGCTCGGCATAGCCGTGAAGGTCGTCGGCGATGATCGGCTCCTCCAGCCAGCGCGGCTCCAGCCGTTCGAGCTTGGGCAGCATGCGGCGCGTATAGTCGAGGTTCCAGCCCATGTAGCATTCCAGCATCAGGTCGCGGTTCCAGCCGATCACCTCGCGAACCGCTTCGGCCCGCTTCAGGTTCTCGCGCATGCCGGCCATGCCGTCCTTCGGGCCGAAGCCGAAGCGGGATTTGACGGCGCTGTAGCCAGCATCCACGGCGGCCTGCGCCTCGCGCTGCATCGCCTCGATGCCGTCGGCATAGAGCTTGGAATAATAGACCGGGATCTTTTCCTTGGTGCGCCCGCCGAGCAGCTTGAAGACCGGCTTTCCAGTCAGCTTGCCCATGAGGTCCCAGATCGCGATGTCGACGGCGCTGATCGCCGTCATGCCGACGCCCTTGCGGCCCCAGGCAAGCGAGCGGCGATACATCTTCTCCCACAGATAGGCGTAGTCGAACGGATCCTCGCCGATGATGAGCGGCGCATAGTAGCCGTCGATCGCCTTCTTGACCAAGTCTGGCACCAGGGCCGCATTGCCGATGCCGATCTCGCCCGTATCGGCCTCCACCTCGCAGGTCAGCCATTGATGGAAGCGAAAGCTCCCCATGGCATCGCCGCGCTCGTAGAGGACGTCGCTGGCATTGGTGCAGAAATGCGGCTGCGGCGGCACGACCGGCCCCTTCCAGCTCCAAACTCTTGTTCTGACGCGTACGATCCTGGTCACGGCCTGCTCGTGCTTTTATTGAATTCAGAATTTGGTATACCAAATTATTTGAGAGATCAAGAGGGGCTTGGATCGGTCGAATGCCAGCGCACACTGAGCCCCGAATTTCAGGGCCGCATCAGAACATCACGGCGGGGATCAGGGTCTCGAACCGTGCCGGCTTGTGGTGCCAGTGGAGTCAGGCCATCGAAGCCCGCGAGCGAGCAGGCCTGAACCTGCCAGGGAATTTCCCCGCTCTGTGATGCGCGGCGGCATGATCGCCACTACGAGCGAGCATCGATATGTCTGGCGGCATTTTCCTGCATCAGGGGACTCGGACATGTCCGACAGAAGCCGAGCGACGGAATGAGGTAGCGGGCGCAGCAGACACGGCGCTTGCGGATGGTTCGCGCGTCGTCGAGATAGAGGATGGGGCGGTATAGCGGGTTGCGCGTCCCATCCTCCAGATGGCTGGCCTCCATGAGGGCCCTGGCGTCGCGGATGCCGGCGAAACCTTCCGGGGCAACGGCCTCCAATCGTCGCGCAACGCCTTCGAAGAGGTTGCCGGCATTGCTCCAAAGGACATGGCGGGAAAGCCCGCTGGCCTGGCTGATCGCATCCACGACGAAGGGCAGATGCGCCCGGGTCAGGAACGAGAAACGGTCGGTGCCGGAGGAGGGGGCGACAGCCTTGCCGTAGGACGAAACGCGAAGGGCCGTGATCGCGCCTTCGGCATCCATGTCCAGCGCCGTCGCCTCCAGGGGAAGCGGCAGCCGCCAGTCGATGAGGATCGCCGCGGCGAGAACGGGCGTCACGACCTGCAGGAAATAATGCTTCGACCATTGCGTGGCGACGGCGCGGCGTTCCTGCCCCTGCCCATAGCGCCGGCCGTATCTGCCGAGCATTTCCGCAAGACAGTCCCTTTCCAGAAGGGCGGACAAGGGCAGGCTGTCATCGGCGAGCGGGAGGAGCACCGTCTGCACGCCGAAGGCGGACATCTTCGCGAGGAAGGCCTTCAAGGCATCCGGCTGCTGCATCGGCTACCGCTTTCTCAGGCAAGCTTTCCGGCGATGGTTTCCATCATCCGGGCAAGGGCCGCGACGGAACCGAAGGGCCAGTTCGCAGCGCCCGCCGTGATGACCTTGCCGGCGGTGACGACCGGCAGCATCGGCCAGAGCGCGGATTCCGCCAGTTCCTCTGGAACGCTGTCGGAAAGCAGGACCAGCATCGTCTCCCCGTCGAGCGCGGCGAGGCCCTCCAGGTCGATCGCGGTGAAGCCGAAGGGCTGCGGCGGCAGGGAAAGGCCTGGCGGAAAGCCGATCCTGTCGAGAAGCTGCGCGATGGCGGCGTTGGACGAGAAGACGCGAAGGCGAGGGGTGCCCGGTAGGGGCTGCGCGACGACGAGCTTCCGGCCGGCATTGCCGGCGCGCACCTTGTCCTTCAACGCGGCCACGCGTTCATCGAACCCGGAAAGAAGCGCCGCCGCGGCATCCTCGCGGCCGAGCGCCTTGCCGGCCTGGCGCACGCCGGCATAGACAGCCGCCAGCATGTCGCCGTCCGCCGGCTGGTCGTCGAGGAGTTCCGTCGGTGCAAGTGCGGCGAGCTTTTCCCGCAGGGCCTGATGCCGGAAGCGGGAGGAGAGGATGAGATCGGGCGAAAGCTTGCGGATCGCCTCCAGGCTCGGCTGCTGGCGCCGGCCGACATCCACCGCATCCGCCAGCCCCTCGTTCTCCACGGCGACCCAGTTGCGATAGGCGTCGAGCTCCGCGACGCCGACGGGACGCAGCCCGAGCGAAAGCGCGATCTCCGTCGCCGTCCATTCGAGCGTGACGACCCTTGACGCCTTGGCCGCACTGGCCAGACGCGGCGCGGCGAGCAGCGCCGCCACGCCGGCGAGGAAGGCCCTGCGGCTCGTGCCGATCACCATTTGACGCTTACCGTGCCCACGACGGTCAGTCCCTGTCCATAGTAGCATTGCGTGGTCGTGGCGCATCCCGCGACATATTTCTTGTCGCCGAGATTATAGCCGTTGAGCTGGAAAGCGAAGCGGTCGTGCTCGTAGCGGGCGAAGGCGTCGACCAGTGCGTAGCCCGGCACGAAGAAGCTGTTGGCGGTGTCGCCCGCCGTCTTGCCGATGTGGCGCACGCCGCCGCCGACGGTGAGCTTGCCGTCCCAGCTGTCGGGCGTCGGGACCTCGTAGCTGAGGAACAGCGATTGCTGCTGCTTCGGCACCGTGAAGGGCATCTTGCCGACCTGCGAGGCCGTCTGGCTGCGGGTGATCTCCGGGTCCTGCACGCTGGCAGCGGCGATGACGTTCAGCCCGTCCCACAGATTGGCCGTGGCTTCGAGCTCGACGCCGCGCGCGCGAACCTCGTCCGTCTGGTAATAGACCCCGCTGACGCGCTGAACGACGTTCTGCTGGGTCGCCTCGAAGCCGGAGAGCGTGACGGAGAAGTCCTCGTCCGGCGACATGTACTTGACGCCGACTTCCTTCAGTTCGCCGGTCGTCGGCTTGAGTTGCGGAGCCGTCAGCGTCAGTACGGGAAGGAATGACCTTGAGTAGAGCGCATAAGGCACGAAACCGTTGTCAAAGACATAGGCCGCGCCGACGCGACCGGTGAAGGCGCTGGGGTCTTGCGAATAGGACGTCGTTATACCGCTCGACAGTTTGGTGTTGTCGGAATCGATGCTGACATAGTCCTGCCGGCCGCTGACCGTCAGGCGGAAATTGCCCAGTTCCATCTGATCCTGGACATAGATGCCGGCCTGGCGCTGGACCTGGTCGAGATGGTCGGTGATCGCCGCGGGCGCGACGCCGAGGCCGTAGACAGGGTTGAATATATCCAGCGTCGGCCCTACGAGCGAGCCGGTATCGTTGGCGAGCTTCTGCCATTGCAGGTCGAGACCGCCGAGAACGGTGTGCTGCACCGGCCCGGTGTCGAAGCGGTATTCCAGGCTGGTGTCGAGCGCCAGCGCATTGAGCGTCGGCTGGGCATTGTAGACCGTCCGGGTGATCGTCTGCTGCGAGCCGAGGACCCAGCCGCTGGTGAAGAGGTTCTGGTAGTTGGTGTCCAGATAGGAATAGCGGAAGTTCTGCCGCAGGGTCAGGTCTTCGTTCAGTGCATGCTCGAAACGGTAGCCGATATAGGCCGTTTCCTTGTCATAGATGGCGAGCGAGGGATCGCCGTCGGAGAAATTCCGCGGGATGGTGAGGCCGAGGCTGTTGGGAAGCACGCTGCCGACGGCGGGGATGATCGCGCCCGTCTGGCCCGCGTCGTCCTTCATATAGGCGCCGTAGACCGTCAGGCTCGTGTCCTCGTCCGGCGACCACCGGATCGTCGGGCTGATGGCGAAGCGGTCGTTCTTGCCGAAATCGACCTGCGTATCGCTGTCGCGATAGATGCCCTCGACCCGGTAGCTCATGCCCGTGCCTTCGCCGAGCGGCCCGGTCGTGTCGAAGCCGACCTCCTTCAGGTTGAAGCTGCCGAGGCGGCCGTAGACCTCCGTGCCGGGCGTCTCGGACGGATCCTTGCTGACCATGTTGATGACGCCGCCGACATTCGTCTGGCCGAACAGGGCCGAACTCGGGCCGCGCAGCACATCCACGCGATTGAGGAAATAGGGATCGACCCGGAAGCCTGCATAGCCGCCCGGCTGGTTGGCGATCTGCGGAATGCGCAGTCCGTCGAGATAGAGGTCGGCCGGAAAGCCGCGGACGGTGAAATATTCCGAGCGCGTATCGTTGCCGTAGCGCTGCCCGTTGACGTTGGCGCTGTAGACGAGGCTGTCGGAAACCGTCTGCACGGCACGGTCCGTCATCGCGCCCCGCGTGATGACGGATATGGACTGCGGCGTTTCCTTGACCGGTGTCGCGGTCTTGGTGGCCGATGCGCTGTCACGTGCCACATAGCCGCGCTGTTCCAGGCGCGCGCCCTTCTTTGCATTCCCGCCCTCGACGGTGACGGCCTGCAGCTGCGTCACGCCGGCGCTGTCCTGCGCGAGCGCGCCCGAGCCGGAAAGCGTCAGCAGCGCGACGCCCGAAACCAGGGCGGCATATCTTGCCCTGCCACGATGCGGGGTGAGGATATCGCGGGGGAAGGAGACGGAATTCATCATTGGGCAGACCTGTCGTTTCATGAAGGCATGCGGCGGGAGCGGTGCAAGCCGGTGCCGGTTTTCCAGCATTCCCACCGATTTTCACGATTTAACTAGACTTTTTTACTCAATATTGTCAGGTCAATTTTGGGCGCGAACGGGCCACGTTCCGGCCCGTTCGCATCCTCTTCCCATTTCCGCCGAAAACGGGCCAATCCATGTTTTTGAAAAACCGTCTCGTTCAGACTATGGCTCCCGCCGTGGAAGGCGGCAGCGCCCCTTCCGCGGGGGAAACGAAGCGTCCCGCACAACATGGAGATGGCATGAGGCGGCCGCAAGCAATCGATCTTCAGAACGTCCCGCGTCCCGTGGCCGCGATGGCGCGCGTCTATCAGGGCAGCGTCGATTCCGGCTGGCACAGCCATCGCCGCGGGCAGCTCCTGCTGATCACGGACGGCTTCATGACGGCCCGCATCCCTTCCGCCTCCTTCATCATCCCGAGCGGCTACGGCCTGCTGATCGCGCCCAACGTGCCCCATGCCGTCACCGCGCATGGGCGCGTCGCTATGCAGTCGCTCTATATCGAGGCGAACGACACGCCGCACGTCGATTGGGAGCCCATCCGGGTCATTCCGATGTCGGCGTTGCTCTCCGCCACCATTTCGGCCCTCCTCGCCGAGCCCGTCCTCTATGACGTGGAGGGGCGCGGCGGCCATCTCGTCGCGCTGATCCTCGAGGAGATCGCCAGCGCCGAGGAAAGTCCCTTCGCCCTGCCCATGCCGACCGACAAGCGGCTCCAGAAACTGTGCAACGACCTTTCCGACACGCCCTCCATCGACCTCGACATCGACCATTGGGCCGACAGGCTCGGCATGAGCCGCCGCACCATGACCCGGCGTTTCCGCACGGAGACGGGCATGAGCTTTTCCGAATGGCGCCGCCGCGTGCGCATGGCCCATGTCATGCGCCGGCGGGCGGAGGGCGCGCGGCTCGACGAGGCTGCCGTCGATGTCGGCTACCGCAGTCTTTCGGCGCTGCGCAAGGCGATGCGCGAGGTTCTTTCATGAGCATGGCTCCTGTTGCCGAGGCGCGGGGCGTCAGCATGGTTTTCGAGGGGGCCCATGCGCTTCGCGACGTCAGCGTCCCGGTGCGTCCCGGCCGCATCACCGCCATCTGCGGCGCGAACGGTTCCGGCAAGAGCACGCTGCTGAAGTGCCTCGCCGGCCTGGAAACGCCGACGAGCGGCGTCGTGACGCTGGCCGGCCGGCCCCTCGCCGATCTTTCCCGCCGCGATATCGCACGACAGCTTGCCGTGCTCAGCCAGAATCCCGAAACCCCGGCCGGGCTCAATGTCGAGGAACTGGTCGAACAGGGCCGCTATCCGCACCGCCCCTGGCTCGGGCGCCTGACCGCGCGGGACCGCGGGGCCATCGAGGCCGCCATCCAGCGGGTCGATCTCGGCGCGATGCGGGAGCGCCAGATCGCCACGCTTTCCGGCGGGGAACGCCAGCGCGCCTGGGTGGCCATGGCGCTCGCGCAGGAGCCGAAACTGCTTTTCCTCGACGAGCCGACGAGCTTTCTCGACATTCGCCACCAGGCCGAATTGCTGACATTGCTGCGCCGCCTCAACAGGCGGGAGGGCCTGACGATCGTGGCCGTTCTCCACGACCTCAACCAGGTCATGGACCTGGCCGACGACGTCGTGCTGATGCGCAAGGGCGAGGTGCTGTCCATCGGCACGCCGGCCAAAACCCTGACGCCGGCGCTCCTCTCGGAGGCCTTCGGCTGCAAGGTCGACGTGGTGCCCCATCCGCGCGACGGCCGGCCCTTCTGCCTGGTCGACTGGATCGACGACAGCCGGGACGCGCGATGACGGATGCAAGGCTGCCCATATCCAGGGCTATGTCTGTGGCCATCTCCGGCAATGGCCTGTGGCTCGCCGGCCTCTTCCTGCTGCTCGTCCTGGCGCTGCTGGACCTCCGGCTCGGCAGCAGCCTCGTCAGTTGGCCCGATGTCCTGGCTTTCCCGCATCGCCCGGCGACCCTGCCGCAAGCCATATTGGAAACGGTCCGCTTCCCGCGTGTCGCCGCCGCGATGCTGATCGGCGCGGCGCTGGCGGTCGCCGGCGCGGTGATGCAGACCACGCTGCGCAACCCGCTTGCCGCTCCCGATATCCTCTCCGTCACCAGCGGCGCGCATCTCGCCCTCGTCGTCGCTACGCTGCTCCTGCCCTTTCAGATGCCGTCGCTTGCGGCCACCGTCGTCGGCGGTACGCTCGGCGCGGCCGCCTGCCTGACGCTGGGTGGCGGATTTCGCGCCCCGCCGGTCCGCCTGGCGCTGGCCGGCGTCGCGATCTCTCTCAGTTTTTCCGCGCTCGCTTCGGCGATCGTGCTGATGGCCGACGATCGCGCCTCCGGACTGGTCCTCTGGTCGTCCGGCATCCTCGATCAGACGGGCTGGGGGAAGGTCCTGACCGCCGGCCCGGCGATCCTGGCGGCGCTGGCCCTCCTGCTGGGAACGACCCGCGCGCTCGATCTGCTCGCGCTCGGGGACGATGCCGCAAGAAGCCTCGGCATGACCCGGGTAACGACCCTGCTCGGCCTTGCGGCAAGCGTCGTCCTGTCGGGCGCGGCGGTCGCGCTTGCCGGCCCCGTCGGCTTCGTCGGGCTTGCCATACCCAATCTCCTGCGCGCACTGGGCCTGACGCGCCATCGCCGCCTCCTGCCTCTGTCGGCGCTATGGGGAGCCAACGCGGTCCTGCTTGCGGACGTGACGGTCCAGCTTCTCTCCACCAGCGGAACGATCCTGCCGACGGGAACGGTCATCGCCTGTTTCGGCGCGCCCGCCATGCTGGTCGTCCTGCGGGTCGCCCGCACGGGCGCGGAGCGACGGCACCGCGATCCCGGCCTGTCGACGCGGCTCGGCGGTCTTTATCTTGCCGGCGGCATCGCCATCGCGCTTCCCGCGATCCTGCTCGCCGGTCTCGCCTTCGGCGATGGCCTCTCGCTTTCCCCCGGCGAGGTGCTCGCGAATCTCGATCTCAGGGCGCCCCGCCTCCTGATCGCGCTCGGGGCGGGCGCGTTTCTCGCCGCCGCCGGCGTCCTGCTCCAGGCCGTGACCCGCAACCCGCTCTGCGGCCCGGAAACGCTCGGCCTGACGCAGGGCGCGGCGCTCTTCAGCCTGCTCGCCCTGCTTGCCGGACTTGCGCCCGGCTCGCTGCCTTTCCAGATGGTGACGGCCGGCGGCGCCTTCGCCGCGCTTCTCCTGGTCCTGCCCTTCGGCCTGCGCCGCTCGCCCGAAAAGCTGGTGCTCGCCGGGGTGGCGACGGCGGCGAGCCTCGGCGCGGCCGGAACGCTTGTCGTGGTCGAGGCGCGGCTGCAGACGGCCGAGGCACTGTCATGGCTTGCCGGCTCCACCCATGGCCGCGGCTACGAGGATGCCCTCATGCTGATGCCCTGGCTTGCCCTCCTGCTTTTCGCCGCCGTCGCGGCCGCGCGCCATCTCGACACGCTCGCCCTCGGCGACGAGACGGCCCGAGCCCTCGGCCTCGCCTCGAAAAGAATGCGCATGGTGACGATCGCCTGCGCGGGCCTCTGCGTTTCCGTCGCCGTCTCGTCCATGGGCGCCGTCGGCTTCATCGGCCTGCTCGCCCCGCACGCCGCCCGCCTGCTCACCGGCCCGAGGCACGCCCGCCTCCTGCCCGTCGCGATGATCCTCGGTGCGCTCCTGCTGGCAATGGCCGACATCGTCGGACGCAGCCTGATCGCCCCCGACGAACTCCCCGCCGGCCTCGTCACCGCCCTCATCGGTGCCCCGCTCTTCACGCTCCTCCTGCGGCCGCGGCCAAACGGGCGGGCATCGATTGGGTGAGCTTTGCGGGCCGGGGAAGATCCTTGGATGCGCCGCGTTCGGGCGGCTCATTCCGCCAAGACTGCGGATATCAAAGGCCTCAGATGTTCTTCGAAGGATCGAGGTCGAAGGGTAGGAAAGTATGGTCGGGCAGCTATGCGCTTGGCGTGACCTGATAGCGGCCAGTCCGCAGCAAACGGGCACGATTAGCGCTGCAAGCAGCGTCCCGATCCGGTTCCAGCCTCCCTGTCCCTACTTCCCCCGAGCGGCATCGCCGGCAAAGCCGTGGCGCCAGTAGGCGACGGCGAGGTGTTCTTCGCGTTTGAGGTTGCGGTCTTGGCGCAGGTGCCGGCGGATCGTGCGGAAATCCTCGAACTCGCAGCCGGCCCAGGCGAAGACCGTCCGGCCGTCGTCGGGCCATTCGATTTCGGCGAGCGTATCGGAGAGGCGGGTGGGTATCGCCCCGTTTTCGTGCTTTAGCGTGCGGTAGAGCCAGCGCAGGTCGAGCCGCGCCTCGGTCGGCAGCGGCTGGCGTTCGGCCTCGTCGGCGATCTGCACGCGCACGACGGCCGTGGTCGTCGCGGGCAGTTCGGTGAGGATGCGGGCGATTGCCGGCAGCGCGGTCTCGTCGCCGAGCAGCAGGACCCAGTCCGCCTGCGGCGCCGTGCCGCCGCCGGGGCCTGTCATGCCGACGCGGTCTCCGGGCTGCGCGCTGCCGGCGAATCGGGCGCCCGGCGTCTGCGCGCCGTCGTGCAGGACGAAATCGATGTCGACCTCGCCGGCCCGGACATCGACGCGCCGCAGCGTATAGATGCGAATGTCGGGCCGGTCTTCGCCGGCCGGCCAGAGCGGGCGGCCGTCCTCGCCCATCACCGGCCAGGATGGGGCCGTGTCGCCCGGCTTGGGGATCAGCAGCCGCACGTGATAGCCGCCATGCGCGAAGCGCTGCAGGTCGTTGCCCGCAAGCGTCAGCCGGCGCATGTGCGGCGTGAGGTTCACGGCATTCTTTACCCGCATCTCGCGGAAATAGGGCAGGGGCGCGCCGGCCATGCCGTCGCCCTCCCAGACGATCGACGGCTGCGCGTCGGCCAGCTTGAGAAGGTGCTCGGCCATCGCCAGCTTGACATAGGCGAGCGCGACCTCGTCCGCGCCGGCGGCGCAGATCTTCAGGCAATGGCCGCAATCCTCGACATCGGCCACGCCGAAACCCGTCTCGATCCGGCGGCAGCGCCCGCGCCCCGATACCTCGCCGAACTCGCTGAAGCGCTTGCAGAGCCGGCGCATCATCACGTCGGGCGAGGGCAGGACGATTTCGGCGGTCGCCTTGAAGACACGTGGCATGTCAGCCATGGCGCTCGGTTCCCCTTGCCAGAAGATAGATCAGATAAGGCCCGCCCAGCAGCGCTGCGAACAGGCCGATGGGCAATTGATAGGGGAAAGCCGCCATGCGCGCCAGCCAGTCGGACAGCGCCATCAGCGCGGCGCCGATCAGCAGCGCGCCGGCAAGTTGCTGCCATGCCTTGCCGAGGCCGAGCAGGCGCGCCAGATGCGGCGCGATCAGGCCGATGAAGCTGAGGGGACCGACGAAGAGCGCTGCCAGCGCTGTCAGCAGCGCGGCGCAGGCGACCAGCATGAAGCGCGCCCGGCCGACTGCCAGCCCGAGGGCCTGCGCGGCGGCGGGCCCGAGCGGAAAGAGGTCGAGCCAGCGCGCGGCGAGGAAGAGCGGCGGCGCGAGGATGCAGAGGCCGGCAAGGCCCGTCAGCGCTTCCATGGCTCCGACCCGGCCGGTCGAGCCGCTCAGCCATTGCAGCAGCATGTAGGACTGCTGGTTGCCGAGCGCGATGATCGCCGTCAGCACGGCGCTGCACAGCGCATTGGCGGCGATGCCGGCGAACAGCAGTCGTTCCGGCCCGAGGCCGCCCCGCGCGCCGAGCGCGAGGATCGAGAGCAGCACGGCCATGGCACCCAGCGCCGAGCCGCCCATCTGCCAGCCGAGGCCCGCCGTGGCGCTGAGCAGCAGCACGGCGGCAAGGCCGGCCCCGGCCCCCATGCCGACGCCGAGGATTTCAGGACCCGCGAGCGGATTGCCGGTGATGCGCTGGATGACGACGCCGGCAACGCCCAGCATCGCCCCGGCGCTCGCCGCCGCGACGAGGCGGGGGATGCGCAGATCGGCAAGATCGGCCAGAAGCTGGCCCGTGGCCGGCACCCAGCCATCCGGCCCGCGCCCGAGAATGGCGGCCACGGCGAAGACGAGGCAGGCGAGCGCCGCCAGCACGGCGAGCAGCAGGAGCGGGCGCGCAGCCCGCCGGACCTGCGCGGCTCCGCCCGCAAGGCTCGGCCATTCGAACAGCTTCAGGCGCGGCAGCAGCCAGATGAGCAGCGGCCCGCCGATGAGCGCCGTCGCCGCGCCGGTCGGCACGCGCTCGCCGCCCGATCCCGCCAGGACCTGCACAAGCCCGTCGGTGAGCCAGAGCAGGATGGCGCCGATGAGCGGGGCCAGCACCAGGCGCTGCTTCAGGCTGCGCGCGCCCGACAGCGTCGCCAGCGCAGGGGCCGCGAGCCCGATGAAGCCGATGACGCCGACCTCAGCGGCCACCGTCGTCGCCATCCACACGGCGACGCCGATCACCAGGAAGCGGCTGGCATTGACGGCGGCGCCGAGGCTGCGCGCCGCCGCGTCGTCGAGGCCGAGCAGCGCCAGCGGCCGCAGCAGCAGCGCCGAGGCGGCAAGACCCGCAAGCAGGGCGAAGCCCAGCGTCAGTGCCGGGCCCCAGCTTTGCTGTGTCAGCGAGCCGCCGCCCCAGATGAAGAGCGAGAACAGATATTCGCCATTGGCGAGGATCAGCGCCGCGCTTGCCGCATTGGCGGTGAGCGCCGTCATCATGCCGGCCAGCACGACGGAAACGGGCTCCAGCCCGCGCCGCCAGGTCAGCGCCAGCACCAGCGCCACCGTCGCCAACCCGCCGGCAAAGGCGACGAGGCCGACCGAGAAGGCCATCAGGGCCGGCGCATGGATCGTCGCGGCGGCCATGGCGAGCTGCGCGCCCGCCGAGACCCCGAGCGTGGAGGGCTCCGCCAGCGGATTGCGCAGCACGCGTTGCAGCAGGAGGCCCGAAAGGCCGAGCGTCGCGCCGGCGAGCAGGGCCGTCGCGGCGCGCGGGGCGGTACCATAGATCAGGATGATCTCCTGCAGGCGCCGCTCGACCCCGCTGCCCTGCGGCCAGCCGGCGATCAGCTCGTGGCAGAACAGGAGGGCCGCGGCGAGCGCCGCCAGGCTCCAGAACAGGGCCGGGGAGGGGCGTATGCTAACCGGCATCGGCTTGGCTCCCGAAGACGCGGTCAAGTTCGCGGGCGAAGCGCAGGGCCGACGGCAAGGCCCCGAAATGGTTGATCGGCGCCAGTTCTTTGGCCCGACTTTGCGCAACGGCGGGCAGAGCATTCCACAGCGCGTTCCCGGCCAATGTCCGCTGCACCTCCGGCGGCGTCGGCCCGATCACGGCTATGGAGGCCTCGGGAATGCGCGCCAGCGCCTCCAGCCCGACCGGCGCGGCGGCGCTGTAGCTGGTGGCGTCGGTCCAGGCGTTCCTTAACCCGAGCCGGGCGATCACGTCGCCGAACATCGAATCCGCGCCAAAGGCGCGGAAATGCCGGGAGTCGCCGAGGCTGATCACGAAGATGGGGTGCCGCGCCAGTTGCCCGAGGCGCTGGCCGATGGCTTCGATCTCGGCGCGTGCGGCGGCCATGTAGGCCCGCGCTTCCGCCTCGCGGCCGAGCAGCTTGCCGATGGCCGCCGTCGATTGCTCCGCCAGCGCGTAAGGCGGCGTGCCGCTCTGATAGACCGGCAGGTTGACGACGGGCGAGATGCGCTCCAGCAGCGGCCGCTGGTACTCGTAGAAGTCCGAGATGAGGATCGTGCCCGGCGCGATCATCCGTAATAATTCGATATTGGGCGAGCCGCGCAGGCCGAGATCGGCCACCTCCGGCGGCGGGACCGGCTCCACCGCGATCGCGCGGAACTGCCTGAGTTCCGTCGCGGCGGCCGGGACGATGCCGAGCGCGAGGCAGGTTTCCAGGTGCCCCCAGTCGATGGCGGCGACCGTCCTTTCCGATGCGCGCGCCCCCGATGCGCGCGCCATGAGCGGGGCCAAGGCGGCGAGGGTCCAGGCGGCGAGCAGGGTGCGGCGGGTGAGCATGCGCGTCGTCACGGCACGTAGCTGACCGGCAGGCCGGCGGTCGGGAGGATGCCCATTTCCAGCCCGTAGATGCGCTTCAGCACGGCGGCGTCGAGGATGCCGGCGGGTGCGTCCTCCGCCACCACCTCGCCCTGGCGCAATGCCACGATGCGGTCGCAAAAGCGCGCCGCCATGTTGATGTCGTGGATGACGATCACCACGCCGACGTCGCCTTCCCGGCTGAGCTTGCGCACCAGCGTCAGCATCTCGACCTGGTGGGCGATGTCGAGTGCCGAGGTCGGCTCGTCGAGCAGCAGGCAGCGGGCGTCCTGCGCCACCATCATGGCGAGCCAGGCGCGCTGGCGCTCGCCGCCGGAAAGGCTATCCACCATGCGGTCGGACATGCCGGAAAGGTCGGTCTGTTCGAGCGCGGCCTCGACCTTGGCCGCGTCCTCGGCGCTGAAGCGGCCGAGCGCGCCGTGCCAGGGGAAGCGCCCGAGCCCGACGAGCTCGCGCACCGTCATGCCCTCGGCCGGCGGCGTGAACTGCGGCATATAGGCGACTTGCCGCGCGAATTCGCGGTCGCTCATCCCCGCGATGGGGCGCCCGAGCAGCTCGGCCACACCGCCGGAAGGGCGAAGCTGCCGCGCCATCATCTTGACGAGCGTGCTCTTGCCCGATCCGTTCGGCCCGACCAGCGCCAGCACCTGCCGCGGCGGGACGGCAAGGTCGACCGGGCGGACGATGACGCGCCCGCCGGCCCGGAAGGTGAGCCCGCTCAGCCGGTAGAGCGGCGCGGTTTCTGTAGTAGACGCAGAGATGGGGGTGGTTCCGCCGCCCCCATTCTGCTGATCCTTATGGGCTCCTGTTCTTGTCACCAGCTCGTATACGCCTTGAGTTTGAACGACCGGCCTTCGCCATAGCTGCAAGCCTGGCCGTAGATGTTGATCTGGCAGGCCGAGACATAAGACTTGTCGAACAGGTTTGTCACGTTGAGGTCGACGCCCCAATTGCCCTTCTTGTAGCCGATCTTGGCGTCGACCAGGGTGACGGCAGGGACCTTGAGGGTATTCTCGTTGTTGCCCCACGAACTTCCGATATGGCGCACGCCGCCGCCGATGGTGAGGCCGTCATACCAGCTATCGCCGCGGAAGGTGTAGTCCGCCGAGATGGACGCCATGATTTCCGGCGTGATAAAGGGCGTGTGGCCGGTCCAGTCCTGGCCGTCGCGCAGGTCGTCCTTGGTTATGTCGACATCCATGGCGGTGAACGCCGCGGTGACCTTGAGGTCCTCGGTGACATTCACCTTAGCCTCGACCTCGATGCCGCGCGATCTGATCTCGCCGGTTTGCGTCTGGGTGTAGGCGGTCACGTAGGAGGCCACGTTCTGCCGGGTAAGATCGAACAGCGCCACCGTGAACAGGCCGTCGATGAAGCTGGGCTCGTACTTCAAGCCAACCTCGTATTGAACGCCTTCCTCTGGCTTGAAGAGTTCGCCGGTATACGCATCCGTGCCGATCGTCGGATTGAAGAACGTCGCCACGCTGGCATAGGGCGTCAGGCCGTTGGCGAATTCATATGCCACGCCGACGCGTCCCGACCAGTTTCCGTCGCTGCGCGAGAGATCGACGACCGGCGAACCCCACGTTGCGGTATAGTAGTCCGGGCGGCTGTCGCGATCGAGCCAGCTCCAGTCGTAGCGCCCGTTCAGGGTGACGAGCCACCCGTCGCCGAAGCGGATCTGGTCCTGCGCGTAGAGGCCGAACTGCTGCGCGGTATATTCCTGATTCACGCCCAGGATACGCGCCGCGAGCGGCCCGCCATAGACTGGATGCCACGGATCGATCGGGTTGGCGGCGGGATCGAAAAGGTTGTTATATTGCTTTTGGTCGATGTTGTAGGAGCGGTAGTCTAGGCCGCCGAGAAGCGTGTGCTCAAACGCGCCGGTGTTGACCGTGCCTTCGATCTGGTTGTCGATCAGGAAGCTCTTGGCCTTGGTGTCGTGCGCGAAATTGATGCGCGACAGCTCGTTGGCGCTGGCCCAGCCGTTCGGATAGACGTTGACCTCGTTGATGTCAGCGGCCATGTATCGTGCATTGGAGCGGACGGTCCACTGGCTGTCGAATGTATGTTCGAACTCGTAACCGATCGACCCCTGCTTGCGGTCATAGGCGTCGATCGCCTTCTCGGTCGCATTAAAGTCGGTCGGAATGCGTCCGTAGTTCACGCCCCCGACGACCCGGTCGACCACCGTGCCCTCATAGGGAAGGAAGCTGCCGCCGCCATGGCGCTCGTCGATGTGCGAGTAGTTCGCCAGCAGTGTTAGGCTCGTCTGCTCGTCCGCCTTCCATGTGATGCTTGGCGAGATAAAGCCGCGCCAGCCGGACTGGAAATCGCTGTAGCCGTGGCCTCCGGCGACGCGGCCGTTGATGCGGTAGCTGACGGTGTCATCGGCGACATCGCCGATGTCGAAGCCCAGATAGGCGTTGCCTGCGTCGTTGACACCGGTTTCGACATAGCGCTTGCGCTCGAACGTCGGACGCTTGCTGACATAGTTGACGATGCCGCCGGGATTGGCGCCGCCATAGAGAACGGAAGCTGGGCCCTTGAGGACTTCCACGCGCTCCAAGCCGAATGAATCGATATAGAAGCCGCCGAATGCGTAGCTGTAGAGCTGCAAGCCGTCCATATAGGCGCCGTCCGCCGTCGCCTGGAAACCGCGAATGAACATCCAATTGGTGTCCGAGTCGGAGCCGAACGGCTGAGTGAACACGCCGGGCACGTAGCGCAATGCCTCGTCAGCTTTCTGCACGCCCTGGTCATCCATCTCCTCGCGGCCCACCACCGAGACGGATTGCGGGATGTCCTTGATCTCGGTCGCGGTCTTGGAGCCGGTGCGCGACGTCTTGGCGACCACGCCCTTGACCTTGCCGACGCCGCTTTTGTCTTCCGCGCCGCCCGTCTGGCCGCCCTCGACCACGATGGGCGACAGCTCGGTCTCGGCCGCCTGCTGGGCGAAAGCCGGCTGGAACATCGCCAGGGCAAGGCCTGAGGCCGTGCCGGCCAGCAGAAGATGATGTGCTTTCAAACGCAGCATTCGTCGATCCCCGATCCGTGGCGGCCCCTCGCCGCCGTCAATACTTGACCTCCTATATCAAGTTCAGAATGTCGCCTTGCATGATCCTGCCGGCAATTGTCTCATCTTGGCTTCGCGGCGTGGCGGAGCGGGCATGATGCAGATTTGCAACACTTGCCCGTCACCCACGCGGACGCGGCGCGCTGCGCCGCCATTCCGAGGGCGTGACGCCGACCACCTTCTTGAAGGAGCGCGTCAGGTGAGCCTGGTCGGCAAAGCCGGTCATCGCCGAAATGTCGGTCAGGGTCAGGTCGTCCCGCAGCAAGAGGTCCTTGACCTTGCCGACGCGCGTCTCCATCTGCCAGCGCAGCGGCGGCACGCCGGTCGATGCCTTGAACGCATGGCTGAAATGGCTCTCGGAAAGGCCGAGCAGGCTGGCGAGGCCGTGCAGGCGGATCGGCTCGAAGCAGTGCCGCTCGATATAATCGAGGCTCTGGTCGAGCTGGATGCGCGACAGGGTCGGCCTTGCCTTCGGGGTGCGGCTGCCCACCGTAAACAGAATGGCGATGAGCGCGTCGATCAGGCCGGCGCCGCAACGGTCGTTCAGCGGCTGCCGGCTCTCGCATTCCTCGGCCAGCATGCCGGCAAGCGCCGCCAGCCGCGCGTCGTGGAAATTCAGGCGCGCCTCGGCGAGCTTCTCGTGCGCGATCATGCCGCCGAACTTGCGCATCAGCGCCGTCCCCGGCAGATGGAGATCGAGGTGGCGAAGGCCGGTCACGCCCAGGGCCCTGCTTTCGACCGGCATCTGCGTGGGAATATAGGACATGGAAAACGGCCGTTCATGGCAGCCGACGGCGCCGATGCCGGGCGCCGACAATTCCAGCCGGCCACCCTCGTTGATGTCGAGCAGCACGAACAGCCGCGGATAGGGCGCGACATAGGCCCCGCGGGCCGAGGGATGGCATTCGACATCCCATACGTCGGCGACAATCCCGTCCCAGGCACGCCAAACAGGCCCGCCCTTGACGACGAAGCCGTGGATGTCGCTTTGCATGCAGGGCGGCGAAACAGTCTCGTTCATGTTCGATCTGGCGCGCTGGGCGGAAGCTGGCCGATGCTTTCTGAAAATGCGCGGATTGGTGTTGGCGACCGTGGGACAGCTCGTGTTGGCGATTGAGCTATAAAATATGAATTAATTAGTCAAGAAATTTTGGCGGAAGCGACCGGCCTTTGCGAATGCCGCAAAACGGAACGGGCCGCTTGCCCGGCAACCGCCCTTGTAATTAGTTTGCATGTCATCTATTTAGTTTGCATACAAACTAAATGAGCTGGCACAATGACGTCGAATCCAATGCTTCCCCTTTCCAGCAACCGCCTCGGCACGCTCGTCAGCCTGGTCTCCCGCCAGTGGCGCAAGGCCGTCGATGCGCGGCTTCAGGCGTTCGGCCTGTCGGAGGCGACATGGCTGCCGCTGTTGCGGCTGGCGCAGGCCGGCAAGCCCATGCGGCAGAAGGATCTGGCGGCCGTGCTGATGCTCGATACGTCCTCGGTCGTTCGCATCCTCGCCAATCTGGATGCGGCCGGCCTGATCGAGCAGCATCCCGACGGGGAGGACCGCCGGGCCAAGGCGATCACCGTCACCGAGGCGGGCAGGGCGCTGGTGCAGCAGGTGGAAAGCGTGTCGCAAGGCATCGAGGACGAGGTCCTTGCCGAGATCGCGCAAGGCGACCTGGCGATCTCCCGCCGTGTCTTGGAGCAGGTTTGCGGACGACTGCTGGCCATGAACGAAAGCGACAGAAAATCATGACGATCCTTTCCGGCCGGCCGGAGGCCATGGTGCCCGCCGCGCCCGTCCGCACGCCCCTGTGGCTGCTGGCGCTGATCACGCTCAGCGGAACGCTGGCCATGCACATCTTCGTGCCGGCGCTTCCATTGGCCGCCAAGGCGCTCGGCGCGACGACCCATGCCACGCAGCTGACGCTCAGCACCTATATTGCCGGCCTTGCCGTCGGGCAGCTCGTCTATGGGCCGGTGTCCGACCGCTATGGCCGGCGGCCGGTGCTGATCGCCGGCATGCTGGTTTATACGGCGGCGAGCCTTGCGGCCTTCTTCGCGCCGACCATCGGGGTGCTGATCGTCGCGCGCCTGTTCCAGGCGCTCGGCGGCTGTTCGGGCCTCGTGCTCGGCCGGGCGCTCGTGCGCGATGGCGCATCCGGCGCCGAGGCTGCCCGCAAGCTCTCGCTGATGAACCTGATGACGATGGCCGGCCCCGGGCTTTCGCCGCTGATCGGAAGCGCGCTCGCCGAGACGGCGGGCTGGCGGTCGATCTTCGTCGCGCTCACCCTGCTGGGCCTTGCCAATCTCGCGCTCATCCATGCCCTGCTTCGCGATCGCCCGGCGGCCGATGGCAAGGACGTGCGGCAGGTCATGCGCAATTATCTGGCGCTGCTGCGCTCGCGGGCCTTTCTCGGCTATACGATCGGCGGCGGCTGCGCCACCACCGCGCTTTATGCCTATATCGGCGCGGCGCCCTTCATCTTCGTCAACCAGCTTCACCGGCCGACCTACGAGGTCGGCGTCTATCTGGCGATCAATGTGCTCGGCATATGGTTCGGAAGCCTCGCGGCGAGCCGCGCCGTCTCGCGCATGCCGACCGCGCGCCTGATGATCCTTGGCAACCTGGTAAGCTGCATCGCCGCGACCCTGTTCCTCGCCGCAGCCCTTTCCGGCTGGCTGAACGTGGCGCTCGCCGTCGTGCCCATGCTGGTCTTCAGCTTCGGCGCGGGGCTGGCCTCCCCGGCGGCATTGACGGAGGCGCTCGGCGTCAATCCGCAGGCCGCCGGCTCCGCGTCGGGCCTCTACGGCGCGGCGCAGATGGCGATCGGCGCGGCCTGCACGGCCCTTGGCGGCCTCGGCGGCAATCCGATGCTCGCCGCCGGCTCGGTCCTCTTCGGCGCGGGCATCCTCGCCCAGCTCGCCTTCTGGCTCGCCAACCGGGCACGTGCCTGACGGCGGGCCGCTCGCCGGACACCGGCCGCCACGGAGAGCGTACCGGCCGGATATCCGGGATGCTCCGCCCGCTCAGTAGATGTCGAAATCGAAATACTTCGCGACGATGGTCTTGTAGGTGCCGTTCGCGACGATGGCGTCCATCGCGGCGTCGAATTTCTGCTTCAGCGCCTTGTCCTCCTTGCGCAGGCCGACGCCGATCTCGGTCTGGCCCTCGGCAAGGTCGCCGACGAGCTTGCAGCAGCCGTTGCCGTTGGTTTTCATCCAGGCGGCGAGATAGAATTTGTCGGCGACGATCCCGTCCAGCCGGCCGTTCACGAGGTCCATGTCGGCCTCGTCCTGCGACGGGTAGAGCTTCACCGTGGCGCCATGCTTGCCGAACAGCGCTTCGGCCTGCTCGGCCTGCGGCGTGGAGGACTGGGCGCCGATCGTCTTGCCCTCGAAGCTTTCCGGCCTGATGTCCTCTATCCCGCTGTCGGCCTTGGTCATGACGGAGAGCTTGGAGCTGTAGTATTTCCTGGAGAAGTCGATTTCCTTCAGCCGCTCCTCCGTGATCGACATGGAGGCGACGATGGCGTCGAATTTCCTCGCCTTCAGCCCGGGGATGATGCCGTCCCAGTCCTGCGCGACGATGGTGCATGTCGCCTTCATCTCGGCGCAGAGCGCATTGGCGATGTCGACGTCGAGGCCCTGGAGCTTGCCGGCGGCATCGACGAAGTTGAAGGGCGGATAGGCGCCTTCCGTCGCGATATGGATCTCCTTCCAGTCGGAATCCTGCGCGGCGGCCGGCCCGGCGGCCTGAAGGCCGATGGCCAGCGCGGCGGAAACGAGGGCGGCAGTGAGTGTCTTCATTTTCATTCCCCTTTTTTCACTGTGGATTCCTGGCGAGGCGCGCCTCGTTCCTGCCCGCGCCGCCGCTAGCGGCCGTTCGCCGCGCGGCTGCCGGCGATGGCGGCGTCGAGCCATCCCGCGTCCATTTGCGGCACCGCGGAGAGGAGCTGGCGCGTATAGGGATGATCGGGGGCGGACATGACCGAGGCCTTCGGCCCCTGCTGCACGATCCGGCCCCGGTGCATCACCACGACATGGTCCGCGATGGCGTTCACGGTGGCGATGTCGTGGGTGATGAAGAGGTAGGACTTGTTCATCTCCTTCTGGAGCTTGAGGATCAGCTTGAGGATCTGCTCCTGCACGAGCTGGTCGAGCGCCGAGGTGATCTCGTCACAGATGAACACGTCGGGATCGGCCGCGATCGCCCGGGCGATGGAGACGCGCTGCTTCTGCCCGCCCGAAAGCTCGGAGGGAAAGCTGACGATATGGCGGTCGGACAATTCGACCATGTCGAGCAGCTCGGCGACGCGAAGGTCCCGGGCGCGCCCGCGCAGGCCGAGGTGGAACGCCAGCGGCCGGCCGACGAGGTCGAGCACGGTCTGCCGCGGATTGAGCGAGGTATCGGCCGACTGGTAGATCATCTGGATGCGGCGCAACTGGTCGCGGCTGCGCTGCTTGAGGGAGGGCGCAAGCGCGGTTCCGTTCAGGCTCACGCTGCCCGCGGTCTGCGGGAGCAGGCCCGCGATGACGCGGGCGAGCGTTGATTTCCCCGAGCCCGATTCCCCGACCACGGCGACGGTCCGGCCGGCCGGCAGCGTGACGGAGATGTCGTCGAGCACCTTGAACGTGCCGTAATGGGCCTCGATGCCGGAGATCTCCAGCATCGGCGCGGCGGGCGGCTCGGCCTGCTTCTCCATGGTGCGCACGGCCCAGAGCGAGCGCGTATAGGGCTGCTTCGGCGCCGAGAGCATGGTTTGCGTATCCGCCTCTTCCACCAGCTCGCCATGGCGAAGCACCATGATCCGGTGCGCCATCTGCGCCACCACGGCAAGGTCGTGGGTGATGTAGAGGGCGGCCGTGTGGTGCTCCTCGACGATCCGGCGGATCGAGGCGAGGACCTCCACCTGCGTCGTCACGTCGAGCGCCGTCGTCGGCTCGTCGAAGACGATGAGGTCCGGCCGACAGGTCATCGCCATGGCGGTCATCGCGCGCTGCAGCTGGCCGCCGGAAACCTGGTGCGGGAAGCGCGCGCCGATGCTGTCCGGGTCCGGAAGCTGCATCTGCGCATAGAGGTCCTTCGCATTGCCGATGGCGGCGGCGCGCGAGGTCAGCCCCTCCCGCATCGCGCATTCGATCGTCTGGTCGATCAGCCTGTGCGCCGGGTTGAAGGAGGCGGCCGCGCTTTGCGCGACATAGGCGATCCGGTTGCCGCGAAGCTGCCGGCGGTATTCCTCGCTCTCCTTGAGGAGGTCGCGCCCGTCGAAGACGACGCTGCCGGCAGAAAAGCGGCAGCCGGCCCGCGCGAAGCCGAGGGCGGAGAGCCCGAGCGTCGATTTCCCGGCGCCCGATTCCCCGATGATGCCGAGCACCTCGCCGCGCTTGAGGGTGAGGCTGATGTCGCGGACGATCGGCTGCCATGCCCCGTCGCGCTCGGCCTCTATGGTGAGGTTGCGGATATCCAGCAGGGTCTCGCCGCTGCGGCGGCCGTCGGCGGCGGGGCTATTGGTCATTGCGCAGTCCGCTTGCGATGTCGAGGAACCAGTCGACGACGAAATTGATGCTGATCGTCAGGAGGGCGATGGCCGCGGCCGGCAGGAGCGGCGTGATGTCGCCGTAGCTGATGAAGGTCGCGCTTTCCCGGACCATCGTGCCCCAGTCGGCCGAGGGCGGCTGGATGCCGAGGCCGAGGAAGGAAAGCGCCGAGATGGTGAGAAAGACGAAGCAGAAGCGAAGCCCGAATTCGGCGATCAGCATGGGAAGGATGTTCGGCAGGATCTCGCGGACGATGACCCAGGCCGTCCCTTCGCCGCGAAGGCTGGCGACCTCGATGAACTCCATGGCCGCGACGTTGCGGGCCGAGGAGCGCGCGAGGCGGAAGATCTGCGTGGCGTTCAGGACGGCGATGATCAGCATGATGCTCGGGATGGACGAGCCGAACAGCGCCAGCAGGATGAGCGCGAAGATGAGCTGCGGAATGGCCATCAGCGTATCGGCAAGGCCCGACAGGAGATGATCGAGCCAGGCCGGCGATATGGCGGACAGGATGCCGAGCGTCCCGCCGAGCAGGAAGGCGATGGCGGTGGTGACGAAGGCGATGCCGACGGAGTTGCGCGCGCCGTAGATGAGGCGGCTCAGCACGTCGCGGCCGAGCTGGTCGGTGCCGAGCGGAAACGCCAGGCTCCAGGCCGAAAACGGCTCGTTCGACACGACGTCCGCCTCGCCATAGGGCGCAAGCAGCGGCGCGAAGATCGCAAGGACGGCATAGAGCAGGATGACGGCAAGGCCGAGCCAGGTGGTCCAGGATGCCTTTCTCAGCCCGGCGCGCAGCCATTCCATGCGGGAGCGCCGGTAACGGACGATGCGGACGGGCGGGGACGTTTGGCTTGTCTGCATCGGGTCCCTCATCGCGGATGCGCCAGCCGGGGATTGGTCGCGATCGCGATGATGTCGGCCAGGAGGTTGAGCAGGATGTAGGAGGCCGCGAAGATCAGGGCGCAGCCCTGCACCACGGGGATGTCGCGCGTGCGCACGGCATCGACCATCGCCTGGCCGATGCCGGGATAGACGAAGACGACCTCGACCACGACGACGCCGACGATGAGATAGGCGAGGTTGAACGCCACGACCGCCGCGATCGGCGCCCAGGCGTTGGGCAGCGCGTGCCGCAGGACGATGCGCCACGGCGGAACGCCCTTGAGCTTCGCCATCTCGATATAGGGATGGGCGAGCAGGCCGATGATGGCGGCCCGCGTCATGCGCATCATGTGGGCGATGATGCCGAAGCTGAGCGTGAAGACCGGCAGCGCGATGCGCTGGAATATCTCGACCGCGCCCATGTCGGGCGTGATGCGGGCGAGCGAATAGAAGACGGGGATCTTGACGGCCAGAAGCAGCATCAGGACATAGGCGACGAAGAATTCCGGAAAGGAGATGCTGGCGAGCGTCGCCGCGTTGAGCGCCTTGTCCAGCCAGCTGTTGCGCCGGATGGCCGCGACGATGCCGAGCGTCAGCGCGATGGGCACGGCGAAGAGCGCGGTGGTGCCGGCGAGGAACAGGGTGTTTTCCAGGCGCGGGCCGATGATGCCCGTCACGGTGCGCGGCGTTCCGCTTCCCGAGGAGAACGACAGGCCGAGATCGCCGGTGACCGCCCCGCCGATCCACGTCGCGTAGCGCTGGATGGCCGGCTGGTCGAGCCCCAGCGCCTTCTGGAAATTCGCGACCGTTTCCGGTGTCGCCGCGCGCCCGAGCGTCGTCTTCGCGAAATCGCCGGGCAGGACGGCGATGGCGGCGAAAATGATGAGCGACACGACGAACAGGGTCACGAAACCCGAACCCAGGCGGGCGAGGATCGTTCTGAATAGCGGTTTTGACAGGATGCCTGGATGCAATGGACGACCTTCCGGTGAAGCTGCGCGTCACCGCCTCCGAAGGGGCGGCGACCGACGATGGTCAGGGCATGCCGGACGGCCTCAGGCCAGCCACCACCTTTCGGCCATCCGGAAGTTGTCGCATTGCAGCATGTTGCCGATCGGCCCGTGGCCGATCTTCTTCGACATGGCGTCGATGAACAGCGCATAGGCGATGACGAGCGCGCCGCCGTCGTCGTGCAGCAATTGCTGCATCTCGGCATAGATCGCCTGGCGCTTGGCCGTGTCCGGCTCGGCCCGTCCGAGCACCAGAAGCTCGTCGAAGCGCGCGTTCTTCCAGGCCGTGTCGTTCCACGGCGCGTTGCTGGCATAGGTGGTCGTGAAGAGGGAATCGCAGGTCGGCTTGCCCAGCCAGTCCACGCCGACGAAGGGCTTGTGCTGCCAGACATTGTCCCAGTAGCCGTCGTCGGCCTCGCGGATGACATTGATCTCGATGCCGGCCTTGGCCGCGTGCTCCTTGAAGAGGAGGGCGGCGTCGATGGCATTGGGAAACGCCGTCTCGGCGACGGAGAGGTCGAGCGCGAGGCTGGTCAGGCCGGCCTTCGCCAGATGCTCCTTGGCCTTCTCGATATCGTAGCTGTGCACCGGCTCCGGATTGACGGCGAAGGCGATCTGCGGGGCGACGGGATTGTCGTTCGCCACCTTGGCATTGCCGAGGAAGGCCTTGTTGACGATGTCCTCGCGGTCGATCGCGTATTTGATCGCCATCCGCACGTCGGGATTGTCGAAGGGGGCGACCGAGGTGTTCATGCTGAAGCTGAAGTGCCTGAGGCCGCTGACCTTCGAGATCTCGATCTCCGCGTTGCGCTCCAGAAGCTTCAGCGTCTTGATGTCGGCGTCGACCATGTAGTCGATCTCGCCCGTCAGGAGGGCATTGGTGCGCGCCGCGACATCGATGATGTTGACGAATTCGACGGTGTCGAAATAGGGCTGGCCGGGCTTGTGGTAGTTCGGGTTGCGTTTCATCCGGACGCTGACGCCCGGCTGGGAATCCTCGATGATGTAGGGCCCCGTCGCGACGCCGCGCGCCCAGTCCAGCCCGCCGCCGTCCTTGGCCGGCAGCACGACGAGGTGGCAGTCGGAGACGAGATAGGGGAAATCCGCATTCCCGCCGGTGAGGGTGAAGACGATCGTGTCGTCGCCGCCGTCCTTGATGTCGGCGATCCCCTCGACGAGCGCCTTCGCCGCCGAGCTCGACGACGGCCCCATGTGATGGCGGAAGGACTCGATCACGTCGTTCGCCGTGACCGGCTTGCCGTCGTGGAACTGCAGGTTCTGCCGCAGCTTGAAGGTCCAGACCTTGAGGTCGTCGGATGCCGAGAAGCTCTCCGCGAGGTCGGGTGTCGCCGTTCCGTCGGCGGCAAGCTCGGTCAGCGCGTTGCAAAGCGTGCCGCCGAAGACGACCTGCGTGAAGGAGCTCTGCCAGGTGGCCGGATCGAGCGAGTCCGTCTGCGCGCCGTCGTTGATGGCAAAGCGCACCGATCCGCCCTGCTTCGGCGCGGCATGGGCGGCGCGCATGCCGACCGGCAGCAACGATGCGCCGAGGACCAGGGCGCCGACCCCGCCGATGAATTGACGGCGCGTGGCCGGCGGAAAGCCGGCCTGCTGCGGAAAGTCTTTCTTGTCCTGCATCTCGTTCCCCTTTTTCTGACGATAAGCCTGATGCGGCAATGCGGCGGACGACCTCGATGCGAGGCATCGGGCGCCGGTATTTTTCGGCCGGGGCCGGGGGAGCTTCCGATGCCGCCAATCTCCGCACTCCCTTGCGAAGGAAACGCCGGCTGACCGCTCCATCCGGGGCCACTATTATTGCACTAGATTGATTGGTCAATAAGATTTTGATCGATCAATCAATTTTTTGATTCAAAAAACCATTTGACGACAGTCGGTTAGGTCATTAAGAAAAAATACATGGCGAAAAAAATAAAAGAGATATCAAGTCAAAGTTCGGTGCGGCGCCAGCAGCTTCTGGATGCGGCGCTCAGTGTCGTGGCGCGCCGGGGGCTCTCGGGCATCACGGTCAACGACATCGCCGACGAGGCCGGATGCAGCTACGGGGTGATCGCGTTTCACTTCAAGACGAAGGAGCGCCTTCTCCTTGCCGTGCTGGACCTGCTGGCCAGCAACTACGAGAAGATCTGGCTCGACGCGATGGCCTCCGCGGCGGCCTCGCCGGCCGAAAGGCTGCGTCTCCTCATCGACGTGGATTTCGATCCGCGCGTCGCCAAGACCAAGCATCTTGCCGTCTGGATGGCGTTCTGGGCGGAGGCGCCCCGCGTTCCCGCCTACAAGAAGCGGTGCAGCGAGCTGAAATACCGCTCGCTCGACACGATGGTGACCCTGGTCACCGAGCTTGCCGCCGAGCGCGCGGTCACGGTCGATGCGATGGCGATCGCCCGGGGGCTCTATGCCATTACGGACGGCTGCTGGATCTTCAGCCACGTGACCGGCGAGAACAGCCCGCAGATGCGCGAGCGCTCGCGCCAGGTCTGCCTCACCTTCCTTTCAGCATTCTTCCCGTCCGACTTCGCCGAGGCCGGGCAGGCCGTTCCGGCCTAGGCGCGCCGCGCCGGGGCACGACGACAAGCAAAGACGAAGCCAGCGGCCGCGCACCACCATGCCGGCCCGAACTATCGAATAGGAAAACATCATGTATGCCGAGACCGGATCGCAGTGGAACGTCGCCGAACTCGAAGATGCGGCGCATCGTCATCTGATCAGTCCCGCCGAGGAGATGTCGAAGCTGGGCACCTCCGGCGGTCGGCCGCTCTTCACCTCGGCCGACGGCATCTATATCCGCGACAGCCATGGCCGCACGCTGATCGACGGCCCCGGCGGCATGTGGTGCACGCAGGTCGGCTACAACAGCCAGCCGATCGCCGATGCGATCGCCGCCCAGGCCCTGCGCATCTGCTACAATTCCCCCTGGTATTCGATCAACGGCCCGGCATCGGAGCTCGCGCGGCGGATCGCCGCCTTCGCGCCGGGCGATCTCGACCATGTGTTCTTCACCACCGGCGGCTCGTCGGCGGTGGATTCGGCCCTGCGCTTCATGCAGTTCTACAACAACGTGCTCGGCCGCCCGGACAAGAAGGCCATCATCTGCCGCATCGACGGCTATCACGGCAGCACGCACCTGACGGCGGCCTGCTCCGGCCGGGCCGGCAACCGGCCGAACTTCGACCTCGCGCTCGACAACGTCTCCTTCATCTCCGCGCCCAACGTCTTCCGCCGTCCGCGCGGCATGAGCGAGGAGGCCTTCCTCGACATGCTGGTGGCAGAATTCGAGGAGCGGGTCGAGACGCTCGGCCCGGAAAATGTCGGCGCGTTCCTGGCCGAACCGCTGCTGGCGTCCGGCGGCATCCTCATCCCGCCGAAGGGCTACCACCGCCGCATCCTCGAGATCTGCCGCCGGCACGACATCCTCTACATCTCGGACGAGGTGGTGACGGGCTTCGGCCGGTGCGGCCACTGGTTCGCCTCCGAGGAGGTGTTCGACATCGTGCCCGATATCATCACCTTCGCGAAGGGCGTCACGTCGGGCTATGTCCCGCTCGGCGGCTTCGTCATCTCCGACGCCGTGCTCGCCCGCGTCAGCGGCGAGAACGCCAGGGGCAGCTTCTACACCAACGGCTACACCTATAGCGGCCATCCGGTGAGCTGCGCGGCGGCGCTGGCCAATATCGACATCATCGAGGAGAAGGGCCTTCTCGCCCATGTCCGCGAGATCGCGCCCTATTTCCAGGAAGAGATCCGCAAGCTCGGCGAGCTTCCCCTGATCGGCGATGCCCGCGGTACGGGCCTCGTCGCCTGCGTCGAATGCGTCACGGATCCCGATGCGGAGGAGGCGACGGACTTCGACAAGGAGGTGGCGCTGCGCGTCGACCGCTACTGCTACGAAGGCGGCCTCATCGTCCGGCCCATCGGCAGCATGTGCGTCCTGTCGCCGGCGCTGATCATCACGCGAGAGCAGATCGACGACATGATGGCCATCCTGCGCGGCAGCATCGTCCGCGTGCAGGACGAGCTCAAGGCGGAAGGGCGCTGGTAGGGCGCCCGCCGCATGCAGTCGCGCCGGGTGCCCGCCCGGCGCCCTCGTTCCTTCTCGGGGATATTCCGATGGCCGCAACCCACGCCTCGCCCGCCGCCGCAGCCGCTACCGCCAGCAAGGATCCGCTGCTCCAGCCGCTGCGCATCAAGGGGCTCACCCTGCGCAACCGCATCATGAGCACCAGCCACGCGTCCTTCCTCGACGACGGCGGAATGCCGATGGAGCGCTACCAGCGCTACCATGAGGAAAAGGCCAAGGGCGGGCTTGCGCTGACCAGCTTCGGCGGCTCCTCGATGGTGGACGTGGATTCGAGCTGGGGCAATGGCGGCCAGCTCAACCTCGCGACGGACGCGGTGATCCCCCACCTCCAGGCGTTCTCGCAGCGCATCCACGCGCATGGCGCGGCGCTGATGTGCCAGATCTCGCATCTCGGCCGCCGGGCGGATGCCACCACCCTCAACTGGCTGCCGGCGCTCGCCCCCTCCCGCTCGCGCGAGACGCAGCACCGGGCATTCTCGCGCGAGATGGACGAGCACGACATCCGGCGGATCGTCAAGGCCTATGGTGCGGCCGCCGAGCGATGCCGCGAGGGCGGCCTCGACGGCGTCGAGACGCTGACCGGCGGCCACCTCATCGGCCAGTTCTTTTCCCCGCGCACCAATTTCCGCTCCGACCGCTTCGGCGGCTCGGTGGAAAACCGGGTGCGCTTCGGCCTCATGGTCCACGAAGAGATTCGGCGCCGGCTCGGCGACGAGATGATCGTCAGCATGCGCTTCGTCATCGACGAGGCGAGCGAGGACGGCCTTGGCTTCGAGGACTGTCTGGAGATCGCGGCGATCTTCGAGCGCGAGGGGCTGGTGGACGTCTTCAACTGCATCTTCGGCCGGATGGATACCGTCATCGCGCTCGCCGAGCATAACATGCCGGGCATGTCCCAGCCGCTGGCGCCGTTCCTGTCGCGGGTCGGCGCCTTCCGCCGGCATACGAAGCTGCCGGTTTTCCACGCCGCCCGCATCACGGATATCGCCACCGCGCGCCACGCGATCCGCGACGGCCTGCTCGACATGGTGGCGATGACCCGCGCGCACATGGCCGATCCCCAGATCGTCAACAAGATCATGCGCGGCGAGGAGGACCGGATACGGCCCTGCGTCGGCGCGTCCTATTGCATGCACAAGAAGGTGAACTGCATCCACAATCCCGCCTCCGGGCGGGAGACCACGATGCCGCAGATCATCGCTCCCGCCGCGCGAAAGCGCCGGGTTGTGGTCGTCGGCGGCGGGCCGGCGGGGCTGGAGGCGGCGCGCGTCTCGGCCGAGCGCGGCCACGAGGTCCTGCTGTTCGAGGCCGGAAGCCAGCCGGGCGGGCAATTGCTCCTCGCCTGCCGCGCCCGCCAGCGCCGCGACCTCATCGGCATCATCGACTGGCGGACCGCCGAACTCGCCCGGCTCGGCGTGGAGATGCGCTGCGACACCTATGCGACCGCGGAGGACGTGCTCGCCGAAAACCCCGATGTCGTCATCGTCGCGACGGGCGGCCTGCCGGATGTCGACTGGCTCGACGGCGCGGAGCATTGCCAGACCGTCTGGGACGTCCTCAGCGCGACGACCGAGCGCTCGGGCGACATCATCGTCTATGACGGCACCGGCCGGCACGAGGGCATTTCCACGACGCTGCACCTGAAGGAACAGGGCTGCAACGTGCATCTCGTGACCATCGACGACAGCCTGGCGCAGGAGGTCGAATATTCGACGCGCGCCGTCTATCGCAAGCAGTTCCACGAGAGCGGCATCACCGCGACGATGGATCATCACCTCGTCAGGGTGAGCCGCAACGGCGCCAATGCGCTGACCGCCACCTTCCGCCACGAACTGACGGGCGATCTTCTCGACATGACCGCCTCGCAGGTGGTCGTCGAGCGGGGCACCATGCCGCTCGACGAGGTGTTCCACGACCTCAAGGATCGATCGGTCAACGAAGGCGTGACGGACCTCGAAGCGTTGCTCGCCGGCACGCCGCAGCCCCGGCAGGGCGGCGCCGGCACCTTCGAGCTGCACCGGATCGGTGACGCCGTCGCCAGCCGGAACGTCCATGCCTCGATCTACGACGCGATGCGTCTGTGCATGGTGCTGTGATGGGCGGGCCGCAAGCCGTGCCGTTCGACGTCGCGGTCATCGGCGGCGGCATCACCGGGGCGAGCGCCGTAAACCATCTCGCCGCCGCGGGCTTCTCCACGGTCCTGCTCGAACGCGCGGATTTCGCCGGGGGAACGTCGAGCCGTTCCAGCCGGCTCCAGCATTGCGGGCTGACCTATTTCTCGCCGGGACGGTCGATCTGGAATTTCCTGCGAAACCCCCGAATGGCCATCGAGCATATGGAGCTGGCGCGGCGCGCGATGCGCGACCGCTCCGGCTTCGTCAGGGCGACGCCCGCGCGGGCGAGGGCGATCGGCTTCTACATGCCGCTCTACCGGCGCGAGGGCATTCCGCTCTGGAAGGCCCGTCTCGGCTTCGCCCTGCTGCGCGCGCTCGATCCCGGCGGGGTGCCGCTCGATTTCAAGCCGATGTCGGCGCGGGAGATCGCGGCGATGCCGGCCCTGTCGCATCTGCGCGACCGGAAGGACCTTTCCGGCGTCATCCGTTTCACCGAATACCAGTTCGACTGGCCCGAGCGCATCTGCGTCGATACCGTGCTGAATGCCCGCGACCTCGGCGCCGTCACCCGCAACTATACCGAGGTCACGTCCGTTCGCCGCCAGCCGGACGGCCGCTGGCGGCTGGAGCTTCTGGACAGGCGGACGCAGGCCCGCGAGACGCTGGAGGCGCGCGCCGTCGTCAACGCCGCCGGGGCCTGGGTCGATGGCATCGCCGCGGCCTCTGGCCTGCCGGTGCCGAAAATCAACCAGGGCCTCAAGGGAACGAATGTCGTCGTCCGCCTGCCGCCGGAATTCCGCGGCATCGCCATCGAGACGGCATTGCCGAACGGCGATCCCTTCTATGTCATTCCCTGGCGGGACCTCCATTATTTCGGCCCGCGCGACGAGCCACACGAGCCAGAAGCTTCCGGCTTCAGGGCCGACGAGGCGACCATCCGGGGGCTCCTCGGCGATTTCAACTCGATCTTCCCGGATATCGCGCTGAGCCGCAAGGACGTGCTCTACAGCTGGGCCGGGGTGCGCCCGCGCACGGCCCGCGCCGGCCACCCGGACGGCTGCGAGGCGGTGCTGCTGCACGACATGGCGCAGCACGGCGCGCCCGGTTATTTCGTCTATACCGGCGGGCTCATCATGACGCACCGCCATGCCGGCGCGAGCATCGCGAAGGCGCTCTCCGGCCGGATGGCGCCGAGCGGCCCCGCGCGGGCGATCTCCCATGCCGCCCGGCAGTTCCCGCAGGCGGCCGGCGACGGCATCTCCACAGACGGAGAGGCGATCCCGCTGGATCATCTGCGGTTTTCCGCCGCGCACGAACAGGTCGTCAATCTCGACGACCTGATGTTCCGCCGCTTTCCCATCGGCTGGTCGGAGGGCATGGGGCTCGACGTTGCCGAGGCGGTGGCCGAGGGCGTCAGCGACATCATGGGCTGGTCGCCCGCAGAGGTCGGCGCGCAGGTCCGGCGCTACCGCGCGCAGGTCGCGCATGATTTCGGAGTGGGGGAGCCATGCGCCTAGTCGACGGTCACGACGTTCATCGCCTTCTCGATTATCCGTCGCTCGTCGCGGCGCTTCGCAAGGCCCATCGCGGCGCCATGCCCGATGCCGGCGAGCTCTATATGGGCGAGCCCGGCGCGCCGGACGGCGGCCGCGGGCTTATCCTGCTGCCGGCCTGGAGCCGCGGGGAGATGCTAGGGGCCAAGCTCGTCAGCATCTTCCCCGGCAATCCGCAGGCGACGCCGCCGCATCCCGCCAACCAGGGCCTCTATGTCGCCTTCGACGGCGTGACCGGCGCGCCGGCCCTGGTCGCCGACGGAACCGCGCTGACGCTGCGCAAGACCGCCGCCGATTCCGCCCTCGGGGTGGACCTCCTCGCAAGGCCGGACGCCGCCACGCTGCTTGTCTTCGGCGCGGGCGCGCTCGCTCCCCATGTCGTCGAAGCCATTGTCAGCGTGCGCCCGGCGATCCGGCACGTCTGGATCTGGAACCGCACCGTTGACAAGGCCCGGCAGGTCGCGGCCGGCATGCACATGGGCGGCGTGCGGATAGAGGCCGTGGACGATCCCGATGCCGTCCTGCCGCTGGCCGACATCGTCTCGAGCGCCACCATGGCGACGACGCCGCTCGTCAAGGGCGCGCTCCTGAAGGAGGGATGCCATGTCGACCTCATCGGCGGCTGGCGGCCCGACATGCGCGAATCCGATGACGACGTCATTCGCCGCGCCGCGCTCTTTGCCGATACGCGCGGTCTCTGCCGCGATTGCGGCGACTTCCTCCAGCCGGTCGAAAAGGGCCTGATGACCTGGGCGAGCATCCGGGCGGACCTGTTCGACCTGTGCCGCGGCTCGGGCGAGGGGAGGCGGTCCGCCGGCGAGATCACGCTGTTCAAGAATGCGGGCGGCGCCCATCTCGACCTCTTCACCGCGCAGGAACTCCTGCGTAGGGTGCGGTCGGAACCCGAATATTGATGCCACACGAAGGACCAAGGCCATGATCGACAGGACGGATTTCTACATCGACGGCAAATGGGTCGCGCCCGAGGCGGCAAGGCCACTGCCGGTGATCAACCCCGCGACGGAGGAAGCCTATGCCACGATCTCGGCCGGCTCCGCCGCTGATATCGACAAGGCGGTCGCGGCGGCCCGCAGGGCCTTCGAGACCTGGAGCCGCACGACGCGGGAGGAGCGCCTTTCCGCGATCGAGAGGATCGTCTCGATCTACCGGGCACGCAGCGAGGAAATGGCCGAGACAATCTCGAAGGAGATGGGCGCCCCGATCCGGCTGGCGCGTGATGCGCAGGCGGCGGCCGGCCTCTTCCACATGGAGGCGTTCGTCAGGACGCTGCGGTCCTTCGCCTTCGAACATCCGCTCGACGAGGCGAACCCGCAGGAAAGGATCGTCTACGAGCCCATCGGCGTCTGCGGGCTGATCACGCCCTGGAACTGGCCGATGAACCAGATCGCCCTGAAGGTGATCCCGGCGATCGCCGCCGGCTGCACCGTCGTCCTGAAGCCGTCGGAGATCGCCCCGATGTCGGCGATGCTGTTCGCGCAGATCGTCGACGAGGCGGGGCTGCCGCCCGGCGTCTTCAACCTCGTGAACGGCGAGGGCCATGTCGTCGGCGAGGCGCTTTCCGCTCATCCCGGCGTGGACATGATGTCGTTCACCGGCTCGACGCGCGCCGGCATGGCCGTGTCGCGGGCAGCGGCGGCGAACATCAAGCGGGTCTCGCTGGAGCTCGGCGGCAAGTCCCCCAACCTCGTCTTCGCCGATGCCGACCTCGAGGACGCCATCGGCCGCGGCCTTGCCCATTGCTTCCAGAACACCGGCCAGTCCTGCAACGCGCCGACGCGCATGCTCGTGGAGCGCCCGGTCTATGACGAGGCGGTGAAGCTCGCGGCCGGGATCGCCGAAGGCTATGCCGTCGACGATCCCGCGAAGGACGGCAGCCATATCGGCCCGCTCGTCTCCGAGGCGCAGTTCCACAAGGTGCAGACGCTGATCGAGGCCGGCATCGCCGAGGGCGCGAGGCTCGTGGCCGGCGGCCCCGGCCGGCCGGAGGGGTTGGAGCGCGGCTATTTCGTCCGCCCGACGGTCTTCGCCGATGTCCATAACGGGATGACGATCGCCCAGGAGGAGATCTTCGGGCCGGTGCTGGTCATGATCCCCTTCGACAGCGAGGACGAGGCCATCGGCATCGCCAACGACACGCCCTATGGCCTGTCCGGCTACGTCCAGACGGGCGACCCGGAGAAGGCCCGGCGCGTCGCCCGCCGCATCCGCGCCGGCATGGTGCAGATCAACGGCAGGAGCCGCCCCGCCGGAAGCCCCTTCGGCGGCTTCAAGCAGTCCGGCAATGGCCGGGAAGGCGGCAAATGGGGACTGGAGGACTTCCTGGAGGTCAAGGCGATCAGCGGCTAGGGGCCGCCCCGACCGGCGTTTCACCGCCGGTCGATCATCGACAGCCCCCGCACCGTTTCGCACGGTGCGGGGGAAGCGAAATTCGGCAGGGAAGGCGTTAAGGCCTTTCGCCCCTTGCCATGCGCGCCTCGATCTCCTCGATGATCGGCGGCAGGTCGGCGACCGTGTCGATGATGTAGTGGGGGCGGTGGCGGCCGAGGGCGGCGCTCGCCTTTTCGCGCAGCGCCTTGCGCTCCGCTTCCGGGAGGGCGGCGAGTTCGTCCGCGGTGACGCCGGCCTCGTTGCCGGAGAGCGCGAGGCCCACCGTCCAGGTGCCGGCTTCCCGGCCCTCGTCGATGCCGACGCCGGTATCGTCCACCTTCACGACGGCAGAGGCCGGCCAGACGTCGAGGTCGAGGAAGCACCTGTACATGTTCATCGGCGTCGGGCGGCCATGCGGCAGGTCGCCGGCGCAGACGAGGTTGTCGGGGGCGTAGCCCTGCTTTTCGGCGAGCGGCAGCACGCGGGCCATGATCGAGCGCGTATAGCCGGTGGTGGAGCCGATCTTCAGGCCCCGCCCGCGCAGCGCCGCGACGGTCTCGACCGTGCCGGGCACGAGGTCGCAATAGTCGCTGACGACCTCCTCGTTGAGCGGCACGAAGACGTCGTAGACGGCCTGGATGTCCTCGGTCGCCGGTGCGCGGCCGTGCTCTTCCGTCCAGGCGGCGCGGATGCGCGGCTGGGCGAGCATCGCCTCGATATGGTCCCATTTCGGCCGGCCCATCGGCTCGCGGGCCTCCGCGATGGAAACCTCGACGCCGAAGCGGCGGAAGGCCTCCACGAAAACGCCCATCGGCGCGAAGGACCCGAAGTCGATGACCGTGCCGGCCCAATCGAAGACGACAGCCTTGAGATGGCTCATGATGTTCTCCTAAGCATAGATATCGGAAATGACCTCCTCGCCGAGCGCAAAGCCCGTCGAGGCGCCGGTGCCGCCCGTGACCATGACGAGGCGGATATTGTCGGCGGGCCTGTCGACGAGGACGGTGCGGTCGCTGGCCGAGGCATAGGTGCCGACCCAGCGCGCCGTGACGCGCCGGCCCGGCATGTCGAAGATCTCGTCGAAGCCCTTGAGGATCAGGTCGTCGATGCGCTCCTCGGCGAAGGGCTGCGGGGCGTTACCGTAGACATGGCTGTCGCCGACGACCAGCGAGCCGTCCGAGGACTGCACGGCGATGACATGGATGCCGGCGGCGCGCATCTCGGCGCAGTCGGCATCGAGCCGGGCGGCGAGCGCTCGGCCTTCCGGCAGGTCGGCGAAGCCCTCGTAGCGGCCGAAGCTGAGGTCCGACATGACGGCGGCGCCGAAGCGGACGGGCGTCGCCGGGGCGATGCGCAGCATCTGCAAGGTGCAGACCTTCAGGCCGTAGGGCGCGATGCGCCCGGGAAAGAGCGTCGAGAAGTCGTCGCCCGGGCAGACGGCGACCGCCCCGGCATTCAGCATGCCGCGGCTCGTCTCGATGCGCTCGCCGTCGATGCCGGTGACGGCGGTGCTCCAGTGGAAGGAAACGCCGTGCTTCTCTTCCAGCCAGGCGGCGAGCTTCGGGATGGCGTCCTTCGATTCCACCCGCAATTCGTGCGGGCTGTAGAGGGCGCTGCGCATGCCATTTTCGCGAAGCGCCGGCACGTAGCCGAGCGCGTCGCCCGGCGTCAGGCGGCGGCAATCGGCGCCCATCGGGGTTTCGAGGAAGGCGTCGAGCACGTCCGCGGCTTCCCTGCGATAGGCCGGCATGACGAGGCCGCGATGCACCACCTCGATGCCGGCCTGCCCGACGATCTCCGCCCAGACATCGCGGGCGCGGCGGGCCCTTGCCCAATGCTCGCCGGTCTTCTGGCCGGAAACGGTGACGAAGCCGAAATTGCGGATCGAGGCGCCGACGGCCCTTGCGTTGCGCTCGACGACGGTGACCCTCTTGCCCTTGCGGGCCGCGGCGAGCGCCGTGCCGAGCCCGACGATGCCGGCGCCGACGACGACGAGATCGAATCCCTGATTGCTGCGCATGGTGGTTTCCCGGTTCAGCGCGTGCGCCAGGTCTGGAGGCGGCGCACCACGGCATCCGCGCCCCAGCCGTGCAGCACCCGGACGACGACATTGGTGTAGAAGATCATCATGCCCATGGCGGCGGCCGGCGCGATGTCGCCGGCATCGTCCATGTTGAGCACGGCGATGGAGGAGAGAGTGGTGGTGGAGGAATAGATGAAGACCACCGCCGAGACCGTCGTCATGGCATTGACGAAGAGGTAGATCCACACCTCCGCCATGGCGGGGAAGCAGACCGGTATGCTGACGCGGCCGAGCGTGCGCCAGAAGGGCTGCTTCAGCGACATGGAGACCGCCTCGAACTCGCCGTCGAGCTGCTTCAGCGCCGTCGCCGCCGTCAGGTGCGGCACGGTATAGAGATGGCTGATCGTGCAGACGACGAGGATCGCCATCGTGCCGTAGATGAAGTTCAGCGGATTGGAAGGGTTGTTGAAGAAGAAGATATAGGCAAGGCCGAGCACCATGCCGGGCACCGCCATGGGGATCATGGCGAGCATCTGCATGATGAGGCGCGGCGTCTCGAAATTGCGCGTCTTCTCGACCAGGTAGGCGCCGAGGAAGACGATGCCCGCGCCGATGGTCGCGACCAGCACGGCGAGCTGCAGCGAATTGGCATAGGAGCGCCAGCCGCCGCCGTCCATGCGGTTGAAGTCGTAGTGCTGCAGGCCGGGCGTCAGGTCGTAGGGCCAGAACCTGGCGAGCGCGGCGAGCTGGCACATGCCGATGATCGAGAGCAGGAACAGCGAGACAACCGCGCAGAAGGCGAAGAAGACGCGGTCGCGGCGCTTGTCCTCCTTCGGCGTATAGGGCATGGCGCGCGCCGTCATCTGCGCCACCTGGCGGCGGCTGACCATGCGGTCGACGACGAAGGCGACGATGGCGGGCAGGAGCAGGACGAGCGAGACGACCGCGCCCATCTGGAAGTTCTGCTGGCCGATCACCTGCTTGTAGATGTCGAGCGCCAGCATCGGGAAATCGCCGCCGATCACCTTCGGCACGCCGAAATCGGTGACGACGAGCGTGAAGACCACGAAGAAGGCGGAGATCAGGCCGTAGCGCGCGCCGGGCAGCGTGACGGTGCGGAAGATGCGCAACGGCGAGGCGCGCAGCACCTCTGCCGCCTCGTAGAGCCGCTGGTCGCTGGCCGAGAGCGCGACGGTCATGATGACGAGCGCATGCGGCAGGGTAAAGAAGACCGATGCGAGCACGATGCCGAGCGGCCCGTAGATCGGCACGCCGAGGAGGATCGGCGTCAGCACGCCCTGCTTGCCGAAGAGATAGACGAGGCCGATGGCCGGCAGCAGCGAGGGTACGAGCACCGGAATGGAGGCGATGAGGCGGAAGACGCCCTTGCCGCGCATATGGGTGCGCATCAGCCCGTAGGCGAAGGCGAAGGAGAGCGGCGTGACGATGCCGGCGACGAGCATGGCGACGATCAGCGAGTTGAAGATCGACTGGCGAAGGCTCGCCGTGCGGAAGTAGAAGGCGAAGTTGTCGAGCCCGTAGGCCATGGCCGGCTTCATCTGCACGGCGCCGAAATCGGCCTTCGCCACCTCTACGGCCTTGCCGAACGTCGGCTTGCCGCCGATGACGATGAGGCCGCCGGCGGGCGAGGTGTCGCTGAGGCGCACGGCCTCGATGTCGCGGCGCTCGCGCTTGGGAATGATGGCGGCGGGTTCGATGCGGCTGCGCTCGCCCGGCATAAGGTCGGGGTTCTGCACGAAGCCGGATTTCAGCGCCCAGTCGGCCAGCGTGCCCTGCGGCGTCCAGACGCCGTCCTTGCGGAACTCGACGCTCACCTGCTGCAGCGGGAAATGGAAGGTCTGCAGGGCCTTCATGCCGACCAGCGACAGCGGCAGCACCAGCGCGACGACGAGATAGAGCATGACGAGGCCGAGGAGGCCCCGCTGGATCAGCTCGTCGCCGGCGAGCTTCGGCCGGATGCGGGTGCGGCGATAGGCGGGGGGAATGACGATGCCGCGGGCGGCTGCGATATCCGGCATAGGTTTCTCTCTGTTCTGGCGCAGTTCCGGACGGAAAACCGCTTCGCACTTTTCCTGGGGCTGCTAGACCGCCTGCGCATAGACGCGGATGCGCTCGCGCGGGATCGCGACGGGCATTTCCTCGCCGGGGCGGAGCTTCAGGTTGCGGATGTCGTGCATGGCGACGTCGGCGCGCAGGCTGTTCTCGCCGAGGTCGCCGCCGCCGAAGCGGGCGCGGAAGAAGGAGCCGAGGAACTCGCCCTCCTCGATGCGGGCGCGAAAACTGTTCGGCCGGCCGTCGGCGGTGCTGACGACGACATCCTCCGGGCGCACGGCCGCAAGGACGGAACGCTCGTGCTGGCCGGACGTGTCGGCGTCGAATTCGATGCGGCCGATGCGCACGCGGTTGTCGGCGACGATCTCGGCGGGGATGAAGTTCATCTCGCCGACGAAATCGGCGACGAAGGCGCTGGCCGGGTTCTGGTAGATCTCCTCGGGCGTGCCGACCTGCTCGATCTGGCCGCCGCTCATGACGACGATGCGGTCGGCCATGGTCAGCGCCTCGTGCTGGTCGTGCGTGACCATGATGGTGGTGACGCCGAGATTGCGCTGGAGGTCCTTCATCTCGCGGCGCAGGTGGTTGCGCACCTTGGCGTCGAGCGCGGAAAGCGGCTCGTCGAGGAGCAGGAGCTTCGGCTCGGTCGCCAGCGCCCGGGCGAGCGCCACGCGCTGCTGCTGGCCGCCGGAAAGCTTCGTCGGATGCTTCCTGCCCTGGTCGGGCAGGCCGACGGTGTCGAGCAGCGCGGCGACGCGCCTGTCCATCTCGGCGCGCTTCAGGCCGCGCCCGACGAGGCCATAGGCGACGTTCTGGTTGACCGTGAGGTTGGGGAACAGCGCATAGGACTGGAAGACGATGCCGAAATCGCGCTGCGAGGGCGGCAGGGCCGAGACGTCGCGGCCGTTCATGAAGATCTGCCCCTCGCTCTGGATGTCGAGGCCGGCAATGGCGCGCAAAAGCGTGGTCTTGCCGCAGCCGGACGGGCCGAGGAAGCAGATGAACTCGCCCGGCCAGATATCGAGCGAGACGTCCCGCAGCGCGGAGAAATCGCCGAAGGATTTCGTGACGTGGTCGATCCGCACATGCGGCTGGTGTTTCAGGTTGTCGGTCTGCATGAGTTGCCTCTGCCTGTGGAAATGGAAATGCGGGGAAAGACCCCCTCTGCCTGCCGGCATCTCCCCCACAAGGGGGGGAGAAGGATAGAGGCTTGCTCACTGCTCGAAATCGAATGCAAACGGAGCGGCGAGGTAAGCCCCTCCCCCTTGTGGGGAAGGGTTGGGGAGGGGTTTCGCGATCAGCCCTTCGGCTCGTTCTTGCTGCCGTAGCGCTTTTCCCATTCGGTCAGGATGCGCTCGCGGTTGGAGGCCGACCATTGGAAGTCGTTCTTGATCATCTTCTTGTCGACGTCGGCCGGGAAGTTCTCGACCGGCTGGGCGATGCCCGGAACGGCGAGGATCGCGTAGTTCTGGTTGTAGAGCTTCATCGCGTCCTCGGAGATCGAGAAGTCGAGGAGCTTCCTGGCCGCGTCCAGCTTGTCCGTGTCGGCGATGATGGCGGCGGCTTCCGCATCCCAGCCGATGCCTTCTTCCGGAACCACCACCTCGACCGGTGCGCCGCGGGTCTTTTCCTGCGCGCCGCGGAAGTCGAAGGAGATGCCGATGGTCACTTCACCGCGGGCGGCGTCCTTGCAGGGCTTGGAGCCGGAATGCATGTAGCTGGAGATGTTGGCGTCGAGCGAGTCCATGTAGGACCAGCCCTTCTCCTCGCCCATCATCTGCAGCCAGGCGGCGACATCGAGGAAGCCGGTGCCGGAGGAGGCCGGGTTCGGCATGGCGATCATGCCCTTGTATTCCGGCTTGGTGAGGTCGGCCCAGCTCTTCGGCATGGCGGCGCCGGCCTTTTCGAGCTCGACGGTGTTCACGCAGAGCGCCGCAGACCAGGCATCGAGGCCGACCCAGGCCGGCGGATTGGCGTCGTCCCGGAAGCGCGGGTCCAGCTTGTCGGCGCCGGCCGGGGCATAGGTCTCCAGCATGCCTTCCTGCTTGAGCAGCAGCAGCGAGGTGGCGGCAAGGCCCCAGACCACGTCGGCCTGCGGGTTTTCCTTCTCGGCGAGCAGCTTGGCGGTGACGACGCCGGTGGAATCGCGGATCCAGTCGATCTTGATGTCCGGGTTCGCCTTCTCGAAGGCGACCTTGTAGGCCTCGAGCTGCTCGGCCTCGAAGGCGGTGTAGACGGTCAGCCTCGTCTCGGCGAAAGCCGAGCCGGCGGCAAGCGCGGCCAGCGAAAGCGTGGCGGCGAAAAGGTGGTTCTTCATCTGGAGCCCTCTCGAACGTGGGGATTGAGTTCGAGCGAACAGCTAGTCCTGTTATATGACAGGCATATGAAACACGCTAAATCATAGATTTTGTCTATGATCGATTGATCCGTCCCCGGGAACCGGGCCGCCGGCCAGCCCGTAATGGGCGCGGGCGATGCCGAAAAAGGCCTCGACGGCGGCATGTTCGCGGCATTCCGGCAGGCAGACGAGATAGTGGCCGATGGAAAGTTCCGGATCGGCAAGCGGCACGACGTCGATATTGCTGTCCGCCTGCACCTCGCCCTCGATGGCGCAGCCGAGCCCGATGCCGGCGGCCGCCGACGCATAGGCGACGTCGAGCGTGGCGACCTCCAGCACGCAGTTGAGCGTGACGCCCGCCTGCCGCGCGGCAAGGTCGAGCGTCGAGCGCGTGCCGGACATCCGGTTCCACAGGACGAGCTTTTCGGGGGCGAGCTGTTGCAGCGTCAGCGCGCTGCCCTGCAGCGCCGGGTGTCCCTTGGGCCCGTAGATGACGATGCGGCTGCGCAGGATCTCCTCGCAGAACAGCCGCTCGTCGGCGAGCGGCATGGAGACGGCGGCAAGGTCGAGATCGCCGTTCAGCACGTCGCCGAGCAGGGAGAGCGAGGGCCCCCCTTGCGTGTTGATATGGATTGCCGGATAGCGCCGCACGAAGGCGGTGAGCGCCGGCATGATCAGGCGATGGGCGGAAAAGCCGACGCCGAGCGTGCCGCGCTCCATGCGCGCTTCGGAATAGAGCGCCTCGTTGACGTCGGCGAGGCATTTCAGCGTGACGCGGATCTTCGCGATCAGCTCCTGCGCCCCGGCCGCGACCTTCACCGTATGCCCCTTGCGCTGGAAGATGCGCCGCTTGCAGAGCTGCTCGAAGGCCTGCACCTGCGAGGAGACGGTCGGCTGGCTGATGCCCAGTTCCTCGGCCGCGGCGGAAAACTTCCCCGTGCGCGACAGCGCCTCCACGGCCTTCATCTGGGCAAGGGTGACACTCATGCTGCTGCTCCTGCGAATGCGTCGATCACAATCGCATCGCTCTAGCACCGCTCTGTGACGATTGACTGATGCCGGTTCAGCCCTTGCCGCCCGGCGATGGCGTCTCCTTGGAAAGCATGTCCCGCGAGATCGGCGCGATCGCCATGGAATCCTCGCCGCGGTGGAAGGCGATGGCGAGGCGGAAGGAATGGGCGATGCGCAGCGCCCGGTCGAGGAAGAGATCGGCGACCTCCGGCGGGCAGAGCCGCTCGACCGTCGCCCGGAAGAGCGTGAGCCAGCGGCGGAAATGCGTCTCCTGAAGCTCCGGCATGGCAAGGTGCGGCGGCAGCGGCCGGCCCTCGTAGCGGTCGGTGCGCAGGAGCGTCGCCGACCAGAAATCGCACATCCTGGCAAGGTGCGCCGGCCAGTCATCCGGCGCGATGTGGCCGTTGAAGATCGGGCCGAGCAGGTCGTCCCTGCGGATCTCGTCGTAGAAGCCGTGGACGACGGCATGGACCATCGCCTCGTCCAGCACCTCCGGCAGCGGCTTGCCGTCGATGACGACGGTGCGCTGCGGCGCGGGCCGGCCCCTCATCGGATCGCCCTGTAGCTGTGCCAGGTGCCGTGGCCGAGCAGCGGGAAGATGACGATGAGGCCGAGGAAGCCCGTGGCGATGCCGAGCGCGGTGAGGACGAGCACGATGGCGCCCCAGGCGAGCATGACCGGCAGGTTGCGGAAGACCAGCGAGATGCTGGTGCCCATGGCCGTGAAGGCATCCGTCTTCTCGGCGAGCAGCATGGGGATGGCGAAGGTGCTGATGGCGAAGGAGAAAGCGGCGAAGAGCCCGCCCACCGCCGTGCCGACGACGAGCATGCCGAGCCCCTCGGGCGTCGAGAACAGCATGGCGACGACACCGTCGAGGCCGGGGAAGGGGCGAAGCCCCACGAAGAGCGCGTAGATGATGACGGCGGCGCGCATCCAGACCACCATCAGCAGGCAGAGGATCGCGCCGGTATACCAGACCTGTCCGCCTGAAGTGGCCTTGACGAAGATCATGCGCGACAGGCTGGGCGCGATGCCGTCCTCCAGGTCCCGGCTCTTGCGGTAGAGGCCGATCGCCACCAGCGGGCCGACCACCATGAAGCCGGCGAGCGCCGGGAAGAGGATATAGTCCAGCTCCCAGCGGAAGAGGCACCAGACCACCGCGACGGAGAGGAGGAAGACGGCAAGCCCGTAGAGGAGGCTCGGCAGCGGTGTGCGCCAGAGGTCGCGCCAGCCGGCGGAAAGCCAGCCGAGGGCGGCGCTGGCGGGAAGGCGGCGGCGGCGCTGCTCGGCGAGCGGTAGGGCGGCGTTGCCGGTCTTTTCGGTCGTTCCCATGGGGTCTCCTCCGTTCAGCAGGCCGGGCCGGCGGCGCGGTAAGCGCCGTCCCGGCCTTGCGTCTTCAGGTGCTCCACGCAGTCGGGCTGCGAGGAGAGGGCGACATGGACGAGATGCGCATTGGCGCCGATGAAGACCAGCACGCCCGCTCCGACGATCAGGAGGGAGACGAGCCGCCAGTTGCGGCGCGGCCTGTCCGTAAGCGTGTTCATCGGGCAACCTCCCCGAGCGTGCCGACATAGAGCGCCAGGATCTTGATGTCGACCGGCGAGAGCCGGCCTTCCCAATGCGGCATGTGGCCCTGCCGCCCGGAATAGACCGTGGTGAAGACGGCCTGCGCGTCGCTGCCGTAGATCCATGTCGCGTCGGTAAGGTTCGGCGCACCGACATCCGTGCTGCCATGGCCGTCCTCGCCGTGGCAGGCGACGCAATTGTCGGCGAAGACCTGCCTGCCGTCCTCGACCAGCGCCTTGTCGCTTGCCCCCATCGGCAGGTCCGAGAGCGAGCGCACATAGGCGGCGACCGCGCGCACCTGCCTGTCGTCGAGCACGCCGTCGCGGCCGAAGGCCATCATCTGCGAGACGCGCGTGTCCTCGTTGGTGGAGTTGATGCCGATGCGGATCGTCTCGGCGATGGTGTCCGGCTCGCCACCCCAGAGCCAGGCCCTGGCGGCAAGGTTGGGGAAGCCGGGCCCGCCGGTGCCGCGCGTGCCGTGGCAGGCGGCGCAATTGTCGATGAAGAGCGTGCGGCCCGTCTCGCGCACATGGTTCATCAGGTCGGGATCGGCGGCGATGTCCTCAAGGCTCGCCTCGGCGATGCGGCCGGTCCAGACCGCGCGGGTCGCGGCGGCGTCCTCGACCTGCTTCGTCACGACGGCGCGCTGGTCGATGCCGAGCAGGCCCTTCGTATAGGTGACGCCGAGCGGCCAGGCCGGCATCAGGATCCAGTAGCCGATGGCGAACAGCGTGGTGACCGTCAGGAAGAAGATGACGACGCGCGGGATCGGCGTCTCCAGCTCCTCGATGCCGTTCCATTCATGCCCGGTGGTCGCCCGCCCGGTGGCGGGATCGTGTCTTTCCGTTGCCATCGTCTAGTCCCCCGGCCGGTCGTCTTTGTCGAGAATGCTCTTCTTCGCGCGGTTGAAGCGCTTTCGGTTGCCCGGCCAGAGGGCGTAGATCAGCACGCCCACGGCCATCGCGATGAGGTAGAACAGGCCCCAGCTCTTGGCGAAGGCGACGATGGTGCCGTGATCCGCGTCCATGTCATTCCTCCTTCACTGCTGCTTCCTGGTGGGCGGCCCCGGTGAGCTGGCCGACGATCTGGAGATAGGCGACGAGCGCGTCCATCTCCGTCAGCAGGCCCGGATTGCCGTCGAAGGCGCGCACGTTCGTCTTCTCGCCGTAGCGCTCGCTGACGCCGGCGGCCTCGTTGCCGTCCGGGTTCGCCTGGCCGCGAGCGTCCGCCACCGCATGTTCGATCATCTCGTCCGTATAGGGAACGCCGACCGTGCGCTGGGCGGAAAGGTGCTCGCCGAGATCGTCGATCCTCAGCGCGTTGGCCTTCAGCCAGCCGTAGCGCGGCATCACCGATTCCGGCACCACGTCGCGCGGGTTCATCAGGTGGGCGACGTGCCAGGCGTCGGAATACTTACCGCCGAGGCGGGCAAGGTCCGGCCCGGTGCGCTTCGAGCCCCAGAGCATCGGGTGGTCGTATTTCGATTCCACGGCGAGCGAATAGGGGCCGTAGCGCTCCACCTCGTCGCGCAGCGTGCGGATCATCTGCGAATGACAGGCGTAACAGCCCTCGCGGATGTAGATGTTGCGGCCGGCCAGCTCCAGCGGCGTGTAGAGCCGCATGTCCGGCGCGTCCTCCACCGTCTCGTGGATGGTGAAGAGCGGGGCGATCTCGACGAGGCCGCCGATGGAGGCGACGCCGACGATGGCGAGCACGAAGCCGATGGCGTTGCGCTCGATCTTGCGGTGGAAGAATTCCTTCATGGTCATTCTCCCGCCGGTGCGAGGACGGGAACGTCGCCGCCCGCCCCGGTCTTCAGCGCATGGCGCGCCATGCGGATCGTCATGCCGACATTGATGCAGCAGACCACCGCGCCGGCAAGGAAGAGCAGACCGCCGAAGGCGCGGGCGATATAGTAGGGATGCATGGCGACCAGGCTGTCGATGAAGGAATAGGCGAGCGTGCCGCTGTCATTGTAGGTGCGCCACATCAGGCCCTGGATGATGCCCGAATTCCACATGGCGAAGACGTAGACGACGGTGCCGGCCAGCGCGAGCCAGAAGTGGACCTCGATCAGCCTCGGCGAATACATGCGCTCCGTCTTCCACATCCACGGCACGAGGGCGTAGAGCGAGCCGAAGGTGATCATCGCCACCCAGCCGAGCGCGCCGGCATGGACATGGCCGACGGTCCAGTCGGTATAGTGCGACAGCGAGTTGACGGCGCGGATCGCCATGAACGAGCCCTCGAAGGTCGAGAGGCCGTAGAAGACGGCGGCGACCATCATGAAGCGCAGCGTCGCGTCGTCGCGCACCTTGTGCCAGGCGCCGTTGAGCGTGGCGAGCGCGTTGCCGGCAGACGCCCAGGAAGGCACCAGCAGCACGATGGAGAAGGTCATGCCGAGCGTCTGCACCCATTGCGGCAGGGCGGTGTAATGCAGGTGGTGGGCGCCCGCCCACATATACATGAAGGTGATGCCCCAGAAGCTGATGATGGAGAGCCGGTAGGAGAAGATCGGCCGCTCCGCGCGCTTGGGCAGGTAGTAGTACATCATGCCGAGGAAGCCGGAGGTCAGGAAGAAGGCGACGGCATTGTGGCCGTACCACCATTGCGTCATGGCGTCCTGCACGCCGGAAAACAGCGAATAGCTTTTCGCATGGCCGAAGGAGACGGGCACGGCGAGGTTGTTGACGATGTGCAGCACCGCGACGACCAGGATGAAGGCCATATAGTACCAGTTCGCCACGTAGATATGCGGCTCCTTGCGGCGCTGGAGCGTGCGGATGTAGATCAGGAAATAGACGACCCAGACGATCACCAGCCAGATGTCGGCATACCATTCCGGCTCGGCATATTCCTTCGACTGGGTGAGGCCCATCAGGTAGCCGGTCGCGGCGACAAGACAGAAGAGGTTGTAGCCGATCAGCACGAACCACGGGCTGAATTGGTCGGGCAGCCGCGCGCGACAGGTGCGCTGGAGGACATGGAAGGAGGTGGCGATCAGCGCATTGCCGCCGAAGCCGAAGATGACGCCGGACGTGTGCACCGGCCGCAGCCGCCCGAAACTCGCCCAGGCCGAATCCACGAAGGTTAGCTCCGGCCATGCCAAGAGCGCGGCCACCCAGACGCCGACGAACATGCCGGCGACCGCCCAGGCGAGCGACAGGATGATGCCGACCCGCGTCGGGTCGTCGTAATATTCCGAAAGCCGGCTTTCCGGCGGCTCGGGCGCGAAGAGGACGGACAGGACCGCAAAGCCGAAGGCGAGACTGAAGGCGAGCACGATATAGCCGTGCACGGCGAGCGGATCGCCCTGGCCGGCCACCGCCATGGCAAGCCCCACCAGCGCCAGCGCGCCGAGCACGAAGAGCGCGGCATGGCGCTCCGAAACCGTCAATCCGGATAGCATTGCGTTCCCCTTTCCTTCACGCCGCCGCGAGATCGATGCCGAGCAGCGGGCCGAGCGAGGCCCTGTCGCGTACGATATCCGCAAGCGTGTATTTGTCGAGCACGGACAGGAAGGCGCCGAGCGCTTCGTGCAGCATGCCCTTCAGCCGGCAGGCGGGCGAGATGGCGCAGGCGCGCCCCCCGGCCTGCATGCATTCGGCCAGCGAGAATTCCTCTTCCGTCGCCCTGACCAGCGCCCCGATGCCGATCTCGCGCGGCGCCCGCGCAAGGCGGATGCCGCCGGCCCGGCCGCGCGTCGTCTCGACGAGGCCGAGATCGCGCAGCGTCTGCGCGACTTTCAGGAGATGGTTGCGCGAAAGCCCGTAGGCCTCGGCGACGTCGTTCACCGTGCACGCCCCGTCCCGCCGCGTGGCGACGTAGATCAGCATGCGCAGGGCATAGTCCGTATGAAGCGTCATCCGCATCCGTGATATCCGGCCACCGGTGGATAAAAGGTATTGTGGATACCACTTTTAGCGTAAGGATTCCCGCGATGGAAGCGCAATAGCGTCGCAGGGGAAAGCGCGCGCCCCTTCGGTATCGGGACGCGCGCCGGATCAGGATTTCCGCCCCGGAATTACTTCCAGCTCTGGTAGTCCGCGGCCGTGCATCCGAAGGGGGCGAGGCCGTCGCCGAAGCGGGCCTTGAGCTGGTCGCAGCCCCATCGGTTGAGCGCTTCCGGCATCATGTCGTTGATGTCCATGCCCGGCGAATTGTACTGCGAGGGCGCGCTGGTCACGTACCAGAGCCAGTAGCCGAAAATGCCGCCGACGATGAGCAGCACGACAAGGAGCGCAAGCCCCAGCCGCCGCGCGAGCGACAGGCCCTTCCTTGCCGGCGCGGGGGCGAGGGCGGCTGCCGCTGTCCCGTGGCCGGCCGCGGCCGCCGATGCGTAAAGCGGCTCCAGCGCCTCTCTGCGCTCCTCGGGCGTCATCTCGATCCGTTCCAGCCGGTCGTCGATGAGGACGGGCAGCGACGTGGCGCCGTGCCACACGGCAAGGGCGACCGGATGGCTGCCGGCATCGCCGACGATGATCGGCTCGTGCCCGCTCTCGAAATGGGTATGGGCGACCCGCTTGGTCTTCCGCTCGCTCAGCCGGTCCGCATAGGTGACAGCAAGGCGGCCGCGCTTGGTCTCCATGCCGGTGATCTCGACGGGGATGACGGTGAGGGGTGCCGGGTGCCGCAACTGGGCGCGGGCGCGGACGATGCGAAGGGCGAAGAAGATCATCGCAAGGCCGCCGCCGCCGAGAAGGAGGGTGAAGACCGCCAGCGTGATGATCCGGTTCCAGAGCATGTCCAGCCCGAGCGTGATCGTGGCGAGCTCGGGGTGATCGGCCGAAACGACGAGGCCCGTCTCGTAGTCGCCGCTGTGGAGGTCGACGAACATGACCTCGACATTCTTGTCGTAGCGCTGGCCGTTCTGCTCGTAGGAAAGGTCCACCTCGCAGGTGGTGAAGAAGGCTTTCCGCGTCCTGCAGCTCCCGTCGATATCGCCTTCGACGATGAGCGGATTCTGGCTGATCGTGTAGTCGCGCAGGATGCCGGGCCCTTCCATCACCATCATGAAGACGGCGATCGCCAGCAGGACCGGCGTGGAAAAGTAATAGGCGAGCGGGATGGAGATCGCCCCGCGCTGCAGGGCGAGGGGACGGGCGGGAAGCTTGATGGTGGGAAAGGTCATGGTCTGCCTGAAAATGAATTGGCCTGAAGGTATCGACGTATCGGAAACGGCACAGGGCACCGGTTCATTCGGATTGAAATGCTTTGGCAACGGCATCATCGAAAATGCGGCCCACGCCATTGCGATCCGAGGCCTTGCAAAGCAAGTTCGGGGCAAATGCAGGAGATTTTCATGAGTCGGCAATGGGTTCGCACATTTTCCCTGGTTGGTTTTCTTCTCGGCGCGGTGGCCCCGGCCCATGCGGTGGAGCTGGCGAAGGTCGCCGGCCACACGGTCGAGATCAGGGAAAAGGACTTCGAGAAGGTGCTCGTCGTCGACGGCCGCGAGCTGCACACGAACCAGATCGTCTTCCTCGATGACGTCTATGCCTTCGGCGATACCGTCGCGCTCGTCGGCACCAGTTCGGGCGGCGGCAATGCCTGCGACGGCGCGCCGTTCGTCCTGTCCTTTCCCGGCCGCGGCGCGCCGCGGATAGACGGGCCCATCGACAGTTGCGTCTCCGTATCCTGGGCCGTCGAGGGCGCGGGCCTCGTCTTTTCGACGGTGAGCGTCCCCGGCCGCGAAACGGAGCGCTGGCAATGGACCGCCGAGCGCGGCATCGCGCCGCTCGCTCCCGTCGCCTTCCAGGCGGATGCGGCGAGCGGCTGGGCCAATCTGCGCGAGCGCACCTTCACCCATCCCTCGGAAGCCTTCGGCAACGGCGAGATTGCCGCAAGCCTCAAGATGGTGCTCGGCTCGGATTTCGAGCATTTCCAGACGCTGATGACCGGGGTGGGAAGCGGCGAATTCAAGGGCGACGACTTCGTCGGCACGGCCTGCCGGCCGCATGCCTGCCTCGACGAGGCGGGGTTGATCTTCCTCTCCTCCGGCGAGCACCGCGTCTACGCGGCCTGGAAGCCGGACGGCGGAAAGATCGCGGTCTTTCCCGCGCCCGTGAAGGACTGGCCGGAAAAGGCCAGGGCGGAATTGCGCGAATGGGCCAGGCAATGGCCGTGACGCCTCTATGGGCGAGGAGTAGACCCTCGCCGGCATCTGGGCGGCAATCGGCAACTATTCGTTTTCGTTTGATATAGCGCAACGATCATTCCGCGCGAACATTCCAAAGCTCCGGCAATGGTTTGCTGGAACGCCCTGGAATGAAATTCATCCGTCTCGTCCTTCTGCTCTGCATCGGCCTGTGCCTCGCCGTTCCCGCCCATGCGGCCTCGGTGCTGCAGCAGTACCTGCCCGCCGCGACGGCCTCCGACCTGGTTCCCGGTGCGGAAGGCTTCGGGCCGATCCGCGAGGATCTGGCGGTGGCGCCGGTGCTCAAGGGCGGCGAGACGGTGGCCTGGGTCTTCATGACCTCGGATTTCGTCGGCACCACCGGCTATTCCGGCAAGCCGATCCACACGCTCGTCGCCGTCGGCAAGGATGCGAAGATCGTCGGCGTGCAGCTCGTCAAGCATTCCGAGCCCATCGTCCTCATCGGCATTCCCGAGGCCAAGGTGAAGGCGCTGGTCGCGAGCTATGCCGGCCTCGACCTCGTCGCCGAGGCGAAATCCGGCGGAACGGCGCATGAGGTGGACATCATCTCCGGCGCGACCGTGACGGTGATGGTGATCGACGATTCCATCGTCCGCTCGGGGCTGAAGGTCGCCCGCGCGCTCGGCCTCGGCGGCCTTGCCCCGGAAACCGAGGGCGCCGGCCCCCGTTTCGAGATCGATCCCGACGCCGCCGCGCCGGCCGACTGGATCGAGGCGGAAGGGGACGGCACGCTGCGCCGGCTGTCGCTCGACGTGGCGCAGGTCAACGCCGCCTTCGCCGAACATCCGGACGTGCGCGCCCGCGACCGGGCGCTGACCGAGGCGCCGCAGACCACCTTCATCGACATGCAGGCGGCGCTGGTCTCCGTGCCGGCCATCGGCAAGGCGCTGCTCGGCCCGGCCGGGGAAGCCAATCTGAAAGGCTGGCTGAAGGAGGGCGAGAACGCCATCGCGGTCGTGGGTCGCGGCCTCTATTCCTTCAAGGGCTCGGGCTATGTGCGCGGCGGCATCTTCGACCGCATCGTGCTGATCCAGGACGACGTCTCGGTGCGCTTCCGCGACCGCGACCATCGCCGCCTCGGCGCCATCGCGCTTTCCGGCGCGCCGGAATTTTCCGAGATGGACCTGTTCCGCATCCCGGCCGGCGTCGGCTTCGATCCCGCAAGGCCCTTCCGCATCCAGCTTCTGGCGCAGCGCGAGGTCGGGCCGATCGAGAAGGTCTTCCACACCTTCGATCTCGGCTACCAGTTGCCGCAGAAATACCTGCGCGCCGTCGCGCCGCCCGCAAAGGAGGTCGCCGCCGTCACCCCGCAGGAGGAAGGCTCGGCACAGGCCGACCTCTGGAAGCGCATCTGGCGCGATTCCAGGCTGAAGATCGTCGCGCTTTCCGGCATGCTGGCGGTGCTGACCGGCGTGTTCTTCTTCCAGACCTATGCGGTCAGGAACGCCCGCGGCTTCTATATCTTCCGCATCGTCTTTCTGACCGTGACACTGGTCTTCCTCGGCTGGTACGCCAATGCACAGCTCTCGGTGGTCAACCTGATGGCGCTGTTCGGCAGCCTCGTCAGCGGCTTCAGCTGGCAGGCCTTTCTGCTCGATCCGCTGACCTTCATCTTGTGGTTCGCCGTCGCCGCCGCGCTGCTCTTCTGGGGGCGGGGGGCCTATTGCGGCTGGCTCTGCCCCTTCGGCGCGCTGCAGGAACTGACCAACCAGATCGCGCGCAAGCTCCGCATCCCGCAATGGACCCTGCCATGGGGCCTGCACGAGCGGCTCTGGCCGGTGAAATACATGATCTTCCTCGGCCTTTTCGGCGTCTCGCTGATGAGCGTCGAGCAGGCCGAGCACCTCGCCGAGATCGAGCCGTTCAAGACCGCGATCATCCTGAAGTTCATCCGCGCCTGGCCGTTCGTCGCCTATGCCGTCGCGCTTCTCGTCGCTGGGCTCTTCGTCGAGCGGTTCTACTGCCGCTATCTCTGCCCGCTCGGCGCGGCGCTGGCCATCCCCGCGCGCATGCGCATGTTCGACTGGCTGAAGCGCTACCACGAATGCGGAAATCCCTGCCAGACCTGCGCCATCCAGTGTCCGGTGCAGGCGATCCACAAGACCGGCGAGATCAACCCGAACGAGTGCATCAACTGCCTGCACTGCCAGGTCCTCTACCAGTCCGAAACCGTGTGCCCCGTCGTGATCAAGAAGATGAAGTCGCGCGCGAAGCTCGCGGCAAGTCCCGGCGGCGCGCCGATCCACCAACCCGCAGCCAAGGTTTAACCGAAGAAGGAAACCCACCATGGAAACGAAGGAAAACAAGGGACTGAGCCGCCGCGCGCTGTTCAGCGCGACCGCGGGCTCGGCGGTCCTCGCCGGCACGATGGGGCCGGCCGCGCTCGGCCTCGGCGCCGCAAGCCTTGCGACCCCGGCCCGTGCCGCCGCCGGGGCCGACGGCTCCGTCGCGCCCGGCAAGCTCGACGATTATTACGGCTTCTGGTCCTCTGGCCAGTCGGGCGAGATGCGCATCCTCGGCATTCCCTCGATGCGCGAACTGATGCGCGTTCCGGTGTTCAACCGCTGCTCGGCCACCGGCTGGGGCCAGACGAACGAATCCATCCGCATCCACCAGCGCACGATGTCGGAGAAGACGAAGAAGCAGCTTGCCGCCAACGGCAAGAAGATCCACGACAACGGCGACCTGCACCACGTCCACATGTCCTTCACCGAGGGCAAGTATGACGGCCGCTACCTCTTCATGAACGACAAGGCCAATACCCGCGTCGCCCGCGTGCGCTGCGACGTGATGAAGACCGACGCGATCCTGGAAATCCCCAACGCCAAGGGCATCCATGGCCTGCGCCCGCAGAAATGGCCGCGCTCCAACTACGTCTTCTGCAACGGCGAGGACGAGGCGCCTCTGGTCAACGACGGCTCGACCATGAAGGACGTCTCGACCTATGTGAACATCTTCACCGCGGTCGATGCCGACAAGTGGGAGGTCGCCTGGCAGGTGCAGGTCTCCGGCAACCTCGACAACTGCGACGCCGACTACGAGGGCAAGTGGGCCTTCTCGACCAGCTACAATTCCGAAATGGGCACGACGCTGGAAGAGATGACCAAGTCCGAGATGGACCACGTCGTCGTCTTCAACCTCGCCGAGATCGAGAAGGCCGTCGCCGCCGGCAAGTTCGAGGAGATCAACGGCGTCAAGGTGCTGGACGGCCGCAAGGAGGCGAAATCCCTCTTCACCCGCTACATCCCCATCGCCAACAACCCGCACGGCTGCAACATGGCGCCGGACAAGAAGCACCTGTGCATCAACGGCAAGCTCTCGCCGACCGTGACCGTGCTCGACGTCACGAAGTTCGACGCGATCTTCTATGACAATGCCGAGCCGCGCAGCGCCGTGGTGGCCGAGCCGGAACTCGGCCTCGGCCCGCTCCACACCGCCTTCGACGGCCGCGGCAACGCCTATACCTCGCTCTTCCTCGACAGCCAGGTGGTCAAGTGGAACATCGAGGAGGCCATCCGTGCCTATGCCGGCGAGAAGATCGACCCGATCAAGGACAAGCTCGACGTCCAGTACCAGCCCGGTCACCTGAAGACCGTGATGGGCGAGACGCTGGACGCCACCAACGACTGGCTGGTGTGCCTGTGCAAGTTCTCCAAGGACCGCTTCCTCAATGTCGGTCCGCTGAAGCCGGAGAACGACCAGCTCATCGACATTTCCGGCGACAAGATGAAGCTGGTGCACGACGGCCCGAACTTCGCAGAGCCGCATGACGCCATCGCGGTCTCCCCCTCGATCCTGCCGAACATCAAGTCGGTCTGGGACCGCCAGGATCCGCTGTGGTCGGAAACGCGCAAGCAGGCCGAGGCCGACGGCGTCAATATCGACGAATGGACCGACGCCGTCATCCGCGACGGCAACAAGGTGCGCGTCTACATGACCTCCGTCGCGCCGAGCTACAGCCAGGAAAGCTTCACGGTGAAGGAAGGCGACGAGGTCACGGTCATCGTCACCAATCTCGACGAGATCGACGACCTGACGCACGGCTTCACCATGGGCAACCATGGCGTGGCCATGGAAGTCGGGCCGCAGCAGACGAGCTCCGTCACCTTCGTCGCCGCCAATCCGGGCGTCTACTGGTACTATTGCCAGTGGTTCTGCCATGCCCTGCACATGGAAATGCGCGGCCGCATGTTCGTGGAACCGAAGGACGCCTGAGAAATGCGGCTGCCCGTCCTCCTGATCGGCCTTCTGCTCGCCTCGCCGCTCGCCGCGGCGGAGCGCGCCGTCGCGCCGGGCGCGGGCAGCCTCGCGGCGGCCATTGCCGGGGCGGCGCCCGGCGATGTGCTGCGGCTTTCCGACGGGGCCTATCCAGGCCCCGTCACCGTCGATAGACCCCTCATCATTACCGGCCCGCGCGGGGCGGTGGTGGACGGGCTCGGCGAGGGCAGCGTCATGACGATCGCCGCGCCCGACGTGACGCTGACGGGCTTCACCGTCACCGGCTCGGGCCGGGTGAACCAGGACCTCGACGCCGGCGTGAAGATCCTCAAGGGCGCCGACCGCGCCCGCATCGAAAAGCTGCTGGTCACCGGCAACATGCACGGCATCGACGTGCATGGCGGCCGCAACGCGACCGTCGCCGGCAACGAGATCGTCGGCACGGACAGCCCGCGCATGAACGAGCGCGGCAACGGCATCTATGTCTGGAACAGCCCCGGCACGCTCCTGGAGAACAACGCCATTCGCTACGGGCGCGACGGCATCTTCTCCAATGCCAGCGCCGACAGCATCTACCGCGGCAACGTGATGCGCGACCTGCGTTTCGCCGTGCATTTCATGTACACCCGCAACACCGAGGTTTCCGGCAACGTCTCCATCGGCAACCATCTCGGCTTCGCCATCATGTTCTCCGACAGGGCGAAGATCCTCAACAATCTCAGCCTCGGCGACCGCGAGCACGGGCTGATGCTGAACTATGCCAACAATGCCGACGTCACGGGCAACCTGGTGCGCGGCGGCACGAGGAAGTGCCTCTTCATCTACAACGCCCACAAGAACCTCATCTGGAACAACCGCTTCGAGGGCTGCGGCATCGGCATCCATTTCACCGCCGGCTCGGAGAAGAACGTGCTCACCGGCAACGCCTTCGTCGGCAACCGCGAGCAGGTGAGATATGTCGGCACGCGCAACATGGAATGGAGCCATGAGGGCAGGGGCAATTTCTGGTCCGACCACCCGGCCTTCGACCTCAACGGTGACGGCATCGCCGACAGTTTCTATCGGCCCAACGACCTGATGGACCAGATCCTCTGGTCGCAGCCGGCGGCAAGCCTCCTCATCGGCTCGCCCGCCGTGCAGCTCGTGCGCTGGAGCCAGCGGGACTTTCCCGCGACGCTGCCCGGCGGCGTGCGCGACAGCGCGCCGCTGATGCGGCCCCTCACCATATCCGTCCCGCCCGACATTCTCGGCTACGAGGCCGAGGCCGCCGGCCGCTGGGCCGAAGGAAATGACGATGACACCGACCCTGACAATCTCCCGGCTCACTAAGCGCTTCGGCGACGTCGAGGCGCTGAAGGCTGTTTCGCTGACGCTGGAGGCGGGCAGGCGCGCGGCCCTGCTCGGCCATAACGGCGCGGGCAAGTCGACGATGATGAAGATCATCCTCGGCCTCATTCCCTATGACGGCGGCGAGGTCTCGGTCTGCGGCTCCTCGCCCGGCTCGTCCTCCGCCCGCGCCGCGGTCGCCTACCTGCCCGAGAACGTCGCCTTCCATCCGGCGCTGACGGGCGAGGAGCAGCTTCGCTATTATCTCTCGCTGCGCGGCGAAAGCCCGCGACAGGCGATGGAGCTCCTGTCGCGCGTCGGCCTCGCCCATGCCGCGCGGCGGCGCATCGGCACCTATTCCAAGGGCATGCGCCAGCGCGTCGGCCTCGCCCAGACGCTGATCGGCAAGCCGCGCCTGCTCGTCCTCGACGAGCCGACCTCCGGCCTCGACCCCGTCTCGCGCCGCGACTTCTACGACCTGCTCGACGGCCTTTCCGCCGAGGGCACGGCGATCCTGCTCTCCTCGCATGTGCTGACCGAGGTGGAGGCGCGCGCCGACCGCATCCTCATCCTTTCCGGCGGGGCGCTGGTGGCGGAAGGCACGCTTGCCGACCTGCGCGCCCGTGCCGCGTTGCCCGTCGCCCTGCTGGTGCGGCCCGCGCCCGGCCGCGCGCCGGCGCTTGTCTCGGCCTTTCCCGAGGCATCCGCCGGCGGCGACGGCCTGCTGCGCCTTTCCTGCGCGCAGGCGGAGAAGCTGCCGCTGCTCGCCCGCATATCGGCGCTCGGCGGCGAGGTCGCCGATCTCGACGTGATCCCGCCGAGCCTCGAGGACATCTACAGCCATTTCAGCCGGAGGGACGGGCAATGAACCGCATCCTCGCCACGGCGGTCTCGGAATTCCGCATCGCCTTCCGCAATCGCTGGGTCTCCATCGCAACGGGCATGATGGTGCTGTTCGCGCTGGTGCTCGCCGCCGCCGGCGCCGCGCCGACCGGCGATGTCGGCGTCGACCGGCTGTCGGTGACGGTCGCCTCGCTCACCTCGCTCGCCGTCTATCTGGTACCGCTGCTGGCGCTCCTCATGAGCTTCGACGCGGTGGCGGGCGAGGTGGAGCGCGGCACGCTGCCGCTGCTTCTCACCTATCCGGTCTCGCGCCTTGAGATCCTGCTCGGCAAGCTCCTGGCGCATCTGGCGATCCTCGCGCTCGCGGTCACGCTCGGCTATGGCGCGGCGGCGCTGGTCGCCGTCTGGTCGGATCCCGGCGCGGTGGCGGGTCTCGCCTCGCTCTGGCGGCTGGTCTGGACGTCCGTCGCGCTCGGCGCGACCTTCCTCGGCGCGGGCTATGCGCTCTCGGCCCTGGCGCGCCGGCCCTCGGGGGCGGCAGGCCTTGCCATCGCGCTCTGGCTGGCGGCCGTGGTGCTCTACGACCTTGCCCTTCTGGCGCTGATCGTCACGGACAGCGGCGGGGCCTTCACCACCCATGCGCTGCCCGTCGCGCTGCTCGCCAATCCCGCCGACGCCTTCCGCGTCTTCAATCTCTCGGCGGCCGAGGCGGTCGCCGCGGCCGGCGGCATCGGCGGGGCGGCGCGGGCGATCCCGCTCTGGCAGTCGGCCGCCTCGCTCCTCGTCTGGCCGCTCGCGGCCATCGCCCTTGCGGCCGCAGCCTTCCGAAAGGTGACGCCATGAAGAACCGTCTCCGCCCCGCCGTGCTCCTGGCGGCGCTCCTCCTTCTTTCCGCCTGCAAGGAGGACGTCGCCCAGGCCATCGTGCCGCAGGAAATGACGCCCGAGACGCTCGGCCATTACTGCCAGATGAACCTTCTGGAGCATCCCGGCCCCAAGGCGCAGGTCTTCCTCGAAGGCAATGCCGCCCCGCTCTTCTTCAGCCAGGTGCGCGACGCCATCGCCTATGCCCGCGGTCCCGAGCAGGTCGCGCCCATCGTCGCGGTCTATGTCAACGACATGGGCGCGGCGGGGGCGACCTGGGACGAGCCCGGCAAGGGCAACTGGATCGCCGCCGACAAGGCCTTCTATGTCGTCGGCTCGGCCCGGCGGGGCGGCATGGGCGCGCCGGAGACCGTGCCCTTTTCCAGCCGGGAGCGCGCCGCCGCCTTCGCGATCGCGGAGGGCGGCCGGGTGCTCGCCCTTGCCGACGTCACCGACGCCATGGTCCTGACGCCGGTGGAGACCGGCGGCCGGCCCGATACCGACGACGCCGACTATCGCGACCGCTTGAACGCCCTTACCCCGTCCACCGGAGGCTGAACCCATGCTGATGACCCGCCGCCGCCTCATTGCCATTTCCGCGGCCTTCGCCGCCCTGCCGGCCGCCGCCCGCGCCGATGGAGGAACCGCGCGCCTGTGGACCGGGCAGGCGCTGGGCGCGCGCGCCTCGATCCGCCTCGACCACCCGGACGGCGAGGCCATCGCCGCCCGCGTCATGGCCGAGATCGGCCGGCTGGAGGATATCCTCAGCCTCTACCGGCCGGAGAGCGCCCTGTCGCGGCTGAACCGCGAGGGGCATCTTGCCGCCCCGCCCTTCGAGCTTCTGGAATGCCTGTCGTTGGCCGGCGCGGTGCACCAGGCGAGCGGCGGGCGGTTCGATCCGACGGTGCAGCCGCTCTGGGCGCTCTGGGCCGAAGCGGCCGCGAAGGGCGGGCGGCCCGATGCGAAAAGCCTCGAAGGCGTGCTGCGGAAGACCGGCTGGGAGAGGGTGGAGCTCGATGCGGCGGCGATCACGATGCGGCCCGGCACGGCGCTGACGCTGAACGGCATCGGCCAGGGCTATGTCGCCGACCGGGTGGCCGTGCTGCTGGAGGCCGAGGGCCTCACCGACATCCTGATCGACACCGGCGAGTTCCGCGCCCTCGGTGGCCGGCCTCACGGCGGGGAATGGCCGCTGCGGCTTGAAACGGGCGAGCGCGTGGCGCTACGCCAGCGCGCGCTGGCGACCTCCGCCCCGCTCGGCACGACCTTCGACCAGGCCGGCCGGGACGGCCATATCCTCGATCCCGAAACGGGCATGCCCGCGCCGGCGCAATGGCGGTCGGTCTCGATCTCCGCCCCCTCGGCGGCGATTGCCGACGCCCTCGCGACGGCCGCCTGCCTGATGCTCGACAGGGAAGCGGTCCTTGCCATGATCGGCCGCTTCGACGGCGCGCGGCTGGAAGCCGGGGTGACGGTCTAAGGGAGCGGTTCCCCGAGCGGAGCGACGGTTCAACGCGGGTGCGTTACACCTGCCTCACGTTACGTAAGATACACGCTGCGTTGCATCGGGTATATTGGTTTTCCCTGGTATTGATTGGTATTATCCGCACCGATAAGTAATACTTACGATATAAATTCGAACGGAATTTGTTCTTCGTCAATTTTTGGCGAAGTATCGGCCTCCGATTTACAGTGTTTGTTTACTGTCCCCTGCGAAAAATCGCTACAGACCGAAGGCTGGAGTCCTGATTCGGGACTTGCGTCATTCGCCAACCCAACTGCAGAGGATTTGCCGATGTCGGCGCAGGATGCCAAGACCCAGCAACTGAACGAGCGTCTCCAGTTCGTCGAGTTCGACGCCGGCCAGCGCGCGGCGCTGAAAAGGGCGCTGCCCACCATTTCCGCCTCGCTCGACGGCGCGCTGGACATCTTCTACGGCAAGGCCCGCGCCACGCCCGAGACCGCCCGTTTCTTTTCCAACGAGGCGCATATCCAGAGCGCCAAGGGCCGGCAGGTCAAGCATTGGGAAGTGATCGGCTCGGCGAAGTTCGACGCGCACTATGTCGATGCCGTCACCACGATCGGCAGGACCCATGCCCGCCTCGGCCTGGAGCCGCGCTGGTATATCGGCGGTTATGCGCTGATCCTGGAGGCCATCGTCGAGAGCGTCGTCCGCAAGCATCTCGAAGGTTTCCTCTACCGCAGGAAGGCCGATGCGCTGAGCGAGGAGATCACCGCCATCGTCAAGGCCGCGCTGGTCGACATGGACTATGCGATCTCGGTCTATCTCGACGCCCTCCAGGAGGAGCGCGAGAAATCCGAGGCCGCGCGCCAAGCGCTGAACGCCGAGCAGGAAGAGGCGCTCGGCGCGATCGACACCTCGCTCAACCGCCTTGCCGGCGGCGACCTCACCGCCGCCATCGCCACGCCGCTCGCCCCGCAGTTCGAGCGCCTGCGCTCCAATTTCAACGCGGCGATCGAGAAGTTGGACGACACGCTCGGCGCCATCGTGACGGCGGCGGACGACGCGGCCGGCAATTCCGGCGAGCTGGTCCACGCCACCGACGACATGGCCAAGCGCACCGAGCAGCAGGCGGCCTCGCTGGAAGAGACCGCCGCCGCCGTCGAGGAGATCACCACCATTTCCCGCGAGGCAGCGCAGCGCGCCGAGGAGGCCCGCCGCGTCGTCGGCAGCGCGACGGAGGAGGCCAGGCGCTCCGGCGCCATCGTCGAGCAGGCGGTCACCGCCATGAGCGCCATCCAGGAATCCTCCGGCAAGATCACCCAGATCATCGGCGTCATCGACCAGATCTCCTTCCAGACCAACCTGCTTGCCCTCAATGCCGGCGTCGAGGCGGCGCGGGCGGGCGAGGCGGGCAAGGGCTTCGCGGTCGTCGCGCAGGAGGTGCGCGAGCTCGCGCAGAAATCCGCCGAGGCCGCCAAGGAGATCAAGGCGCTGATCGACAAGTCCTTCGAGGACGTGCAGCTCGGCGTGTCGCTGGTCAACCGGACGGGCGAGGCGCTGCATCACATCGGCGAGCAGGTCGTCAATATCAACGGCCATATCGACGCCATCGCCAGCTCCGCCCGCGAACAGTCGGCGGGCATCGCCGAGATCAACACGGCCGTCGGCAGCATGGACCAGATGACCCAGCAGAACGCCGCGATGGTCGAGGAGACCAACGCCGCCACGCACAATCTCATGCAGATCAGCACGACGCTGAAAGGGCTGGTGGACAGCTTCACGGTCTCGGCCGAGCGCAGCCAGCGGGCGGCAAGGGCGGCGCAGCGGCGATACGGCTGACAGAGGCCGGGCGGGCGCTGCTCAGAAACGCAGCGTCAGGCCCAGCACGGGGCCGCTGAGGCGCGTGTCGAAGACATGGCCGCCACGGTCGTAATCGACATCGAGCACCTTGTAGCCGGCGGAGACGGAAAGGTGGTCGGTGAAGGTATAATTGATCGTGGCGAGAGCCGACCAGGTGATGTCGGACCCCGCGCCGAAGCCGCCGACATCCGCCTGCGCCTGAACCGACAGCTTGTCCGTCAGGGGAAGGAAGGCGCGCAGGCCGATCACCGGATCGACCCAGCCGAAGCTTTCGCGGTAGCTATACGGTCCTGGCGTACTGATCGTCACGTCGTTCGAGATGTGCCAGAAGCGCGCGCCGGCAAGGGCATCCAGCGTGAAGTCGGGCGTGTCGACGACGCGGTAGCCCCCTTGCAGCGTGGCCATGAACTGCTTGCTGTCGACGCTTCCGCTGATGATGACGCCGGGTGGTATCGGCGGCGGCAGCGCGCCGAAGGCATGGCTGTCCGTGGTGTCGACATACATCATGTCGCCTGACAGGACGAAGCGGTCGTAGCGCGCCCAGACATTCACGAAGCCGCCGAAGTTGAGGTCGTCCATGACGTCGGAGAAGGATTTCTCCACGCCGATGGTCGGCGCGCGCCGGAACGGCGAGATGTCGCCCTTGAGGCCCGCGGCCCACATGTAGGGCGTGATCTGCAGGGCCCAGCCGGGGCCCGCATCCGTGACGGCGGCGGGCTCTTCGGACGGTCCGGCGAAGGCATCGGCGGCTGAGGCCGTCTGCGCGGTGCAGGCGGCGGCGAGGGTGAGCAGGGCGGCGTATCGGATCACGAGACTGTCCTTCAGGCTGAAAGCGTGTTCTTGTGAATGCGCCCATCCTTCATGATGAGCTTCATCGTGCGTTCCGGATCGGCGATCAGGGCGATATCCTGCAGCGGATTGCCGTCGACGACGAGAATGTCCGCATAGGCGCCGGCCTCGATGCGCCCGAGCTTGCCCGGATAGGGATTGCGCGCGCCGGAAAGGCCGGCAAGCTCCGCATTGCCGCTGGTCAGGAGACGCAGGACATCCGCGGGCTCGTACCATCGGGCGAACTTCGCGAGCTGCTTGCCCTGCGTCGCCGTGCCCCTGGGGCTGAACAGGATATCCGTGCCGAGCGCCATGCGCACCTTGTGCTTGCGCCCCAGCTCGACCGCCCGGCCGGTGCCCTCGGCGATGGCCTGCTGCTGCATGCGCTGTTCCGGCGACGGATAGGTGTTGGAATCCTCGTCGGCGAGGAAGGGCTGGATGCTCCACCACGCCCCCGCATCCGCCATCCGCCGCACGGTCTCCTCGTCGGCGAGCTGGCCGTGCTCGATGGATTTCACGCCGCAGGCAAGGGCGCGCTGCACGCCGGCCGACGTATAGGTGTGGACGCAGACATAGGTGCCCCAGTCGGCGGCGGCGGAGACCGCGGCCTTCATCTCCGCCTCGGAATATTGCAGCGCGTCGATCGGGTCATAGGCCGAGGCGACACCGCCGCCGCCCATGATCTTGATCTGGCTGGCGCCCAGCATGAGCTGCTCGCGCACCCGGCGCAGCACCTCGGCCTCGCCATCCGCGATGGCCGATATGCCGGCCCGTTCGGCGACGCTGAGGTCGCCCTGCGCCGTGCGGGGCAGGTCGGTGCGCATGCGGAAGTCGCCGTGCCCCGAGGTCTGCGAGATCATGGCGCCGGACGGATAGATGCGCGGCCCCGCGACATGTCCCTCGTCGATGGCGCGCTTCAGCGCGAAAGAAGGGCCGCCGACATCGCGCACCGTCGTGAAGCCGCGCAGCACGGTGCGCTCGGCTTCCTCGGCGGCGAGCAGGTGGACATAGGGGATATCGGCGGTCATCGCCGTGAGCTGGGAAATGCCGGCGAGGATCGAATGCCAGTGGGCATCGATCATGCCGGGCATCAGCGTGCGCCCGCCGCAATCGATGGCATCGGCATCGGCGACCGTCTCCCCGGCCGCCACCAGCGCCTTGATGAGCCGGCCCTCGACCAGCACGTCCCGGCCCTCGGCAAGCGTGGCGTTCTCCCCGTCGAAAATCCGGACATTCGTGAGCCGCACGGTCCTTGCGGGCGCCTGCGCGAAGGCGGCGCCGCCAAGGGCGGGGGCGGCGAGGCTCGCCGCGATGGCCTTGAGGACCGAGCGGCGGGAAAGGCCCGCATCGATGCGGGAGAACAGATCCCGGGCGAGGGGGCTGTGGCACGCGCAATCCCCGTCATGCGTGAGATGCCGGTATCTCTGGCCAAGACGAAACGACAAGGCGCCCCTCCCTCTGCTCGAAGACCGACTTATGCCCAGCGGCGGAAACTTAATCAACCGGTGGCGGCGAAATGTCCCTGCCGGCAATCGACCGTTCCCGGCACGGGATCGGAAAATCCCGACACACTTGTCACTCCCGGCAGTCGGTCCTTCCGGCCTAGTCTCGGCTTTGCAACGACAAAAGCACGGGAGAGGAAAATGGCAATGCCGGTGACAGTCGAGAGGCCGCTTCCAGGATGCGCGCACGGTCCGGCGGACTGGCTCTGCCTTGCCGCATCGCCCGTCTTCGCCCTCATGGCATGGACAAGCGCCGGCGACCCGATGGCCTTCTGCGCCTCGGGCCCGCTGCCGATGGACGGCATGACCGCGATGTACCTGCTGATGGCTCTTTTCCATCTGCCGCCCTGGCTGAGGCTCGTTTCCCGCCGGGCGTGGCGCTTCCCGCCCGACACATCAACCGAAGGAGAATGACAATGCAGCACCCCATCGTTTCGCGCGAGGACTGGCTTGCGGCCCGCAAGGCGCTCTTCGAGAAGGAGCGCGCCATGACCCACCAGCTCGACGCCCTGCGCGCCGAGCGCCGGCAATTGCCCTGGGTCAGGGTCGAGAAACCCTATATCTTCGATGGTCCCGACGGCGACGTCACGCTCGGCGACCTCTTCGGCGGTCGCAGCCAGCTTGCCGTCTACCACTTCATGCTGACGCCCGGCTCGGACCACATCTGCCCCGGCTGTTCCTTCACGATGGATCATGCGGATGCGGCGCGCCGGCACTTCGAACAGGCGGACCTCGCCTTCGCCGCGGTCTCGCGCGCGCCGGTCCGGCGGATCGAGGCGGTCAGGAAGCGGATGGGCTGGACTTTCCCCTGGGTCTCCTCGGACGACCGCGACTTCAACTACGATTTCGGCGTGTCGTTCAGGCCGGAGGACCGCGCCGCCGGCCGCGCGCTCTACAATTACGGCCTGACGACGATCCGCAACGCGCCGGACATGTTCGGCCTCAGCGTCTTCGCGAAGGATGAGGAGGGCGGCATCTACCACACCTACTCGACCTATCATCGCGGCACGGAACTGCTGATCGGCGCGCTCAACTGGCTCGACCTCGTCCCCAGGGGCCGCAACGAGAACGGCACGATGAGCTGGGTGAAGCTGCACGACGAATATTGAGGCAGGGGCTCACGAAAACAGGCCCCCGGCGCGGCGCGCGCGGGGGCCTGCCGGCGGGGACAGGGAGAGGGTCACGCCGCCTTGGTCTTGCGGGCGCCACGCGCCCATTCGGGGATCCAGTCGCGATGGGCGTCGAGAAGGTCGTCGACCAGCGACCAGATCTGCTCGAGGTCGAGCTCGGCGGCCGTGTGCGGGTCCATCATCGCGGCGTGATAGAGATGCTCGCGGTTCTCCGTCATCAGCGCCGCGACGGTCAGCTCCTGCACGTTGATATTGGTGCGCATCAGCGCCGTGAGCTGCGGCGGCAGGGCGCCGACATGGGTCGGCTGGATGCCGGACGCATCGACGAGGCAGGGCACCTCGGCGGCGCAATTGTCCGGCAGCGAGGTGATGCAGCCGTTGTTGCGCAGGTTGCCGTAGATGACCGATGGCTCGCCCGTCCAGACCGAGTTCATGATCGAGGAGGCGTATTCGTGGCTCGCCTTCACCTCGATCGTCTCGGCCTCGCGATAGGCCGCCGCCTGGCTCTTCCAGCGCTCGACCTGCTCGATGCAGCGCTTGGGATATTCGTCGAGCGGGATGCCGAATTTCTCGATGAGGTCGGCGCGCCCCTCCTTGATGAAATAGGGCGTGTATTCGGCGAAATGCTCCGAGCTTTCGGTGACGAAATAGCCGAGCCGCGTCAGCATCTCGTAGCGCACCTTGTTCGGGCAGCGCGGGTTCCAGTGGCTCGGCTTGGGGAAGCGGCCCTCGCGGTAGCCGGCCAGAAGATCCGGGTAGAGGTCGCGGTAGCTGCCGTCCGGCTGGCGGTGCTCGAAGGAGAGGTAGAAGGCCATGTGGTTGATGCCGGCGGCGCGGTAGCGGATCTCCTCGACGGGGATGTCGAGGTCGCGCGCCAGCTCGAAGGCGGTGCCCTGCACGGAATGGCAAAGCCCGACCTGCCGGATCGCCGGGAACTTCTCGGCGATCGCCCAGGTGTTGATCGCCATCGGGTTGACATATTGCAACAGGATCGCCTCAGGGCAGACCTCCAGCATGTCGGCGCAGATCGACCAGAGATGCGGTACGGTCCTCAGCCCCCGCATGATGCCGCCGACGCCGAGCGTGTCGGCGATGGTCTGGCGCAGGCCGTATTTCTTCGGCACCTCGAAATCCGTGACCGTGCAGGGCTCGTAGCCGCCGATCTGGAAGGCGACGACGACGAAATCCGCGCCCTCCAGCGCCTTGCGCTGGCTGGAATGGGTCTCGACCTTCGCACCGGCGCCGAGCGTGCGCGCCAGCTTGCCGGCGACGATCTCGCTTTCGGCGAGCCGTTCCGGGTTGATGTCCATCAGCGCGATCGTCGCGCCGGAGAGCGCCGGGCGCTGCAGCACGTCGCCGATGATGTTCTTCATGAAGACGGTGGAGCCGGCGCCGATGAAGGTGATCTTGGGATGTCTCATGGGATTGCCTTTGTATCCTGGGTTAGGCGGCCACATCGAAGGCGGCCCGCACGAGCCGTTCGGTGTAGGGAGTTCTGGGGCGGGTGAGCACGTCTTCGACGGGGCCTTCCTCGACGATCCGCCCGTGCTGCATGACGACGACGCGGTGGCAGAGCGCCCGCACCACCTTCAGGTCGTGCGAGATGAAGAGGTAGCTGAGGCCCCGCTCGTCCTGCAGCTTGCGCAGGAGATCGATGATCTGCGCCTGGACGGACAGGTCGAGCGCCGAGGTCGGCTCGTCGAGAAGGATGAATTCCGGCTCCAGCGCGACGGCGCGGGCAATGGCGATGCGCTGGCGCTGGCCGCCGGAGAATTCATGCGGGAAACGCGACAGGATGTCGGTCGGCAGCCCCGCGGCGGACAGCGCCTCGCGCACCCGGTCGATCCGCTCGCGGCGGGTCTCGCCGAGGCCGTTGACGACCAGCCCCTCCTCGATGATCTGCCCGACGGACATGCGCGGGTTGAGCGAGGAGAACGGGTCCTGGAAGACGATCTGCATGCGCGAGCGCAGCGGACGCATCTCTGCCCTGCTGCGGTTCTGGATCGGCTCGCCGTCGAAGCTGATCTCGCCGGCATCGGCGTCGATCAGCCGGATCAGCGCCTGGCCGAAGGTGGTCTTGCCCGAGCCGCTCTCGCCGACGAGGCCGAGTGTCTCGTGGCGGCGCAGCGAGATCGACAGGTCGTTGACGGCAAGGAGCTGGCTGTATTCCGGCTTGAAGAAGCCGCCCTTGCGCAGGGTGAAGCCGACGCGCACATCCTTGCCCGCGAGGATAACCGGGGAATCGGCCGGCAGCGGATTGGCCGCCCCGCGCGGCTCGGAGGCGAGCAGCCGGCGCGTATAGGGATGCACCGGATCGGCGAACAGCGCTTCCGTCGTGTTGTGCTCCTTCACCTCGCCCTGGCTCATCACATAGACATAGTCGGAGAACTGGCGCACGACGGTGAGGTCGTGGGTGATGAGGATCACCGCCATGCCCATTTCCTGCTGGAGCGCGCGGATGAGGTTGAGGATCTGCGCCTGCACGGTGACGTCGAGCGCGGTGGTCGGCTCGTCGGCGATCAGCACGTCCGGCTTGTTGGCGAGCGCCATGGCGATCATCACGCGCTGGCGCTGGCCGCCGGAAAGCTGGTGGGGATACTGGTTGAGCCGCGCCTCCGGATCGGGGATGCGGACATGGCGCAAGAGCTCCAGCGCCTCGGCCATCGCCGCCCTGCGGCCGATGCGCCGGTGCACGCGGATCGCCTCGACGATCTGGCTGCCGACCGTATAGACCGGGTTGAGCGAGCTCATCGGCTCCTGGAAGATCATCGAGATACGGTCGCCGCGCAGCTTGCGGCGGCGGCGCTCGGCAAAGGCGAGCACGTTCTCGCCGTCATAGTCGATGCGCGACTGCGGGCTCGTCTTCGCCCGCTTTGAGAGGAGGCCCATGATCGTGCGCGCGGTCACGGACTTGCCCGAGCCGCTCTCGCCGACGATGGCGACCGTCTCGCCGCGATAGAGCTGGAAGGAGACGTCCCGCACGGCGCGGACCGTGCCGCCCTCCACCTTGAAATCGACCGCGACGTTGCGCGCGTCGATGATCGGCCGGTCGCTGCGCCCTTCGAGGTCGCGCCGCTCTGCGGGGGCCGTGACGATGCTGTCGGTTGGCGTCATGTCCGGTCTCCTCAATAGGGATCGATGGCGTCGCGCAGCCCGTCGCCGAGCGCGTTGAAGGCGAAGACGGTGACCAGCACGAAGCCCACCGGCGCGAGCAGCCAGGGATAGGAGCCGATCACCGAGTAATTGGCCGTGTCCTGCAGCATCAGGCCCCAAGAGATCAGCGGCGGCTTGACGGCGAAGCCGAGGAACCCGAGGAAGGATTCCAGCAGCACGACGCTCGGGATCGCCAGCGTGACGGCGACGATGACATGGCTCATCACATTGGGCAGGATGTGCTGGAAGAGGATGCGCCGGTCCGTCGCGCCGATGGCCATGGCGGCGCGCACATAGTCGATGCGGGCGAGCGCCAGCGTCTTGCCGCGCACCTCGCGCGACATCTGCGCCCAGCCGAGCGCCGACATGACGATGATGACGAAGGCGAGGAAGACTTTGGTCGGCGCCGTTACCGGTATCAGCGAGGTGAGGGCCAGGTAGAGCGGCAGTTGCGGGAAGGCGAGCACCAGCTCGACGAAGCGCTGCGTCCAGGTGTCGAAGCGCCCGCCGAAATAGCCGGACATCATGCCGACCGTGGTGCCGACCACCGTCACGACGAAGACGACGATGAGCGCGATCATCAGCGAGATGCGCGAGCCGTGCAGCGCCCGCGAGAGCACGTCCCGGCCGAACTTGTCGGTGCCGAGCAGATGGACCGGCGAACCGTCGACCGCGCCGAAGAAATGGCGCTCGGCGGGAATGAGGCCGAAGAGGCGATAGGGCGCGCCCTTGACGAAGAAGCCGAGATATTGCGGGTTGTCGTAGTCCGGCCCGACGACGGGCTGGAAGGTCACGGGGTCGAGCTCCGCCGTCTCGCGCACCGGATAGGCGCGCGGCGTGAAGGCGAAATTGCCGTCCTTGTCGGTGAAGCGGATCGCCTGCGGCGGCGTGAAGGCGACGTCCGTCGCCTTGGGATCGGCGGGCGAGAGGAATTCGGCAAAGAGCACGATGATGGCGAGCAGGCAGACGAGGGCAAGCCCCAGCATGCCGGTGACGGAGCGCTTCAGCCGCCGCCAGACGAGCGCGGAATAGCTTTCGCCATGCTGGTTGCGGGCGGCCGCGGCGTCGGCCTTCGGCGCGGATCGGGTCTCGGCGGTCATGCGGGTCCTCCCGAAAGGCGCACGCGCGGATCGAGCATGGCCAGAAGCAGGTCGGCGATGATGTTGCCGACGATGAGCGTGACGGAGAGCACGAGCATGAAGGTGGCGGTGACATAGACGTCGCCGACCTGCATGGACCCGACGATGGCCGGGCCGACGGTCGGCAGCGCGAAGATGATCGCCGTCTCGATCTCGCCGGTCAGCATGTAGGGCAGCACGACGCCTTGGTACATGACGAGCGGATGCAGCGCGTTGGGCACGGCATGGCGCATGACGACCGCGCGCTCGCTGAGCCCCTTGGCCCGCGCCGTCTCGACATATTGCGCGTTCAGCGTGTCGAGCAGGTTCCCGCGCATGACGCGCATGTTGTAGGCAAGGCCCCCGAAGGTGGCGATGGCGACGACCGGCCAGACATGCTTCACGAGGTCGACGAACTTGCCCCAGGACCACGGTGCCCCGCCGTAGCGGGCGGAATGGAAGCTGTTGATCTCGCTGACGTTGAAATGGAAGACCAGCACATAGACGATGATCAGCGCCATCAGGAAGCGCGGCACCGTCATGCCGAGGAAGGAAATGCCCGACAGCAGCGTGTCGACCCAGGAATACTGCTTCGTGGCGGCGAGGATGCCGAAGAGGATGCCGATGCACGAGGCGAGGATGTGGCAGACCAGCGCAAGGGCCAGCGTGCGCGGCAGGCGCTCGCCCACCACCTCGGAAACCGGCTTGTTGTAGTAGAGGCTGTGGCCGAAATCGCCGCGGGTGACGATGCCGGTGATCCAGTTGACATATTGGACGGGCAGCGGCCGGTCGAGGCCGTGTTCCTTGCGGTAGGCCTCGGCCTGGGCGTTCGCCTCGTCGAAGGAGGCGCCGCCCTGGTTGATGAGCTGTGAGCGGATATAGTCCGCATAGTCGCCCGGCGGGGCCTGGATGATGGCGAAGGTCACCACGCTGAGCACGAAGAGCAGCGGTATGGCCGCGGCGATCCGCATCATCAGGAAGCGAAGGATGTGCATCGTCGTTTCCCTTGTTTCGCCGCCGGCCGGCCCGCGCGGGGTTCCGGCGCCGGCGGCGCGCGAGAGGGGCGCCCGGCCATGGGGCCGGCCGGGCGCGGATGGGGCTGCTTACTCGACCGGGCCGCCTTCGCCCGGCTTGCCCGGCAACTGCTCGGGATAGAGCTCGTAGTCGCCCTGCTTGTCGGCGGCGACGAAGAGCCGCTCGCGCATGATCGAATCCTCCGCCCAGTTGAACATGAAGATCGGCGTGCCCTGCGGGATGTTCGAGAAGCGCTTGTTGACGATGAGCGCGCCCGGATATTCGGTGAGCCCGATCGAATCCAGGTTGGTGGTCGCCACCTTCTGGTACTGCTTCATGAGCTCCGCCCGCTCGGCGCTGTCGTTGCTGGCGATGAACTTGTTGACGATGTCGACGAGCTCCTGCTCGAAGGGCATGAGATCGAGCGTGCCGTCCGTGCCGGCGCGGTGGTGCCAGCTCGTGCGCGGGCCCGTGGCGGCGAGCTGCGGCGTGTTCTGCACGACCGAGGTGAGGTCCTGCTCGTTGCGGCGGATCGACCAGTCGAAGCGCCCGCCATAATGCGCCGCGTCGCGCTTGGGGCCGTCCAGCGTGTTGAGCACGACCTTCAGGCCGAGCCGTTCCATCTGGCCGACGATGCCCTCGCCGAGATTGCGGTCGGTGCCGTATTCGCCGGTGATCAGCAGGACGACCTGCACGTCGCCGCCGCCGGCCGTACCGGCCGGGAAGTTCACGAAGCCGTTGCCGTCCGTGTCGGTGAGCCCGGCCTTCTCCAGGAGCGCCTTGGCCGCGTCGAGGTCGTAGGGATAGTACATGGTGGACTGGCGGTCGTAGAAGCTGGTGCCGGAGGAGAGGCCGCCCGGATAGATCGCCGTGAACGGCCCCTTGACCAGCGCCTCGCCGAGCTTCTGCCGGTCGATCGCCATGGTGACGGCCTTGCGGAAATCGAGGTTGCGGTTGAGCTCGCGCACTGCCTCGCCGCGCTCGTCCGGCTCGCCCCAGCCATTGGCCGAGAAGTTGAGATGCAGGTTGTAGCCGATGACGCGCGGGCCGAAGGCGAGGCGGGCGGGCGCGGTGTCCTGCGCGGCGCGCTTCAGCGCCTCCACGAAGTTCTCGGGCTGCTCGAGGTTGGAGATGTCGCCCGAGCCGGCGATCGCCTGCACGTCGCGGTCCGCCCAGGTGGAGAGCTTGTAATGCGCCTCGTCGAGATAGGGGAGCTGGCGGCCCTCTTCGTCGACCTTCCAGTAATAGGGATTGCGGCGCAGGACGACGATGTCGTCGGAGCGGTAGGCCACCGGCACCCAGGCGCCCATGACCGGGAAGTTCAGGTATTCCGGCGGGAAGGCGTTCTTGTACTGGTCATAGGTCGTGCCCGCATATTTCGGATGCTTGGTCTTGAGGATATGCGAGGGGCCGGGGCAGAAGGTGCCATAGGCCATGGCGAAGAGATACTGGCGCGGGAAGGCTTCCTTGAAGGTCCATTCGATCGTGTAGGGATCGAGCGCCTTCAGCGTCGTGCCCGCGCCGAAGGTCTCGGGCGTCGCGCCGTTCAGCGGCGTGACGTTCTGGTCGAGGACGTTGTCCTCCCAGTAGAACATCACGTCCTCGGCGTCGAAGGGGTCGCCGTCGGACCACCTGGCGCCCTCGATCAGCTTCATCGTCAGCTTGTGGCCGTCCTCGGACCATTCCCAGCTTTTCGCAAGGTTCGGCAGCGGCTCCATGTCCTCGGCTTCCACCTGGAAGAGCGGCGCGGTGCGCGTCAGGCACTCGAACATGCCGATGTCGATGCCGCCCCAGCCCTGCGACTGGCCGGCGCTGTAGTTCCAGCCCTCCGGCCGCCCGCCGATGACGTGGCGGATCGTGTCGCCGTAGACGCCGGTGCCGTCGGGCATGTTGCCGGTCTTGTAGACCAGCGGCTCCTTCGGAAGGCGCTCGCCCACCGGCGGCAGCTTGCCGGCCTTGACGAACTTCTCCGTCATCCAGTCCGGCTCCTGGTAGGCGGAGAGCGCCTTGTATTCCAGGATCGAGGCCCGGGGGACATAGGTGATCTTGCCCTGGGCCGGAAAGGCCGGCTGCTCCGGCACGACCTCGGGATCGGCGGCGCCCGCCGGCATGGCGAGCGCCGAGACGCCCAGCATGAGCACGGCGCTCCGCAAGGAACGGATGAATGTCATTGTCGCTGTTCTCCCTCTTGTTCCCGGCCGCCCCTCCACGGGCAGCCGGCTCCTCCTGAATTCCTGGTGCCGGCGGCTCCTCAGCCGGCCGCGCGCAGCTTCATCGCGTCGCGCTCGGCGCGCACCTCGTCGACGGAGCGGACCGCGCGGCTCGCCGCGCCCTTCCATTCGCGCGTCTTCACGGTGCTACGGGCAAGGCGCTCCTTCGCGCCGGCGACGGCATGGGCATATTGCGGCAGCCAGGCGGCCTGCGCGACCACCATCTCGTCCACCATCTGCCAGACCTCCTCCGGCGTGCAGATCGCGCCGACCAGCGGGTCGTGCAGCACGGCGAGCTTGAGCAGGTCGAGATCGCCGGAGATCGCCGCATGCACTGACATGCGCTGCACGTTGATCGAGGAGATGCAGGTCGCCGCGCAGGCCTCCGGCAGCGTGATGCCCGCCACCATGTTGATGCCGAAGCGGTCGACGAAGCCGGGCGATTCGATGATCGCGTCGGCCGGCAGGTTGGTGATGACGCCGTTGTTCTTGACGTTGAAATGCCCGCGATAGACGCGGCCCGTCTCCAGCGCCTCCAGGATGTGGCTCGCATGCTCGTTGGAGCGGCGGGCCGGGTCGATCGGCTTGCCGGCGGCCTTCAGCAGCTCGGGATAGTCGGTCTCGAACCAGTTGCGGGTCTCGGTGGAGTAGCGCAGGTACCCGCCGGTCTCGCCGTGGATCCAGTCCGACATGTCGATCCAGCGCTTCGTCTCCTCCGGCCGCTTGCGGTACCAGGGCAGGTATTCGGAAAGATGCCCGTTGCTCTCGGTGGAATAGACGCCGAAGCGCTTGAGAACGTCGATGCGCAGCTTCTCCTGCTGCGAGAAGACCGGATGGGCCTCGAAGGCGGCGACGAGCTCGTCCTTGCCGATCTTGCGGCCCTTCAGGCGCAGGTCGACGAACCATGTCTGGTGGTTGATGCCCGAGCAGATATAGTCGAGCTCGCCGTCGCCCGCGCCGAGGATTTCGGCGATCTGCTCGCCGCCGTGCTGGACGCCGTGGCACAGGCCCACCGCATCCACCTTGCCGTATTCGATGGCCGCCCAGGTGTTCATGGCCATGGGATTGGCATAGTTGAGGAATTTCGCGCCCGGCTCGGCGACCTCGCGAATGTCCTTGCAGAAGTCGAGGATGACCGGGATGTTGCGCTGGCCGTAAAGGATGCCGCCGGCGCAGATCGTATCGCCGACGCACTGGTCGACGCCGTATTTCAGCGGAATGCGGATGTCGTCGGCATAGGCTTCCAGCCCTCCGACGCGCACGCAGCTGATGATGTAGCGCGCGCCCTCCAGCGCCTGGCGGCGGTCCGTCGTGGCGGTGATGCGCGTCGGCAGGCCGTTCGCCTCGACGATCCTTTCCAGGATCGTGCGGATCATCGTCAGGTTATGCTCGCTGAGGTCGGTGAGGGCGACCTCGATATCGGCGAATTCCGGCACGGACAGGATGTCCGTGAAGAGCTTCTTGGTGAAGCCGACGCTGCCCGCGCCGATGATGGCGATCTTGAACCTGCTCATGCTGTCCTCGTCAGAATGGTCTGCAATGGGTAAAATCGAGCGACTTCGCCGTTTATCCTTGGAACAGGCCGGTTGTGCGGCCGTTCGCGAATTCCCCTTGAAATCACGAAAAACTTCCTCTCAACTCGACATTATGCGGATCGCCGGATCAGATCATAGAGAGGGATTGTGCTTTCATGGGTAATTCTGTGCTGCAAAACCTGATTGCCGGCGGGCCGGTGATGAAGACGGTGTCGCTGCCGCGCGGCCGCCACCGTCTGCATACGATGCCGACCAGCACGGGCTACGAGGTGCGCAACGACACGAGCTACGACTGGGACGGCCGCAAGCGCGGCCAGACGCCGTTCACCGTCGTCCAGCACACGCTGAGCGGCGCGGGGAACCTGCGCTACGAGAACCGGACCTACCGCGTGCGCCCCGACGACACGCTGCTGCTGCTGGTCCCCCACAACCATCGCTACTGGCTGGAGGAGGGCGACCACTGGGAGTTCTTCTGGATCTCGATGAACGGCGAGGAGGCCCTGCGCATCCATCGTGCCATCCTGTCGATGACGGGGCCCGTCCTCAAGCTCCAGCCGGAGACGGTGGAGCATCTGGCCGATTGCAGCCTGCGTCTCGTGTCCGGCGGCGGCGAGACGCCGGGCCAGGCCTCGGCCATCGCCTACGAGGCGGCGATGGCGCTCTATGACGACGTCTTCGGCTCGCATCCGACGGTGGGCGAGGAATATCGCGCCATGCAGCAGGTCATCAGCCATATCGACGCCAATCTCGACAAGCCGCTGCCGGTGGAGGAGCTGGCGCGCGTTTCCGGCCTCAGCCGCTCGCATTTCTCCCGCGTCTTCGCGGCGCACGAGGGCATGCCGCCGGCCGAATTCGTGCTGCACAAGCGGCTGCAGCGCGCCACCAAGCTGCTCGCAAGGACCGCCAACCTTTCCGTCAAGGAGGTCTCCAGCATGGCCGGCTTCGAGGACCCCAACTATTTCGCCAAGGTCTTCCGCCGTCATTTCGGCGCGAGCCCGACGGAATTCCGCACCACCGGCATGTACGCAAGCCCGCCGCCCGGCGACCGGCCGTGAACCCTCTCCCGGCCGGCGCCGGGAGGCGGCGTTTTTACTGTTGTAAAAATGAAAATACATCTGTATCAATTTCCACGCGGGCTTTGGGTTTTGGGAGCGAGCCCACGCAAAGCCCTCGTTCCATCACTCAGGCGGGAGGGATTTTCGCCTGCTCCAAGGGAGGTCATCATGAAGAAACTCGTCACGTTGCTGGCATGCGCCGCCGCGTTCGCGCTGCCGGTCGTCGCCTCGGCTGAGGATGCCGCCGGCACCACCAAGAAGGACAGCTACCGCTTCGTCGTCGTGCCGAAGGTCGTCCATCCCTGGTTCGACAAGGTAAACGACGGCGCGCAGGCCGCCGCCGCCGCGATCAAGGCGCAGACCGGCTCCAGCGTCGAGGTCATCTATTCGGCGCCGCAGTCCGCCGACGTCGTCCAGCAGAACCAGATCATCGACAGCGCGCTGGCGACCCAGCCGGACGGCCTGGCGCTCGACCTGCTCGATCCTTCGGGCAACCGCGCCTCGCTCGAGGAAGCGCAGAACCAGAAGATCCCGCTGGTGATCTTCGATTCCGTGCCGCCGGAAGGCATGGCGATCCCCTATATCGGCTCGGACTTCTGCGAGCAGGCCAAGATCGCGGCCCGCCGCCTCGTCGAGGTTCTCGGCGGCGAGGGCGAGGTCGCCATCATGCAGGGCGTTCCGACCGCGCCGAACCATTCGATCCGCGCCGAGTGCCACCGCCAGGTCTTCGCCGAGCATCCGGGCATCAAGGTCGTCGCCGAAGGCATCGACAATGACAGCATCGAGACGGCGCAGCAGCAGGCGGCCGCCATCATGCAGGCGAACCCCAACCTCAAGGGCTGGGTCGCGTCCGACGCCGCCGGCCCGATCGGCATCGGCCAGGCCATCGTCGAAGCCGGCAAGCAGGGCAAGGTCACGCTCGTCGGTCTCGACAACCTCCCGGAAATGCTCGACATGATCCGCGAGGGCGTCGCCGACAGCTCCTCGGCCTCGCAGCCGGAGCTTCAGGGCTACTGGTCGGTCATGCTGCTGTGGGCGCAGGCGACGGGCGCCAAGGTGCCGGGCTACCTCGACACCGGCAACGCCTTCCTCACCAAGGAAAACGTGGGCGGCTGATCCGGCGCGACCGGATTGCCGTAAGGCGCGGGGATCTTTCCCGCGCCTCTTCATCTCATCGTGACGCGAGGTGCCCCATGGCCTATCTCGAAACCCACGGCCTTGGCCGGGACTTTCCCGGCGTGACCGCTCTCGACAAGGTCGACCTGTCGATCGAACTCGGCCGCACGCATATTCTCGCCGGCGAGAACGGTGCCGGCAAATCCACCCTCGTCAAGATCCTCACCGGCACCGACCGGGCTTCGCGCGGCAAGGTGCTGATCGACGGCCGCGACCCGGCGGAGGACCCGGGCCTCTACAAGAACGTCGCCTATGTCCCGCAGGAGCTCAACCTCTTCCCGCAGATGAGCGTCGCCGAGAACCTCTTCATGCCGTTCAGCCGAACGGGGCATGGCGGCCTCCTCGTCGATCGCGGCGCCCTCGTCGAGGAGGCGCGGACCTATCTCGAGCGCTTCGGCATCGAGGCCGATCCGCGCGAGCTGGTTGCCAATATCTCGGTTTCCGACCAGCAATTGCTCCAGATCGCCCGCGCCTGCACCAATGCCAGCATGAAGGTCCTCATCCTCGACGAGCCGACGTCGTCGCTGACGCGCGTCGAGGTGGACCGCGTCTTCAAGGTCATCCGCGGCCTTCTCGACCGCGACCACGCCATCGTCTTCATCAGCCACAAGATGGACGAGGTCTTCGCCATCGGCGATGACTACACGGTGCTGCGCAACGGCGAGAAGGTCGAGAGCGGCCGGATCGCGGATATCACCGAGGCCGACCTGATCCGCGCCATGTCCGGCCGCGATGTCGCCTTCGAAGAGCATTTCCGCCCGAAAGGCCCCGTCACCGACACCATCATGGAGGTGCGCGGCCTTTCCGGCCCCCGCTTCCAGGATGTCGGCTTCGAGCTGCGCCGCGGCGAGATCCTCGGCTTCGCCGGCCTCGTCGGCGCCGGCCGTTCGGAGGTCATGCAGACGATCTTCGGCTTCCTGAAGGCCAAGGCCGGCACGGTTAAGGTCGATGGCAAGCCGTGGACGCTCAACGACACCGCCGCCTCGGTCGACGGCGGCATGCTGTACCTTTCCGAGGAGCGCAAGCACCACGGCATCTTCCCGCTCCTGTCGCTGCGCGAGAATATCGGCATCTCCATCCTCTCGTTGACGAAAGGGGCCTTCGGCATCAGCAGCGGGCGCGAGCGCGAGGCGGTGCAGAAGATCATCGACGACTACGGCATCCGCACCTCGGGCATGGGCAAGCGCATCTCGCAGCTTTCCGGCGGCAACCAGCAGAAGGCCATCATCGGCCGGGCGATGGCGACGCGACCGCGCGTGCTGATCTTCGACGAGCCCACCAAGGGCATCGACATCCGCACCAAGACCGAGATCTACCGGATCATGAAGGGCCTTGCCGAGGAAGGCGTCGGCGTCATCCTCGTCTCCTCGGAGCTCGACGAACTGAAGAAATGCGCGAGCCGCATCGTCACGATGCACCACGGCCGCATCACCGGCGCGTTCGATACCGCCGAAACCAGCAATGAAACACTCGTAGGCGCCATCTTCGGCACGGAGGCGAAAGCCGATGCAAAGTAAATCCCTCGCGCTCCTGACGCGCAGCCCCCTTGCCGGCGTTTTCGTCGCGCTCGCCGTCATCTTCGTGCTGTCGGCGCTGATCTCCCCCTATTTCCTCACGCCCTACAACCTCTCGGTCATCGCGCGCGGGCTTGCCTTCGTCGGCCTCATCACCATCGCGCAGTCCATGCTGATGGTGCTCGGCGAGCTCGACCTCTCGCTCGGCGTCATCGGGGGCCTGTGCGGCGTCATCTCCGGCATCCTGATGGTCCGGCTCGGCCTGGAGCCCTATTCGGCCATGCTGCTCGCCATCCTGCTCGGCGCCGGCCTCGGCCTCCTCAACGGCCTGCTGGTGACGGTGCTCAGGCTCCATTCGCTGGTGCTGACCATCGGCACGGCCGGCATCTTCGGCGGCGCCAACCTCGTGCTGACGCGCGGCGTCGCCATCACCGGCATCCCGCGCGAGGTGCAGTATCTCGGCCGTGGCGATGTCCTCGGCATGCCGGTGCCCTTCGTCATCATGCTGGTCGCGCTCGCCGTCGCCACCTTCGTCATGCTGAAGACGCCCTTCGGCCGCTACATGTACGCCATCGGCAACAACCAGGCCGGCGCCCGCATGCTGGGCATCAAGGTCGACAAGATCCGCCTTCTCGTCTTCGTCGCCGCCGGCGCCATCGCTGCGCTCGCGGGCGTCCTGATGGTCGCCCGCCTCGGCACTGCCCAGCCGTCGATCGGCGAGACCTGGGTGCTGGCGCCCATCGCCGCCTCGGTCATCGGCGGCGTCGCCACGACGGGCGGCATGGGCAGCCCCATCGGCGCGATCTTCGGTGCCGGCATCATCGCCATCATCGAGAACATCATCGTGCTCTTCGGCGTCTCGCCCTACTGGCAGGGCATCGTCTCGGGCGCCATCGTCGTGCTCGCCATCTCCTTCGACGCCGTATCCCGCCGTTATCTGCGCCGCGACGCCTGACGGCCGGCCGCATCGATCTGACGAAAGACAAGAGAATGAACCAGGAAGTCAAAACCAAGAAGCTGATCAACGCGCCGGAGAACATCATCTCGGAGATGATCGAGGGCATGGTGGGCGCCCATCCCGACATGCTGCGCGTGGAAGGGGAGACGGGGCGGGCGGTCGTCGCCGTGGACGGCCCGCGCGACGGCAAGGTCGGCATCGTCGTCGGCGGCGGCTCGGGCCACGAGCCGGCCTTTGCCGGCTATGTGGGGCGCGGCCTTGCCGATGCGGCGGCCGTCGGCAACGTCTTCGCCTCGCCCTCGCCGGCGCATATCGCCGAGGCGGCCCGCGCCGCCGATGGTGGCGTCGGCGTGCTGATGCTCTACGGCAACTATACCGGCGACGTGCTGAACTTCACCATGGCGGCCGAGGAGCTGGAGCAGGCGGGCATTGCCGTGCGCCACGTCGCCGTCGCCGATGATGTCGCCTCCGCGCCCATCGAGCGCAAGTCCGAGCGCCGCGGCATTGCCGGCGACTTCTTCGTCTTCAAGGTCGCGGGCGCTGCCGCCGATCTCGGCGAGCCGCTTGCGCGGGTCGAGGCGCTTGCCCTTGCCGCGAACGAGGCGACCCGCTCCATAGGCGTCGCGCTCAGCCCCTGCTCGCTGCCGCAGACCGGCAAGCCGAACTTCACCATCGGCGACGAGGACATGGAAATCGGTATGGGCCTGCACGGCGAGCCCGGCATTCGCCGCCAGAAGCTCGCCCCCGCCGACGCAGTGACCGACGAACTGATGGACGCCGTGCTCGGCGAGCTCGACCTCAAGGCGGGCTCCCGCGTCGCCGTCCTCGTCAACGGCCTCGGCGCCACCTCGCAGATCGAGCTCTACGTCATCTTCCGCCGCGTCAAACAGCGGCTGGATGCGCTCGGCATCGATATCCACGCCTCCTGGGTCGGCGAATATGCGACCTCGCTTGAAATGGCCGGCGCATCGGTGACGCTGATGAAGCTCGACGACACGCTGCAGGCCCTGCTGGACCACCCCTGCCGCACGCCGGCCCTCGTCGTCGGCGCCTTCGAGAAGAGCGACGTTTCCGCCCGCAGCCGCAAGGCCGTCAAGGCCGCCGAAAGCACGGCGGCCGCGCCGGAAAAGCCGCGCGAGCTCCTCACCGAGGGCGACGTGACGCCGGCGATCTTCAGGGCGATGATGCACGCGGTCGGCGAAGAGATCATCGCGGAGAAGAACTGGCTTTCCGAACTCGACGGCGTGATCGGCGACGGCGACCACGGCGTGACGATGGAAATCGGCTGGAAGGCCGTCCAGCACGCGCTGGAGGACACGCAGGAGGATGAGACGATCGAGGGGATCTGCAAGCGCATGGCGAAGGCGTTCCTCGATGCCGTCGGCGCCTCCTCGGGCCCGCTCTATGCCACGGCGTTCCTGCGCGCCGGCACGGCCGTCAGCCACAGGCTCAACCTCGACGGCGCCGGCATGGCCGAATGGCTGGGCGCCGCCTGCCAGGGCATCCGCGACCGCGGCCGGGCCGAGCCGGGCGACAAGACGATGATCGACGCCTGGGTGCCGGCGGTCGAAGCGGCGCAGGAGAGCGCCAAGGGCGGCGGCTCGGCCATCGACGTGCTGCTTGCCGCCCGCGACGGCGGCGAGGCGGGCATGAAGGCGACGGCGGCGCTGGAATCGCGCCGTGGCCGCTCGGCCAAGCTCGGCGCGCGCTCCGTCGGCCATATCGATCCCGGCGCGGCCTCGACCTATGTCACGCTGCGCGCGATGGCTGCCGCCTTGCGGAAGGCGCTTGCCTGACCGGCCTCAGCGCGGGCCCTGCAAAAGGGCCCGCGCCACGCCTTCATTGGTGACCAGCCGGTTGACATAGCCGGCGCGCAGGATCGCCCGGATGATCGGGATCTTGCGGATGCCGCCGGAGACGAGCACCGAAATCGGCTTGAGCTTCAGCTTGTCCGGCGGCAGCGCGATGATCGAATCGTTGAGGAAATGGTCGATCGTCTGGCCGCGCGCGTCGAGGAACCACCCCATGAACTCGCCGACCGCGCCGCGCTTCAGCACCGTGTCGAGATTGTCCTTCACCACGCGGATCTGCGTCAGCGACGTCTCCTGCGCGAGCGCCCCGCAGGAGACGATGCCGATATCGGCGATCTCCGTGCGCGCCAGCACGTCCGTCAGCTCGTCGTTGAGGAGCAGCGCGTTGCGGCTTTCCGGATTGGCGCAGTAGATCGGCGCCGTCAGGTAGTGACATTCCACGCCGAGCGCCCGGGCGAAGGCCGTGGCGACCTCGAACGTGTTGGTGGCCGAGCCGCTGGTGACGCCGCCGGTGAGGCCAACCACCCAGCTTTGCGAGCGCGGCCGCGCCCGCAGGCTGCGCACGGCAAAGCTCAGGGTACGGCCCGAGCCGATCCCCACCCCCATGTCGCGCCCCTCGATCAGGTCGCTGGCAAGCGACCCTGCCGCCTCGCCGATCACGCGCTTCTGCTCGATATAGTCGTCGAGATCCGGCACCACCACGGCGTCGACCAGCCCGTAGCGGGCGGAGACCTTCTCGGCGAGCTCGATGCAGTCGGTGAGCGGCAGGCTGACCTTGACCTGCACGCTGCCGGAATCGCGCACCTGGCCGATGATCTTGTTGACCTTCAGCCGGGTGATGTTCATGCGCTGGGCGATTTCCTGCTGGGTCTGCCCGCCGATGAAATAGAGCCACGCGACGCGCGCGCGCTCCAGCTCCTCATCGAAATGTCCCCATTCTTCGCTCATGCAACATGTTCTCCCGGCGTGCGCGTCCTCGATACGTCAATTCGCCTGTCGGGAGCAACTGCTGCCGTCCGCCGCCGTTCAGTATCCGGCGAGCAGCTCGATCCTGGAGCCGTCGACGAAGCGTTCGAGCCGGAATTCGCGCGGGTCCACGACCGGATTGCGGCCCAGCACGAGATCGGCCATCAGCCGGCCCGCGCCGGGGCCGATGCCGAAGCCGTGGCCGGAAAAGCCGGTCGCGATGAAGAAGCCGGGGATTTTCGCCACGCCCGAAATCACCGGGATGGCATCCGGCGTGGCGTCGATATAGCCGGCCCAGCGCTGCGCCACCTTTGCCGAGGCCAGCGCCGGGAAGGCCTTCTGCGCCGAGGCCATGGCCATGTCGGCCAGCTTGCGGCTCGGCTTGGGATCGAGCACGCGGCAATATTCGAACGGGCTCGGCTCGTCGAGGCTCCAGCGGCGCGGCATGCGCGCCTCGTCGAGGAAGCGCCAGCCGGCGCGCAGCATCAGCGCGCGCCACTCGGCCTTCAGCGCCGGCACGAAATCGAGCGCATAGCGGAAGGAGGCCGGCACGATGTCGACGACGTTGCCGATGCCCGAGGCGATGGTGTAGCCGCCGTCCTGCCGCTTGCGGATGGCGAAATCGCCCGCCCACATCGCCTGGCCGGGGCCGCCGTCATGCGGTTCGGTGCGAAGGACCGAGTTCTTCACCTTCAGTTGCGGCAGGTGGATGCCGGCATCGAGGCTGCGGGTGAACATTTCCGACCACGCCCCGCCCGCCAGCACCGCCGCGCGGCAGCGGATCGTGCCGCGCTCGGTCACGACCGCCGAGATCGCCCCGCCGGAGGTCTCGATCCCGCGCACGGCGCATTCCGTCAGGATATGCGCGCCGCATTCGCGGGCGCGCTCGGCAATGGCGGGTGCCGCCTTCTGCGGCTCGGCCCGTCCGTCGTCGGCGCAGTAGAGCGCGGCGGGCGGGCGAAGGCGCGATTGCGGGAACATGGCCGAGAATTCCGCGCCCGAGAGCATCCGGCAATCGACGCCGAGCCCGTCGAGATGCTTCAGCCAGGTCTCGTAGCCGGCGCCTTCCCGCTCGTCTTCCGCGTTGAAGAGGATGCCGGCCTGCGTGAAGCCGGTGTCGCGCCCGGTCCGCGCGTTCAGCCCGCGCCAGATGCGCTGGGCTTCCAGCACCAGCGGGATTTCCCGCGGGTCGCGCTTGGCGACCCGCACCCAGCCCCAGTTGCGGCTGGACTGCTCGTGGCCGATGCCGCCCTTCTCGCAGAGTGCGATACGCTGGCCGGCCTCGGCCAGCTCCAGCGCCGTCGAGACGCCGATGATGCCGCCGCCGATGACGACGACATCGACCTCCGCCGGCAGCTCGGCATCGCCATGGACGGGTACGACAAAGGGACCGGGCATCGGAAACGTTCCTCGATTGGGTTCATGGCGGACATCCGCCGCGCTGGAGGCAGGCCGGGCGGCTTACCCGCCGGTGCCTTCCTCGATCCTCGGGAGAAACCATGCGAGCAGCCCCGCCAGCGGCAGGAAGGAGCAGAGATGGTAGACCGTCTCCACGCCGTAGCTGTCGGCAAGGATGCCGAGAAGGGCGGCGGCGATGCCGCCGAGGCCGAAGTTGAGGCCGTAGAACAGCCCGCCGATCAGGCCGATGCGGTTCGGCAGAAGCTCGATGGCATAGATCAGGATCGAGGCGAAGGCGCTTGCCATGATCAGGTTGATCATGACCGTCAACACGCCGGTCCAGAAGAGATCGGCATAGGGCAGGATCAGCGTCAGGGGAAGCGGGCCGAGAACCGAGATCCAGATGATCCGGTAGCGGCCGATCCGGTCGCCGACGATGCCGCCGATCAGCGCGCCCGCCGCCGAGGCCAGGAGGAAGATGAACAGCATCATCTGCGCCGAGGGAATGGAGAGGCCGAACTTCTCCATGAGATAGAAGGTGTAGAACGAGCGGAAGCTCTCGCCATAGGCATTCTTGGTGAACATCAGCAGCGTCAGCACCACCAGCCCCGCGCCGATCGTCGCGGGGGCATGACGCACGGTGCCGGTCGCGGTCTTGGCCTTGGCCCGCATTGCCGAGAATTCGGCGCTGATCTGGCGCTGCTTGCTGCCGATCCAGACGAGGAGCCCCATCGCCATCAGCGCCAGCACGGCGAACCAGGCAAGGCTCGGCTGGCCCCAGGGAACGATGATCAGCGCGGCGAAGACCGGTCCGAGCGCGCCGCCGGCCTGCCCGCCGACCTGGAAGAGCCCCTGCGCCAGCCCCTGCCGCCCGCCGGCGGCATAGCGCGCCATGCGCGTCGCCTCGGGGTGGAAGATCGACGAGCCGATGCCGATCAGGGCCACCGAGACGAGGATCACCGCATAGCTGTGGGCGAAGGCGAGGCTGACCAGTCCCGACAGCGTGAACATCATGCCGACGACCGGGGAATAGGGCGCGGGATGCTTGTCCGTCACCATGCCGATGGCCGGCTGCAGCAGCGACCCAGCGATCTGGAAGGTCATGGTGATCATGCCGATCTGCACGAAGTCGAGCGCATAGGCATCCTTCAGGATCGGATAGGCCGCCGGGATCAGCGATTGCATCAGGTCGTTGAGAAGATGGCTGAAACCCAGGACGACGAGGACCGCAAGATAGGTCTTCGGCTGCGTGGTGGTGCGGATGGCGACTGTCATATCGGGTTCCATGAGCAGCCGGATGCGGCGATGGGTCTGCGGCTGCAGCCACATCCCCGCATGGCCGTTCTCGAATGAGAGCATTTCCGGCAAGAGCGCGAAGCGGTTTGCGTTCGAAAATGCGGAGAAGCAAAGAGCTGGAGCGTTTTCGCGATTCGGGGAAAAGCGGAAATGCTCCAGGTCTTCTCAGAGCGTGCTGACGTTCTCGGCCTTGGACTTTCCGGTCTTGCGGTCCTGGCCGATGTCATAGCTGACCTTCGTGCCTTCCTGCAGAAGCCCGCCCGGCTGCACGGCCGATACGTGGACGAACACGTCCGGCCCGCCATTGTCTGGAACGATGAAGCCGAAGCCCTTGTCCTGGTTGAAAAACTTAACAGTTCCGGTTGCCATGATATCCTCGTGTGCGAAAAGCCGTCTTTCGGCCGCCGGAGCTTATGCATCGACGCTGCGTGCGGCAACAGCTTATTCGCGCCATATCGGCGGCAATAAGGGTCAGGCGTCGGTTTCCAGCTCTTCCGTGAGGCGCGCGAGCATCGCGTCGCAACGTTCGAGCTGCCCGGCCGCGATAAATTCGTCCGGCTTGTGGCCCTGCTCCATCGAGCCGGGGCCGCAGATCGCCGTGGAGAGGCCGAGCGTCTGGTCGAAGAGGCCGCCCTCGGTGCCGAACGCCACCTTCAGCGTGGTCTCGTCGCCGAGCAGGCGGGCGAGGAGGCGGGCGGCGGGCGCGTCGGGCCGGGTCGCAAGGCCCGGATAGCCGGAAACCTCCTCGATCTCGATGCAGGCCATGGGGAAGCGGCCGCGATAGGGCGCCGCGATGGCCTTCGCATCGGCGGCGATGCCGGCGAGGATGTCGGCGGGATCGTCCCCGGCGATGTTACGGATCTCGAAATCGATCTCGCAGCGGCCCGGCACGATGTTGAGCGCGGTGCCGCCGCGCATCATGCCGGCATGGATGGTGGAATAGGGGATGTCGTAGTCGGCATCGCGCGCGCCGTGCGCCGCCAGCGCCTCCTGCCGCGCCTCAAGGGCCTGGATGAAGGCCGCGCCGAGATGGAGGGCGTTGAGGGCCTTCGGGGCGAGGGCGGAATGGCCCTCCTGGCCGTGGCAGCAGGCCCGCAGCGCCCGCTTGCCCTTGTGGCCGGTGGCGATGCGCATCTCCGTCGGCTCGCCGACGATGCACAGCGCCGGCCGCTCCGTCCGCGCCGCCAGCGGCTCGATCATGCCGCGCACGCCGATGCAACCGATCTCCTCGTCATAGGAAAGGGCAAGATGCAGGGGCCGCTTCAGCGGCCGGGCGGCGGCGAGCAGCGCCGCGCGCAGGCTCGCCGCGACGAAGCCCTTCATGTCCGCCGTGCCGCGCCCGTAGAAACGGCCGCCGCGCTCGGTGAGCGTGAAGGGATCGCTGCTCCAGGCCTGCCCCTCGACCGGCACGACATCCGTATGGCCCGACAGGACCACGCCGCCGGCCCCTTCCGGCCCGATGGTCGCGAAGAGATTGGCGCGGCTGCCGTCCGGGTGGGAAAATCGCTCGATGCGCGCGCCGGCAGGGCGCAGCAGACTTTCCACATAGCCGAGCAACGCGAGGTTGGACGTGCGCGAGACGGTGGGCTCGGCGATGAGGCGGGCGAGGATTTCGGGCGTGGAGGGGATCATGGGGGTGCGGTCGTTTGGTTCGGGGGACGTTGGTGCTTCGGGCGTATTGGAGGGTATCACCTTTGCCTTGGGATGGCGCTTGCCCCTCATCCGGCCTGCCGGCCACCTTCTCCTTGGCTGCGGGGAGAAGGGGATATGCCGGACCGGTTTCCCCAACCAATAACCGTGCGTGTGACACGTCCCCTCTCCCCGCTTGCGGGGAGAGGGCTAGGGTGAGGGGCAGCCCCGGGCGCGGCGCAGATTAAATCACCCCTCACAAATCCCCCGGCACGCCATAGCTCGGCGCACCGGACGGATCGAGCGCGCGGGTGACATAGGCATCCATCTCGCCGCGCCAGCGCTCCCAGAGCGCGGCGCATTCCTCGATCGGATCGCCCTCGGTCCAGTCGACGCGCAGATCCGCGACGTTCCAGGAGACCTTGTCGACCATGACGAGGCCCATGGAATGGACCGGCCCTTCCTCGCCGCCCGCCGCGAGCGCCGCGCGCATGGCGGCGATCAGCCGGTCGCCGAGATGCCTGCCGGCGGCAGCCTCGAAAGCCTCGACCATCTTCTGCGGGATTGCGGTGCCGGTCAGCATGTTGCCGGCGGCGACGACATTCTGGCCGCATGCCGTCGCATGGGTGCCGAGGGTCTTCGCGCCGGAATAGGCGGCGGTGCGGCCTTCGGCATCGACGAGGGCGAGCTGGCGGTATTCGATATGCGGGGCTTCAGTGACGAGCCGTTCCAGCGCCGCTTCCGCCGAAAGCCCGCCCGCCATCAGGTCCAGTCCCTTCGGGCCGAGGCGCGGGTCGGTGACGTTCTGCGTTGAGACCGCGCCGATACCGGCGCGCGCATGGGCGCAGCGCGCCGCCACGCTCGGCGAGGAGGAGGAGACGGCGACGCCGAACATGCCGGTATCGGGGCAGCGGGCGGAGACGGAAAAGGTCATGCCGGCCTCCTTCAGGCTTCGTCGGGAATGACGGCGGTCGCCTCGATCTCGACCAGCCATTCCGGCCGGGCGAGCGCCGAGACGACGAGGCCGGTGGAGACCGGGAAGACGCCCTGGAGATACTTGCCCATCTCGGTATAGACGGCCTCGCGGTAGCGGATGTCTATGAGGTAGACGACGACGCGGCAGATATGGCTGAGGTCGGAGCCGGCCTCCTCCAGCAGCATCTTGATGTTCTCCATCGCCTTGCGGGCCTGTGCGCCGGCATCGCCGACATGCAGGCTCTCGCGCGTGTCGAGGTCCTGCGCGATCTGCCCGCGCACGAACACCGTCGTCCCGCGCGCCACCACGGCCTGGCAGAGATCGTTGTTCAGCTTTTGCTCGGGATAGGTCTCCTTCGTGTTGAAGGGGCGGATGCGGGTGTGCACGGGCATGTCTGTCTCCTTGGGGCGATGGGAAAGCGCCGCGGTTTCCCGCGGCGCGAAGGCGGAACTACTGGAGGAGCTGCGTCCAGACGCGGGTCACCAGATCCTGCGCGGCGGCCGAGCAGGTGCGCGAGAAGGTGATCGGCACGTCCGGATAGAGCTCCGGCGCCGTCTCCTTCGTGTTGACGACCTTGTCCTGGATGACCTTCATCGGTGAGGAATGGGAGTAGAAGTTCATCTGCTCCGTGGCGTTCTCCGCCGTCGACATGAACTCGATGAACTTCACCGCATTGTCGCGGTTCGGCGCATCCTTCGGGATGACATAGCTGTCCATCCAGCCGACGAGGCCTTCCTTGGTCATGGCGAGCTTGACCGGCGAGCCGGTCTTGCGGGCGCGCAGCGAATCGCCGTCCCACCAGAAATGCGCCGAGACCTCGCCGGAGGCGAGGCGGCTTGCGATATTGTCGGAGGAATAGACCGCGACAGACGGCTTCTGCGCCATCAGGAGGTCCAGCACCTTCTTCATCTCCGCCTGGTCCTCCGAGCAGAAGGGCACGCCGAGATAGAGCTGGGCCGCGCCGATCACCTCGTCGGGATAGGAGAGGAGGGCGATCTTGCCCTTGAGCTCGCCTTCCGGCTCGAAGAAATACTTGAAGCTGTCGGTCGGGCCCTTGTACTGGTCGGTGTTCACCACGAAGCCGGCGGTGCCGTAGGCGAGGGGGATGGAATACTCCTGCTTCTCGTCCCACCACTGGTTGCGCCACTTCTCCTCGATGTTCTCGTAGGCCTTCAGCGTGTTGGCCGCGAAATTCTCGATGAGGCCCTGGTCGATCATCACGCGCAGGAAGTGCTGCGACGGGGTGGCGATGTCGTAGCCGGAGGAGCCGGCCTGAAGCTTGGTCAGCAGGTCCTCGTTGGAGGTGAAGCTGTCGACATTCACCTTGACGTCGTTCTCCTTGGAGAACCTGTCGATGAGGTCCGGCGAGATGGATTCCGCCCAGGCATAGATGTTCAGCTCGCCGGCGGCATGCGCGCTGGTGGCGAGGCAGAGGGCAAGGGCGGTGGCTGCAAGGTATTTCTTCATGACTGTTCCTCTCTTTGTTTATGGTTCTGCATTTTCACGCGCACCGCGCGCGGCAACGAGAAGCGCGGCGGTGGCAAGGACGAGCGAGGCCAGGATCAGCAGCGTCGCGATGGCGTTCAGCTCCGGCGAGGTGCCGGCGCGGATCAGCGAGAAGATGTAGACGGGCAGCGTCGTCGAACCGCCGGTGGAGAGCAGGTTCGAGGTGATGAAGTCGTCCATCGAGATGAGGAAGGCGAGCATCGCGCCGGAAAAGACGCCGGGGAAGATCAGCGGCAGCGTCACCCGGCGGAAGGTCGTCCAGCGGTCGGCATAGAGGTCGGCGCTCGCCTCCTCGAAGTCCAGCGACATGCCCTGCAGGCGGGCGCGGATCGGCAGGAAGGCGAAGGGCGTGCAGAAGGCGGAATGGGCGATGTTGAGCCGCAGCATGCCGTTCTGGATGTCGAGCAGCGAGAAGAGCAGCAGCGTCGCGACGGCGAGCACGATCTCCGGCAGCAACAGCGGCAGGTTGACGACGGTCTCCGAGAGCTTGCGGAAGCGCAGGTTCCTGCCGCGAATGATGGCGAGCGCGGCGGAAAGCGCGATCAGCGTGGAGACGACGGTGGCGACGGCGGCGACCGTCAGCGAGACCTTCAGCGCGTTCATCAGCGCGGCATTGTTGAGCGCCGAGCCGTACCATTTCAGCGAAAAGCCCGTCCACACGCCGGCAACGCGGTTGGCGTTGAAGGAATAGACGACGATGACCGCGAGCGGCGCGTAGAGATAGAGGAAGAAGACGACGGTGAGGGGGGTGAGGCCCGGATAGCGCTTGACGTCGTGGCGGATGCTCATGGCGCCAACTCCCGCCGGGCGGCGCGCAGCGCGGTGACGATCAGGAAGACCATGACGAGCGCCATCAGCGTCATGGCGATGGCCGCGCCGAAGGGCCAGTTGCGGCCGCCGCCGAACTGGAGCTGGATCAGCGAGCCCATCATCATCTGCTTGCCGCCGCCCATCAGCGTCGGCTCCAGCACCGCGCCGAGCGCCGGCACGAAGACGAGGATGGCCCCGGCGGTGAGGCCCGGCGCCGTCAGCGGCAGGATCACCCGGCGCAGCGTCACCCAGCGGTCGCCGTAAAGGTCGTGCGAGGCCTCGATCAGCGTGCCGTCGAGCTTCTCGATGGAGGCGAAGACCGGCAGCACCATCAGCGGCATCGCGGTATAGACCATGGCCGTCAGCGTCGCGCCGTCGTTGAACATGAAGCTCATGCCGGCGGGAAGGCCGAGCGTTTCGAGCAGCTTCGGCAAGGTGCCGTCCTTGCCGAGGATGATCATCCAGGCATAGACGCGCAGGATCATCGAGACCCAGAAGGGCAGCGTCACCAGATAGACGAGCGCCGCCTTCAGGCCCGGCGGCTGGCGCGAGATGAAATAGGCGACCGGCACGGCGAAGAGGAGGCAGATCAGCGTCGTCGCGCCGGCAAGCAGGAAGGTGCGGCCGATGATGAGGAGATATTGCGGGGTGAATTCCAGCTCCCCGGTCCAGCCCTCGTTGAAGAGGATCTGGCTGTAGCCGGAAAGGTTGAAGTCCCAGGTGAAGCCGCCATAGGCGCCGCGCGTCGCGACCGACACGGCGGCGATGATGAAGATCGGCAGGATCAGCGCGAAGCCCATCAGCAGCCGCGAGGGCAGCAGGCCCCAGAAGGAAAGGTCGTGCCAGAAACGGGCGCGGGGCGCGCGCACCGCCTCGGCGGGGATATGGAGGGCGCTGTCGGTCATGCCGCCAGCACCCGCGCCGAGCCCGCGACGAAGCCGACGGGAACCGTCGCGCCGAGCGGGATCGTGTCGCCCTCGCGGGACGCGTTGCGGCGCGAGGCGCGCAGCTCCGTGCCGGAGACGTCGAGTGTGTAATGGGTGTAGCCGCCCATGTAGTTCTTGTTGGTGATGCGGCCCTCGAAGGTGATGCCTTCGACCTGGTTGCCGAGATTGATCTTTTCCGGGCGCACCGAGAGCGTCGCGCGGCCCTTCACCGTCGGGCCGGTCGCCGGCACGGTGATGGCAAGGCCGAAGGGCGTGCGGACGGTCGCCTCGCCGCCGGCGGCCTCCAGCACCTCCACGTCGAGGAAATTCGTCTCGCCGACGAAATCGGCGACGAAGCGGTTGACCGGCTCCTCGTAAATCTCCGCGGGCGTGCCGATCTGCTGCACCTCGCCGCCGCCGAGCACGGCGATGCGGTCCGACATGTCGAGCGCCTCTTCCTGGTCGTGCGTGACGAAGACAAAGGTGATGCCGGTGTCGCGCTGGAGCGTGCGCAGCTCGTCGCGCATCGCCTGGCGCAGCTTCAGGTCGAGGGCGGAGAGCGGCTCGTCGAGCAGCAGCACTTCCGGCTCGGGCGCCAGCGCCCGGGCAAGGGCGATGCGCTGGCGCTGGCCGCCGGAGAGCTGGGCGGGCTTGCGCCTGGCCATCGCGCCCATATGCACCCGCTCCAGCATCTCGCCGACGCGGGCCCTGATGCGCGCCTGCTCCCAGCCGAGGTTTTCGAGGCCGTAGGCGACGTTCTGCTCCAGCGTCATGTGCGGGAAGAGCGCGTAGCTCTGGAAGACCGTGTTGACGCGTCTTTTGTGCGGCGGGATGGCGACGACCTCGCTGCCGCCCAGCAGGATCGAGCCCGTGTCCGGACTCTCGAAGCCGGCGAGCATGCGCAGAAGCGTGGTCTTGCCGCAGCCGGAGGGCCCGAGCATCGTGAAGAACTCGTTACTGCCGATATGGAAGCTGACCGATTTCAGCGCCTGATAGGCCCCGAAGCTCTTGGAGACCGACTGCACTTCGATGGCCTTCTCGTCTCCGGTAGAATGGGGCTCAGTCATGCTTTGGTCCTCACGCCGGTTCGAGCTGGGTGACTTCGCGGCGGAAGGGCAGGGCATCGCCGATATCGGGCGTGTCCAGTTCCCGCGCATAGCGATGGCCGGCATAGGTCGCCCAGGCGATGGGGGCGGGGGCGCTGGCGTCGCCGATGATCTTGACCGATCTGATGCCGGCATCCGCCCAGTCCGCCTGCCGGGCGAGAAGGTCGTTGTAGAGCGCGTCCTCGGCAAGGCGCGAGGCGACCATGACGACGGCGTCGCAGCCGATGGCGGCCTTGCGGCCGGTATAGGTGCAATTGGTCTCGACCTCGCCGGCCCGGATGGCGGTGACGCCGCGGTTGAGGCGGATGTCGACGCCGAGATCGTCGAGGCGCACATGGATCGCGCCCTGCTCCAGCGTATTGCGCGTCCAGTCGGAGACATAGGCCGAGGGCGTGACGAGGATGACATTCGCGCCGGCCTTGGCCATCACCTCGGCCATCACGCCGCCCATGTAATAGTGGTCGTCGTCATAGACGACGACGGTCTTGCCGGTAAGGTTTTCCGGATGGACCTTCGCCATGACGTCGTCGGGCGTCCAGACGGTCATGGCCGGATCGACCGGCATCGGCACGACGTGCTGGCGGGCGACGCCGTCGCGCCGCCAGTGCGCGCCGGTGGCGATGGCGACATGCTCGAAGCCGAAGCCCAGCACGTCCTCGGCCGTCAGGCGGCTGTCGAAATAGGTCTCGACATTGGTGCGCTGGGAAATCTGGTACTGGCGATAGTCGACGACGCGGCCCCAGGCGGAAAGGCCGGGCAGCAGCCGCTCGCGGGCGACACGGCCGCCGAGCGTCGTGGTGGCCTCGGCGAGCGTCACGTCATAGCCGCGCAGCGAGAGGGCGCGCGTGGCTTCGAGGCCGGCGGGGCCGGCGCCGACGACGAGCACCGTCTGGCTCTCGCCCTTTTCGTTCATGCGCTCGGGGTGCCAGCCCTTGCGCCATTCCTCCATGAAGGTGGGGTTCTGCGTGCAGCGGCTGATCGACATGGTCATGTCGCCGGTGATGCACATGTTGCAGCCGATGCATTCGCGGATGTCCTCGATGCGGCCCTCCTCGATCTTCCTCGGCAGGAAGGGATCGGCGATGGAGGGACGGGCGCAGCCGATGAAATCGAGCACGCCCTGGCGGATCATCCGCGCCATCACGTCCGGCGAGGTGAAGCGGCCGACGCCGACGACGGGTTTCGAGGAGAGTTCCCGGATACCCTTGACCAGCAGCTCCTGCGCGCCTTCCTCCTTGAAGCGCGAGGGGCCGGAACAGTCCTCCCAGGCGCCGTGCGCGAGGTCCCAGAGATCGGGCAGGTCGGCGTTCATCTCGACGAATTCGCGCACCTCGGTATTGGAGAAGCCGAGCTCGCCGATCGTCTCGTCAAGGCTGACGCGCATGGTGATCGCGGTCGTGTCGCCGACGGCATCGCGGATATCGGCGACGACCTCGCGGGCGAAGCGCGAGCGGTTTTCGAGGCTTCCGCCATATTCGTCGGTCCGCTGGTTGGTGGCGCGCGACAGGAAGTGCTGGAAGATGCCGAAGCCGTGCGCGCCGTAAAGACAGATGAGGTCGAAGCCGGCGACCCTGGAGCGCTTCGCCGCGTTGACGAACCAGCGCCGCAGGTCCCGGATGTCGGACCTGTCCAGCGCGCGGGCCTGCACCGGATCGTTGGTGAAGGTGCGGATCGGCAGGGCGGAGGGGGCGAGCGGTACCTCCTTGGTGTAGAAGTTCGGGCCGTTAATGCCGGAATAGGCGAGCTGGATGCCGGCGAGCGCGCCATGTACCTTCATGGCGTCGGACATGCGGCGAAGGCCGGGAATGTCCTTGTCCTCCCAGAGCCTGAGCTCGATGAAGGGCGTGATCTCCGAGGTGTGGTGCATCTCGGTCTGCTCGGTGAAGATGACGCCCCAGCCGCCTTCCGACTTGATGCCGCGCATCGCCGCGGCCGCCGAGGGGTCGCGATAGCCGCCGCCATTGCAATGCGGCACCTGGTAGAACCGGTTCTTCGCGACATGCGGGCCGATCGCGAGGGGTTCGAACAGGATATCGTATTTGGCGTCACGCATGGCGGTCCCCGGGTTTTGTGAGGCTATTGGATTGGGCGAAGTGCCTCCGGTAAATGATGCGTTCCGGAAGCATGGATTAGGTTCAGGCTAATCGAGATGCGCGGTGTGAAGGCCGCGCCTTTTCAATTTTCGCGCGAATAAACGGTGTCTTGCAAAATATCTTTTGATTTCAGTCAATTATGAAGACGGCGGCGCCGGCTTCGGCTTGCGGGAAAAAGCGCAAGCCGGAGCCGGCGCGGCCGATGATCGAAATACGGGCCGGCGCGTGCCGCCGGCCCAGGCAGATGCCTAGTATTTCACCCACACGGTTTTGAGCGCGCAATACTTGTCGAAGCTGTGGATGGAGAGGTCGCGGCCGAAACCGGACTGCTTGACCCCGCCGAAGGGCGTCATGGCGGAGAGCGCATCGACCGTGTTGACGGAGACCGTGCCGGCATTCAGCCGGTCGGAAACCGAGAGCGCGCGCGAAAGGTCCTTCGTCCAGACGGAGGCGGCAAGGCCGTATTCGCTGTCATTGGCGATGCGCAGCGCCTCCTCGTCGCTGTCGAAGGGCGTGATGGCGAGGACGGGGCCGAAGATCTCCTCCCGCGCGATGCGGGCGTCCGGCGCGACCTCGTTGAAGATGGTCGGCTGGATGTAGCAGTCCGAGCCGTCGCGCGTCTCGCGCGTGCCGCCATGGGCAAGGCGCGCCTCCCTGCGGCCGATGTCGATATAGGAGGCGACGCGGTCGGCATGGCTCTTCTCGACCAGCGGGCCCATGCGCGTGGCAAGGTCGAGCGGGTCGCCGAGCGGCCATGCGGCCGTCGCGGCGATCAGCTTCTGCGTGAATTCCTCCTGCACGGAGCGGTGCACGAGGAGGCGGGAATTGGCTGAGCACACCTCGCCGGAATTGAACAGGATGCCGAAGGCCGCCATCTCGGCCGCCCTGTCGAGGTCGGCATCGGCGAAGACGAGGTTCGGTGACTTGCCGCCCGTCTCCAGCCAGACCTGCTTCATGTTGCTTGTCCCCGCATAGGTCATGAAGAGTTTGCCGACCTTGGTCGAGCCGGTGAAGACGAGGGCGTCGACATCCGGGTGGAGGCCGAGCGCGCGGCCGGCATCCTCGCCGAAGCCGGGCACGACGTTGAGCACGCCGTCCGGCAGGCCCGCCTCGGAGGCAAGCTCGGCCAGCATGAGGGCGGAGAGCGGCGATTGCTCGGCCGGTTTCAGCACGACGGAATTGCCGGTGGCGAGCGCCGGCGCGAGCTTCCACGTCGCCATGTCGAGCGGGAAGTTCCACGGCACGACGGCGCCGATGACGCCGAGCGGCACGCGGCGGATCATGGCAAGGTCGCCGCGCCCGGTGGGGGCGATCTCGTCATAGAGCTTGTCGATGGCCTCGGCGTGCCATTCGAAGAAGTGGGCGGAGCCGGGCGCGTCGATGGTCGAGCTGTCGCCGATCGGCTTGCCCATGTCGAGCGTGTCGAGGAGGGCAAGCTCCGGCACGTTCTCGCGGATGAGGGCGGCAAGGCGCAGCAGCACCGCCTTGCGCTCGGCCGGCGACTTGCCGGACCAGCGGCCGTCTTCGAAGGCGCGGCGGGCGGCGGCGACGGCGGCGTCGATATCCTCGGCGGTGCCGCGTGCGACGGCGGTCAGCACCTGCGCATTGGCGGGGTTGACGGTCTCGAACCGGCCGCCCTTCGCGGCATCGCGGAAGCGTCCGTCGATATAGAGGCCGTTGCGGAATTTCAGGCTCGCCGCGCGGGCGCGCCAGTCGATGGTCGTCGTCATGAACTGCCTTTCTTTGCGGGTGGGGTTGCGGCGGAAACCGGCAGGTCCATGCCCATGCCGCGGATCGTCTCGCCGCAGAAGTCGATGAAGCGCCGCACGGTGAGGGCCGGATTGGCATCGGCCATCGAGAGAATGCCCATGCGCATGGGGCGCAGGTTCCCGGTCAGCGGCACGAAGGCGAGGCGGCTGCCGTCCGGCGCATAGGTGGAGACCGGGCGGATATTGGCGATGGAATAGCCGAAGCGATTGGCGACCATGGCGCGCATGACGGACATGTCGCGCGTGCGCTCCGCCACATGGGGCGTCAGGCCGGCGTCGCGGAAGAGCGAGAGGAAATAGGCCGAGGAATGCGGCAGGTCGAGCAGGATCATCGGATGCGGCGCAAGGTCCTCCACCGTCACCTCGCGGCGGCCGGCGAGCGGATGGTCCTCGTCGAGCACCGCATAGGGCGGCAGCACGGCGAGCTCGTGGAAGGTCATGTCGGCGGGAATGTCGAGATCGTAGCTGAGCGCGATGTCGAAGCGCGCCATGCGCAGCCCTTCGAGGATGCGCGCCTGGTCGCGCTCGTACTGAAAGAAATCGACATCCGGATAGGTGTCGGAGAAGGCGCGGCGCAGCGGCGGGATGACGGCCTGCGCGAAGGTGACGAGACAGGCGACATGCAGCGGCCCGCGCACCTGGCCGGTCAGCTCGTTGGAAAGCGCGTTGAGCTTTGCCGCTTCCGAGAGGATCTGCCGCGCCTGCGCGACGAAGCCGTGGCCGGCCTGCGTCAGCGAAAGGCCGTGCGCGTGGCGGCGCACGAAGAGGTTGATGCCGAATTCCTTCTCGAGCTGCGAGATCGCCGCCGAGACGGACGGCGCCGAAACGTTCACCCGTTCGGCCGCCTCCGTGACGGAGCCGAATTCCCCGACCGCGACGAGATACTCCAGTTGCCGGAGCGTGAAGCGCAAGGCCATGTCTGTTCCCCTGTTGAGGCCCCAATTAAGGAACAGATTCGCCCGCGCGGAAAGGGTGCGTTCCGTCAGGCTGTGGACGGCGCGCTCGCGCCTTGGGGCGGGGGGACGGTTCATGGCATGCTCGCTTCCTCCTCGCTGGCGGCCGGTGCCTGGCCTTTCAGGAGGCCACGGCGGCGACGCCGGTGTCCTTTCCGCTGCGGTGCTCGGCGATGTAGCCGGCGAGATAATCCGCGTCGTGCCAGCAGCCCCAGATGAAGGAGGAGGCGCGGCGCGACAGCCACGGCAGGCCGACGAAGAAGAGGCCGGGCACCTTCGAGACGCCGCGCTCGTGGACGGGGCGGCCCTTCTCGTCGAGCGCGTCGAGCTTCAGCCAGCCGTAGTCCACCGCATAGCCCGTCGCCCAGACGATGGAGGTGATGCCGGCCTCCTTGAGGTCCAGCGCGAGGATCGGATCGGTCACGCAGGCCGGGTCCGGTTCCCTGTGGCGCGCCTCGGGGTCCTCGGGCAGGTCGAGGCCATGCTCCGCCGCATAGGCATCGGCGCGGTCGAGCAGGGAGAGATGGTTGGCATCGCCCCGCGCGATGTTCTCCGCGAGGTCGGGCGCGACATGCAGCACGCCGTCCCTGTAGGATTCGGCGCGGCCGAGCAGCGTCATGCCGCGATTGCCGAGGCGGCGGAAGTCGACCGTCTGCCCGCCATAGGCGCCGCTGACGGCGATGGTGACATGCTCGGTGTTCGGCGCCGGCACCTTGAGGTCCCAGATGCCCAGCACCCCGAGCCACCAGCAGAAATCCTTGCCGCGATAGCGGCGCGGCGGCCTGTCGTGCGGGCCGATGGAAAGGTAGACGCGCCGGCCGGCGCGCAAGAGCTCGTCGGCGATCTGCGTGCCGGAGGATCCGGCGCCGATCACCAGCACCGCGCCCTCGGGCAACTGGCCGGGATTGCGATAGGCGTTGGAATGGATCTGCGTCAGGCCCTTCTCTTGCGGCACCAGCGCCGGCATGACGGGGCGCTGGAAGGCGCCGGTGGCCGAGACGACGTTCCGCGCCTCGATCACGCCGTCGGAGGTCTCGACGCGGAAGGTCTCGCCCTCCTTGCCGACCGACCGGACCTCCACGCCGCAACGGATCGGCGCCTTGATCTTTTCCGCATAGGTCACGAAATAATCCGCCACCTGCTCCTTGGGGGCGAAGGCCTCGCCGTCGAGACCGGGGAAGGTCATGCCGGGAAAGCGGTCGTGCCAGGCGGGGCCGTTGGCGACGAGGCTGTCCCAGCGGGCGGTGCGCCAGTTCTCGGCGATGCGGGCCTTTTCCAGGACGAGATGGGAAATGCCGCGCCTGCCGAGATGCTCGCTCATCGCGACGCCCGCCTGGCCGGCGCCGATGACGAGCGTGTCCACTTTTTCCACTGCCATGCCGCTTTCCTTTCCTTCCCGGAGCGCCACCTCTGTGACCGGTCCTGCCGATGTGTAAGGGAAGGGAAAAAAAGCGGACATGAGTGTTTAATTCAGCGATGCTTAGGCGGTCGCTAAGCCATGGAATCGCCGTCGTCTGTCGGATGACGGCCATGGAAGATGGCATGGCAATACAAACGAGGCGAGGGCGGGATGGACATGCCTGACGGGGAGATGCCGGCGGACGAGGGGCGCTACGACTTCATCGTGGTCGGCGCCGGCTCGGCCGGATGCGTGCTGGCGAACCGGCTCTCCGCCGACCCCGGGAACCGCGTCCTGCTGCTGGAGGCCGGCGGGTCGGACCGCTACCACTGGGTCCATGTGCCGATCGGCTATCTCTACTGCATGGGCAATCCGCGCACCGACTGGATGATGAAGACGGCGGCGGAGGCCGGGCTCAACGGCCGCGCGCTCGACTATCCGCGCGGCAAGGTGCTGGGCGGCTGCTCCTCGATCAACGGCATGATCTACATGCGCGGGCAGGCGGCCGACTACGACGGCTGGCGGCAGGCGGGCAATGCCGGCTGGGGCTGGGACGACGTGCTGCCCTATTTCCTGAAGTCGGAGGACAATTATCGCGGCTCGTCCGCCATCCACGGCGCCGGCGGCGAGTGGCGCGTCGAGCGCCAGCGCCTTTCCTGGCCGATCCTTGACGCCTTCCGCGACGCCGCCGAGGAGCTTGGTATCCCCAAGACCGACGACTTCAACGGCGGGGACAACGAGGGCTCGGGGTATTTCGAGGTCAACCAGCGCGGCGGCGTGCGGTGGAACACGACCAAGGCGTTCCTGCGCCCGGCGATGAAGCGCCCGAACCTGCGTGTCCTCACCGGGGCGGAGACGGAACGCCTGGAATTCGACGGCAAACGGGCGAGCGGCGTGCGCTTCCGGCTGAACGGCCGGCCCGCCGTCGCGCGCGCCTCCCGCGCGGTCATACTGTCGGCGGGCGCGATCAACTCGCCAAAACTCCTCGAACTGTCGGGCATCGGCCGGCCGGACGTGCTCTCGGCCCTCGGCATTCCGGTGCGCCATGCGCTCGCCGGTGTCGGCGAGAACCTGCAGGACCATCTCCAGATCCGCACGGTGTTCCGCATCGAAGGCGCAAGGACGCTGAACCAGCTCTACCACAACCTCCTGAGCCGAGCCGGCATGGGCCTGCAATATGCATTGCGCCGCTCCGGCCCGCTCTCCATGGCGCCGAGCCAGCTCGGTATTTTCGCCAGGAGCGATCCGGCGGTCGCCACGGCCGATCTCGAATATCACGTCCAGCCGCTCAGCACCGACCGGCTCGGCGAGCCGCTGCACCGCTATCCGGCCGTGACGGTCTCCGTCTGCAATCTCCGGCCGGAAAGCCGCGGCACGGTGCATGTGACGGCGGACGATGCGGCGCTCGCCCCGGAGATCCGGCCGAACTATCTGTCGACGCCGGGCGATCGGCTGCTGGCGGCCAGATCCATCCGCCATGCCCGCAGCCTCATGGAGACGCGGGCGATCGCCCGCTTCCGGCCGCAGGAAATGCTGCCGGGCACGGAATACCAGAGCGACGAGGACCTCATCCGGCGCGCCGGCGATATCGCGACGACCATCTTCCACCCCGTCGGCACCTGCCGGATGGGCGGCGATCCGATGGCGGTGGTGGATGCCAGGCTGCGGGTGCACGGTTTCGAGGGGCTGCGCGTCGTCGATGCTTCCGTCATGCCGACCATCGTTTCGGGCAACACCAACTCGCCGGTGATCATGATCGCGGAAAAGGCGGCGGATGCCATTTTGGAGCGCGCGTGATCGGCAAGGTTGGGCTAGATTCGGATTCGCCCTGAAGCCATCGAAGGACGCCGCACCGTGAGCAAGCCGAACTACCGCGACATCGCCCGCCATGCCGGCGTGGGGACGGCGACGGTCGAGCGGGTGCTGAACGGGCGCGGCGGCGTGCGGCCGGATCTCGTCGCCAGGGTGGTGATCGCCGCGCGCGCCCTCAAATATCCGCGCACGCTGCCCGATACCCATCGCGGCCTGCTGCGCATCGAGGTGCTGATGGTGCGGCCGGAGACGACGTTCTACCGGCGGCTTTCCCGGGCCTTCGAGCGCATCGCCGCGACGCTCGATCCGCTGGTGGTCGTCCAGCGCAGCTTTACCGAGGAGATGAAGCCGGAGGCGATCGCAAGGCGCATCCTCTCCACCGAGACGCCGCGCGCGGCCCTCATCCTCGCCGTCCCCAACAGCCCGCTGATCAGCGCGGCGGTGGAGGCGGTGGTCGCCCGGGGCATTCCGGTCGTCCATGTCGTCACGCGCGCCTCGGGCCATATGGGCGAGTTCGTCGGCATCGACAATCAAGCAGCGGGCCGCACGGCCGCCTTCTTCATCGCGCGCATGGCGCGGGCGCAAGGGCCGGTCGTCGCCCTCTGTCATCCCATCTACCAGGTGCATCGCGATCGCATCCGCGGCTTTTCCGATTATTTCCTCAAGCATCCCGGCCCCATCGCCTTCGAATGGCTCGGCTTCACCCGCGACGAGGAGCATTTCAGCGCGGAAACGCTGGCGATGGTGCTCGAAAGGCACCCCGATCTCGTCGGCCTCTACAATGCGGGCGGGGCGAATGCGGCGCTGATCAGCGTGCTGCAGCGCCACCCGCGCGGGCGCGACATCCTCTTCGTCGGCCATGAGCTGACGGACTATACCCGTGCGGCGCTCGGCGAGGGCATCATGGACGTGGTGCTGGACCAGGCGCCCGAGGCGCAGGCCCAGCGCGCCCTCGATCTCGTCCTGCGCCGGATCGGCCTGACCGACATCGAGCCGGACCGCAATCCCATCCGCTTCATCACCATCACGGCCGAGGGGCTTTGATCTGATTTGATCAAGGAAGCCTTCGGCGCGCCGCCCTGTTCCTGATATTTTTCAAGTCAGGAGGAGGGCCGGCGGTGCTCTCCCGTCATCCGGCAATTGTGCGGGCGAAAGCCCGAAGGAGAGCGCAATGGACGATCTGAAATACGGCAAGCGCAACAAGCGCGGCGACTGGGCGCCGAACGATCCGGTAGAGACCGCGCCGCTGTTCGCCTTCCCGCCGAAGCTCATGGCGATCCTCAAGTGGTTGCCGCACTATTTCTTCCCCTGGAACGCCATCTTCGCGCTCTCGGCGGTGGCCTACTGGGCCTGGGTGATCCCCCCGGTGGAGACGATGAAGACGCTCGCCATCGGCTGGGCGCTCTGGCTCTATGCGGTGAACGCGGTCTGCGTCTTCCTGTTCTACGGCGCCTTCGAGCTTCACCTCTACGTGCTGAAGCGGCAGGAGAACCGCTTCAAGTACAATGGCAGGTTTCCCTCCGACCAGAAGAACAACGTCTTCTGGTTCGACCGCCAGAACGTCGACAACATGCTGCGCACGTTCCTGTCGGGCGTGACGGTCTGGACGGCCATCGAGGTCGCCATGCTCTGGGCCCATGCCAACGGCTATGCGCCCTGGCTGACCTTCGCGGAGAACCCCTGGACGCTGGCGCTGGTCGCGCTCGTCGTGCCGATCATCCACGAATTCCACTTCTTCTGCATCCACCGGCTCATCCACGTGCCCTTCCTCTACAAGTGGGTGCATTCGGTCCACCACAATTCGGTGAACCCGTCGCCGTGGTCGTCGCTGTCCATGCATCCGGTCGAGCATTTCCTCTATCTCGGCACGGCCTTCTATCACCTGATCCTGCCGTCCAACCCGGTGCTGATGCTCTACCAGCTCCACTATGCCGGCTTCGGCGCCATTCCCGGCCATGTCGGCTTCGACAAGGTGGAGGTCGGCGAGGACAGGCTGGTCGATAGCCACGCCTATGCGCATTACCTGCACCACAAATATTTCGAGGTGAACTACGGCGACGCCCTGATCCCGCTCGATAAGTGGTTCGGCACCTGGCACGACGGCTCGCCGGAAGGCGAGGCCCGCATGCAGGAGCGCTACCGCAGGCGCAAGGAAAAGCTCGCCGCCCGCAAGGCCCGCGCCGAAGTCCAGGGGGCCGCCGAATGACCTGGGTATCTGCTTGCAGGATCGACGATATCGAGCAGGAGGGCGCCGTGCGCTTCGACCATGGCGGGCGCACCTATGCGATCTACCGCGGCCCGGACGACAGCGTCTATTGCACGGCGGGCCTGTGCACCCATGAGGCGATCCATCTTGCCGACGGGCTCGTCATGGATTTCGAGGTGGAATGTCCCAAGCATTCCGGCGCCTTCGACTATCGCACCGGCGAGGCCCTCCGCCTTCCCGCCTGCGAGAACCTGAAGACCTATCCCGCCGAGGTGATCGACGGCGAGGTGCGCGTGGCGCTTTCCTGAAGGCCACGCATCATCGATCGGGCCCTTCGGGCCTCCGGTGTGCGAGCGGGTGAACCGGCACCCATTGGGAGGAATGACATGAAATCTCTATGCCTGGCGGCCGTTCTGGCCGCCTTGATGGGAAGCGCTGCTTCGGCCGAGACGATCGGCGTCTCGATGCAGAGCTTCGACAACAACTTCCAGACGCTGCTGCGCGAGGGCATCGGCGCCCGCGCCGCCGAGGTGAACGGCGTCAACGTGCAGGTCGAGGACGCGCAGACCGACATCTCCAAGCAGCTCAACCAGGTGAACAACTTCATCGCCGCCGGTGTCGATGCGATCATCATGACGCTGACGGACACCTCCGCCGCTCCCGGCGTCAGCGAGGCGGCGTCCAAGGCCGGCATTCCGCTCGTGTTCCTCAATCTTGAGCCGGAAAACCTCGCCAGTCTTCCCGAAAAGCAGGCCTATGTCGGCTCGAAGGAGACGGATGCCGGGCGGCTTGCCGGGGAGGCGGCCTGTTCGCTGCTGAAGGAGAAGGGCAAGGCGTCGGATGCGCAGGTCTATATCCTCATGGGCGACCTTGCCCATCAGGCATCGCGCGACCGCACCTCCTCCTTCAAGGACGCCCTGGCGGGCGGCGACTGCAAGGCCGTGACGATCGCCGACGAGCAGTCCGCCGCCTGGACGCGCACCAATGCGATGGACCTGACGACGAACTGGATCACCGCCGGCCAGCCCATCGACGTGGTCTTCGCCAACAACGACGAAATGGCCATCGGCGCCATCCAGGCGCTGAAGGCGGCGGGCGTCTCCATGGACGACGTGATCGTCATCGGCATCGACGCCACGCAGGACGGCCTTGCCGCCATGGCGGCGGGCGATCTCGACGCGACCGTGTTCCAGAACGCCAAAGGCCAGTCCGGCAGCGCGCTGGACGCCGCCGTGGCGCTCGCCCGCGGCGAGGCCGTCGACAGGCAGGTCTGGGTGCCCTTCGAGCTCGTCACGCCGAAGAACATGGCGGACTATTCCTCGCGGAACTGATCCTCCCCGCCGGTGCGTTTCCGAACGCGCCGGCAACATTTTCCATGGAGAGCCTCATGAACGGGATCGTCATCATCGGCGCGGGCGAAGCGGGCACCCGCGCGGCCTTCGCGCTCCGCGAGGCCGGGTTTTCCGGTCCGGTCACGCTGGCCGGCACGGAGCCGCATCTTCCCTATGAGCGCCCGCCGCTCTCCAAGCCGCTGGACGGTGCCGTCCAGATGAAACCGATCTGCTCGGCCGAGGCTCTCGAAGCCGCCGGCATCGACTATCTTCCCGGCATGCCGGTAGTGCAGATCGACACCGCCCGTCGCCACCTTCTCCTCGGCGACGGGCGGACGCTTGCCTATGACAGGCTGCTCCTTGCGACCGGCGCGCGCCCCCGCCGGCTCGCCTGCCCGGGCGCCGAACGGGCGCTCGACTTCCGCACCTTCGCGGATGCGGCGGCGATCTTCTCCCGCGTTGAAGCGGCGGCAAGCGTCGCGATCGTCGGCGGCGGGCTGATCGGCATGGAGCTTGCGGCGGTGCTGCGCGGCAAGGGCATTGCCGTCAGCGTCGTCGAGGCGGCGGCCAGGCCCCTCGGCCGCGCCGTGCCCACGCGCTTTGCCGCGCGGCTGCATGCGCGCCATGCCGAAGAGGGCGTGCGGTTCCATCTCGGGCAGGGGATCGCCGAAATCACGCCCGATGCGGTCTTGCTGGCCGATGGGACGAGGGTTCCGGCCGATATCGTCGTCTCGGCCATCGGCGTCGTGCCGGATACCGGCCTTGCCGAGGCGGCGGGCCTTGCGACCGGCAACGGCATCCTGACGGATGCCTTCCTGCGCACCAGCGATCCGCATGTCTTCGCGGCGGGCGACTGCGCGGCCGTATTCGTGGCCGGCGGCGGCTATGTCCGCTTCGAAAGCTGGCGCAACGCGCGCAGCCAGGCCGAAACCGCCGCGCGCAACATGGCGGGCGCGAGCGAAGCCTTCGCCGCAATTCCCTGGTTCTGGTCCGACCAGTACGATCTCGGCTTGCAGGTCGCGGGCCTGCCCCAGCCGGGGCATGACTGCATCCTGAGGCCGGCCGGGGAGGGCGAGCTGGAATTCTATCTCGATGGCGGGCGTCTCGTGGCCGCCGCCGGCCTCGGTCCGGGCAACAGCCTTGCGAAGGACATCAAGCTCGCCGAGATGCTGATCACCGCCGGCATCAGCCCGGATCCCGCCGCGCTTTCGGACCCCGCCGTGAACCTCAAGGCCCTCCTCAAGAGCGCGCGGGCGGCGTGATGCAGAAGCTGCTGTTCTTCCAGTCGCTCTGGGCCATGGAGCGCCGGCATACGGACGGGCACGAGCGCAGCCTTGCGGAAAATATCGCGATGATCGCGGAGGCGGGCTTCGACGGCGTCAGTGCGCATTACACGAAGCGCGCGGACGTCAGGACGCTGGACGAGGCGCTGCGGGGAACGGGTCTCGGGATCGAGGGCGTCTGCTTCCCGCGCACCGTCGAGGACCTGCGCCTGCCGCTGGAACTGGCCACCGACTATCCGGTGAGTCACATCAACCTCCAGCCCGATATCCGCCTGCGCCGGGTGGAGGATTGCCTGCCGCTGCTCGACGGCTGGATGGCGCTTGCCGAGCGGGCCGGCATTCCGGTCTTCATCGAGACGCACCGCGACCGCATGACGACGGACCTGTTCTTCACGCTCGATCTTCTCGACCGCCGCCCCGATCTGCCGCTTCTCGCCGATCTCTCGCATTTCCTCGTCGGCCGGGAATTCGCCTTTCCGGTCGAGGAGGAGAACCACGCCCTCATCCGGCGCATCCTGGAAAATGCCAAAGCCTTCCACGGCCGCGTCGCCTCGCGCGAGCAGGTGCAGGTCGAGATCTCCTTCCCGCATCACCGCCCCTGGCTCGACCTCTTCCTGAACTGGTGGGACGACGGCTTCCGCCACTGGCGCGCAAACGCGGCCGAGGATGCCGAACTGGTCTTCACCTGCGAGCTCGGCCCCAAGCCCTATGCCATCACCGGAAGGGACGGCAACGACACGACGGACCGCTGGGCGGAGGCCTTGATGCTGCGGGAGGAAGTGCGCGCGCTCTGGAAGTGAGGGGAGGCGGCGAGGCCGCCGCCGCTCACGCCTGCTCGGAGGCCCGTTCCAGCGCCTTCAGCATGGTGCGCTCGGCAAGGTTCAGATAGGTCTCCATCTGCGCCGCCGCCTCGTGCGGCCGGTTCTCTTCGAGAAGGGTCACGATGGCGTCGTTCATGTCGACGAAGGGCGCGTGCAGGTGCTCCGGGTCGTTGAGCAGCCCGAAGCAGAGGCGCAGCTCCGCCGAGATGCGTTCGTAGAACTCGTTGAGCCGCACGCTGTCGGAAAGGTCGATGATGGCGGTGTGGAAGATCATGTTGGCGCTGCCGACGCCGAGCCAGTCGCCCTTCTGGCGTTCCTGCTGCGCCCGGCCGACGGCCTCGCGCATCACGCGGATCGCCGGATGCTGGTGCCATGCCTGGCGCAGCGCGCCGCATTCCAGCATGCGCCGCACGCGGTAGATGTCGATGATCGAGGCCATGGAGGGCACGGCGACGAAGACACCGCGATTGGCCTCGTGCCGCAGCAGACCGTCCTTGGTGAGCAGGCGGAACGCCTCGCGCAGCGAATTGCGCGAGACGTCGAAACGCTCGCTGAAGGCCGCCTCCGAAAGGCGCTGGCCGGGCGAGAGCTCGCCCGAGATCAGCAGCGTGCGAATGCGCCGCGCCAGCCGGTCCGCCAGCGGCAGGCCATCACCATCCTCGCTCATGCCATCCTCCCCCGCCCGGGCTTTCAACCGCTGGAGCGTGCCCTAATTCCAAGGTCGCCTTAGCACGAATGCAGGACGGGCGGTGCGAAATTCGTCGCCAATCGCACGCTATCTGATTGGTAAAAAGGTATAAATAAGGAACGATATGGAATTATTGTTCAACAATATTGACATTTTTGTGTAGCAAGGCATGATTATTCCACGCAGCGGCCGCAATGCCGGGCGCTTCCAGGGAGAGTTCCATGCAGCAGAATGATCTTGCCAGCGCCCCCGCCGGTGCCGTGGCGCAAAACAGGGTGACTCAGCGCCGCGCCCTGCTCTCGGCCATGTTCTTGATGTCCATGTCGGCCGTCGGGCCGGGCTTCATCACGCAGACGGCCAATTTCACGGTGAAGCTGGGCGCGGCCTTCGCCTTCGCCATCCTCATCTCGATCATCATCGACTTCGTGGTGCAGGCGAACATCTGGCGCATCGTCACGGTGACGCGCATGCGTGCCCCGGCCATCGCCAATGCGGCCATTCCCGGCTCCGGCTACCTGCTCGCGGTCCTCGTCGTCATCGGCGGCCTGTTCTTCAACATCGGCAATATCGGCGGCGCCGGCCTCGGCTTCAACGCGATGATCGACCTCGATCCGAAGATCGGCGGCGCCATCGGGGCGCTCGCGGCGATCTTCATCTTCCTGTCGCGCCGCGCGGGCATCGCCATGGACCGCGTCGTCTTCGTCGCCGCCTTCGTCAAGCTCGCCCTCATCGTCTATGCGGCCATCTCCTCCGGTCCGCCGGTCGCCGAGGCCTTCCACCAGACTTTCCTGCCCGACACGATCGATTTCGCCACCATCACGACCATCGTCGGCGGCACGGTCGGCGGCTACATCACCTATGCCGGCGCGCACCGCCTGCTCGACAAGGGCACGGTCGGCGTCGAGAATATCGGCGCGGTCAACCGCGCGGCCTTCAGCGGCATCGCCATCACCGGCGTGCTGCGCTACATCCTCTTCCTCGCCATCCTCGGCGTCGTCGCCAGCGGCGTGGTGATCGACCTTTCGGGCCAGGCGGCAAACCCCGCCGGCCAGGCCTTCCATGCCGCCGCCGGCAATATCGGCTTCCGCCTGTTCGGCGCGGTCTTCCTCGCCTCGGCCATGACCAGCATCATCGGTGCGGCCTATACGTCCGTCTCCTTCCTCACGGCCTTCAAGCCGGACATGACGGAGCGCCAGCGCAACCTCGCGACCGTCGGCTTCATCGCCTTCTCGCTGCTCTGCTATATCCTCATCACCACGCCGCCGGCCGCCATGCTGGTCTTCGTCGGCGGCCTCAACGGCCTCGTGCTGCCGATCGGCCTGTCGATCTTCATGTATGCCGCCTGGGCCCGTCCCGACCTGATGGGCGGCTACCGTTACCCGCGCTGGCTGCTCGTCCTCGGCGTCCTCGTCTGCGCGCTCACATGGTATATGGGCTACAAGTCGGCTGGCTCGATCTTCAGCCTGCTCTTTGCATAAAGGGAGAGAGAAATGGTAGCGATCGATCTCAACAGCGACCTCGGTGAAAGCTATGGCGCCTGGCGCATGGGCGACGACGCGGCGATGCTCGCCGTCGTCTCCTCCGCCAACATCGCCTGCGGCTTCCATGCCGGCGACCCGGCGGGCATCTACCGCACGGTCAAGGCCGCAGCCGCGAACGGCGTAGTCATCGGCGCCCACGTCTCCTACCCCGACCGCGTCGGCTTCGGCCGCCGCGACCTCGACGCCACGCCCGAGGAGCTTATCGCCGACGTGATCTACCAGATCGGCGCGATCAAGGGCGTCGCCGCCGCCGCCGGCACCACCGTGCGCTACGTCAAGCCGCACGGCGCGCTCTACAACCGCATCGCCCATGACGCGAAGCAGGGCCAGGCGGTGATCGACGGCATCAAGGCCGTCGATCCCTCGCTGATCCTGATGGGCCTCGCCAATGCGCCGATCCTCGATCTGGCGCGCCGCTCGGGCCTTGCCGTCGTCGCCGAAGCCTTCGCCGACCGCGCCTATACGCCGAAGGGCGAGCTCGTCTCCCGCCGCGAGGCGGGCGCCGTGCTGCACGACGAGAAGACGATCGCCGACCGCATGGTGCAGCTTGCCCGCGAGGGCACGCTGGAGGCCATCGACGGCAGCACGATCCGCGTCGAGGCGCAGTCGATCTGCGTGCATGGCGACAGCCCCGGCGCGGTCGCCATCGCGCAGGAGATCCGCCGCCGCTTCGAGGCGGAGGGCATTGCCATCCGTTCCTTCGCCGACAGGGCGTGAGGGCGCGGCCATGACGATCCCGACCGACTATCTCGACCATGTCGACGCGTCGAGCGCCCGCAGGGCGCGCTCGACCTACCGTGGCGGCTTCGTCGCGCCGACCTCGGGCATCGCGCCCGGCTTCACCCAGGCCAACATGATCGTGCTGCCGCGCGACTGGGCCTTCGATTTCCTGCTCTATGCGCAGCGCAATCCGAAGCCCTGCCCGGTGCTGGACGTCTCCGATCCCGGCTCGCCGACGACGCTGCTGGCGCCCGGCGCGGACCTGCGCACGGACCTGCCGCTCTACCGCATCTGGCGGGACGGCAAGCTCGTCGAGGAGACCCCGGACGCGACGGCGGCCTGGGCCGAGCGCGACGATCTCGTCGCCTTCCTGATCGGCTGTTCCTTCACCTTCGAGACGCCGATGGTGGAGGCGGGCATCGAGATCCGCCACATGACGGACAAGTCGAACGTGCCGATGTACCTGACCGACAGGGCCTGCCGGCCCGCCGGCCGGCTCAGGGGCAACATGGTCGTCTCCATGCGCCCGATCCCGGCTGCGCGCGTCGCCGATGCCGCGACTATTTCCGGCCGTTTCCCGGCCGTGCACGGCGCGCCCGTGCATATCGGCGCGCCGGAAGAGCTCGGCATCGCCGACCTCGCGAAGCCTGAATTCGGCGATGCTGTGCGCATCGAGCCGGGTGAAGTGCCGGTGTTCTGGGCGTGCGGCGTCACCCCGCAGGCGGCCGTGATGGCCTCTGGCGTGCCCTTCGCCATCACCCATGCGCCGGGCTACATGTTCATCACCGATATCCCCGATTCCGCCTACCACGCGTGAGGGCATGATGCGCTTTCTTCCCGTCAGCCTGACCACCATCCTCGTCGAGCTCGCCGATCTCGACGAGACGCTTGCGCTCTTCGCCTCCCTGCAGGCCGATCCCGTCGGCGGCATCGAGGAAATGGTGCCGGCGGCGCGCACCCTGATGATCCGTTTCCGCCCGGAAAAGGTCACGGCGGCCGAGCTTGCGGCACAGATCGCCACCCGCGACCTCTCGGCGAAGATCGCGCCCTCCGAGCATCTGGTGGAAATCCCGGTGCGCTATGACGGCGAGGACCTCGCCGACGTCGCGGAGCTGACAGGCCTCACAGTGGAAGAGGTCGTCTGCCGCCATACCGAGAGCGAATTCACCGTCGCCTTCTGCGGCTTCGCGCCGGGCTTCGGCTATCTCGTCGGCGGCGATCCGGCGCTGCACGTGCCGCGCCGCAAGAGCCCGCGCACCCGCATTCCCGCCGGCTCCGTGGCGCTTGCCGGCGCCTTCAGCGGCGTCTACCCGCAGGCAAGCCCCGGCGGCTGGCAGATCATCGGCACGACGCCCGTCAGGATGTGGGACATCGACCGCGATCCCGGCGCGCTGTTCCAGCCGGGCTACCGCGTCCGCTTCTTCGACATGGAGCAGCCGGGCAGGACCGTCAGCATCCCGCAAGCCGCGCCCCGCAAGGAACGCGCCGTCGCGCCGCAAGCGCCGCAGTTCAAGGTGCTTGCCGCGCCGATGCCGGCCGTCTTCCAGGACCTCGGCCGCTTCGGCCAGACGGGGCAGGGCGTTTCCGCCTCCGGCGCGCTCGACCGCGCCGCCCTCAATGCCGCCAACCGCATCGTCGGCAACCCGGCCAACACGCCGGTCCTCGAACTCACCCTCGGCGGCTTCTCCTTCGCGTGCAATGCCCGAACGGTGATCGGCCTTGCCGGCGCCGCCTCGGCGGTGACGGTCCGCGATGCCGCCGACCGCGGCCGGGATTTTTCGACCTACGAGCCCGTCTCGCTGGAGCCCGGCGACGTCGTGACCATCGGCCAGCCGAAGAAGGGCATGCGCGCCTATCTCGCCGTGCGCGGCGGCTTCGATGTCGCGCCGGTGCTGGGCAGTGCGGCAACCGACACGCTCGCCGTCGTCGGCCCCGAGCCGGTGACGGCCGGGACCGTGCTCGCGCTCAGGGGCGGGGAGGGGCTTGCGAGCGTTTCCCTCGACGAGGCTCCGGCCTTCGACCTGCCGTCGGCGGGCGATGTCGTGACGCTCGACGTGGTGCTCGGGCCCCGCACGGACTGGTTCACGCAAAAGGGCATCGAGACCCTGACAAGCCAGCTCTGGCAGGTCACGCCGCAATCGAGCCGCGTCGGCATCCGCCTTGCCGGCGAGGTGCCGCTGGAGCGCAGGGACAGCGCCGAACTGCCGAGCGAGGGCACGGCGACGGGGGCGATCCAGGTGCCGCACAGCGGCCAGCCGGTGCTGTTCCTCGCCGACCATCCGCTGACCGGCGGCTATCCCGTCATCGGCGCTGTCGCCGAATACCATCTGGACCTTGCCGGCCAGATCCCCATCAATGCCAAGATCCGTTTCCGCCCGATCGGCCCCTTCGCCGAAATCGCCGCGACCCGATAGGAGAGTGCCATGAAGAAAGTGCTGATCGCCAATCGCGGCGAGATCGCCGTGCGCATCCTGCGCGCCTGCCGCGACCACGGCCTCCAGTCGGTCGCCGTCTATGCGGACCCGGATGCCGACGCGCTCTTCGTGCGCCTCGCCGATGAGGCCTACGGCCTCGATGGCGTGCGCCCGGCCGAGACCTATCTCGACATCGACAAGCTGATCGCCATCGCCAGGCGCTCCGGCGCGGATGCCGTCCATCCCGGCTACGGCTTCCTCTCCGAGCGGGCGGAATTTGCCAAAGCCGTGCAGGATGCCGGCCTCATCTGGATCGGGCCCGATCCGCATGTCATCGAGGCGCTCGGCGACAAGGTCGAGGCGCGGCGCATCGCCACCAGCGTCGGCGCGCCGCTCGTCGCGGGCAGCGACGGCCCCGTCTCGTCGGCGGCCGAAGTGATCGCCTTTGCCGAGCAGCATGGCCTGCCGGTCGCCATCAAGGCGGCGCATGGCGGCGGCGGGCGCGGCATCAAGGTGGCCTGGAAGATGGAGGAGGTCGCCGACCTCTACGAATCCGCCGTGCGCGAGGCGACCGCCGCCTTCGGCCGCGGTGAATGCTTCCTCGAACGCTTCCTCGACCGGCCGCGCCATATCGAGGCGCAGGTGATCGCCGACAGGCACGGCAACGTGCTGGTGCTCGGCACCCGTGACTGCTCGGCGCAGCGCCGCAACCAGAAGCTCATCGAGGAGGCGCCCGCGCCCTTCCTGACACCGGAGCAGCGCGCGCGCATCCATGCCGCCGCCAGGGCGATCTGCGCCGCCGCCGGCTATTCCGGTGCCGGCACGGTGGAATTCCTGCTCGGCGCCGACGGCACCATCTCGTTCCTGGAGGTGAACACGCGCCTCCAGGTCGAGCATCCGGTCACCGAGGAGACGACGGGCATCGACCTCGTCATCGAGCAGTTCCGCATCGCCGAGGGCAAGCCGCTGGCCGTCACCGAGACGCCGGAGCCGCGCGGCCATTCCATCGAGTTCCGCATCAATGCCGAGGATCCCGGCCGCGGCTTCCTGCCGACGCCGGGCGCGATCACCGCCTTCGATCCGCCGTCCGGTCCGGGCGTCCGCCTCGACAGCGGCGTCGTCACCGGCTCGACGATCCCCGGCGTCTTCGATTCGCTGATGGCCAAGCTCATCGTCACCGGCGCGACGCGCGAGGAAGCGCTGCGCCGCGCCCGCCGGGCGCTCCGTGAATTCCGCATCGAGGGTGTTGCCACCGTGCTCCCCTTCCACCGCGCGGCCATCGACACCGAAGACTTCATCGGCACGGACGGTTTCAAGGTCCACACCCGCTGGATCGAGACCGACTTCGCCGCCATGCCCGAGGCCGCGATGCGGCCGGAGCCGGCCGCCGATCCGTCGCTGGTCCGCACCCATCTCGAAATCGACGGCAGGCGCGTCTCGCTGGCGCTGCCGAGCCTGCTTCTGGCCGGCCTCGGCGCGGCGGGGCAGGGCGCTGCCGCAACCGGCGCGGCCGGCGGCAAGCCGGCGGAAGACGGCATCGCCGCGCCGGTCTCCGGCACGTTGCAGGCCTTCAAGGTGGCCGATGGCGCGACGGTCGCCGAGGGCGATCTGGTCGCGGTGATGGAGGCGATGAAGATGGAGACGCAGGTCCTCGCCCCCAAGGCCGGCCGCCTGCGCCTGCGCGTCAGGGACGGCGACTATCTCCAGGCCGGCGACGTGCTGGCGGCCTTCGAGGGCTGATCCCGGCCTTTCATCTATCCCAAATGGGACATTGACCCGAAAGGGCCGCGTTTGCCTTAATCCCCCCGACATTTCGCGACGGGGGAACCATGGTACGCACGCTTGCAAGCACGCCGAAGGCCGACGGCTTTCGCGCGCCGGGGGAATTCGAGCCGAAGGCCGGCTGCTGGCTGATCTGGCCGGAGCGGCCGGACACCTGGCGGCTCGGCGCGAAGCCCGCCCAGAAGCTCTTCGCTAACGTCGCCGCGGCGATCGCCGAGAGCGAGCCGGTCACCATCGCCGTCTCCGCCCGCCAGTGGCTCAACGCCCGCGCCATGCTGCCGGAAAGCGTGCGGCTCATCGAAATGACGACGGACGATTCCTGGCTGCGCGACAGCGGCCCGAACTTCGTCGTCAACGACCATGGCGAGGTGCGCGGCGTCGACTGGACCTTCAACGCCTATGGCGGCAATGACGGCGGCCTCTATTCGCCCTGGAACCTCGACGATCTCGCCGCCCGCAAGGTGCTGGAGACCGAGGGCATGGCCCGCTACCGCTCGCCGCTGATCGCCGAGGGCGGCGGCCTGCAATGCGACGGCGAGGGCACGCTGATCACCACGGAACAGTGCCTCCTCAACCGCAACCGCAACGGCCATCTCGGCAAGGCGGCGGTGGAGCAGCAGCTTTGCGACTATCTCGGGCTGGAGCATGTCATCTGGCTGCCGCGCGGCTTCTGCTTCGACGAGACGGACGGCCATATCGACGACGTCTGCTGCTTCGTGCGGCCCGGCGTGGTGGCGCTGAGCTGGACCGAGGACCGCGACGATCCGCAATACGAGATCGTGCGCGAGGTGGAGGAGGTACTGCGCTCGGCCCGCGATGCGCGCGGCCGTTCGCTCGAACTGCACCGCATCCACCATCCCCGCCCCATCGAGATGACGGCGGAAGAGGCGGCGGGCGTCGATCAGGTCGACAGCACCTGGGCGCGCCCGGCCGGCAACCGCATCGCCGCCACCTATATCAACTACTATCCCGGCAATTCCGTCGTCGTCGTGCCGCAGTTCGACGACGAGAAGCTGGACCGTGCCGCGAAAGCCAAGCTCGCCGAGCTCTTCCCCGATCACCGCATCGTCGGCATCGACAATTCCCGTGAAATCCTGCTCGGCGGCGGCAATGTCGCCTGCATCACCCTGCCGGTCTATGCCGGCCAGACGAAAGCCTGACGGAGAAAAGCCATGCGCAGAACGCTCGTCTCGATCCTCGCCCTTCTCGCCTCTTCGGGCGGCGCCTGGGCGCAGGAGGAAAAGGTCGTCAACGTCTACAACTGGTCGGATTATATCGCGCCCGACACGGCGGAGAAATTCGAGAAGGAGACCGGCATCCGCGTCGTCTACGACGTCTATGACGGCAACGAGGTGCTGGAAACCAAGATGCTGACGGGCGGCTCCGGCTACGACGTCGTCTATCCCTCGGCCTATCCCTTCCTCAAGAACCAGGTGAAGGCCGGCGCCTTCCAGCCGCTCGACAAGGCGAAGCTTTCCAATATCGGCAGGCTCGATCCGCAGGCGCTCTCGCTGATCAGGGGCGCGGACCCGGACAATGCCTATGCCGTGCCTTACATGGCCGTCACCGACGGCGTCGGCTACAATATCGAGGCGGTCAAGCAGCGCATGGGCGATGCGCCGGTCGATTCGCTCGCCATGGTCTTCGACCCCGCCGTCGCGGAGAAATTCGCCGATTGCGGCGTGGCGATGATCGATGCGCCGGCCGAGATCATCCCCATGGCGATGAACTATCTCGGCATCGACCCGCATTCGACCAGCCCGGACGACATCGCCAAGGTCGAGGACCTGCTGCTGAAGGTGCGCCCGCACATCCGCTATTTCCATTCCTCGCGCTATATCAACGATCTCGCCAATGGCGACATCTGCGTCGTGCTCGGCTGGTCGGGCGATATCCTGCAGGCCAAGGCCCGGGCGGCCGAGAGCGAGAAGAAGCTGGAGATCGCCTATTCCATCCCCAAGGAGGGCACGCTGATCAACTTCGACACCATGGCCGTGCCGAAGGATGCGCCGCATCCGGAGAACGCGCTCGCCTGGATCGACTTCAACATGCGCCCGGACATCGCCGCGGCCAATTCCAGCTATGTCTCCTATGCCAACCCGATCCCGGAATCGCTGCCGCTGATGGACCAGGCGGTGGCGAAGGACCCCGGCGTCTTCCCGCCGGATGACGTCAAGGCCAAGCTCTTCGTGGTGGAATCGAGCGATGCGAAGCTGCTGCGTCTGCAGAACCGCATGTGGACGCGCATCGTCTCCGGGCAATAGGCTTGGTGAGGGTTTCCCGCCGATTGAGGAAAACGGCGCGGCGTTTCCGTTCTCCCCGTTTACGGGGAGAAGGTGGCGGCAGCCGGATGAGGGGCCGTCCCGTTCTCCCGCACGGCGGCCATCAGCTCGACCTGGGAATGGAGGCCGAGCTTGCGGTAGACGGTCTTGATGTGGTTGCGCACGGTGCCCGGGGCGATGGCGAGGTCGCGCGAGATCGTCTTGGCGCAGCCGCCGTCGATGAGGAGGAGGGCGATCTGGCGCTCGCGCGGGCTGAGGCCGGCAAGCGACAGCCGGCTTTCGCCGGGCGGGCGCCATTGCCGCCAGAGCCGTTCGAGCACGAGGCGGGTGGCGTCGGCCGTCGCCTCGGCGACCGCGAGGTCCTCGGTGCCGAAGGGGCGGGCGCCGCGGCGGCGCAGATAGGTCACGAAGCCGGCGGCGTTGCGGTCGAAGTTGAAGACGCCGGTGATCTCGTCGAAGCTGCCGGAGGGCTCGTAGAAGTCGCGGTAATAGGCGCTGGTGTGGAAATCGCCCTTGTCGAGCGCGGAGAGCGGCAGCAGAAAATCCTGCCGCGTGCCGGCGAAGAGGCGGAAGAACGGGTCCTGCCGGTACTTGCGGGTATCGTAGTTGCGGTTCCAGTGGTCGGGATCGCGCTCGTAGATGGTGATCGAGGCGCTGTCGCGCAGGTAGAGACCGATATAGACTTGGTCGGAGGCGACGAGATGGCGCGCGCCGGCCGTGAAATGGGCCGAGATCTCCTCGGGCAAGGTGGCGCTGACCGCAGCGGTGATGCCGCTGCTCCAGTGCCGGAGCTGCTCGAAGGTGAGGTCGGGTCGCATGGGGACAGGATAGACGGGGCGGCCGGGAATTCAAGCCGGACGGCCCGGAAGATTGGCAACAGGGAGCGTTAGAGAATGCGCAATGTCACGGTGGCCGCCACGCAGATGGCCTGCATCTGGGACGAGAAGGCCAATATCGAGCGGGCCGAAGGGCTCGTCCGGCAGGCGAAGGAGAAGGGGGCGGACCTGGTGCTGATCCAGGAACTCTTCGCCGCGCCCTATTTCTGCCAGGACCAGATCCACGAATTCTTCGCGCTCGCCCATCCCTTCGAGGGCAATCCGCTGATCGCGCATTTTGCAAGGCTCGCCGCCGAGCTCGGCGTCGTGCTGCCGCTCAGCTATTTCGAGCGCGCCGGCCAGTCCTATTTCAACAGCCTCGCGGTGATCGACGCGGACGGCCGGGTGCTCGGAAACTACCGCAAGAGCCACCTGCCGGACGGGCCGGGCTATATGGAGAAGTTCTATTTCTCGCCCGGTGACACCGGTTTCAAGGTATGGGACACGCGGGCGGGCCGCATCGGCGTCGGCATCTGCTGGGACCAGTGGTTCCCGGAGGCGGCGCGCTCCATGGCGCTGCAGGGCGCTGAAATCCTGCTCTATCCGACCGCCATCGGCTCCGAGCCGCACGATGCGAGCCTCGATTCCAGCGCGCACTGGCAGCGGGTGATGCAGGGCCATGCCGGGGCGAACCTCATGCCGCTCGTCGCCTCCAACCGCATCGGCAGGGAAGAGGGACGCAACGGCACGAGCATCACCTTCTACGGCTCGTCCTTCATCGCCGACCCCACCGGCGCCAAGGTGGCCGAGGCCGACCGGACGACGGAGACGGTGCTGACCGCCACCTTCGACCTCGACGCCGTCGCCCACCAGCGCCGCTCCTGGGGCGTCTTCCGCGACCGCCGCCCCGAACTCTACGGCCACCTCGCGACGCTCGACGGCCGCAGGGAGGCGTAAGATAGAGGCACGGCATCGAGAAGCGCCGCGCCTCAAACGGTCGAGAAGTCCGAAACCCTCTCCTCCGTCATGCTCGGGCCTGTCCCGAGCATCTGCAACGTCTCTATTTTCAATGCATTGGCAGATCCTCGGCACAAGCCGAGGATGACGGCGGTGGGTAAGGCGAGGTTCGCCAAAAGCCGGGCACGGTGCCCATGAGCGCCGTGCCGGTCTCCATCACATGGCGTGGATGTAGCCGAGCGAGACGGCGGCCATCCAGATGGCCATGGCGATCATCATCAGGTTCTCCGCCAGCGAGATGAAGCCGAGCGGCACGTTGCTCGACCCGCCGACGCAGGCGCATTTCAATTCGCGCCGGTCGATATAGACCGCCTTGAAGACCGAGGCCGCGCCGATGGTGCCGATGAAGAGCGCGACGGGAACCGAAAGCCAGGTGAGCGCGCCCGCCACCATCAGCACCCCGGCGAGCCCTTCGGCATAGGGATAGATATAGCTGTAGGGCACCCAGCGCTTCGCGAGCAGGTCGTAGTTGAGGAACATGGTCGCGAAGCTCTCGACATTCTGGAGCTTCAGCATGGCGAGCGCGACCATCGAGAAGGCGATGAACCATTCCGCCGCGCGCAGCGTGAAGGGCGAGCCGCTGACCGCGAAGCTTACGGCCATCGCCGTCAGCGCCGTCAGGGTGAAGAGCACGGCGACCGGGCGATAGGTGGTCGCCTTCGGGTCGGCGACGGGCTTGCCGAGATGGCGGCGCAGGTCGTCGTAGCCGCCGACGCGCTCCCCGTCGATGAAGACCTGCGGGGTGGTCGCGACATCGTGCTCGGCCTTGAAGGCGTCGGTTTCCGCGCGGCTCGTCAGGTGGCGGTCGTCGACTTCGTAGCCCGAGCGGCGCAAGAGGTCCTTCGCCTTGAGGCCGTAGGGGCAGGTGTGGCTGGGCATCACCATGCGGTAGAGGATGGCCTTGCGGCCGGCATTTCGTACCTTGTCCAACATCTCACGTCTCCTGTCTTGTGAAACCGTTGGCAGGACTATAGGTTCCGTACCATGGTACGGAGTCAACACCCTGAAGAGCTGACGATCGGAAAACTCGCCGCCGCCGCCCATGTCGGCGTCGAGACCGTGCGCTTCTACCAGCGGCGCGGCCTGCTTCCGACACCGAGGCGCATCGACGGCATCCGCCGCTACGGCGAGGCGGACCTCTCGCGCCTGCGCTTCATCCGGCAGGCGCAGACGGCGGGCTTCACGCTGGAGGAGATCCGCCAGCTTCTCGCCCTCGATGCCGGCGAGGACCGCGCCACGGCCCGCGAGATGGCGACCAGGCGCCTTGCCGAGCTCGACGCGCGCATGGAGGATCTGCAGCGCGCCAGGGCCTCGCTGCAGAAGCTCGTTTCCGAATGCGCCGTCGGCCGGACCGGCCCCTGTCCCATCCTGAAATCCTTCGAGGCGTGAGATGGTCGGGGCTCGGAACGCGCCTTAACCTTCTGTTCGCCTAGTCTCGCAACAGCCGCTTAGGAGTCTCCCGCTAAGGTGCCGGCATGTTGCGGTGCCCTGGCGCCGCGTTTCGTGCGCTGGCCGCTCCGTCATTCGCGGGCCGCCAACGGTCTCCCGAAAGGAGCGCGTTCGGAATGGATGCGAAAACCATATTCACGATGGCGTCGATCATGGTGCTGGCCAACGGGGCCATCCTGACCGCCATGGGGCGCGAACTGCCCGCTAGCCTCAGGCCCGCGGCGCGGCAATGGTGTCTCGGCACGCTGCTGGTGGCGCTCGGATGCATCGTCTTCGCCCTCGGCGGCCCGCTGCCGCGGCCCCTGATGCTGACGGTGGCCAATGCCGGCTTCGCCTTCGGGCTGACGGCCTATTGCGTGGCGATCCGCCGGTTCCTGCGGCTGCCGGTCGGCGCGTGGCTGTTCCTGCCCGCGCTGGCGGCCTCGCTGGTCGTCGCGTGGTTCTCGGCGGTCATGCCGAACTTCCATGTCCGCATGGCGGTGGTTTCCGTCGTCTGGGTCGGGCTGATGGCGATGTGCGTCCGGGACCTGATGGACAGGGGCCGCGGCGATGCCTCGCTCGCCCGTTCCATCCTCACCGCCATGTTCGCCGGCGTCGGCGTCTATGCGGCGGCGCGCTGCATGCTCTACCTCGTCGCCGACGTTTCCGAAGGTTTTGCCGTGGAGAGCGGCGGCAACTGGCTGAACGTGCTGTCGGCCCTGCTGATGACTACGCTGCCGGTCATGGGCACCACGGCCTTCCTGCTGATGTGCTCGGACCGGCTGCAGCGCGGCCTGGAACGGGCCGCCGACACCGACTACCTGACGGGACTGCCGAACCGGCGCAGCCTTGCCCGCGCCGGCGCCGAGGCGTTTCTGGCGGCAAGGCAGGCCGGCAGCGGTTTTTCCCTCGCGGTGTTCGACGTCGACAAGTTCAAGGCGATCAACGACACCTACGGGCACGATGCCGGCGACCGCGTGCTCGTCCATGTCGCGAACCGGCTGCGGGCCGGGCTGCGCCCCGCCGACCTGATCGCCCGCACGGGCGGCGAGGAATTCGTCGTCCTGTTCCGCGACCTGGCGGAGGCCGACGGGCTCGCCATCGTCGAGCGGATGCGCGTGGCGGTGGAGAATGGCGGCTTTTCGGCGGATGGCGGGGGGATCGCCCTGACGGTCTCGGCGGGTCTCGCCTCGCGCGAGGCCGATGACGAGACCTATGACGACGTGCTGCGCCGGGCCGATACGGCGCTCTATCGCGCCAAGGCGAACGGCCGAAACCGCGTCGAGGCGGCGTGGCCGGATGGAACAGCGGATGCCCGCCGGGTGCGGACCGCCCCGCCGGCCCTCGCCGCCGAGGACGCTGCCTCTCTTGCGGCGAGCCCGGAGGCCGGGTCCGCCCCGGTTCAGATCTCCAGATAGGACGAGATGATCGCCGCGATGTCGGATTGCGGATCGCTCGTCGTGGCGTCTGCCGTCGGCTCCGTGCTTTCCGTGGACGTTCCGCCCGTGCCCGACGTGCCGCCGGTCGCCGGCGTCGCGGCGGGGCCGCGCGGCAGGGCGGCGACCTGCGCCGGCGTCATGGCGGCAAGCTGGGCGGGCGTGAAGGCATTGGCCTGCTCGCTGCTGAGGCCGGCGAGCGCGGCCGTGCTGAGACCGAGCACCGCGTTCGTGCCGAGGGCGACGATGTGGTCCGGCGAGAAGGTGGCAAGATCGTCCGCGCCGAGCCCGGCCGTCTGCGTCGCCGTCATCGCGCCCGCCTGCTCGACCGTCAGCGCCGCCACCTGGGCCGTGCTCATGGCGTTCACCTGGCCATAGGTCAGGGCGGCGATCTGGCCGGTGCCGAGGGCCGCGATGCTTTCCGTCGACAGCCCGCCGATCACCGCCGGGGAGAGGCCCTTGATGGCCGAGGGGCTCATCGCCGCCAGCTCCTCGGTCGAGATGGTCTGCATGTGCGCCGGCGTCAGGCCGGCGGTGCCGGGCGAGCTGAGGGCGGCGATCTGCGCCATCGAGAAGGCTTCGAGCTGGTCGGGCGAGAGCGCGGCGACCTGGGCGCTGCTGAGGCCGGAGATCGCGCCGGTGCCGAGCGCGGCGATCTCGGCCTCCGAAAGCGTCGCCAGGTAGCTCGGCGGCAGGCCCTTGATGGCGCTGGAGCCGATGGCGGCGAGCTTGCTCGTCGAGAAGGTGTCGAGCGCCTCGCTCGAAAGCCCGCCGAGCGCGGCGGCCGTCAGGGCGGCGATCTGGCTGGCCGAGAGGGATTCGGCCTGTTCGAAGGTGAGGCTCGCGGCCTGCATGCCGGTAAGGCCCGCAATGCCGCTCGGGCTGAGCGCGGCGATCTGGCCGGGTGTCAGCGCCGCGATATCCGCGACGGCGAGGGCGCCGACCTGCTTGGAGGTGAGCGCGTTGATCTGCGCGGTGGAGAGCGCGGCGATCTGGCTCGGGCTGAGGGCGCTTATCTGGCCCGTCGTCATGCCGCCGATGCCGGCGGGGCTCAGCGCCTCGATCTGCTCCGGCGAGAAGCCGGCGAGGATGGAGGCGGAAAGGCCGGCCATGGCCGCCGAGCTGATCGCCCCGATTTCCGCGGTGGTGAAGAGGGCGATGTCGGCGGCGTCGAAGGCGGCGATCTGGCGCGAGGTGAAGGCGCCGATCTGCGTCGCCGTCAGCGCCTCGACCTGATCGGCGCTGAGCGCGGCGATCTGCTCGCTCGTCATGCCGGAAATGCCGGCCGTGCCGAGGGCCGCGATCTGCGCCGTCGTCAGCGAGGCGATCATGCCGGTCGAAAGGCCGAGGATACCCCGCGAGCTGATCGCCGCCATGTCCGCGGCCGAGAACTGCGCGAGGTCGTCGGCGCTGAAGGCCGCGATCTGCTGCGAGCTGAGGGCGCCGACCTGTGTGTTGGTGAGCGCTTCGGCCTGCGCCGTGCTGAAGGCTGCGATCTGCGCCGTCGAGAGGGCCGCGATGCCGGCCGTGCTGAGCGCGGCGATCTGCTCGGGCGAGAGCGTGGCGATATTGGCCGTGGTCAGGGCCGCCACCTGCGTCGAGCCCATCGCCGCCATCTGCAGGCTCGTCAGCGCCTCGAACTGGCTCGCGCTGAGCGTGCCGATCTGTGGGCCGGTAAGGCCCGCCGCGTTCAGCGCGGCGACCTGCGCGGGGGTGAGCGCGGCGATCGCCGCCGTCGGCAGGCCCGCCACCGCGCGCGAGGTGATCGCGCCGATCTCGGCGGGCGTGAAGGTCTCGAGATTCGTGGGGCTGAAGGCGCCGATCTGCGCCGAGCTCAGCGCGGCGATCTGCGTTGCCGTCAGCGCCTCGGCCTGCAGCGGCGAGAGGATGCCGATCTGCGCCGTGGTCAGGCCGGCGATGCCGTCGGCATTGAGCGCGGCGATCTGGGCCGGCGTCAGCGCGGCGATGCCGTCAGCGCGAAGCGCCGCGACCTGTCGCGAGCCGAGCGCGCCGAGCTGCGCCGTGGTCATGGCCTCGATCTGCGTGCCGGAAAGCGCCGCGACCTGGTCGCTCGAAAGCCCGGAAAGGCCGGCGGTGCTCAGCGCCGCGATCTGGCCGGTCGACAGCGAGGCGAGCATGGCGGTCGAAAGGCCCGCGACCGCCCCCGAACCGATGGCCGCGATATCGGCGGAGGAGAAGGTGTCGAGCTTGGCCATGTCCAGCGCGGCGATCTGGCGCGAGGAGAAGGCGGCGATCTGCGTCGGCGTCAGCGCCTCGGCCTGCGCGGTGGAGAAGGCTGCGATCTGCTCGGGCGTCAGGCCGGCTATGGCCGCCGCGCTGAGGGCGGCGATCTGCGCGGTCGAGAGCGTCGCGATATAGGCGGGGCCGAGATTGGCGATCTGCCGCGCATTGAGCGCGCGGACCTGGTCGGCCGAAAGCGCGTCGAGCTGGTCGCTGGAAAGGGCGGCGATCTGCTTCGTCCCGAGCCCGCCGATGGCGGCGGTGCTGAGGGCGGCGACCTGCCCCGTCGAGAGGGCGGCGATCACTTCCGTCGAAAGGCCGCCGATGGCAGCCGAGCCGATGGCGGCGATCTCGCGCGTCGAGAAGGTCGCGATGCCATCGGACGAGAAGGCGGCGAGCTGCGTGGAGCTGAGCGCGCCGATCTGGCTCGTCGTCAGGGCCTCGGCCTGCGCGAGGCTGAGGGCGGCGATCTGCCTGGTGGTGAGGCCGGCGATGCCGGTGGAGCTGAGGGCGGCGATCTGCGCCGTCGAAAGGGCGGCGAGCGCCTCCGTCGAAAGGCCCGGCAGGGCGCCGGACGAGATGGCAGCCATTTCCTGGGTGGAGAAGGTGGCGATGTCCTCCGGGCTGAGGGCGGCGAGCTGCGTCGAGCTCAATGCCGCGATCTGCGTGCGGGTCAGCGCCTCGGCCTGCGCGGTCGTGAGGGCGGCGAGCTGCTGCGTGGTCATCGCGCCCATGGCGGCCGCGCTGAAGGCGGCGATCTGCGCGGTGGAGAGCGAGGCGATGGTCGCCGCCGAAATGCCCTTGATGGCGCTGGCGGTGATCATCGAGATGTCCTTCGTGGAGAAGGTCGCGATTTCCGCCGTGCCGAATTGGCCGATCTGGTCGGGGTTCAGCGCGCCGACCTGCGCGCTGGTCAGCGCCTCGGCCTGGCCGGTGCTGAGCACGGCAAGCTGCTGCGAGGTGAAGCCCGCGATGCTGCCGGCATTGAGGGCGGCGATCTGCGCGGTCGTGAGGGCGGCGATCTGCGCCGTGCCGAAGGCGGGGATCTGCGAGGAGGTCAGCGCGGCCATCTGCCGGGTGCCGAGCGCGCCGATCTGCGAAAGGCTGAGCGCCGCGATCTGGCTCGAGGTGAGGCCGGAAACGCCGGAGGCGCTGAGGGCGGCGAGCTGGGCGTTCGACAGGGCGTCGAGGTCGGCCGGATTGAGCGCGCCGACCTGGCCGGAGGAAAGGGCGGCGACCTGCGCGGTGGTCAGCGCGGCGATCTGGCCGGAGCCGAGCGCGCTTATCTGGCCGGAGCGCAGCCCGGAAACGGCCGCCGGGGTGAGGCTGGCGAGCTGTTCCGGGGTGAGCGCCTTCACATCCGTGTCGAGCGCGCCGGCCTGCGCGGCGGTCAGCGCCTTGATATGGGCGGCGGAAAGCTGGCTGACCTGCAGCGAGCTCAGCGCTTCGATCTGGTCGCTCGTCAGGCCGGTGAAGGCGCTGGTGCTGAGCGCGGCGATCTGCGCCGAGGTCAGCGAGGCGAAGGTGTCGGGCGCGATGCCGGAGACCGCGCCGCGGCTGAGCGCGGCGATCTGGGCGGTCGAGAGCGCGCGGATGTCCTGCGGCTCGAGCGCGGCGATCTGCGCGGAGGTGAAGCCGCCGATCTGCGTCGTCGAGAAGGCCGCGATCTGCGCGCTCGTCAGCGCCTCCATCTGCGAGGCGGTCAGGCCGGAGAGCGTGGTGCGGCTGAGGGCGGCGATCTGGGCGGTGGTGAGCCCGGCGATGGCCGCCGGGCTGAGGCCCGCGATGGCCTTGCTGGAGATCGCCGCGAGGTCTTCCGTCGAGAAGGTGGCGAGATCCGCCCCGCTGAGGGCGGAAAGCTGCGTGGAGGTCAGCGACTTGACCTGCTGCGAGGAAAGCGCCTCGATCTGCGCCGTGCTCAGCATCTCGATCTGGTCGGCCGAAAGCCCGCCGATCGCGCTCGTGCCGATGGCGGTGATCTGCCCGGTCGCAAGGGCCTTCAGGAAGGCTTCGCCGAGGCTGGCGATCTGCGCCGCCGTCAGGCCGCCGATCTGGCCGGTCGTGAGCGCGGCGATCTGGGCGGTCGAGAGTTCGGCGAGCGCGGCGCTGCCAAGGCCGGTGACGGACTTGGTGTTGATCGCCGCCATGTCCTCGGTGGAGAAGGTCGCGATGCCCTCCGCGCCGAGCGCCGTGATCTGCTTGGCGCTCATCCCGCGGATCTGGCCGGGCGTGAGCGCCTCGACCTGGCCGGTGCTCAGCGCACCGATCTGGAGGGTGGAAAGGCTGGCGACGACGCTCGGGCTGAGGGCGGCGACCTGCTCGGGCGACAGGGCGGCGATGGCCGAGGTCGGCAGGCCGGCAATGGCCTTGCTGTTGATCGCCGCGATCTGGGCGGGCGTCATGTCGGCCAACACGGCCGGATCGATGGCCGCGATCTGCGCGGCGTTCAGCGCCGTCATCTGCGCCGGGGAAAGCGCCGCGATCTGCTCCGTCTTCATCGCGCCGATCTGCGCCGTGGAAAGGCCGGTGAGCGCAAGGGTGCCGAAGGCGCCGATCTGTTCGAGCGAAAGGGCGGCAAGGACGCCGCTGCCGATGCCGGAAACCGCCTTGTTGCTGAGGGCGGCGATATCGGCCGTCGAGAAGGTCGAGAGCGCATCGGCGGTCAGCACGGCAAGCTGCGCGGCGGTCAGCGCCTTCACCTGCGTCGGGGTGAGGGCTTCGATCTGGCTGTTGTCGAGGGCGGCGATCTGGGCCGTCTTGAGGGCGGCGACCTGGGTCGCGGTCAGCGCCGCGATCTGGCCGGTGGTGAGGGCGGCCAGAGCATCCGGGCCGAGGCCGACGAGCGCGTTGTTGCGGATCGCGGCGATGTCGCTGCTGGAGAAGGTCGAGAGCGTTTCCGGCTTGAAGGCGGCGATCTGGGCCGCGGTCATCACCTTGATCTGGGCGGGCGTGAAGGCCTCGACCTGGCTTGCGTCCAGCGCGGCGATCTGCGCCGGGGTGAGGGCGGCGACCGCCTTCACGCTGAGCGCGGCGATCTGCGCCGGCGTCATGCCCGAAATGGCATCGGGGCTGAGGCCGGCGACGGCGGCCGGCGAAAGGGCCGCGATGTCGGCCGTCGAGAAGGTGGCGATGCCGGCCTTGTCGAGGGCGGCCGCCTGGGTGGCGGTGAAGCCCTTCACCTGCGTCGGGGTGAAGGCCTCGACCTGCGCCTCGCTCATGGCGCCGATCTGCGTGGCCGTGAGGCCCCGCACCGCCGCGCTGCCGAAGGCGGCGACCTGGCGGGTGGAGAGCGCCGCGATGCTGTCGGTCGTGAAGGCGGAGACCTGCAGGGCGGTGAGCGCCGCGATCTGCGCGGTGGAGAGCGCGCCGACCTGCTCGGTGCTGAGGGCGGCGATGGCCGCCGTGCTGAGCCCGGAGAGCGATTTCGCCGAAATGGCGGCAAGGCTGTCTGTTGACATGCGCGCGAGGTCTTCCGCGCTGAAGGCGGCGATCTGCGCCGCGCCCATGGCGGCGAGTTGCCTGGACGTGAGCGCGGCGGTCTGGTCGGGCGTGAAGGCGGCGACCTGCGCGACCGAAAGGCTCTGGATGGCCTGCACGCTCAGCGCGGCGACCTGCTCTTCGGAGAGTCCCGCGATGGCGCCGGTGCTGAGCCCCGAAAGCGCCTTGGCGGCGATGGCCGCGATGTCCTCGGCCGAGAAGGTGGCAAGGCCGTCCGTGGAGATGGCGCCGAGCTGCTGGGCCGACAGCGCCTTGACCTGCACGGGCGTCAGGGCCTCGATCTGTGCGACGTCGAGCGCGCCGATCTGCGCGGTCGAGAAGCCGGTGACGGCGCTGCTGCTCAGCGCGGCGATCTGCTCGGTGGAGAAGGCCTTGACGGCCTCCGCGCTCAGCGCCGCGATCTGGGCGGGCTTGAGCAGCGCGACCTGCGCCGTCGTCATCGCGGCGATCTGCTCGGGCGTGAGCGCTCCGGCCTGTTCCGTGGTGAGGCCGGCGACGGCGAGCGGCGCGAGCGCGGCGACCTGCCCGCTGGAAAGCGCCGCCAGCGCGGCGGTGCTGAGGCCCTGCACCGCCTTGTAGCTGATCGCCGCCATGTCCTCGGTGGAGAAGGTCGCAAGGTCCTCCGGGGTGAGGGCTGCAAGCTGCGCGGCGCTCAGCGCCTGGACCTGCGAGGGCGTCAGGGCCTCGGCCTGGTCGGCCGAAAGCGCGCCGATCTGCGATGTGGTCAGGACCGACACCTGGCCCGCCGTCAGGCTCTCGATGGAGGAATGGGTGAGCGCGCCGATCTGATCGAGCGACAGGCCGATGATGGCGCTCTGCGAGATGGCGCTGATCTGGCCGCTGCTGAGAATGCCGATATCGTCGATTTCCAGCGCTGCGATCTGCTTGGAGGAGAAGGCGCCGATCTGGCTCGTAGACAGCGAGGCCACGTCCTCCGTCGACCATTGCTGGATCGTCTCCGTCGAAAGCTGCCTGATCTGGCTGAGGCTGAGCGAGGAAACGATCGACGTCATGGCAAAATCCTGGGCAAAATCCTGGAAGGACGAAACGGAAAAACACACGCAAATGCACGATCCGGCAGCCTGCTCGATACAACCGTGAGCTTGCCTGAACCTGTAGGTGTGTCCTCGCCGGCCGGACGTGCCCGCCCGGCCCTTCGCGCCTCGTTTTCCCGGTGGGCTCTCAGGTGGGGAACTGGCGGTAGCATTCCTCCGCGATCTGCTGCAGGACATCGCGGGAAATGTCGCCCGTCACGGCATAGCCGAGGTCCCCGTCGATCCAGTAGAAGGTCTCGATGCCGCTTGCTGACGCAAAGCGGAAACTCGTCGTGCGGTTGTCCCCATTGCGCCCGACGAGGACGGTCACCCGCCGCCCGGCCTCGTTCTCGTACATGAACATGGCCCCCGGCCTGTCGGCGACGGGAAGGAGGCGCCCGCCGACCAGCCGGAAGCCGATGGTCTGCAGGCTCGGCACCTTGAGATCCGGTATGGCGAGCCGCTTGCCGAGCCATGCGGCGAGATGCGCCTCCTCATCGGCGAAGACTTCCACGGGATGGCGCACCTCGCTCGCATAGATGAGATAGGCGTTGCGCGCCTCCTGCGGCAGCGCGTCCATCGCCGCGACCCGCTGCGGCGGCCCCTCGAAAAGGGGCGGCACGAAATGGCCGGCAAGCCCGCCGAGCGCGAAAAGGCCGGCGGCGGCGGTCGCCATGGCGAAGCGGCGGGAGCCTGCCCTTACAGGCGCCGGGGGCGAGACCAGATGGACATCGGACGGGAGGGAAACGGCATGGCCGGCAAAGGCATCGCGCAGGCCCTCGTTCTGCGCCTGCCAGTCGGCGACGAGCCGCGCGGCCTCCGGGTCCTCCGCCAGATGATCCTCGACGCGCCGGCGCTCCGCCTCGTCGAGCAGCCCGTCGACATAGGCATGCAGGTCGGGTTCGCCGATGGGTTGGCGCTCGCTCATCGTGGGCTCCGCAAATGAATGACGTTTTCCTCCTGCAGCCTTTGCCGCAGCATCTGCCGGGCGCGCGAAAGGCGCGACATGACGGTGCCGACAGGAATCTCCAGGATCCCGGCGACCTCCTGGTAGGAATGGCCTTCGACGGCGACGAGCATCAGCACCGCCCGCGCCTCCTTCGGCAGGATCTCCAGCGCCTGCACCAGGCGGTTGCGCTCCAGCGGATCGGAGGGCGCGGCGTTCTCGGCGACGGCCTCCGCCTCCTCGATGCCGACGGAAGGCCGCCGCGCGACGGCGCGTTGCGCGTTGAGATGCAGGTTGGTCATGATCCGGTAGGCCCAGGCGCGAATGTTCGCGCCGCGCCATTGCGCGCGGTGGACGAGCGCCTTCTCGACGCAGTCCTGCAACAAATCCTCGCTCTCCGCGTCGGAGCGCGTCAGGCTGCGCGAATAGCGCCGCAACTGCGGCAGGAGGGCGAGGATCTGCGCCTCGAAGGCAGGGGGCGGGGAGGCGTCGCCTTCCCGTCCGCCGTTTTCCGGCATGGCGTGGGGATCACGGCCTTGCGACATTCCAGACGCCGTTCATGCCGTCGCCGGTCGCATCGCCTTCCTTGGTGTCCTTGACCCAGTAGTAGAGCGGCATGCCGTCCTTCGCCCATTGCTTCGACCCGTCCTTGCGGGTGACGAGCGAATATGCGCCTTCCGCCTTGGCGTTGGAAGCGGCCTTGGCCGGCGGCCAGTTGGCGGCGCATTTGTCGTAGCAGGCGGACTTGCCGTGCTTGTCCTTCTTGAAGGTGTAGAGGGTCATGCCCTTTTCGCCGGCAAGCACCTCGCCCTTGTCGGTCTTCACGGTCTTGAACGGCTCTGCCGCAAAGGCGGTGCCGGCAAGGAGGGCGGCAGCCAGCGGGACGAGAACAAAGAGCTTCATGGTCTTCTCCATCGTTATGACGCGCTTCCGGAGCCGTCCATGCCAAGACACCGGACTCCGCCGGTTTATTCCGTCCCGCGATGGAAAAATGTGAGGAGCTGCCGCTCAGTGCCCGGTGATGCCGTCGGCGATGGCCGCGAGCTTCGACGTGTGCCGGAGGCCAGCGAATTCCCGCGCATCCGCCATGCGGTAGAGCTGGTACATGGAATGGACGCCGAGCCAGCGGAAGGGCTCCGGCTCCCATGGGCGCACGGTGCGGTTGACCCAGGGAAGGCCGGTCAGCTCCGTTTCGCGCCGGAGCACGAGATCGGCCAGGGTCCGCCCCGCGAGGTTGGAGGAGGAGACGCCGAGGCCGACATAGCCGCCGGCCCAGCCGATGCCCGTTTCCCGGTCGAAGCCCGCCGTCGTGCACCAGTCGCGCGGCACGCCGAGCACGCCGCACCAGGCATGTTCGATCCTGAGGGACTTCGTCTGCGGCAGGAGGCGGGTGAGGATGGCATGCAGGGCGTCGATGGTCGCCTGCTGCGTCTGCCCGTCGATATCGGTCTTCGATCCGAAGCGGTAGGGAACGCCGCGCCCGCCCATGGTGATGCGGCCCTCGCGGGTGCGCTGGGCATAGCAATAGGCATGCGCCGCATCGCCGAGCAGTTCATGACCCTCCCAGCCGATCTCCCGCCACAGCGCCTCGGGCAGCGGCTCGGTGACGATCTGCGCGCTGTTGAGCGGTAGCCATGTGCGCTCATGGCCCGGCAGGCCGGCGGTGAACCCTTCCGTGGCGCGGATGACGACCGGCGCGCGGACGGTGCCGCGCTCCGTCTCGACGCGGCCCTTCGTGAAGCCGGTGACGGCGGTGCCCTCGAAGATGCGGACGCCGAGGCTCTCGACGACGCTGGCAAGGCCGCGCACCAGCTTGGCCGGCTGGACTCGCGCCATGTCGCGGATGACGAAGGCGCCCTGCACGCCGGCGATGCGGATGCGCCGCGCCGCGTCCTCCGCCGACAGCATCTCCATGCGGTCGGCCGGCATCTCCCAGTCGAGATAGAACTGGTATTCCTCGCGGGCGCGCTCCAGTTGCGGCCTGTTGGTGGCGATGGTGATGTTGTCGACGCGCAGGATATCGGCATCGATGCCCTCGGCCTCGGCGACGCGGATCACCTCGTCCACCGTGCCGGCCATGGCCCGCTGCATGTCGACCACCGCGCCGCGCGTCGCGGTCTTGAGATACTTTTCCCGCGACCAGCCGAAGCCGCCGGAAAGCCAGCCGCCGTTCCGCCCCGAGCCGCCGAAACCGGCAAATTCGCGCTCGACGACGACGATGTCGAGCGAGGGATCGGCCTTCTTCAGGTAATAGGCCGTCCACAGGCCCGTATAGCCGGCGCCGATGATGCAGACATCGGCCTCGCGGTCGCCGGGAAGGGCGGGGCGCTTTTGCGGCACGCCGCCGATATCGGCGTACCAGAAGGAGATGTTGCCGTTCGTCGTCACGTCCATATGCGCCGCCTTCGCTTCCGCCGTTCCTGCCGTGAAGGCATATTGGCCGGCGGGAAGGTTGGCAATCGTCCCCGACTGGCGGCGAAGCCCGAAACCTTCTCTTCCGTCATGCTCGGGCCTGTCCCGAGCATCTGCGACGTCTCGATCTTGCAATGCGTTGGCAGATCCTCGGCACGAGGCCGAGGATGATGCCGGTGGGTGAGGGGAGGTTTGCGGCTTCTCCCCTTACTGCTGGTCGAGAACCTTCGTCAGGCTGAGGGCGGCGATGGTGCAGATCGCGCCGGAGATCAGGTAGCCGCCGATGAAGATGATGCCGAAGCTGGAGGCAAGGCCCAGCGCCACGAGCGGCGCGAAGGCGGCGCCGATCAGCCAGGCGAGGTCCGAGGTCAGCGCCGCGCCGGTATAGCGATAATACTGCGTGAAGCGCGAGGAGACGGCGCCGGAGGACTGGCCGAAGGTGAGGCCGAGGATGAAGAAGCCGATCAGGATATAGGCATCCTGGCCCTTGCCGCCGGCATCGAGCAGGAACGGCGCGGAGAAGGAGAAGATCGCGATCAGGATCGCGCCTGCCATCAGCTGGTTGCGCCGGCCGATCCGGTCGGCGATGACGCCGGAAAGGATGATGCCGACCGCGCCGAAGGCCGCGCCCGCCACCTGCACCCAGAGGAATTCCGCCGCCGACTGGCCGCCCTTGAGCGTGACCCAGCTGAGCGGGAAGATCGTCACGAGATGGAACATCGCAAAGCTGGCGAGCGGCACGAAGGCGCCGAGCACCACGTCGATGGCGTGCTTGCTCAGCATCTCGAAGATCGGCCGGGCCTGCAGCTCCTGCGCCTCCATGGCCGCGCCGAATTCCTTGCTGGCGACGATGCGCAGCCGCGCGAAGAGCGCCACCACGTTGATCGCGAAGGCGACGAAGAAGGGATAGCGCCAGCCCCAGGCGAGGAAATCCGCCTCCGAGAGATTGCTGACGAAATAGCCGAAGAGGATGCTGGCCAGCGCAAAGCCGATGGGCGCGCCGAGCTGCGGGATCATCGCGTACCAGCCGCGATGGTTGGCCGGGGCGCTGAGGTTGAGCAGCGAGGCGAGGCCGTCCCAGGCGCCGCCGAGCGCGAAACCCTGCCCGAGCCGGAAGAGCGCGAGGAGGGCCACCGCCCAGTAGCCGAGCGTATCGTATCCCGGCAGGAAGGCGATGGAGGCCGTCGAGCCGCCGAGGATCACCAGCGCCACCGTGAGCTTCGTGCCGCGCCCGTAGTTGCGGTCGATCCACATGAAGACGAAGGAGCCGACCGGGCGGGCGAGGAAGGCCAGCGGAAACAGCGCGAAGGCCATCAGCGTCGCCGCCACCGCATTGGGCGCGAAGGGGAAGATGAGCTTCGGGAAGACGAGGACGGAGCCGAGGCCGTAGACGAAGAAGTCGAAGAATTCCGACGTGCGGCCGATCACCACGCCGATGGCGACGCTGCCCGGCGAGAGCGGCTTGTCGTCCTGGTGCATGCGGCGGGCATCCCGCTCCAGGCCGGACGATGTGGGATTGATGGCCGAACTCATGAACGCCTCCGTGCGGATCAGGGTCATGTCACTAGAATGTTGATCAATCGGCGCCCAAGATCAAGGACCGGCGCGCAATGCGTCTTACGGCGCGGAAATTGACAACAGGCATTTCTATTGCGCTAGTACAAACGCGCATCGACAGAAAGCCCCTGATTGACTACCGTGCTGCGACAGAATGCTGCGCTGCGACGATGGACCTCATTTCCAACCCCGACCGCGCCCGATTATTGCCGACTAGACAGAACGCAAGTTGAGGCCGAAATGCCGAAGCAATTCAGTTTAGCCCGACACTCGATCATTCTAGCCCCCATGCTGGCCATCCTTTCGGGATGCAATATGGTCGTGATGTCTCCCTCCGGCGATATCGCCACGCAGCAGCGGGACCTCATCGTCATCTCGACGATCCTGATGCTGCTGATCATCGTCCCGGTGATCTGCCTGACGCTGTTCTTCGCCTGGCGCTACCGCCAGTCCAACACGGCGGCAAAGTACGATCCCGAATGGCACCATTCCACCGGCCTCGAGGTCATCATCTGGTCGGCCCCGCTCGCCATCATCATCGCGCTCGGGGCGATCACCTGGGTCAGCACCCACAAGCTCGATCCCTACCGCCCGCTCGACCGGATCGACGCCGCCCGGCCGGTTTCCGAAGAGACGAAGCCGATCACCGTCGAGGTGGTGGCGCTCGACTGGAAGTGGCTGTTCTTCTATCCGGACTACGGCATCGCCACGGTCAACGAGATGGCCGCGCCCGTCGACGTGCCGATCAATTTCAAGCTCACCGCCTCCTCGGTGATGAACTCCTTCTACGTTCCCGCGCTCGCCGGCATGATCTATACGATGCCGGGAATGGAGACGAAGCTGCACGCCGTCATCAACAAGGCCGGCGAATACGAGGGCTTCTCGTCCAACTACAGCGGCGACGGCTTCTCCCACATGCGCTTCAAGTTCCACGGGGTGGACCAGGCCGGCTTCGACGCCTGGGTCGCGCAGGTCAAGCAGAACGGCACGGCGCTCAACCGCGACGCCTATCTCAAGCTCGAAAAGCCGAGCTCCAGGGAGCCGGTGCGCTACTACGCCTCCGTCGACGACGGCCTCTATGAGGCCGTGCTCAACATGTGCGTGCGCGAAGGACAGATGTGCATGAAGGACATGATGCATATCGACATGATGGGCGGCGCGGGCAAGGAGAGCCAGGAGAACAGGGCGAAACTCCAGCACGACAACCGCCACGCCGCCGGGGAGGGGACCGCCGCGACCTTCCCCGAGACCGGCAATCCCGCGCGCAGCGAGGAGCCGGCCGAGGGCGTCGAGGAGCGGCAGGACGAGCCCGCCGCGATGGACCACGACGCGCACCAGTCGCACTAGACCTCATGGCGCCCGCCCCGGTGGCGGGCACCCAGGGCCCGGACAAGGGCCGCATCTGAAACGATATTGGACGATCCCATGTTCGGTGACACCAGCCTCACGCATTTCCTCTTCGGACGGCTTACCCTGGAGGCGATCCCCTACCACGAGCCCATTCTCGTCGTGACCTTCGCCGTGGTGGCGCTGGGCGGCATCGCGCTCCTCGCGCTCATCACCAAGTTCAGGCTCTGGGGCTATCTCTGGAACGAGTGGTTCACGTCGGTCGATCACAAGAAGATCGGCATCATGTACATCATCCTCGCCATCGTCATGCTGCTGCGCGGCTTTTCCGACGCGATCATGATGCGCATCCAGCAGGCGATCGCCTTCAACGGCAGCGAGGGCTACCTGCCGCCGCATCACTACGACCAGGTCTTCACCGCCCATGGCGTGATCATGATCTTCTTCGTGGCGATGCCCTTCGTCACCGGCTTCATGAACTATGTCGTGCCGCTGCAGATCGGCGCGCGCGACGTCTCCTTCCCCTTCCTCAACAACTTCTCCTTCTGGATGACGACGGCCGGCGCGATCATCATCATGATGTCGCTGTTCGTCGGCGAGTTCGCGCGCACCGGCTGGCTCGCCTATCCGCCGCTGTCGGGCGCGGCCTACAGTCCCGGCGTCGGGGTCGATTATTACATCTGGGGCCTGCAGGTGGCGGGCGTCGGCACGACGCTGTCGGGCATCAACCTCATCGCGACCATCGTGAAGATGCGCGCGCCGGGCATGACCTTCATGAAGATGCCGGTCTTCACCTGGACCTCGCTCTGCACCAACATCCTGATCGTCGCGACCTTCCCGATCCTCACCGCCACGCTCGCGCTGCTCTCGCTCGACCGCTATGTCGGCACGAACTTCTTCACGAACGACCTCGGCGGCAACCCGATGATGTATATCAACCTCATCTGGATCTGGGGCCATCCGGAGGTCTACATCCTCGTCCTGCCGGCCTTCGGCATCTTCTCCGAGGTGGTGGCGACCTTCTGCGGCAAGCGCCTCTTCGGCTATGCCTCGATGGTCTATGCGACCTGCGTGATCATGATCCTCTCCTACATCGTGTGGCTGCACCACTTCTTCACGATGGGCTCGGGCGCCTCGGTCAACGCCTTCTTCGGCATCACGACCATGATCATCTCGATCCCGACGGGGGCGAAGATGTTCAACTGGCTCTTCACCATGTATCGCGGGCGCATCCGCTACGAGGTGCCGATGCTGTGGACGGTCGGCTTCATGGTGACCTTCGTCATCGGCGGCATGACGGGCGTGATGCTGGCCATCCCGCCGGCCGACTTCGTGCTGCACAATTCGCTGTTCCTCATCGCCCATTTCCACAATGTCATCATCGGCGGCGTGCTGTTCGGGCTGATGGCGGGCGTCGTCTACTGGTTCCCCAAGGCCTTCGGCTACAAGCTCGATCCCTTCTGGGGCAAGATGAGCTTCTGGTTCTGGCAGATCGGCTTCTTCTTCGCCTTCATGCCGCTCTACGTGCTCGGCCTGATGGGCGTCACCCGCCGCGTCAGCCAGTTCGAGGATCCCTCGCTGCAGATCTGGTTCGTCATCGCCGCCTTCGGCGCCTTCCTGATCGCGCTCGGCATCGCCTCCTTCATCGTCCAGCTCGTCGTCAGCTACCTGAGGCGCGACCAGTTGCGCTGTGACAGCGGCGATCCGTGGGACGCCCGCACGCTCGAATGGTCGACCTCCTCGCCGCCGCCGGACTACAACTTCGCCTTCACGCCCGTCGTGCACGACCACGACAGCTGGTACGACATGAAGAGCCGCGGCTATGTGCGCCCGCTGGAAGGCTTCAGGCCGATCCACATGCCGAAGAACACCGGCACGGGCGTCATCCTCGCCGGCATCAGCACGGTGCTCGCCTTCGCGCTGATCTGGTACATCTGGTGGCTGGCGGCGCTCTCCTTCATCGCGATCGTCGCGGTGTCGATCGCCCATACCTTCAACTACGACCGCGACTTCTTCATCCCCGCCGAGACGGTGACGGCGACCGAGGACGCGCGCACGAAACTGCTGCAAGAACGGACCTGAGCCCATGAGCGCGACCCAAGTCCACGACACCGGCGAAAAGCCGACCTTCTATCTGACGGAAGAGCACCACCCGGAAAACAGCACCATGCTGGGCTTCTGGCTCTACCTGATGAGCGACTGCCTGATCTTCGCCGTGCTGTTCGCCACGCACGGCGTGCTCGGCCGCAACTATGCCGCCGGCCCGTCGCCGGCCGACCTCTTCGACCTGACGCTCGTCGCGATCAACACGGCGATGCTGCTCTTCTCCTCCATCACCTACGGCTTCGCGATGCTCCAGATGGAGCGCAACGCCAAGATGGAGACCCTGGTCTGGCTCGCCATCACCGGCGTCTTCGGCGCGGCCTTCCTCGGGCTGGAGCTCTACGAGTTCTATCACCTGATCCTCGAAGGGGCGGGGCCGACGCGCTCGGCCTTCCTGTCGTCCTTCTTCACGCTGGTCGGCACGCACGGCCTCCACGTCACGTTCGGCATGATCTGGCTGATCACGTTGATGGTGCAGGTGAAGAGGCGCGGCCTCACCCATGAGAACCGCCGCCGGCTGATGTGCCTTTCCATGTTCTGGCACTTCCTCGACGTCATCTGGATCGGCGTCTTCTCCTTCGTCTATCTTCTCGGAGTCCTCGGATGAGCGCGCACCCCACCCACGAAAGCGCGGCCGAAGCCCATCACGCGCACAGCCACGGGCACGAGGCCGGCCACGGCTCCTTCAAGGGCTACATGATCGGCTTCCTCCTGTCGGTCGTCCTGACCGCTATTCCCTTCTGGCTGGTCATGGCGGGCGTCCTGGAAAGCAAGCTGCTGACGGCCGTCCTCGTCATGGGCATCGGCGTCGTGCAGATCTTCGTGCACATGGTCTACTTCCTGCACATGAACCCGCGCTCGGAAGGCGGCTGGACGCTGATGGCGCTGATCTTCACGCTCATCATCGTCGGCATCGCGCTGGCCGGTTCGCTCTGGGTCATGCACCACCTCAACGCCAACATGATGCCGATGACCCACGACATGATGAAGAACATGCCGTGACGGCAGGCGGCCGGTGATGACCAGCGCGCATCCGCAGGGGAACGGGGAGGCCGGGCCATCCTCCCGCGCCCGGATGGCCCTTGCCGCCTTTCTGGTCCTGCTCGTCGCCGTCTTCCTCGCGCTCGGCACCTGGCAGGTGCAGCGGCTCTTCTGGAAGCTCGATCTCATCGCCCGCGTCGAAAGCCGCGTCCATGCCGATCCGGTTCCCGCGCCGGGACGGGCGGAATGGCCCTCGGTCGATAGGGAGAAGGACGAATACCGCCGCGTCACGGCCACCGGCCTCTTCCGGCACGACAGGACGGTGCTGGTGCAGGCCGTGACGGAACGCGGCGCCGGCTTCTGGGTGGTGACGCCGCTCGTCCTTGCCGACGGCTCGGCGATCCTGATCAACCGCGGCTTCGTGCCGGCGGAGAGGAGCACGCCCGAGGCGCGGCTGGCGGGCGAGATCGCCGCCGGGCCGGTCGCGGTCACGGGGCTTTTGCGCATCACGGAGCCGGGCGGGGCGTTCCTGCGCTCCAACGATCCGGCCGCGGACCGCTGGTTCTCCCGCGACGTTGCCGCCATCGCGGCGGCAAAGGGCCTTGCCGATGTCGCGCCGTATTTCGTCGATGCGGATGCGACGCCCAATCCGGGCGGGCTGCCCATCGGCGGCCTCACCGTCGTCGCCTTCCGCAACAGCCATCTCGTCTATGCATTGACCTGGTACGCGCTCGCCGCCATGAGCGCGGCGGCGGCCTGGCGGGTCTGGCGCCGGCCTATGGCTTGACGGGGCACAAAACAAAAAAAGCCCCGCACGAAGCGGGGCAGCGAGCGCCACGGTTGGCTCCCAGTGACGCGGGGAAGCTCGCGGGTTGCGCGAGTGCTCTCCCACTAGGAGTTTGCCTGCGCGCAGGGAAGGTCTGATTCCGCGAATCCGGTACGCTTGTGCAAAAAAATGCGCAAGCGGCCGCTTCACCTCCCTGCGTAAGCCTTCCCGTCACTTCGCCTTGTCGGCCTTCTTCTCTGCGGCCGGGAAGCGCAGCGCGATGCGCGTGCCCTTCTTCTTCACGGCGGGGCTTTCCGCCTGGATCTTGCCGCCCATCGCCTCGGTGAAGCCGCGGGCGATGGAAAGGCCGAGGCCGGTGCCGGGCGCCCGCCCGTCCGGCTTGCCGCGCCGGTAGAACTTCTCGAAGACGCGGTCGAGCTCCGAAGGGGGGATGCCCTTGCCGAGATCGGTGACGGAGATCAGCACGTCCCCGCCGTCACGCCGCGCATAGACGTTGACCGGCTCCTCGCCGCCATATTTCACCGCATTGTCGAGCAGGTTGAAGAGCACCTGGCCCAGCAGAACGCCGTCGCCCTCGATAGGCGGCAGGTCCGGCGCGATGCCCGTTTCGATGGCCTTGCCGGGGAAATACTTGCGGGCCCGCTCGACGGCCGTCTGGACGACGTCGGCGACGTCGAGCCGGTCGCTTTTCGGCTTCAGCATGCCGGATTCGATGCGCGTCATGTCGAGAAGGTTCGAGACGAAGCCGCTCAGGCGGCCGCCTTCCTCCTCGATCAGGCGGAGATCGCCGTCGCGCTCTTCGCGGGGCATCGTCTCGCCGCGCTGGCGCAGGTTCGTCGCGGTGTCGACGATCGTCGCGAGCGGCGTGCGCAGGTCGTGCGAGATGGACGCGAGCAGCGTCTCCCGGTAGCGCTCGCCCTCCAGCCTGGCGGCCTGCTCCACGCTTTCCTCCGCAAGGCGGGCGCGGTCGAGGGCGATGGCGGTCTGGTCGAGGATCGCCGAAAGCGCTCGCTCGGCATTGAGGTCGAGCCGTTCCTCGGTCTGCTCGATGCCGCAGACGCCGACCAGCCCGTGCGGGCCCATCAGCGGGCGGAATTCGAAGCGGCTGTCCGGCAGCGTGCCGGTGCCGGCCCCGGCGGTCTCCTGCTTGTCGCGCGTCCAGCGCGCGGCGGTGAAGTCCGTGGTTTCGAGGTCGGTATCCGGCGGCCAGACGGCGGCGACCCGGAGGTCCCCCTTGTCGGGCAGGAGGAGCACGATGTTGCGCCGAAGGCTCGCCTGGAGCTGCGAGACCGCGACCCAGATCGCGTCGTCCGCCGTCGCGGTGGTGGAGAGCCTGCGCGAGAAGTCGTAGAGCGATTGCAGCGCCGTGGCGCGCACCCGCGCCACCTCCGCCTGTTCCTTGATGCGCGAGGCGAAACCGCCGGCGATGATCGCGACGCAGAGGAAGACGACCAGCGCGAAGACTTCGTGCGGCGCGGTGATCGTGAAGGTGTGCAGCGGATCGATGAAGAGGAAGTTATAGGCGAGCGCCGAGAGGATCGCCGCGATGAAGGCCGAGACATAGCCGCCGAGCACCGCCGCGCCGAGAACGGCGAGCAGGAAGAGCAGCGAGATGTTCGGCAGCTCGGCGAAGACATAGACCAGCTTGCCCGCGACGGCGATGGCCGCGGTGAGGCCGACGGCGATGAGGGCCGGCTGGCGATAGGCGGCCAGCGCCGGCAGCGCCAGGCGCTGCGGGGCCGGCGGCTTCTCGTCCTTTTCGGGCGTCACGAAATGCACGCCGATGCCGGCGGCCTTGCGCGACAGCGTGTCGGGAAGCGAGCGCGAGAGGAAACGGGTCCAGCCGCGGTTGCGCTTGGCGCCGATCACGATCTGCGTCGCATGCTCGCGGCGGGCGAGTTTCAGGATCTCCTCGACGAAATCGGTGCCGACCACCCGGCGCGTCTGCGCGCCGAGCTCTTCGGCGAGGCGGAACAGCGCTTCCATGCGCTGCAGCCGTTCCGTCGTCTCCTCCTCGCGGTCGGCCCGCTCGATGGAGACGACCAGCCACGGCGCGTTGAGCCCGGAGGCAAGGCGGCTCGCGACGCGCACCACCTTCTCGGAAAGCGAGTCCGGGCCGATGCAGACGAGCAGCCGCTCGCCGGTCGCCCAGGGCCCCTCTATGGCGTGCTGCCTGAGATAGTCGACCATCTGGTCGTCCACCCGGTCGGCCGTGCGGCGAAGGGCAAGCTCGCGCAGCGCCGTGAGGTTGCCGAGGCGGAAGAAGCGCTCGGCGGCGCGGCCCGTATCTTCCGGCAGGTAGACCTTGCCTTCCCTGAAGCGCTCGATCAGCTCGGTCGGCGGCAGGTCGACCAGCACGATCTCGTCGGCCTTCTTCAGCACGGTATCGGGAACGCGCTCGCGCACCGTGACGCCGGTGATCTGCGCGACGAGGTCGGCGAGGCTTTCGAGATGCTGGATGTTGAGCGAGGTCCAGACATCGATGCCGGCCGCGATCAGCTCCTCGACGTCCTGGTGGCGCTTGGGATGCCGGCTGCCCTCGGGGTTGGAATGGGCGAGCTCGTCGACGAGGACGATGCGCGGATGGCGCGCGAGCGCCCCGTCGACGTCGAATGCCTGACCGTCCTGCGCGCCCGCAAGGCGCGGCAGCACCTCCAGCCCGTCGAGAAGGGCCGCCGTCTCGCTGCGCCCATGGGTCTCGGCGAGGCCGACGACGATGTCCACGCCTTCCGCCTTCAGGCGTCCTGCCCGCGTCAGCATGGCATAGGTCTTGCCGACGCCCGGCGCCGCGCCGAGGAAAACGGTCAGTTTGCCCCGGCGGTCCCTGTCCGCCGTGGCCGGCGATGCGTCGGGGTCGGGTCTGCGACTGTCGTCGCGGTCGATGTCCGTCATTCTCACTCTCGTGTTCGGCGCGGGAAAGGCGCCGGGTTGAGCTGTAGCACGTTCATCCGCGGCTCGCCGATGAATCCGAAAGGCGCCTTCTACACGCTTTTCGATGGGGCTTGCCATATCCGTTTCGCCGGATTGTGCGGGCGGCGCATCGCCCGATGCGAACTGCGCTGTTGACGCGCGCCGCGCGGGGCCCTCTTCTGGCCGCATATCGAATTGCGTGGGGGAATGCATGACCGACCAGAAACGAGTAGCGCTCATCGCCGGGGGAGCCGGCGGCATGGGAGCGGCCATCGCCGCGCGGCTTTCCGCCGACGGCTTCGCGGTTGCCATCGCCGATCTCGAATCGGAGCGCCTGGCGGCGACGGTGGAAACGCTGGGGGCCGGCGGCGGCGAGGCGCTCGCCGTGCCGCTCGACATCCGCAAGGTCGCCGGATGCGCCGCCGCGGTCGAGGCCGTCATGGCCTGGCGCGGCCGGCTCGACGTGCTGGTCAATTCCGCCGGCGTCTGGCGCGAGGGCGAGGCCGTGACGATGACGGAGGCGGACTGGGACCTCGTTCTCGACGTCAACCTCAAGGGGGCGTTCTTCCTCATCCAGGCCGCGATCCCGCATCTTGCGACCGGCGCCTCCATCGTCAACATCGCCTCCGATGCCGGGCTGGTCGGCAACAACGGCGCGTCGATCTACTGCGCCTCCAAGGGCGGCCTCGTGCTGCTCACCAAGGCGCTCGCGCTGGAGCTCGCCCCGCGCCGGATCCGCGTCAACGCCGTCTGCCCCGGCGATGTGGCGACGCCCATGATCGAGTTCCAGGCCGAACGCTATGGCGGGGGCGATCCGGACGGCTACAAGGCGAAGCTCCTGTCGAACTATCCCCAGCAGGCCGCGGCCCGCTTCATCCGGCCGGAGGAGATCGCCCGCATGGTCGCCTTCCTCTGCGAGAAGGACGCCGCCCCCGTCACCGGCGCGGCGCTCTCGATCGATTTCGGCGTGACCGCCGGCTACTGAGGAGAAGGACATGCAGCGCCAGACGGCAATCATCACCGGGGCGGGCGCCGAGGACGGCATCGGCCTTGCCTGCGCCCGCAGCCTTGCGGAAGAGGGCTTCCACGTCCATCTCGTCGCGATCGGCGAGCGGGTCCTCGCCCGGGCGGAGGAACTGCGCCGGGCGGGCTTTCCGGCGACGGGCCACCTCTGCGACCTGACCTTGCGGGCGGCGGTGGAAAGGCTGCGGCAGGAAACCGGCCCCGCTTCGGTGCTCGTCAACAATGCCGGCATGGGCAACCTCGCCCAGCCCGCCCTGCAGCGCGAATTCGTGCAGCTCGAGGAAGAGGACTGGGACCGCGGCATCACCGTCAGCCTCAAGACGGCCTTCCTCGCGACCCGCATCTACCTGCCGGACATGCTGGCGGACGGCTACGGCCGCGTGGTGAACGTCGCCTCCGTGACCGGTCCCTATGTCGCCAATCGCGGCGAGACGGCCTATTCCGCCGCCAAGGCCGGCATGGTCGGCATGACCCATGCGCTGGCGCTGGAGGCGGGCCCGCAGGGTGTCACCATCAATGCCGTCGCGCCGGGCTGGATCGACACCGGCGCCTCGACGGAAGAGGAGCGCCGCGCCGCCAAGGCAACGCCGCTCGGCCGGGCGGGACGGCCCGAGGAGGTCGCGGCCGCCGTCGCCTTCCTCGCCTCGCCGAAGGCGAGCTACATCAACGGCGCGGTCCTCGTCGTCGACGGCGGCAATATCCTGCAGGAGGCCAAGAGCTAGGCTGCATGCTTCATCGCCCGGGCGAGGACCTCGTAGACCCGCGGGTCCTGCATGTGGGCGACATTGAAGCGCATGAAGCCGGCGGCGCTCTGCGAGATGCTGAAGACGTTGCCGGGGGCGAGGACCACGCCGTCGGCGACGGCGGCCTGGGCGACGAGCGCCGAATCCAGCCCGTCCGGCAGGCGGCACCAGAGGTTGAAGCCGCCGCGCGGCAGGAGCCAGGGCTCGATGCCGAGCCGTTGCAGCCGCTCCACCGTCTCGCGCCGCACCCGCACCAGCCGGCGGCGCAGCTCCTCCATGTGCTTGCGGTAGCCGCCGCCCGACAGCATGTGGGCGATGATCTCCGCGGAGATCGGGTTGGGCCCGCCGAAATTGGTGGCGATCTGGAGGTCGACCAGCCCCTCGATCCAGTCCGGCCGCGCCGCGATATAGCCGCAGCGCGCCGAGGCGGAGAGCGTCTTGGAATAGCTGCCGATGCGGATGACGCGGGAAAGCCCGTCGAGCGCGGCAAGCCGGGTCGAGGGCTCCGGCTCGAAATCGGCGACGATCTCGTCCTCGACGATGGCCATGTCGATCGCCCCGGCGGCGTTGAGGAGCCGGTGGGCGACCTGCGGCGAGAGCGTGGCGCCCGTCGGATTGTGGATGGCGGAATTGGTGATGTAGAGCCGCGGCCGCGCGGCGGCAAGCAGCGCCTCGAAGGCGGCGACATCGGGGCCCGAGGTCGAATAGGGCACGCCGACGACACTCACCTGATGGGCCTTCAGCAAAGCCTGGAAATTGAAATAGCAGGGATCGTCGACCAGCACGGTGTCGCCCGGCCGCAACAGGAAGCGGCAGACGAGGTCGAGCGCCTGCGTGCCCGTATTGGTCAGCATCAGGTGGTCCGGCCCCGCCTCGATGCCGTCTTCGGTGAGGCGGCCGAGCAGCAGGCGGCGCAGCGCCGGCGAGCCGCGCGTGCTGCCGTAATAGGCGAGGAAGTCGCTGTCGCTGCGCGCAAGGCTGCGGATGGCGCGGCGCAGCGCCGCGTCCGGCATCCAGTCGGAAGGCAGCCAGCCGCAGCCCGGCTTGAGCACGGCCTCGCCCGCATCGAGCGCCTGCCGGGAGACCCAGAAGGGATCCAGCGCCCGCGCCTTCGGGGTTTCCGCCGAAAGCTTCAGCGGCGGCTGGGCGCTGCTCGCGACATAGAAGCCGGAACCCCGCTGCGCCCGGATCAGGCCTTCCGCCGCGAGGCGGTCATAGGCCTCGACGACCGTCGAGGGCGAGACGCCCATCGTCGCGGCGAAGCGCCGGATCGAGGGAAGCCGGTCGCCCGGGGCGAGGGCGCGGCCGGCGATGCGGCCGCGGATCGCCGTCATGACGTCGAGGGTCCGGCTTCCGGTGGAAAGTTCGGTCATTGTATGGCTCTCCATACCAATACAGTTTGCCATAATTGTACGGTTTTGTTCCTGCCGCCGCCAGTCCCCCCGATGTATCGAGAGGGCGAATGCGAGGTATCATGAAAACAGCGACGGACGGTTGGGGCAGCGGGCTGCTCGGGGTCATCATCTTCAGCGGATCGCTGCCGGCGACGCGCATCGCGGTATCCGGCTTTTCGCCGATCTTCCTGACATCGGCGCGGGCGGTCATCGCCGCGCTGCTCGGCGGCGCGCTGCTCTTTACGCTGCGCCAGCCGAAGCCGTCGCGGGACGATCTCTTCTCGCTTGCCATCATCGCGCTCGGCGTCGTCGTCGGCTTCCCGCTCTTGACGGCGATCGCGCTGCAATACATCACCTCGGCGCATTCCATGGTCTTCATCGGCCTCCTGCCGCTCTCCACCGCCGTTTTCGGCGTGCTGCGCGGCGGGGAGCGGCCGAAGCCGCTCTTCTGGCTGTTTTCCGTTCTCGGCAGCGCGACGGTGGTGGGCTTCGCGCTCAATTCCGGCGCGGAGGTATCGCTTGTCGGCGACCTGCTGATGGTCGCCGCCATCGTCGTCTGCGGCCTCGGCTATGCGGAGGGCGCGGCGCTGTCGCGCCGGCTGGGCGGCTGGCAGGTCATCTCCTGGGCGCTGGTGCTGTCGCTGCCGGCGATGGCGGTGATCGGGCTCTTCCGGCTTCCCGAAAGCTGGGCCGGCATCGCCGGCGATGCCTGGGCGGGGCTCGCCTATGTCTCGGTGTTCAGCATGCTGATCGGCTTCATCTTCTGGTATCGCGGCCTTGCCCTCGGCGGCATCGCGGCGGTCGGCCAGCTGCAGCTTCTGCAACCCTTCTTCGGCCTGCTGCTCGCCGCCGGCCTGCTGCACGAGAAGGTGAGCCCGCTGATGGTCTTCACGACGCTCACCATCGTGCTCTGCGTGGCCGGCGCGCGGAAGTTCGCCCGCTAGCATGGGCACTGCCTTCCCCGCGGCCGGAGCCGCGGGGAAGGCGCCATCGGCTTCAGCCACAACGGGCGGCGAAGGTGGCGGGGCCGATCTCCCTGCCGTTCACGATGAAGACCGAGCCGCCGGGCTGGTCGATCGAGCCGCTGAGGCCGCCGCTCCATGACGGATCGGATTTGCAATCGCGCGGCGTGTTCCTGACGGTGACGCTGCCGGAAAGGTCTTCCGTCGGCCCCATGAAGTAGAGGCCGGCCGTCCTGGCGTTGTCGATCACCACATTCTCGAAGGTGATGTCGGAGACCGGGCCGCCCATGAAGCCCCACTCGTCGCCATAGAGGAACATGCCGTAGGTGCCGGCATTGGTGATCGTCACGTTCTTCAGGTCGATGCCGGAGACCGGGTTGAAGAAGATGCCGGCATTGGTGGTGCCGTCGATCTTCAGGCCGTCCACGCTGACATTCGTCGTCTGCGCCTCGTCCGGCAGCGTGGAGGCGGTGACGAGCATCAGGCCGTTGATGCCGCCCTTCAGCGACATGTCGGTGATCCTGACATTCGACGTGCCCTGCAGCACGACGAGGTCCATGTCGCGGTCCTGCTCCGTGTTGTCGATCGTCACGCTGTTCATGGTCACGTCGTCGGCCGCGACGAGGAGGATGCCCTCGCGGCGCGAGCGGGTGATCGTCACATTGTCGATCGTGATGTTGCTGGCAAGGTCGGTGATCACCGGCGGCCAGTCGCTGTCGTCGATCGCGCTGCCGGCGAAGATGCCGTAGGTGACGTTGTCGATCGCCGTGTCGCGGACCGTGAGGTTCTTCGTGCCATGGGCGCTGATCGCGGCAAAGGGCGCGCGGTTCGGGTCGCCGACGGCGAATTCGCAGGTCGTGTTGTTGGTGCAGATGTAAAGGTCGTGGATGGCGCTGTTCTCGATCACCGCGCCGTCGACGCGCGTCAGGCGGATGCCGTCCTGCGCGGTTGCCGAAACGTCGACCCGGTCGATGGTGAGGCCGGCCGTGTCGGTGCTGCCGATGCCGGCAAGCCCGCCGGTGACCGAAAGCGAGGAGAGCATGCTGTTCGAGGCCATCGTCACGACGTCCTGCGCCGGATCGTAGCCCGTCAGCGTCGTCGCCGCCCCGCTGTTGGTGAAGATGCCGCCGCTCCTGCTCGAAGCGCCGCGCAGCGCCAGTGTTCCCCCGCCGCCGAGCAGGGCCTGGCCCTCGCCGAGCATCAGCGAGCCGTCGAGGCCGAGATTGCCGTCCGCCAGCACCAGCGCACCGGTTCCGGCGCCGGCGAGGAGGGCGTTGATGGCCGCGGCATCGCCGCTCGCGCCGGAAATGTTCAGCACGGTATCGACGGTCTGCCCGTTGAAGACGAAGACGGCGTCTTCCAGCGCGCCGCTCGCGGCGACCTCGGTGCGGATGCCCGCATTGCGCCGCACGGCCTGCGTCATGGGGTCGAACGGATCGACCGCTTCGCCCGCCGGTGCGCCGAACGGAATGCGAAGCCGCGCCATCACGCCGCCGGTCAGCTTGTCCTCGTTGTCGTAGGCGGCGCTTGCGCCGAAGGCGAGCGTCGAGCCGGAAGGAAGGCCGGCGACATTGGCGATGGTGAGTTCCGCGCGCAGCTTGGCGCCGAACATGTCGCTGACATTGCGGCCGTCGTACCAGTAGCTTCCGGCGAAGAGCTTCAGCTCGGCGTTTCCGTCCGGCGAGATGCCGGGGACCCTGACGCCGACTTCGGCATCCGCGCCCGTGCGGCCTTCCTCGCGCCCGGCGCGGAATTTCAGCGCGCCGTTGCTGATGACGCCGCGGCCCGCCCCGTCGGCCGCCTTGCTGCCGTGCTGCGGCAGGTAGATGTTGGCGCGGGTCTCGAAGACCGGGCCGAGCGCCTCGGCCCCGAAGGAGAGCTGGTGGAAATCGTTGCCGTAGCTGGAGCTGAGATAGTCGTAATAGCCGTAGACGCCGAACGTCCACTGGCCCGGCGTCCCGAAGCGGTAGCCCGCGCCGAGCGAGCCCTGCCGGATGCCGCCTTCGACGAAGGCCCCGCTGAGGTCGAGGAAGAAGGCCTGGCCGTCGTCGAGGCGGAACGGCAGCATGATGCCGAGATTGCCCGCCGCCTCGCCCCCGAGCCAGCGGCCTTCGAATTCGGTGAAGCCACGAATATCGGTGGCATGGGCATGCGCGACCCCCACGGCCACCGCTGCTAGCGGCCCGGCTAACCCTTTAACAATGTTCATAAATATCTCCAGTTCGACAATCCGCAGCGCGGATGCGATCGGCGATATTATTCATGACTTAAAGAGTCAACTTTAAAAATATCGAGGTCCGGACGGCATTGGCCGTCGCGCGGTCCGCCGGTGCCGGAAAGGATTTGGGAGGAGGGTTGCGAAAGGTTGAAAAACCAATCGTTAACCATGTCGCAAAAAGGACAACCGCCCTTCCTGCCGGAAAGGGCGGTCGTTCAGAAGCGACAAAATGGCGCAGTTGCGACATCGGCCCGAAGGGGCTCAGTTCGTCCTTGCGGGCTGCTCTTCGGGCGAAACCGCCACGCCGGCCGCCTGCTCGCAGACCTCCACATGGCGCTCCAGCGCCTGGTTGGAGAGAACGGCGCTGATGGTGGTGATGTCGCGTCCCCGATATTTGGGCATTTGCTGGACTGCCTTCAGCCTTTCCAGAAGTGCGAAACGGGTCATGACATCCTCCCTTGGAGTAGAAGTTGAATGGGGTGTCGGCCCCGATGGGCCGGTGGCGAGGTCGCTGTCCTTCGATGGTGCGGGATCGGTGCCCGGCATCCGCCGGATGCGCGGGCGCGAGGGGCGGCCGTCAGGCCGCCTTCTTCGTCGGGTCGAACGGGATCTCGATGTCGACGGCGAGCGTCGAGACCTGCGCGCCGCGTTCCATCTTGATGGAGACCTTCTCGTCGTCGACCTGCATGTGCTTGGAAATCGCCTTCAGGATTTCGTCGCGCAGCTTGTTGACGAGGTCCGAGTCGCCGGTGGAGGCCCGCTCATGGGCGAGCAGGACCTGCAGGCGCTCGCGCGCCGCGGGGGCCGACTGGCCGCGGGAGAAGAAACGGAACGGGTTCATGCCGCTTTCCTTCCGAAGATCTTGCCGAGGAAGCTGCGCTTGTCGCCGGGAATGGTGACGGGCAGGGTCTCGCCTCTCAGGCGGCGTGTCGCCTCGAAATAGGCGAGCGCCGGGGCGCTGCGGCCGTCGGCGAGCGTCACGGGCGCGCCGACGTTCGAGGCGCGCAGCACGTCCATGCTTTCCGGGATGATGCCGAGCAGCGGGATGGAGAGGATTTCCAGCACGTCGTCGACCTTCAGCATGTCGCCGCGCTCGGCGCGCAAGGCGTCGTAGCGGGTGAGCAGCAGGTGCTTCTCGATGCGCTCGCCGTTCTCCGCCTTCAGCGTCTTGGAATCGAGAAGGCCGATGATGCGGTCCGAGTCGCGGACGGAAGAGACTTCCGGATTGGTGACGACGATGGCGACGTCGGCATGGCGCATGGCGAGCGTCGCGCCGCGCTCGATGCCGGCGGGGCTGTCGCAGATCACCCAGTCGAAGGCGTTCTTCAGGGCCGCGATGACCTTCTCGACGCCCTCCGGCGTCAGGTTGTCCTTGTCGCGGGTCTGCGAGGCCGGCAGCAGGTAGAGCGATTCCAGGCGCTTGTCGCGGATCAGCGCCTGCGTCAGCTTGGCCTCGCCCTGGATGACGTTGACGAGGTCGTATACGACGCGGCGCTCGGCGCCCATGACGAGGTCGAGATTGCGCAGGCCGACGTCGAAGTCCACGACGACGACCTTCTCGCCGTTCTGCGCCAGCGCGGCGCCGAGGGCGGCCGACGACGTCGTCTTGCCGACGCCGCCCTTGCCCGATGTGACAACGATTACCTTGCCCATATGTGTCTCCAGTCCATTGGATTTCGTCAGCCGAGTGTCGCGGCCTTGATTGTTTCGCCTTCCAGCCAGACCTGCCCGGGCTTGCCGCGCAGGTCCGCCTCCATGTCGTCCGCCGTCTTGTAGAACCCGTCGATGGCGATCAGCTCCGCCTCCAGCTTGCGGCAGAAGATGCGCGCCGAGGCATTGCCGGTGGACCCCGCCAGCGCCCGGCCGCGCAGGGGGCCGTAGACGTGGATGGAGCCGCCCGCGACGATCTCCGCCCCGGAGGCCACCGAGCCGATGATGGTGACGTCCCCCTCCGGGAAGAAGATCGACTGGCCCGAGCGCACCGGCCGCGAGACGACCAGCGACGGCGTCGTCTGGACCGGCGTCGCGGCGACGGGCGCAGCATTCCTGACCGGCTCTGCCGCTTCCACCGGCTCTGCCGCTTCCACCGGCTCCGCCGGCCCGCTCTCCGGCGCCTCGATGTCGGCCGCCGGGCGTCCATCGGTCATGGCCGGCGGCATGTCGGGGCCGAGGAGGGACGAGCGCGCGCCCTCGATGCCCATGACGCGCACGTTGCGCGCATTGAGCTGGTCGACCAGCTCGCGCAGCTCCGCCCGGTCGATATCCAGTCCCTCGACGTCCAGCACCACCGGCCGGCGAAGGAAGAAGCCGGCCGAACGGGCGGCGAGGTCGTCGAGCCGCCGCAGCCAGTCCGCAAAGGGCAGCTCCGGGGTCAGCGCAAGCGCAAGGAAGGACCGCCCCTTGAGGCGGATCGGCCGGGGTTGAGTTAACACGTCAGTCATCTTGGTTAATTTTCGGTAGCTCCGGTGTAGCGGTGAAATGGTTAACAAAGGGTTAATTTGCAGGTCAGGCTGGCGCGAGGCATGCCTTCCCGGCGGCGCGGGCGGGAATATCGCGGGCGAAGGAAACGTGGAGGTAGACGTGCCATATTCTTCGCGCCCGGTGCGGGTGGAAAAGGGGCTTGGCAGGGGAGGCGAGGTGGGTTGATTCGGTGGGAGATTCGGACTGGTTGGCGGCTGGCGCATGGCATTTCATCCGTTCTCCCCACAGGCGACGGGCTATCATATGAGAGGAAGGCGTCTCTCCATCTCCCTTCTCCCCAGCGGGGAGAAGGTGCCGGCAGGCGGATGAGGGGGATGCCGAAGGCAAGAAGGAAAAGTCTTTCCGTCCCGCGCCCCCTCATCCGACCCTTCGGGCCACCTTCTCCCCGATGGGAGAAGGGAAGAGGGGGCAACGTCGCATTCCATAGGAGATGGCCATGCGGGTGGAAGCGTGCCGCCCGCCCATGTGGAAACGGGGGAAAACGGCGCGGCCCGTTTCCCTTCGGGAAGAGCCGCAGGCAGGCCGAATAAGCCACTTCCCGCACGAAAACGCAGCGCTCCCGTTGCCCGCCGAGCCTTGACCTTTCTCGGGCCCGCATCCTATCTCGTCTCCAGACAGTGGCGGAACACGGGATAAAGCACGATGGCAGCCCATATCAGCGGCGCGGGACTGAAGCGGCAGGCGGTGTTCTGGCTCATCGCGCTCGTTTGCTTCGTCCTCTTCCTGCTCGTCTTCTCCGATATCCTGCTGCCCTTCATCGCCGGCATGGCGCTCGCCTATTTCCTCGATCCGGTGGCGGATCGGCTGGAGCGCATCGGCCTGTCCCGCATGATGGCGACGGTGGTGATCCTCATCACCTTCGTCGTGCTCTTCGCGCTGTCGCTGATGATCGTCATCCCGCTGCTGGCGACCCAGGCCGCCGATTTCCTCGAAAAGCTGCCGGGCTACGTCACGCAACTCCAGGAACTGGTGGCGAGCTTCAATCCCGACCTCTTGCCCAAATGGATCAGCAGCCAGATGGGCACGATCAAGCAGAGCTTCTCCTCCATCCTCGCCGAGGGCGCCGGTTTCCTCGGCACGGTGTTCAAGCAGCTCTGGAATTCCGGCATGGCGCTGGTCAACATCGTCTCGCTGCTGGTGGTCACCCCCGTCGTCGCCTTCTATCTCCTGCTCGACTGGGACCGCATGATCGCCAAGGTGGATAGCTGGGTGCCGCGCGACTATGTCGACAATGTCCGCCAGATCGCTTCGGAGATGGATGCGGCGATCGCCGGCTTCGTGCGCGGGCAGGGCTCCATCTGCATCATCCTCGGCCTCTATTACGGCATCGGCCTTTCCTTCGCCGGCCTCAATTTCGGCCTGCTGATCGGCCTTTTCGCCGGCCTCATCAGCTTCATACCCTATGTCGGCTCGCTGGTCGGGCTGGTGCTCGCCATCGGCGTCGCCGTCGTGCAGTTCTGGCCGGATTACTGGATGGTCGTGCTCGTCGCCGTCATCTTCTTCTCCGGCCAGTTCATCGAGGGCAACATCCTCCAGCCGAAGCTCGTCGGCTCGCGCGTCGGACTGCATCCGGTCTGGCTGATGTTCGCGCTCGTCGCCTTCGGCGCGCTCTTCGGCTTCGTCGGGCTGATGATCGCGGTGCCGGCGGCCGCCGCCGTGGGCGTGCTTGTCCGCTTCGGCCTCAGGCGCTACCTTGACAGCGACCTCTATTACGGCAGCAGCAAGCCCATCTTTCTCGAAGAGAGCACGCCGGAAGACGAATAGGCGGCAAGAGTTCAGAGTACCGAGTAATGTCCATGACGTCGCGCAAGACAGCCGAACAGTTGCCGCTGGCCTTCGGGCACGATCCCGCCACGGGCCGCGACGACCTGCTCGTCGCCGAGCCCGTCGATGCGGCCGTCGCGATGATCGACGCCTGGCCGCACTGGCCGGCGCCCGTCGTCATCATCGCCGGGCCGATCGGCTCGGGCAAGTCGCACCTCGCCGCGATCTGGCGCGAGAAGGCCGGCGCGGCGCTGATCGAGCCGGAGCCGGGCAGGGGGGCGGAAGCGGCGGCCGAGCGCGGGCCCGTGCTCATCGAGGATGCCGACCGCAAGGGCTTCGACGACCGCACGCTCTTCCACGTCATCAACAATGTGCGCCAGCACGGCCACACGCTGCTCATCACCAGCCGGCTCTGGCCGATGTCCTGGCCGGTCGACCTGCCGGACCTGCGCTCGCGCCTCAAGGCGGCGACGGTGGTGGAGATCGGCGAGCCGGACGACGAACTGCTCTCACAGGTCATCGTGAAACTCTTCGCCGACCGCCAGCTCTTCGTCGACGAGAAGCTGGTGGCCTATATCGTGGCGCGCATGGAGCGCTCGCTGGAGGCCGCGCAGACGCTGGTGGAACGGCTCGACCGCCTCGCGCTCGCCCGCGGCAGCCGTATCACGCGGACGCTGGCGCAGGAGGTGCTGGGTGAAATGGTGGGCAGCGGGGATTTCGAGGAATAGGTCGGGGCAGGAGTGTGCGAAGGCCTGCGAAGACTGGGCCCCTCATCCGGCCTGCCGGCCACCCGCAGGCGGGGAGAAGGGGATATGCCGCACTGGTTTCCCAAACTTTCAACGCTGCGTGGGGCACGTCCCCTCTCCCCGCTTGCGGGGAGAGGGCTAGGGTGAGGGGCAAAGCTCCACACACGATTGTCCCCCGAATTCCACCGCCCCCGATTGACTGTCACAGTTCTGTCGTCAAACTGCGCTAAGCGCTTCGTGGAAAAGCATAAATCGTTTCCCGTTCGAAGCTGCGTCGAACAGGTGGCCAACCGGGCGGAACATCCAATGGATACAGCGACTTCCGATCTTTCTCAGGAAAAGCCCGCCGAGGGCGCGCGCCCCGATGGCGCTTCCGTCGATATCGAAGCGCTGATGGCGAGCCCCGAGCGTTTCATCAACCGCGAATTCTCCTGGCTCCAGTTCAACCGCCGCGTCCTGGAAGAAACGCTGAACACCGCCCATCCGCTCCTGGAGCGCGTGCGGTTCCTCTCCATCTCGGCCGCCAACCTCGACGAGTTCTTCATGGTGCGCGTCGCTGGCCTCGAAGGGCAGGTGCGCCAGGGCGTCGGCATCCGCAGCCCGGACGGCAAGACCTCGGCCGAGCAGCTCGACGATATCCTGAAAGAGATCGACAACCTCCAGATGGAGCAGCAGGCCTCGCTCGCCGTGCTCCAGCAGTATCTCGCCAAGGAAGACATCCTCATCGTCCGCCCGACGGCGCTTTCCAGCGACGACAGGGTCTGGCTGCAACAGGAATTCATCCAGTCGATCTTCCCGGTGTTGACGCCGCTTTCCATCGATCCGGCGCACCCGTTCCCCTTCATCCCCAACCTTGGCTTCTCCATCGGCCTCCAGCTCGAAAGCACGATGGGCAAGGAGCCGATGACGGCGCTCCTGCGCCTGCCCGTCGCGCTCGACCGCTTCATCCGCCTGCCGGATTCCGGCGGCGCGATCCGCTACATCACGCTGGAGGATGCCGTCGGCCTCTTCATCGGCAAGCTCTTCCCGGGCTATATCGTGCGCGGCTCGGGCACGTTCCGCATCATCCGCGACAGCGATATCGAAGTGGAGGAAGAGGCGGAAGACCTCGTGCGCTTCTTCGAGACGGCGCTGAAGCGCCGCCGCCGCGGCTCGGTGATCCGCATCGAGACCGACTCGGAAATGCCGGAATCGCTGCGCCGCTTCGTCGTCGGCGAGCTGAACGTGCCGGACAACCGCGTTGCCGTCCTGCCGGGCCTCCTCGCCCTCAACACGCTGTCGGAGATCGCCAAGGCGCCGCGCGACGACCTGAGGTTCGAGCCCTACAATGCCCGATTTCCCGAACGCGTCCGAGAGCACGCCGGAGACTGCCTCGCCGCCATCCGCGAAAAGGACATGGTCGTCCACCACCCCTACGAAAGCTTCGACGTGGTGGTCCAGTTCCTTCTCCAGGCTGCGCGCGATCCTGACGTCCTGGCGATAAAGCAGACGCTCTACCGCACCTCCAACGACAGCCCCATCGTGCGCGCGCTGATCGACGCCGCCGAGGCCGGTAAGTCCGTGACGGCGCTCGTCGAACTCAAGGCCCGCTTCGACGAGGAGGCCAACATCCGCTGGGCGCGCGATCTGGAGCGCGCCGGCGTGCAGGTCGTCTTCGGCTTCATCGAACTGAAGACCCACGCCAAGATGTCGATGGTCGTACGCCGCGAGGAGGGCAGGCTTCGCACCTACTGCCACCTCGGCACGGGCAACTACCACCCGGTCACGGCGAAGATCTACACGGACCTGTCCTTCTTCACCTGCAACCCGACCATTGCCAGCGACATGGCGAACATCTTCAACTTCATCACCGGCTACGGCGAGCCGGAGGCCGGCATGAAGCTCGCCTTCTCGCCCTATACGCTACGCCCGCGCATCCTGCGTCACATCGACGAGGAGATCGCGCATGCGAAGAACGGCGCGCCGGCGGCGATCTGGATGAAGATGAACTCGCTGGTCGATCCCGAGATCATCGACGCGCTCTATCGCGCCAGCCAGGCGGGTGTGGAGGTGGACCTCGTCGTGCGCGGCATCTGCTGCCTGCGCCCGCAGGTTCCGGGGCTTTCCGACAATATCCGCGTCAAGTCCATCGTCGGCCGCTTCCTGGAGCATTCCCGCATCTTCTGCTTCGGCAACGGCCACGGGCTTCCATCGGACAAGGCGCTGGTCTATATAGGCTCGGCGGACATGATGCCGCGCAACCTGGACCGGCGGGTCGAGACACTCGTGCCTCTGATCAACCGGACGGTGCATGAGCAGGTCCTCTCGCAGATCATGCTGGGCAATCTGATCGATAACCAGCAGAGCTACGAGATCCTTGCGGACGGAACGTCCCGGCGCATGGAAGTGCAGCCCGGCGCCGAGCCGTTCAACGCTCAGCACTACTTCATGACCAACCCCAGCCTGTCCGGCCGGGGCGAAGCCCTGAAGTCCTCCGCACCGAAGGCGATCGCGGGCTGGCAAGGCCGGCGCAAGAAGTAACTGGATATGCATGGTCGAATCTGAAGCCCAGGGGCGTTTGCCTGGAATTGCCCCGGTGTCGGTCGTGGATATCGGTTCCAACTCGATTCGCCTGGTGGTCTACGAGGGCATGAGCCGTTCGCCGGCCATTCTCTTCAACGAGAAGGTCATGTGCGGCCTCGGCCGGGGCCTCGCCAGGACCGGCCGCATGGACCAGGCGAGCGTCGACCGGGCGCTGGCAGCTCTGCACCGTTTCAAGGCTCTTTCGAGGCAGGCCCGCGCCTCCACCATGTTCGCGCTGGCGACCGCCGCCGCGCGCGAGGCGGAGAACGGCCCTGATTTCATCCACCAGGCCGAGATGATCCTCGGCCAGAAAGTGCGCGTTCTGACGGGCGAGGAGGAGGCCTATTTCTCCGCCCTCGGCATCGTCAGCGGCTTCCATGACACCGACGGCATCGTCGGCGACCTCGGCGGCGGCTCGCTGGAGCTGATCGATGTCGCCGGCGGCATGATCGGCAAGGGCGTCACCCTGCCGCTCGGCGGCATCCGCCTGTCGGAAGCCTCCGGCGGCTCGCCCGCCCAGGCCCGCATCGTCGCGCGCAAGTATCTTCGCACCGCCAATCTCCTCAAGAACGGCGCGGGCCGCGCCTTCTATGCCGTCGGCGGCACATGGCGCGCCATCGGCACGCTGAACATGGAAGTGCGCAACTATCCGCTGCACATGATCCAGGGTTACGAGCTCGGCTTTTCCGATGCCATGGATTTCCTGACGGATATCGTCACGGCCAAGGATCCCAAGGACGCGGCCTATGCCACGATCTCCAAGAACCGCCGCAACCTCCTGCCCTTCGGCGCCGTCGCCATGCAGGAGGCGATCGCCATCATGAAGCCCTCGCGGGTCTTCTTCTCCGCGCAGGGCGTGCGCGAGGGCTATCTCTATTCGCTGCTGCCCGAGCGCGAGAAGGCGCGCGATCCGCTGCTCGCCGCCGCGGGCGAGCTTGCCATCCTGCGCGCGCGCTCGCCCGAGCATGCCCGCGAGCTTGCCGAATGGACCGGCCGCATGATGCCGCTCTTCGGCATCACCGAGACGGACGAGGAGCGGCGCTACCGCGAGGCCGCCTGCCTCTTGGCGGATATAAGCTGGCGCGCCCATCCCGATTATCGCGGCTTGCAGGCGCTGAACCTCATCGCGCACGGCACCTTCATCGGCATCACCCATCCCGGCCGCGCCTTCATCGCGCTCACCAACTACTACCGCTTCGAAGGGCTGAACGACGATGCGGTGAGCAGCTCGCTCGCGGCCGTCGCGACGCCGCGCCTGCGCGAGCTTGCCAAGCTCGTCGGCGGCCTGCTGCGCGTCGTCTACCTCTTCTCGGCCTCCATGCCCGGCGTCGTGCCGCGCCTTGCCTTCCGTAAGGCGGCGCAGGCGGATATCGACCTCGAACTCGTCGTGCCGCCGGACTATGCCGAGCTTGCCGGCGAACGGCTCGACGGCCGCCTGCAGCAGCTCGCCCGCCTGACCGGCAGGAAGCTCGCCTTCAAGTACCTGTGATATCCATGCGGATCGTCCCCTTCCTCGCTGGTTTCCTTTTCGCTGCAAGCGCCATGGCGCAGGACTGGCAGGCGGTCGAGCGGGTGGAGCCCTATACGGTCGAGGGCGCGACGGGCCTTGAGATCTACCGCTCCATCGGCGAGCGCGGCCCGAAGCTCGGCGTCGCCCGCGTCATCGCCCATACCGGCTTCAAGCTCACCTGGACGCGCAAATACGAACGCAAGGGCAATGCCTGCGTGATCACCGTCAACCGGCCGAAGCTCATCATCACCTATACGCTGCCCAAGCTGAAAACCAAACTCGCCGAGCCGATGAAAACCCGCTGGGACACCTTCCTCGCCGGCGTCACCGCCCATGAGAAGGTGCATGGCGATTTCATCCGGGACATGGTGAGGGAGATCGAGGCGATGAGCGTCGGCATGACGGTCGAGAACGACCCGGATTGCCAGAAGATCCGCCCGCAATTGCAGACCCGCCTCGGCGAACTCTCCAATGCCCAGCGCGCCCGCAGCCGCGATTTCGACCAGGCCGAGATGAGCGAGGGCGGGAACGTGCACCAGTTGATCCTGCGGCTGGTCGATCCGCGGTAGCGGAAAATCGCCTTCCCGATCGTCACTTGCAGAAGACGGCGGCGCCTCCTGCCCCTTCTCCCCGCCTGCGGGGAGAAGGTCGCGGCAGCGGGATGAGGGGCAGTCGCGCAAGACGTTTTTCCGTCGAGCGGATGAGAGGGTGCAGCCCCTCATCCGCCTGCCGGTACCTTCTCCCCGCGGGCGGGGAGAAGGAGGATGCGGCCCGCTCTCCGGTTATTCGGCCTTCAGGAACTCACCCACCTCCAGCAGCACGAACTCGTTGTCGTCCGCCTTGTCCAGCGCGCGGCCGGCGGAGAAGGGCAGGTTGTTGTCGTTGCCGACGATGATATGCGTCTCGTCCACGCGGTCGACATTCTCGATGGTGACGAAGGGCATGTCGTAGAAGCCATCGCCGCCGCCCTGGCGCTTCCTGTTGTCGGGGTCGGTGATCTTGAGGAGGTCGATATAGCCGATCTTGCGCACGGCCTTGCCGGCATTCTCGTCGGTCATGGCGATCTTGTAGATGCGCTTGACCTTCGAGGCGGGGGCGAAGCAATCCGGCTTCGGGTCCTTCGGATCGGCGCAGGCCTTGTCGGCGGTGCCGACGCCGTTGTCGCGCTCGATCACGAGGGCGGTCGTCGCGTCCAGCATGTTGAAGTCGCCGATCGCCTCGCCCCCTTCCGAGAGCGGATAGAGCCAGCTCCGGCCCGTCCATGCCTTGGAGGCGACGTCGAGCTCGATGATGCGCAGCGCCGGGCGGCCGTCGGCCTGTTCGACGCTCTCGCCGTCGAGCCAGATCGGGCCTTCGAGCAGGCCATAGAGCTTCGCGCCGTCCTTCGACAGGGCAAGGCCCTCATAGCCGCCGGAGCGCTTGAGGTTGAAGTCCGGCATTTTCTTGGAGGGGTCGGCCTGCACGGCAAGCGTCGGGTTGTCCGGCGAGGTCACCGGCTTGCCGTCGACTTCGGTGGCGATGACATCCGTCAGCTTGCCGTCGAGGTCGAATTTCAGGATATAGGGGCCGAATTCCTCGCCGATCCAGAAACCGTCCGTCACCGGCTGGATGGATTCGACGTCGAAGTCGCCGCCCGTGAGGTAGCGCGTCGCCGCGCCTTCCATGACGATCGGGAAGGGCGCCTTCCTGTCGGGATCGGAAAGGAAGACGGTCTTGATCGGCTCCATCGTGCCCTTGTCCCAGTCGAAGCGCACATGATGGATCATCAGCATGGCGTCGGTCGAATTCAGCTTGTTGCCGAAGCCGTTGTCCGAGAGCGTCCAGAACGTGCCGTCCTCCATGGCCTTTATGCCGGAGAAGCCCTGCATCGGCTGGCCGTCGAAGGGCAGCGAAAGGCCGGTCTCGCGCACGCCGTCCTTGCCCATGATGCTGCCGAGGGCCTCGGTGCGCTTGCGGTCGGGCGTGGTGAACTTGCCGGAGGTCTTCAGGTAGTCGGCGGCATCGGCCGGCGCGGCGAGGATCGTGTTGGCCGGAAGGATCGCGTGAGCCTTCAGCGTGGCCGGAAATTCCTTCTCCGCGGCGAAGGTTGCGGTGGACGTCAGCAGCGCAAGCGCGGCGGTGGCGAAAAGGTGCCTGGTCATGAAAATCCCCATGGGTTTGCAAACGGGTCGGCAAGGCGACGCCGCTTGATAGGCGTCGCGCATGACCGCGGCTTGACAGTTGGGTATCGCTTTCGTGACGGGGTTGTGGATCAGTTCCGGTGTCCGGCGGCAAGCGCCGCGAAGCGCCCGGGCGTCATGCCGAGCGCCTTCTTGAAGTGCCGGTTGAGATGTGCCTGGTCGGAAAAGCCGCTGGCGAAGGCCGCTTCCGCGATGGTCTCGCCGGCCGTGATCAGCGCTTTCGCCCGCTCCAGCCGCCGCATGACGAGATAGCGGTGCGGGCTGGTGCCGAGGAGCTGGCGGAACTGGCGGGAAAGCGCGAAACGGTCGAGCCCCGTCACCGCTTCCAGCTCCGCGGAGCCGACCTGCCGGGAAAGGTTCCCGCGCAGGAAATCGCAGGCCCGCTGCACTTCCGGCCGCGCCAGCCGTCCCGCCCGCGCCTGCGGCGCCCCGGCATGGTCGAGGAGGGCGCTCGCGATCTCCCCGACGATCTCGTCCAGCTTCAGCGGCTCGATCGCCTTGTCCATGCTGCCGATGGCGTCGAGCAGCAGGCCCGCAAGGCGCGGATCGTCGACGACGGGCGCGGCGACGAAGGGCAGCGTCCGCCCGCGCCCGGCCGTCGCCGGCAGGAAGCGCTCCGGCGGGATGTAGATCATGCGGTAGGTGAGGCCTTCCTCGGTGCCAGCGCCGCCGTCGTGCAGCTCGTCGGGATGCAGCACGATCACGTTGCCGGGCGGGCTGAAACGCGCCTCGCCGCGATAGCGGAAGGTCTGGATGCCGGCCATGGTGACGCCGAGCGCATAGGTATCGTGCCGATGCGGCTCGAACCCCTTGCCGCGGAAGCGCGCCTCGATGCGCTCGATGCCGGCAAGCTCCGGCGCGACGACGATGCGGTCCTTCTCCTCGCACGAACGTTCAAGCGGACCTTCGAGCGCGCCTGCTATCGCATTGGCCGCGGAATGGTCCGCGGCCTTTTCCCGGGAGAATACCTGCATGTTCGATACCAAGTTCGCCGTGGTGCTGCGCGAGGATCTGGAGGTGTGGCAGAAGCTCAACGTCACCGCCTTCCTGTCCGGCGGCATCATCGGCCGGAAGCCGGAGCTGATCGGCGAAGCCTACCGCGATGCGCACGGCAATGTCTATAACGCGCTGAGCATCCAGCCCGTCATCGTTCTGGCGGCAGACGGCGCGACCCTCGCGAAGATCCACGCCCGCGCGCTGGAGCGCGAGGTGCCGGCCTCCGTCTATATCGAGGAAATGTTCGCCACCGGCCACGACGCCGCCAACCGCGCCGTCTTCGAAAAGTTCGGCCCGGACGACGCAAAAATCGTCGGCATTGCCCTCCACGCCGACAGGAAGACCGTCGACCGGATCACGAAGGGGGCGAAGCTGCACGCCTAGGCTGGATAAGGAAGTGCACTCGGCGCACTATATCGTTGATTTAGTGCGCCGAGTGCACTATTTTATCGCTGGAGTTGGATGTGCCGACACTCTTCATGTTCGGAAACCTGAAGATCCGCATGTTCGCCGACGACCATAAACCGCCGCATTTCCACATCCTGACGCCGGAACATGAAGCGCTGGTGCGGATTGCCGATCTTGCGGTTCTGGCAGGCTCGATCGACCGCCGGTCCTATGATCTGGCATGCTGCTGGGCCTTGGAAAACAGAGAGTTGCTGGAACGTGAGTGGCACCGCCTCAATGAACGATGACATCATTTCCGTCGGCCGGCCTTTGCCGCGTATCGTGAAAGCCGAGGCGCTTGATGGCCGGCGCGTGCGCGTTGTCTGGCGTGACGGGGCGAGCAAGGTGGTCGATCTCGGCCCGATGCTGGAAAGCCGGCGCATCTTCATCCCGCTTCGGCAGGACGATGCGCTCTTCCGCGTGCTCGCCGTCAGCGAGGAGGGGGATGCGTTGGTCTGGCCGGGGGACGACCTCGAATGCTCGGCGGTCTGGATCGAGGCGCTGCCATCCGACGATTTCGAGAATGCGGATTTCAGGGCGGCGATGGACCAGCTCGGCATGTCGCTGGATGGCATGGCGGCCGCGCTCGAAGTCTCGCGCCGCCTCGTTGCCTCCTACCGCAAGGACAAGCCGATCCCGCGGCATATCGGTCTTGCGACTCGCTACCTTGTCGAGCACGCGCGGCGCAGGGTTTAAAGCTCCACCGCCTCGATCTTGCGGTCGACGAAGCGCAAGGCCACCTTGCCGCCGATGAGGTTGAGGGCGGTGTCGCCGAAGAGGTCGCGGCGCCAGCCGTGGAGGGCGGCGACGTCGGCGGCTTCGCCATCGACGGCGATCTTTTCGAGGTCGTCGGAATTGGCGATGATCTTGGCGGCGACGCCCTGCTTTTCCGCGACGATCTTCAGGAGCACCTTCAGCATCTCGCTGGCGGCGGCCGCGCCCTCCGGCACGTGGTTCTGGCGCGGCAGGCGCGGCAGGTCGGCCTTGGGGATGGCGAGCGCCTCGCCGATGGCCTCGAGCAGGGCGGCGCCCGATTGCGAGCGCTCCCAGCCCTTGGGAATGGTGCGAAGACGCGCCAGCGCCTCGGCGTCGGCGGGCTGCTGTTGGGCGATCTCGTAGATCGTGTCGTCCTTGAGGATGCGCGAGCGCGGCACGTTGCGCCCGCGCGCCTCGCGCTCGCGCCAGGCGGCGACCTTCTGCAGGACGGCCAGCTCCATCGGCTTCTTGACGCGCATCTTGAGGCGCCGCCAGGCGTCGTCCGGATGCAGGTCGTAGGTATCGCGCGATTCCAGCACCGCCATTTCCTCGGTCAGCCACAGCGAGCGGCCGGCGCTTTCCAGCTTCTCCTTGAGCGCCAGATAGACGTCGCGCAGATGCGTGACGTCGGCGAGCGCATATTCGAGCTGCTTTTCGGTGAGCGGGCGGCGGCTCCAGTCGGTGAAGCGCGAGGACTTGTCGATATGCACGCCCTTGATCTTCTGCACGAGCTGGTCGTAGGAGACGCTGTCGCCGAAGCCGCAGACCATGGCGGCGACCTGCGTGTCGAAGATCGGATGCGGGATCAGCCCGCCGCGGTTGAAGATGATCTCGATGTCCTGCCGCGCGGCGTGGAAGACCTTGAGCACGGCGGGATTGGCCATCAGCTCGAAGAACGGCTGGAGGTCGAGGCCCTTGGCGAGCGGATCGACGATCACCTCGGTCTCGGGGCCGGCGAGCTGGATGAGGCAGAGCTCCGGCCAGAACGTCGTCTCCCGCAGGAACTCCGTGTCGATCGTCAGATACTCGGAACGGGCGAGCGTCTCACAGGCGTCGCGAAGGGCTGCGGTTGTCTCGATGATCTGCATAGGCGGCTCTGGCGGGCTTTTCTTGAAATTTTTGATCGGGCAGCTTTAGACGTTCCACCCTTTTGCCACAATCAAAAACTTGCGCCGGCGGCGGCGCGGCAAGAGCGGTTACGCGCGAAAGGCCCGGATGCAGGCACATCCGGGCCCTTTCGAAGGTCAGCATACGCGGGACTTACTTGCAGACCTTGAACTTCTTGATGATGACGTTGCCGTAGTAGTCGTAGGACTTCACCTTCTTGACGAAGCAATGCGGCTTGTGGCCGTAGCCGTAGTAGCCGGCCTGCGAGGGAGCGGCGAAGGAAACGGCGGCGATGGCTGCGATGGCGGCGGAAACGATGATCTTGCGCATGGGTCTCTCATGATCGGTGGGATGAGCCTCTCTCATCCGGTGATCCGAATATCCCATGGCGCGCCGCCGTCCGCTGTTCCCCCGGGAACAGAAAGGCCGCCCGCGGGGCGGACGGCCTTTCGTTCCGGTCGGGGCAGGGAAGCGTCAGGCGACCGTGGTCTTGACGTCGAGATTGCCGCGGGTGGCGTGGCTGTAGGGGCAGACGACGTGGGCCTTCTTTATGAGGTCCTCCAGCACGGCCTTGTCGACGCCGGGGGCGGAGACTTCGAGCGCCGCCTCGATGCCGAAGCCGCCGCCGTCCTCGCGCGGGCCGATGCCGACCGTCGCGGTGACCCTGGCGTCGTCCGGGATCTTCACCTTTTCCTTGCCGGCGACGAATTTCAGCGCGCCGAGGAAGCAGGCCGAATAGCCGACCGCGAAGAGCTTTTCCGGGTTCGCGCCGGACGCGCCGTCGCCGCCGAGTTCCTTCGGCACGGTCAGCGTCACGTCGACGGTGCCGTCTTCCGTTGCGCCATGGCCGGCGCGGCCGCCGGTTGCGGAAGCCTTGGTCCTGTAGAGAATGGGCATGGTTGTCTCCTTCCTGTCGTCGTTGATGGTGGATGCTTGATAGCGCACAATTAGATTGTGCGCAATATAATTTTGCAAATTGCAATTTCGGCCGTTTATGCGAGAATGGCAGCATGAGCGACAAACATGACGAAGCTGAGACGAACGACATTGCGCCGGGCATGCTGGCCCTCGACCAGCAGCTCTGTTTCGCCGTCTATTCCGCGGCCCATGCGCTCAACCGCACCTACAAGCCGCTGCTCGATCCCTATGGCCTCACCTATCCGCAATATATCGCGCTGATGACGCTGTGGGAGGAGGATGGCCGCACGGTCAAGGCGCTCGGCGAGAAGCTGGGGCTCGATTCCGGCACGCTCTCGCCGCTGCTCAAGCGTCTGGAGGCGGCGGGCTACATCAACCGCGCCCGCGACAAGGCCGACGAGCGGCAGGTTCTCGTCACCCTCACCGACAAGGGCCGAGCCATGCAGCGCGACGCCGTCGCCATCCGCATGGCGATCGGCAAGGCGACGGGCTGTTCCATCGAGGCGCTGCAATCGCTTACGGTCGAGTTGCAGGCGCTGGCCGGGCGGCTCGAAGGCGCGGACAGGCGCGACGACGCGGCATAGGGCAGGTTTTCGCCTCTTCACCCTGCAAGGCCTTCGGGCTAAGGTCCGCGCGGCGCCGGAAGCGCCAAGGGGGCAGGGGTGAACGGGCAGGGGTCCTGGCAGAAGGCGAGTGTCGCGGCGGGCCTTTGGTGCGTCGCGGTCGGTGTCGTCATGTTGACGCTGTGGCTGGCCGAGCCGGCGGCGCTCGCCGCGCGCTATCCCGCTCTGTTCGGCATGAAGTTCAATGCGGCGCTCGCCTTCGCCGCCATGGGGGCCGCCGTGCTTCTGGCCGGCCGCGGTTTCCGGCGCCTTCCGGCCGCGCTCTTCCTCATGGTCTTCGTCTACGGCGCGCTCGCGCTCGCCCAGCACCTCTTCGGCATCGACACGGGCATCGACACGCTGCTCGACTGGCCCTTCGTCGATATCGGCACCAGCCGGCCCGGTCGCATCGCGCCCAATACCGCGCTGTGCTTCATGCTGGCGAGCCTTGCCTTCCTGCAGCGCGCGCTGCAGGGCAGGAGCGGGGCGCTGCAGGTGGCGCTCGGCATGGCCTGCGTCATCATCGCGGCGGCCGCGCTGATCGGCTATGCCATCGCGCTCGATTTCGCCCATGACTGGGTGCGCTATACGCGCATGTCCTTCCAGAGCGCGAGCTGCTTCGTCGCGCTCGGCCTCGTGCTGGTCTTCGTGGGTACGCAGACGGCCGGCTACCACCGGATCGCGCTGGCCGGGGCGCTCGGCCTCGGCACCTATCTCCTGCTGCTCGCCATGACCTATTACGAGCTGGCGCGCTACGAGAAGGCCTTCGGCATCACCTTCTCCAGCAGCGACAGCACCGCCCGCTCGACGCTGTCCTCGCTCGTGCTGATTTCCGGCGCGCTCTACAGCGCGCTGATCGCCCATCTCTACATCTCCTCGCGCCGGGCGCGCCGCATGGCCGGCGAGCTTGCCGAAAGCCGCGCCCGCCTTGCCGCCATCATCGACAATGCGGTGGACGGCATCGTCACCATCGACGAGCGCGGCATCGTCCTTTCCGTCAACGCCGCCTGCACGCGCATCTTCGGCTATGCGCCGGAGGAGATGGTCGGGCGGAACGTGAAGATGCTGATGCCCGAGCCCTATCACGGCGAGCACGACGGCTATCTTTCCGGCTACCGCCGCACCGGCGAGGCGAAGGTCATCGGCATCGGCCGCGAGGTGGAGGGCCGGCGCCGCGACGGCACGGTCTTCCCGCTCGACCTTGCCGTCGCGCGGGTGGAGCTGAACGGTGCGACCATCTACAGCGGCATCGTGCGCGACATTTCCGAGCGCAAGGCGAACGAGCAGGCGCTGATCGAGGCGAATGCCGAGCTGGAGGAATTCGCCTACCGCACCTCGCACGACCTGCGCTCGCCGATCGCCTCCTCGCTCGGCCTGCTCGGCATTTCGCGCGAGATGATGGCGGAGGGCGACATGGCCGGGCTCGGCGAGATGCTCCAGCGCATGGAAGGCAATTTCCGCCGCCTCGACCACCTGATCCAGAACATCATCACCGTCACGCGCACCCGCCTCCTGGAAGAGGAGGACCGGCCGGTGGGCCTGCGCGCGCTCGTTAGCGAGGCGGTCGATGCCCTGTCGCATCTCGACGACGTCCGGCGCATCCGCATCGAAAATCATGTGCCGCCAGAATTGACAATCGTCAGCAAGCCGTCGAAATTCCAGGTCGTCGTCGGCAACATGCTGTCCAACGCGGTCAAGTACCACGATCCGAAGGAAGCCGAGCCGGCGATCGATATCCGCGCCTTCCGCTATGCCGGCAGGCTGCGGCTGTCGGTGGAGGACAACGGCCTGGGCGTTCCGCCCGCCAGCCGCCATTTGTTGTTCCAGATGTTCAAACGGCTGCACCCGAACCGCTCCTTCGGCAGCGGGCTCGGCCTCTACATTTTGAAGAAGACCGCGGAATCCCTCGGCGGGACCGCACTTTACGAAGCAAGGGATAAGGGCAGCCGCTTCATCGTGGAACTGCCCGATGGGGAATAGAATGAAGATCACCTCCATTCTCGTCGTCGACGATGACGAGAACGACCAGTTCATCTGCGAATACACGATCCGCAAGTTCGATCCGTCGATCCGCGTCACCAAGGCCTTCGACGGCACGGAGGCGCTGGACGCGCTGCGCGTTGAAACGCCCGACGCCATCATCCTCGACATCAACATGCCCGTGATGAACGGCTTCGAGTTCCTCGACCGCTATGCCGAGGAGTTCGAGGTCCACGCCCCCGTCGTCGCCATGCTCACCAGCTCCCATCTCGGCAAGGACCGCGAGCGCGCTCTGCAGTACAGCTTCGTGAAGAGCTATTTCGAAAAGCCCCTGGCGGCCGACCATCTGCGGGTCATGACGGATTTGCTGGAGGGGTGAGGGATGTGCCTTGCTCCGGAGGCCGGAGCAAGGATTGGCCCTTCACCCTAACCCTCTCCCCGCAAGCGGGGAGAGGGGACGTGCCCCACGAACCGTTATTGTTTCGGCGCGGCATACCCCCTTCGCCCCGCAGCCAAGGAGAAGGTGCCGGCAGGCGGATGAGGGGGCGAAACGGCAATCGCATACAATTTCCGCATCCCCCGCCGCTTTCCCTCTCCCTTTCCGCAAAACCTTCGCCATAGTGGCCGCATGTCCACGATTCGCCCGCTGATTCCCCTTCTCGTGACCGCAGGCATCCTGATCGGGGGCAACGGGCTGCAGGGCACGTTCATCGCGCTGCGGGCGTCCGACGAGGGCTTTTCCACCTCCGTCATCGGCTTCGTCGGCGCGGGCTATTCCATCGGCTTCGCCATCGGCTGCATCTATGTGACGCGCGTCCTGCGCGCCATCGGCCATATCCGCACCTTCTCGGCCATGGCGGCCATCGCCTCGGCCTCGGCCATCGCCATGGTGCTGGTCATCGATCCGGTCTTCTGGTTCCTGATGCGCCTCGTCGCCGGCGTCTGCTTCGCCAGCCTTTTCGCCACGGTCGAAAGCTGGCTGAACGCCGCCGTCACCAATGCCAACCGGGCGCGCACGCTCTCCGTCTACCGCCTCGTCGATCTCGGCTCGGTCACGGCGGCGCAATATGTCATCCCCGGCGTCGGCGTCGGCGGCTTCGAGATTTTCGCCATCATCGCCATGGCACTCTCGCTCTCGCTGGTGCCGATCTCGCTCGCCGACCGCTCCAGCCCCACCGTGCCGGAGGCGATCCGCTTCGATGTGAAGAAGCTGTGGAACATCTCGCCGCTCGCCACCGTCGGCTGCATCGTCGTCGGCCTCACCAATGCGGCCTTCCGCAATCTCGGGCCGATCTACGCCCACGATATCGGCCTGTCGGTGACGGCGATCGCCAGCTTCATGAGCGCCGGCATCGTCGGCGGCGTCGTGCTGCAATATCCGCTCGGCATCTATTCCGATCGGCTCGACCGGCGCCTCGTCATCGTCTTCGCCACGCTCGGCTCGACATTCGCCGCGCTGTATCTTGCCCTCTTCGCCGGCGGCGACGAATGGAAGAATCTCGTCGGCATCTTCGTCTTCGGCGCCTTCGCCATGCCGCTCTATTCGCTGTGCTCGGCCCATGCCAACGACCATGCGGGCGAGGGCGAGCATGCGCTGGTCTCGGCCGGCATGCTGTTCTTCTGGTCCTGCGGGGCGATCATCGGGCCGCTCTTCGCCTCCGTCCTCCTGCAGTTCCTCGGGCCGCAGGCGCTCTTCCTCTATACCGCCGTCGTGCTCGTCGCCTTCATGGCCTATACGGCGCTGCGCATGACCGCGCGTCCCGCCGTGCCGGCCGGGGAGCGGCGCAGCCGCTTCCGCACCCTGCTGCGCACCTCCTTCTTCTTCAACAAGCTCGCCGCGCCCGAGAAGGACCGCAACGGTAGGCCCTAGACCCCAACAACGGCCTGCGGCAATCTGGTCGCGGCGGGCTTATTGATGAGCGCCGTCCTCAGGTTTAGAAACGGGTCACATACCCGGAGGGACCGCCATGCTGACACGCCGCACGCTGTTGAAGAGCACTCTTGCCGCCGGGGCCTATGCCGGCGGGCTCGGCCTTGCCGGGTATTTCGGCGGCATTGCCAGCGCGAAGGCCGCCATGCCGCTCGTCGCCCGCCGCACCGAGGCGCTGATCACCGACAAGGGCCCGACGAAGGGCGCCATGACCTATGGCGAGACGGAGATCCCGCCGGTGCTGCGCATGCGCCGCGGCGAACTCTTCAACCTGCGCCTCGACAACCAGTTGGACGAGCCGACGACGATCCACTGGCACGGCCTTCGCATCGACAACCGGATGGACGGCGTGCCCTTCCTCACGCAGCCCTATGTCTATGGCGGCGACGGCTTCGACTATGCCTTCACCCCGCCCGATGCCGGCACCTTCTGGTATCACCCCCATTGCAACACGCTGGAGCAGATGGGCCGCGGCCTCGCCGGCCTCGTCGTCGTGGAGGACCCGGCCGATCCGGTCTTCGACGCCGAGATCGTGCTGAACCTTCGCGACTGGCGGCTCGGCGGCGACGGGCAGTTCATCGCCCAGTTCCGCCCGCGCGATGCCGCCCGCACCGGCACCTTCGGCACCGTACGCACCGCCAACTGGCGCCGGGAGCCGCAATATGATGCGCCGGCCGGCGGCCTCGTGCGCCTGCGCCTTGCCGCCACCGACGTCACCCGCATCCTCGCCCTCGCCGTCGAGGGGGCTAAGGCCGAGGTCATTGCCGCCGACGGCAATCCCGTGGCCGAGCGCTTCGCGCCCGATCACCTGCTGGTCGGCCCCGGCCAGCGCCTCGATCTCGTGCTGCGCATGCCGGACGGCGAAGGCGCGGTCGCGGCCCTCAAGGACCTGCGCGGCACGAAGCCGGCCACGCTCGCCACATTCCGCGCCACCGGCGCCTCGCTGAAGCGGGATATTCGGGACCTGCCGGCGCTGGCCGCCAATCCCATGGCCGAGCCCGATCTGTCCGCCGCCACGCAGCTTCCCTTCATCCTCAGCGCCTCGGCGGAGGAGCGGCCGAAGGACGGCATCTGCGGCTCGCTCGGCTACAATTTCTGGGCCATCAACAAGGTGCCGTGGGCGGACGACACGGGCGACCCGACCGCCCCGCTCGCCGAGATGAAGACGGGCCGGACCTATGTCTTCAACGTCGAGAACCCGACGCCGCAGGTCCACCCGCTGCACCTGCACGGTCTCGCCTTCCGGCCGATGAACTCCAACAAGCAGGCCGTCCGCCCGCATTTCACCGATACCTACCTCATCCTGCCGGACGAGAAGGTGCAGCTCGCCCTCGTCGCCGACAATCCCGGCGACTGGGTGTTCCATTGCCACATCATCGAGCACCAGAAGACCGGCATGACGAGCTACGTCCGGGTGGCGTGAGGCAAGATCGCATCTTGTCATGGGAAATATAAAGCCTATATTGTTTCCCATGAAAGGAGATCGCCCCATGCAGCGCAAACCCCTCTTGCAAGCCAATGCCGAAGGCACCGTGCTCACCAAGGCGACCGTGCGCGCGGCGGACGGGCTGGGGCTGACGGCACGCATCCTCTCGGCGGTCATCGGCGTTTCGGAGGCGACGGTCTCGCGGCTGAAGCGGCAGGACGTGCTCTTGGAGCGCGGCACCAAGCCCTTCGAGCTTGCCGTGCTGCTCGTGCGCCTCTTCCGCTCGCTCGATGCCATCACCGGCGGCGACGAGCGCGTCGCCCGCGCCTGGATGACGGCGGACAACACCGTGCTCGGCGCCCGCCCCGTCGACCGCATCGTCTCCATTGCCGGCCTTGTCGATGTCCTTGCCTATCTGGACGCCCGCCGCGCTCTCGTCTGAGGCGCGGCCTTTCAAGGGCGGCGTCTGGCGGTTCGTCGAGGCGCAGCACCGCGTCTCGACCCTGAAGCTCGTCGATACGATGGACGAGCAGGCGCTTCTCGAAGACCTTCTGGAGGAGAGCAAGCCGGTCCTGCCGCCCGAATGCGCCGGGCTCGACTATCTGCTGGCCACGCCCTTCCGCTACGGCGCCGTCTATCCGCACGGCTCGCGCTTCCGCCGGGCGGGGCGCACGCTTGGCGTCTACTACGCGGCGCTGACGGTGGAGACGGCGCTTGCCGAAATGGCCTTCTACCGCCTGCTGTTCTTTGCCGAATCGCCGGCAACGCCGCTGCCGGGCAACGCCGCCGACTACACCGCCTTCCGCGCCGCCGTCGCGACGGAAAGCGCCATCGACCTCACCCTGCCGCCGCTCGACCGCGACGCCGCGCACTGGACGCACCCGACCGACTACGCCGCCTGCCAGTCGCTGGCCGACGGCGCGCGGCAGGGCGGCATCGCCGCCATCCTCTACCGCTCGGTGCGCGATCCCGCCGCCGGCACCAACATGGCCCTCCTGACGGCCGCCGGCTTCGCCGAGCCGCGGCCGGTGGAGCGCCAGACCTGGCGCATCCGCCTCTCCCCCCTCGGCGTGCAGGCCCTCTGCGACCACCCGCCAAGGCGCATCGGCTTTTCCCGCGAGGATTTTCGCGGGGATCCGCGTATCGGGTGAAGCGGGCATCGCCGCTTTGATGCGAGACGTGCCGCCCGGCTTTCCTGCGAAAGGCGCGGCTTGGCTTGCCGGCGGGACGCGACGTTCAAGTTGCAGGCAGACTTGCCCATCCCGGACGCCCACTCCGTCGTCATAGTCGGGCCGTCATACCTCCGCCGTCGTCATGGTCGTGCTTGATCCGACCATCCACGCCCCGGGTGTCGCATAGATCCTCGGGTCAAGCCCGAGGATGACGGAGGAGAGGGGCGGACTTTACCGGCAATCCAAGTTGCCTTTCGGTCCTCCATTCCGGATGGAACCCGCCCCACCCCCTCACTGCCGAGCTATCATATGAGGGCATCTCCTCATTCCCCTTCTCCGCCGCGGGGAGAAGGTGCCGGCAGGCGGATGAGGGGGATGCCGAAGGCAAAAAAAGAAAAGCCTTTCTTCCTTCGCTGCCTCCCCCTCATCCGACCCTTCGGGCCACCTTCTCCCCGAAGGGGAGAAGGGAAGAGGAGCAACGTCGAGTTCCATGGGCGGCAGCCTGCCCCTGCCGGCCCCGCTCACGTCAGAAGCGCCGTCTCCGCAAAGAAGCCCTCCGGCCCGTCTATCTCGATCAGCTTGCGCCTCTCGATCAGCCAGAACCGGTTCGCCACCGCCCGCACGAAGGCGCGGTCGTGCGAGACGAAGAGGCAGCTTGTCTCCTGCGCCGTTAGTTCCCGCTCCAGCGCCTCCTGCCCCTCGATGTCGAGATGGTTGGTCGGCTCGTCGAGCAGGTAGAAGTTCGGATTGGCGAGCAGCAGCACCAGCATGCCGAGCCGCGCCTTCTGCCCGCCCGAGAGCTGCCCGACCGGCCGCCCCTGCATCTCGATGGAAAAGCCCGCGCCGGCAAGCAGGCTGCGCGCCCGCTGGTCGCCGACGTCGAAGCGGTGGATGATCGTGCCATGCGGCGTTTCCCCATCCGAAAGGTCGGACAGCGCCTGGTCGCCATAGCCGAGCACCAGCGAGGGCGTCGGCCTGATGCCGGGCTCGCTCGCCCCCTCGATCGCCTGCCGCAGCCGCCGCACCAGCCGCGTCTTGCCGGTGCCGTTGAGGCCGAGCAGCACGATACGGTCGCCTTGGCATATGAATTTTTGGCTCGTGCGGAAGAGAAGCGTGCCGTCCGGCGTCTCCACCGCCGAATCTTCCAGCGTCACCAGCACCTTGGCATGCGTGCCGCGATTGGCGAGGCGGATCGCGCCGGCCGAACGCTCCAGATGCGCCGGCTTCGCCGCCTCCTCGATCCGCTCGGCCCGGGCCTTGAGCTGCCTAGTCTTGACCACCAGAAGGTCGCTGCCGGAATTGATGCCGATATTGTTGAGCTTGGCCGCCTGCTGGCGAAGCTGCTGGGCGGTCTTCATCTCCTTCTCGAAGCGCCGCTCCTCCGCCGCATCCGCCTCGTCCAGTGCCGCCCGGGCGCGGGAATAGGGCAGCGCGAAGAGCTGCGAGCGCTCGGGGCGCAGGAAGAGCGTGCGGTTCGTCACGGCATCGAGGAAGGCGCGGTCGTGGCTGGAGAGGATGACCGGCATGTCGCGCGGCAGCGTGGCGAGCCAGTTCTCCAGCCTGGAGATCTTTTCCAGGTCGAGATGGTTGGTCGGCTCGTCGAGCAGCAGCACGTCCGGCTCGCCGACGCGCACGCGGGCGACGAGCGCGATGCGCTGCCATCCGCCGCTCAGCGCCGCCAGCGACCGCTCGCGCAGCGCCTCGGGCACTTCCAGCTCCTCCAGCGTCACGTCGGCGCGCCAGCTTTCGCTCTCCTGCTGCTCGGGCGAGAGCGCGCCCAGCACCGCCTCGCGGAAGGTGAGCCTTTCGAGGCCGGCGGGAAGGTTCTGCTCCATATGGCCGATGGTGAGGCCGCGCGCGCGGGTGATCTCGCCCGTCGTCGGCTCGAAGGCGCCGGTGATGCATTTCAGCAGCGTGGACTTGCCGCGCCCGTTGGCGGCGACGAGCCCGATGCGGTCGCCGGCGGCGATGGAGAGGTTGAGATTGGCAAAAAGCTCGGTGGACAGCGTGACGCCGAGCGCACGGATATTGATGAGCGACATGGAAATTCTCTGGTCTTCATGGCCCTCGCGGCGCGGCGTCAGCCGTCAGGCACGCGAAAGGGCGGGGAGGTTGATGCGGGCGCAAGGCCGCATCGCCGGATAGGGCAGACCAGATAGAAAGTGTGTTCGTTCCGATCAGCCCTGCAAACGCATTTGCAGGGCAAGATCAGGGCCATGGGTGCGATGTGGCAGGAAGCCGGACTTCACGGCACAGCCCTCTCTTGTGTGTTGCGAACGGGGTATGGGTAGCACCGGCCGCAGCCATTGGCAACGCCGCCGCCCCTCATCCCGCTGCCGCGACCTTCTCCCCGCAGGCGGGGAGAAGGGGAATGCCGCACCGGTTTCCTGCAAACCGGACGGATGAGAGAAGAGCGCGGCAGCCCCACATGTCCCTTCTCCCCGCCTGCGGGGAGAAGGTGCCGGCAGGCGGATGAAGGGCTACCCCGGCCGCGCTTACGACCACTCGCCGCACCACCTTGCAAGGGGGTGATAATGCCACTCCGGTTTCCCAAGAATCGCGCCGATGAAGCTGGAACGAGGCGGAGCCTCAACTCCCTTCTCCCCGCTTGCGGGGAGAAGGTGCCGGCAGGCGGATGAGGGGCTATCGCGGCCGTTACCTCCGCAGGCTCCCCAGAATACCCCGCACCAGCGCCCGCCCAAGCGAGGAGGCCACCGTGCGGGCGACGGATTTCATCGCCGCTTCCGCCACCGTTTCGCGCTGGTAGCCCGTGCGGGGCTTGGCCTGCTTGGGGGCGGAAGAGGCGGCCGGTTCCTCGTCGCCGAAGCCGGGAAGGGTCCAGCGGCTGCCGCCGGAGGTGGGCTGGCCGGCCTGCTGGTCGGCCTGCGCCTGCGCCGCGGCGGAATCGGCCGCCTTCTTGGCGCGAGCCATCAGGATCTCGTAGGCCGATTCGCGGTCGAAATCCTCGTCGTAGAGGCCGGCGACGGGGCTCACATCCATGATCTTCCTGCGCTCGGCATCGCTGATCGGCCCGAGGCGCGAGGCCGGCGGGCGGATGAGGGTGCGCTCCACCATGGAGGGCGCGCCCTTGCCTTCGAGCGTGGAGACCAGCGCCTCGCCGGTGCCGAGCTGGGTGATGACGGTGGCGCAGTCGAAATCCGGATTGGGGCGGAACGTGTCGGCGGCGGTCTTCACCGCCTTCTGCTCGCGCGGCGTATAGGCGCGCAGCGCATGCTGCACGCGGTTGCCGAGCTGAGCGAGCACGGTCTCCGGCACGTCGAGCGGGTTCTGCGTGACGAAATAGACGCCGACGCCCTTCGAGCGGATGAGGCGCACCACCTGCTCGACGCGCTCGATCAGCACCTTGGGCGCATCGTTGAAGAGCAGGTGCGCCTCGTCGAAGAAGAAGACGAGCTTGGGCTTTTCCGGATCGCCCACTTCCGGCAGCACCTCGAAGAGCTCGGAGAGCATCCAGAGCAGGAACGTGCCGTAGAGCCGTGGGTTCATCATCAATTTGTCGGCGGCCAGCACCGAGATCGCGCCGCGCCCGTCATTGGTCGTGCGCATGATGTCGGAGATCTTCAGCGCCGGCTCGCCGAAGAACTGCACCGCGCCCTGCTGCTCGAGGATCAGCAGCTCGCGCTGGATGGAGCCGACGGAGGCCTTGGAGATGAAGCCGAACTGGTTGGAAAGCGCCGAGGCGTTCTCGCCCATATAGTTGAGCAGCGCCTGAAGATCCTTGAGGTCGAGCAGCGGCAGGCCGCCCTGGTCGGCGATCTTGAAGGCGATGTTGATGACGCCTTCCTGCGCATCCGTCGCGTTCATCAGGCGCGAGAGCAGGAGCGGGCCCATCTCGGAAATGGTGGTGCGCACCCGGTGGCCCTTCTCGCCGAAGAGGTCCCAGAAGATCACCGGGAATTCCTGGAAGTCGTAGGGTTCGAGCCCGATCTGCTGGGCGCGCTTTTCCAGGAAGTCCTTGGCTTCGCCCATCGCGCCGATGCCGGAAAGGTCGCCCTTCACGTCGGCGCAGAAGACGGGCACGCCCGCATTGGAAAAGCCCTCGGCGAGGATCTGCAGCGTCACGGTCTTGCCGGTGCCGGTCGCGCCGGTGACGAGGCCGTGGCGATTGCCGAACTTCAGCTCCAGATATTCGGGCTTGTCGTTCGTGTCGTCCGGCTTGCGGCTGGTGCCGATATAGAGTTTTCCGTCTTGAAGAATGGAATCCGCCACGTTGAAACTCCCTGGGCTGCCGGTTCTGCGATTCGCGGCAAGGCGTCGCCGCGGCGATGTTTTCATTGAATCGTCGTGCTCAGTTTATAAGGATAGTCCGGCAGGCAAACAACACGCTTTCAAGGCCTTGCAATAGTGGGGCCATGGTGGGAAAGCGCGCCGGGCTCGCTTGAGTTTGCCGGCGAATTCATTTACCTTGACGTTAACGTCAATTCCTTCGGAGGATTTTCCATGAACGATCTCGTCTCCCGCGTTGCCGATGCCGTCGGCATCGATGCCGCCCTTGCCGAAAAGGCCATCGGCATGATGCTCGGTTTCCTGCAGCGCGAGGCGGCCGACGGCCCGGTCGCGAAGATGATCGAGGCCATTCCCGGCGCCTCCGACCTCGTCGCCAAGTATAATGGCGAAGGCGAGGGCAAGGGCCTGCTCGGCGGCCTGATGAGCGCCATCGGCGGCGGCGGCGTCATGGGCCTCGGCCAGCAGCTCATGAGCCAGGGCCTCGGCATGGGCGAGATCACCGGCCTTGCAAAGGAAACCATCGCGGTCGCCCGCGAACATGCCGGCGATGACTTGGTCGACGAAGTGGTTGCCTCGGTTCCGGGGCTCAGCCAGTTCGTCTGATCGGGGCAATACCCCTCCCCAACCCCTCCCCACAAGGGGGAGGGGCTTACCGTGCAGCGTCCTTGGCATTCCATTTTGAACGATGAGCAAGCCTCCATCTTTCTCCCCCCTTGTGGGGGAGATGCCCGGCAGGGCAGAGGGGGCGGCCCCGCGCAGCAGGGGCGTTACACGGGAAGACCCCTCCGTAAATCCCTCCCCACAAGGGGGAGGGATTTACCGTGCAGCACCCTTTGCATTCCATTTTTGAACGATGAGCAGGCCTCCACCTTTCTCCCCCTTGCGGGGGAGATGCTGGCAGGCAGAGGGGGCCTTTCTACCGCCGCCGCGCGAAAACCAGCGCCGCAGTAAAAACGGCAAGGCCGATGCCGACCGAGAGCGGCCCGGCCTTCGGCCCGCCGGCCTCCATGATCGCGCCGGTGACGCTGGAGCCCGCGCCGCTGCCCGCCGCATAGGCGAGCGCGAAGGCCGCGCTGCCGGCCACCAGCATCGCGCCGTTGTAGCGCTCGCCGAGCATGGTGAGCGCGCAGGTATAGAGCGAGAAGGTCGCCGTGCCCATCAGCGCGAAGACGGCGAGGATCGCGATTTCCGATTCCATCGACGGCAGGATGAGATAGCTCGCGGCGGCGGCGGTCACGGCGCTCAGCGCCACCCGCTCGCGCGGCAGCTTGTCGAGCATCAGGCCGATGAAGGGCTGGGCGATGGCGGTCGGCAGGGCGAGCACCGTCACGCTGACGGCGGCGAAGGCCTGGCTGTAGCCCATTTTCACGAAATAGACCGGCATGGCGGAGATCGCCGCGATATCGGCGAAGCCGAAGACGAAGACCATGCCGACGAGCACCGGCGCCGCCCGGAAGAAGCGGAAGACGGCACCCGTCGAGGAGGGCTCGGGCACCGTCCGCGTCGAGAACATCAGCATGCCGGTCGCAAAGGCGACGATGGCGAGATAGACCGCCGTCAGCGCGAAGCCGAGCCCGCCCTCGCTGCCGAGCAGCGGAATGGCCAGCGGCCCCGCGGCAAAGCCGGCGCACATGCCCGCCCCGTAGATGCCGGAGATCCGGCCGCGCAGCCGGTCCGGGCAGGCGGCGCTCAGCCAGGCCTCGCCCAGCATGAAGATGAGGCTGGCGAAGAAGCCGAGCAGGAAGCGCGCGCCGAGCCAGACGGCGAAGGACGTGGAGGCCGCGAAGGTGGCAAGGCAGAGCGAACAGCCGACGAGGCTGGCGATGATCAGGCGGTCGGCCCGCCAGCGCGCGGTGAGGCTGCCGATGAGCAGCGTCGAGGCGGCAAGCCCGCCGGCGAAGGCGAGCGCATTGACGCCGATCAGCGCCGGCGAATAGCCGCGCGATTCCAGCGTCAGCGAGATCAGCGGATAGGTGAGCCCCTGCGCCACGGAAAAGGCGGTGACGCCGAGAATGACGGCGGCAATGGCCGGCCAGTCCGGCGCAAAGACGGTCGAGGTCTGCATGAAGGGCTCCCAGCCGCTCGCGGCGCGGCGCATCACCCATATCCGGCCGGCGGCTCTTTGGGAAGCCGGCCGCATCCGGCGACAATCCGCCAGCGTTTCAATTCCCCTTCTCCCGTCGGGGAGAAGGTCGCCCGAAGGGCCGGATGAGGGGGCTTTTCCCACCATTCGGCCTGCCTGTCGTGCCGTTCTACTTCCGGCGCCCCCTCATCCGCCTGCTGGCACCTTCTCCCCGAGGGGAGAAGGGGAGTTGGGGCAACGGCGTGCCCCAAACCCAAACCTTACGCAGCCTTGTCCCAGACCGGGGCGAGGCCGTCCGGGCTGACGATGCGGCTATCTGGGCGGGCGACCTTGTGGATACGCGTCATCTCACCGTCGAGGATACGAGATCACCGGCAACATGCCGGTGTCCAGCGGCGCGATCCTGCACCAGCTCTACCTCGATGGCCTCGGCCGCTTTCATGTCGAGCCCGATATCGTCGCCGGTACGCTGATGCCGGTGCTGGAGGATTTCAATCCCGGCGATATCGAGATCGCCCATGCCGTCTTCGCCGGCCACGAGCATCTGGCCGCGCGCATCCGCGCCTTCATCGATTTCCTCGCGGGGACGATCTGAGGCTCAGGCCTTCACGGCGATGAGGAAGAGCCGCGGGAAGCGCAGCAACCGCCGCCCGTCCGCCATCGGCGCATAGGCCTTGTCGATGCGCGCCTCGTAGTCCGCCAGGAAGCCGCCGCGTTCCTCCGCCGGGATGCGGTCGAGATAGGGGCGCAGCCCCGTGCCCTTCACCCATTCGACGATGGCCGCCGCATCGGCCATCGGGTGGTTGTAGACGGTGTGCCAGACATCGACGCGCGCCGCCTTCGGGCCGAGGGCGTCGAAATAGGCGGCGGGGGCGGGGAGGGGCTTGCGGCGCGGCGTGCCCTCGGCAAAGGCGCTTTTCCATGGGCCGGCCAGCGCGCTTTCCTCCATCAGGAGATGCGAGGGCTCGGAAAGGTTGTCCGGCATCTGCACGGCCAGCACGCCGCCGGGGCGAAGGCCGTCCATCAGCCGCGCCATGAGCGCCACATGGTCGGGCAGCCACTGGAAGACGGCATTGGCGAAGAGCAGGGCGGCCGCCTCGTGCGGGCGCCATCTGGCAAGGTCGCATTCGACAAAATCGACGCCCGGCAGGCGTTCGCGCGCCGCCTTCAGCATGTCCGCCGCATTGTCGACGCCGCGCACGCCCCGGCCGGGAAAACGCTTGACCAGAAGCTCCGTCGAATTGCCCGGCCCGCAGCCGAGGTCGTAGACCGTGCCGGCGACGAGATCGGCCGGCACTTGGGCAAGGAGATCGGCGGCCGGGCGCGTGCGCTCGTCCTCGAATTTCAGGTATTGCGCGGCGGACCAGGCCATTCACAGGCTCTCCAGCGAGGGCAGGATGAGGGCCGGGCCGAGGTCGAAATACTCGTCCGGCATGTCGGAACGGTTGATCCAGACGGTGCGGAAGCCGAATTTCGTCGCCCCGGCGATATCCCAGCGGTTGGAGGACTGGAAGGAGACGGCGTTCGGATAGAGCCGGTAATTCGTCGTCACCAGGTCGTAGACGGCGGGCGCGGTCTTGTAGGTCTTCAGCGCGTCCACCGAGAAGATGTCGTCGATGACGGTATCGAGCGCCGCGTTCTTCACCGCCGAGGCGAGCATGGCGGGTGAGCCGTTGGACAGGATGGCGATATGCGCGCCGCGCTGCTTCAGCGCCTTCAGCACGGCCGGCACTTCCGGGTAGCAGTCGAGCTTCCAGTAGGCGTCGAGCAGCTTCTGCCGCAGCGCGGGATCGACGCCGCCGACGTGTTGGAACGTATAGTCGAGCGCCTGCTCGGTGAGCTGCCAGAAATCCGCATAGGCACCCATCAGCGCGCGCGTCCAGGAATATTCGAGCTGCTTGGCGCGCCAGATCTCGGAAAAGATCTGGTAGTTCGGCCCGACATCCCCCGCATGACGCCGCACCGCCGCATGCACGTCGAACAGCGTGCCATAGGCGTCGAACACATAGGCGGCATGGGACATGGCGGCGATTCTCCTGCGCTTTCACCGGCGATTGGCGGCTATCGGGCGGTGAATGTCAATTGTTGCTTGCCGTGCAAGCGAATGCGCCGAGGGAGCGGCACGTTAAGTCCCTCCCCCTTGTGGGGAGGGATTTAGGGAGGGGTCTTGCCGTAACGCCCCGGCTTCGCGGGGCCACCCCCTCTGCCTGCCGGCATCTCCCCCACAAGGGGGGAGAAAGTCAAAGGTTTACTCACCGTGCAGGGTAACGCGACAGCGGAGCGGCACGGTAAGCTCCTCCCCCTTGTGGGGAGGGGTTGTTCCCTCAGAACCGCGTGATCACGCTGATCCCCAGATCCGTCGCCCGGTCCATCGCCATCAGCGCCGGCACGGCCTCCTCCAGCCCGATATGCCGGCCGATCAGCTTCTGCGGCGCGAGCTTGCCGCTCTCGATCATCGAAAGCATGGCGTCGTAGCGCCAGGCCTGCATGCCGTGGCTGCCGTAGATTTCCAGCTCGTGGCCGATGACCTGCGCCATCGGAATCTGCGGCGTCGCATGGTCGGCCAGCATCAGCCCGACCTGTACATGCCGCCCGCGCCGGCGCAGGTTCTTTATGGAGTTGAAGCAGGTGACGGGCGAGCCCAGCGCGTCGATGGAGGCATGCGCCCCGCCGCCGGTGATCTCCCGCACGGCTTCCGCGACATCGGCCACCGCGCGGGCATCGATCGCCGCGACCGCGCCCATCTTCCTCGCGAAGTCCAGCTTCTCGGGGGAAATGTCGATGGCGATGAGGTTCGCCCCGAGCGCGGCGGCGATCATGATGGCGGAAAGGCCGACGCCGCCGCAGCCATGCACCGCCACCCATTCCCCGCCCGTCACCCGCGCCTGGTCGACCACCGCGCGGAAGGAGGTGGCGAAGCGGCAGCCGAGGCTGGCGGCCGTGGCATAATCGATGGCGTCCGGCAGGTGCACGAGGTTCTGGTCGGCATGGTCGATGGCGACATATTCGGCGAAGGACCCCCAATGGGTGAAGCCCGGCTGGAACTGCTCCTCGCAGACCTGTTGATTGCCCGAGCGGCACTCGCCGCAATGGCCGCAGCCGGAGACGAAGGGCACGGTCACCCGCTCGCCCTCGCGGAAGCGGGTAACGGCCTTGCCGACCGCCGCCACCGTGCCGGCGAGCTCGTGCCCCGGCACATGCGGCAGTTTGATATCGGGATCGTGCCCCATCCAGCCGTGCCAGTCGCTGCGGCACAGCCCCGTCGCCTCGACCTTGATCACCACGCCGCCGGGCGTCGGCGCCGGATCCGGCAGGACGCGGATATCCGGTTTCGCTTCAAAGGCTTCGTAGTACATCGCGCGCATGGCCGTCTCCCTTTGCCTCTTCTATCGCATGCACCCGGAAACCCCTCAACCGGGCCATCCATGACAAGACCTGATGCACCCATTCAACATCTTGAATGGACATGCGGCGCGCTCTGGCGGAAGGCAGGGGCGACTTGACCGCTCATCCCGGTCGGGCCTTGATGGGCCAGGGCATTTCCGCTTTTCTCGCGAACCGCGAAACCGCTCCGGCTCTTTGGTTCTTCGCATTGGCGGACGCGGAACCGCTCCGCCCTTTTGCCGGAAATGCTCTGGAAGGAGTTTGAAACATGCCAGTCGATACCTCACCGCGCTCCGCCACCTGGACCTTCGTGGACGGCGAATGGATTTCCGGCAATCCGCCGCTCATCGGTCCCACCTCGCATGCCATGTGGCTCGGCTCGACCGTCTTCGATGGCGCGCGCTGGTTCGACGGCATCGCGCCGGACCTCGACCTGCATTGCCGGCGCATCAACCGCTCCGCCGAGGCGCTCGGCCTTGCGGCGACCGTCTCCCCGGAAGAGATCGAGGCGCTCGCCCTGGAAGGCGTCAAGAGGTTCGACGGCAGGACGGCGATCTACATCAAGCCGATGTACTGGGCCGAGCACGGCTCGCCGATCAGCGTCGTCGCGCCGGATGCGGGCTCCACCCGCTTCGCGCTCTGCCTGTTCGAGGCGTCGATGGGCGATCCGAATGCCCGCTCCTCGCTCACCGTCTCGCCCTTCCGCCGTCCGACGGTGGAATGCATGCCGACGGATGCCAAGGCCGGCTGCCTCTACCCGAACAATGCCCGCATGCTGGTGGAGGCCAAGAAGCGCGGCTTCGACAATGCGCTGGTGCGCGACATGCTGGGCAATGTCGCCGAGACCGCCTCGTCCAACATCTTCATGGTGCGCGACGGCGTCGTCTTCACCCCCGCCGCCAACCACACCTTCCTTGCCGGCATTACGCGCAGCCGCGTCATCGGCCTTTTGCGGGACGCAGGCTTCGACGTGGTCGAGACCACGCTCACCCCGGCCGACTTTTCAGCTGCCGACGAGATCTTCACCTCCGGCAACTACTCCAAGGTCGTCCCCGTCACCCGCTTCGAGGACCGCGACCTTCCCCACGGCCCCATCACCGCCAAGGCCCGCGACCTCTACTTCGACTGGGCGCATTCGAACGGCGATGCGTGAATGAAGCGGGCCGGCCTTAGGGCCGGCTTTGGACCCTCGGCTCAAGGCCGAGGGTGACGCAGGGGAGGAGAGGCGACACTCCCCAATAGAGGGGTGCGGCACAGGCAGCGCTGCTGTCAACCGACCTCCTTTTCTTCTGTCGTCATCCTCTGGCTCGACCCGAGGATCCACGATCCGCGGCGTCCCGGTGGATGGTCGGCTCAAGCCCGACCATAATGGAGGAGATGTGGTGCCCTGGAGGATGTTTGCCTCGAAGGCAGCGGGAGGAGTGAAGGAAAGTGCAGCTCCCCGATACTACCTATTCCTGCCCCGCTGCATCCTGCGTCGTATTATCCCCCGTCTCGGCCCGTTTTCTGGCCGCCGCCTCGCGCTCGCTTTCCCGCACCACATGCAGGAATTCCGCGGCGATCGGCGGGGAGACTTCAACCGTCTTCTTCTGCTTGTCGTAGATGCAGACATAGGTGATCTGGCTCTTCGATTCCGGCGAAAGCCCCTCGATCGCCGCGATGCCGAAGGATTGCGTGCCGGTCGGCTCGACGAAGACGTTCGGCGTTCCCAGCACCTCCGGCAGGCTGGCAAGGCAGCTTTTCTCCACATCCGCGCGGAATTCCTCCCAGGCGTCGGAGGAAGAGGCGTGCGCGCCGGCGGCGGCAAGCGAGAGGGCGAGGGCGGAAAGGGGGATGATGCGCATGGAGGGCTCCGGGTTGGCGGGAAGGGACGAAACGCCGGGAATCGGAAAGGGGTTCCGCCCGCGTTGATCCGGCAGGCGGAACGGGAAGGATTTTGCCGCATGTCAGGAAAATTTGGAAGGCGGGCGGTTGCCTCTTCCGGTTGCCGCTCCTATGTTCCGCTCACGGATTTCCTTCACAAAATTCCGTCGCCAGAGCAATTCCAGCAACGGCCGGGAAACCGGCCCGCCTTCGGAATTGCGGCAAACAAAGAGGAGACACCATCATGGCTTTCGAACTTCCGCCGCTTCCCTACGATTACGACGCACTCGCCCCCTTCATGTCGCGCGAGACGCTCGAATATCACCACGACAAGCACCACAAGGCCTATGTCGACAACGGCAACAAGCTGGCGGAGGAAGCAGGCCTTGCGAACCTCTCCCTCGAAGAGATCGTCAAGAAGTCCTACGGCACCAACCAGGGCCTCTTCAACAATGCCGGCCAGCACTACAACCACCTCCATTTCTGGAACTGGATGAAGAAGGGCGGCGGCGGCAAGAGCCTGCCGGGCGCGCTCCAGAAGGCCATCGACAGCGATCTGGGCGGCTATGACAAGTTCAAGGCCGATTTCGTCGCCGCCGGCACCACGCAGTTCGGCTCCGGCTGGGCATGGCTCTCCGTCAAGGACGGCAAGCTCGCCATCTCCAAGACCCCGAACGGCGAGAACCCGCTGGTCCACGGCGCGGAACCGATCCTCGGCGTCGACGTATGGGAACACTCCTACTACATCGACTACCGCAACGCCCGCCCGAAATACCTCGAAGCCTTCGTCGATAGCCTGATCAACTGGGACTACGTCCTGGAGCGCTACGAAGCCGCAACGAAGTAAGCCTTCGGCTTGCCGATTACGCAAACCCCGGTCGGAAACGGCCGGGTTTTTTTTTGGCGGGCCTTCTCTCCGTCTGCCGAAAAGGAACAGGTTTTTCAACTTCGTCCGATGTGTGATATTGTGCTGGCATGTACACAAACCAGTACGGATGGCCACCATGAGCAGCACGACGATGACGATCCGCGTCAGCACCGACATCAAGGAAAAGCTCGACAGGCTGGCGGCGGACACGCGCCGCAGCCGCTCCTTCCTCGCCGCCGAGGCGGTCTCGGCCTATGTCGCCAGGGAACTGGCGATCGTAGAGGGCATCAGCGAAGGCCTTGAGGACGTTCGCAAGGGGCGGACGGTTTCGCATGAGGAAGCCATGTCCGAACTTGCCTCCGCGATCGATACGGCTGAGCGCGGCCGGTCGTGAAGCGTCCCGTCCGATGGTCCCGCGCGGCCCTCGATGACCTGAAGCAGCAGGTCCGCCACATCGCGAAGGACGATCCCGCAGCGGCACGCTCGGTTGTCGCGCGGATCGATGCGGCGGCGGTCCTTTTGGGCGAACGCGCCGTCGGCCGGCCGGGCCGGGTCGGCGGCACCTACGAGAAATCGGTGAGCGGCCTTCCCTATGTTCTCGCCTATTGCATGGAGATGGCCGAGGGGCGGGAGACCCTGTTCATCCTGCGCGTCATCCATACCGCGCGGCAATGGCCGCGCGAGGAATGGCCGGAATAGGGCAATTCCAGCAAAGTGGATCGCGGGCTCTGCGTCCGGAATGCGTGAAACGCTTAGGAACCCGCCGCCGCCCGGTTCTCCGCCCAGCCGGAAATCCAGATCTGCCGCAGCCCGTCGCCTTCGCCGCGAAAGTGCCCGCCCGTCGCTTCGCAGGCCTCCACCCGGTCCGCGCGGAAATTGCGGATGGCCTGGCGCAGCTCGCACCAGGCGACGATGTTCGCCGTTTCCGAATAGTAGATGAGCGCGATGGGGCGGATGGTGCGCTCGGTGGCGCGGGCATATTCGTCGCGGTAGTCGATGAGCAGCTTCTCCTCGTCGCGGATCGCCCGGCGCACCGTGGCAAGGTCGATGCCCTCGGGCTGGCGCGGCGCGGTGCCCCAGGCGTGCAGCGCGCGGGCGGAAAGCGTCTGGCGCAGCGGCGGCGGCACGGCGCCGGCGATCTTCTCGCCCACCCTTCTGGCGGCCGCCTTCAGTTCCGCGTCCCCCGTGCGCTCCAGAAGGGCGAGCGCCAGCACCACGGCCTCCGTCTCCTCGATGGTGAACATCAGCGGCGGCAGGTCGAAGCCGGGACGCAGGATATAGCCGATGCCGCGCTCGCCCTCGACCGGCACGCGCATCGCCTGCAGCGCGGCGATGTCGCGGTAGATCGAGCGCACCGTCACCTCCAGCCGTTCGGCGATCTCGGCGGCGGTCACCGGCTGGCGGGCGAGCCGCAGGATCTGGATGATCTCGAAGAGCCGGGATGCCTTGCGCATGGTTTTCTCCGTCACAACTGACACATCCCTGTCAGTTGGCCTTCGCTATATCACGCCTCAAGCGCTTGAAACGAAAGGCAGCATAGGGCTGCGGCGCGGCAAAAGGCAACGGCCAACTGACATGACCTACAGCGAAAACCTCTGGCTCTTCTTCCTGCTCGTCTCCGGCATCATCATCGTGCCGGGCATGGACATGGTCTTCGTGCTGGCAAGCGCGCTTTCCGGCGGCCGCAGGGCGGGGCTCTCGGCGACCTTCGGCATCATGGCGGGCGGTCTGGTGCACATGCTCTATGCCGCCCTCGGCGTCGGCATGCTGCTGCATTTCGCGCCGAAGCTCTTCAATGTCCTGCTGGTGCTCGGCGCGGCCTATGTCGCCTTCATCGGCTGGCAGCTCTTCCGCAGCTCCATCGTGATCGGCGAAGTCGACGGCCTCGAGCGGCGCGGCCTTGTCACGCGTTTCCGCCAGGGCGCGCTGACGAGCCTCATGAACCCCAAGGCCTATCTCTTCATGCTCGCCGTCTTCCCGCAGTTCCTGCGCCCGGAATTCGGCCCGCTCTGGCGCCAGACGCTCGTCATGCTGCTGATGATCTGGGCGACGCAGCTTGCCGTCTATGGCGGCCTCGTATTCGCCGCCGCGAAGAGCCGCGCCGCGCTCGTCGGCAGCCCCGCCGCCACCCGCCTCATCGGCCGCGCGGCGGGCGTGCTGCTCGTCGCGATCGCCGTGGTCACGGTATGGCGGGGCTGGGGGACGGTTTGAGGTCTTCGGCCGGTGTTGCTGCGGACCTTGCCGCGAACAGGCGCTTCAGCGCGACATGCAGGAGAAGGACGACCAATATGGAGGTATAGCCGTCGATCAGGTAGTGCCAGCCGAAGAGCGTCGAGCTCACGAGGATGACGAAGACATAGGCAAAGCCGAGAAGGCCGGCGGTGCGGCTGAATTCCCGCAGGAAAAGGGCATTCATCATCGTGACGCCGACATGAACGCTCGGAAAGGCGGAAATGCCCGTCCCGAGCCCTGCGACGTCCTGAAGATGGTTCTGCCACAGATAGGCCTGGATGGCCGCCACGACGCCATTGTCGAGCATCCGCAACTGCGCCGCGAAGCGCGCGGCATCGCCGGTGACGTGCCCGTAGAAGGCGGGACCGGCGGAAAGAAAGAGACATGCGAGGAGATTGCCGAGTACCGCCCAGACGAGGGCGAAGCCGAGGCAATAGCGCAGGCGGACAGCGCCCTTCGTGCGCAGCACGATGAAGAAGAGCGGGGCGAAGGCAAAGGCGGGCCAGCCGACGGAATAGTTCCATTCGAGGATGGAGAGGATATGCGGATTGCCGAAGAGCGCCATCAGCCACGGCCCGGGATCGACGCCGCCGAAGAGCAGCGCATCCAGGTCGGCCTGCACGCGGTCATAGGGAAAGCCGTTCCTCAGGGCCGGCATCAGCGTCTTGAACGTCGTGAACGAGCCCATGAAGAGGATGAAGGAGCCGAAGACGGCGGCGGCGCCGGCCAGATGGCCGAGCAGCGCGGGCGTCGGCAGCGTCATCCAGGCGAGCGGCGCCTTCGGGTTGCGGAACACGCCGGCAACGAGCTTGCCGAGGAGGAGAATGGCCGGAAGCCCGAGGAAATAAATCGGCCCGAACTGCGCGGCATATTGCCGGTAGGCCGCTGCCGTGAAATCGGCATGCCAGGTGAGGATGCCGATGACCAGCGCCATATGCGCGAGAACGAAGGCGTGGAAGGGCAGCATCTGCCGCAGGTCGGCGGACAGGGTCTTGAGGAATGCGTTCCGCATGCTGGTGGCCCTCGGACCGGCACTATGTCGATGCCCGAGTTGTGCTTATAAAAGATCAAGAAACGTTGAAGATGCGGCCGCCCGTGGCGTTCCGCGCATCGCCGGCATCAAAAAGATTTTACTGTCGTGGATTTTCTAAAATGCAATCATGGCCGCGCATCGCAAATCGGCGGCGCGGCCCGGCCGGCCGCCAGCAACGGGGAGAACTCGATGAAGTTCAGGACTTTGGCGGCCGCGGCCGCGCTTGCAGTCATCGGCGCGGGCGCCGTCGTGGCGGCGGACGAGCCGCAGGTCGTGCGCCAGCAGATGATGAAGAAGGTGGGCGGGGCCATGGGCGCGCTTTCCGGCATCGCCAAGGGCGAGAAGCCCTATGACGCGGAGGTCGTCAAGGCATCGCTGACCACGATGAGCGAGGTGGCGAAGGCCTTCCCGGAGCAGTTCCCCGTAGGCTCCGAGACGGGCCACGACACGGAGGCCAAGGCGACGATCTGGGAACAGATGGACGACTTCAAGGCCCATGCCGCCAAGCTCGGCGCGGCCGCCGACACGGCCCTTGCGAGCCTTCCTGCGGACCAGGCGGGCGTCGTCGCGGCGCTTGGCGCGATCGGCCCCAATTGCGGCGGCTGTCATGAGGTCTACCGCGTCAAGAAGTGACCGCGGTGGACCGGATCATCCCGAAGGAATGAACACCGTTCCGGTGCCGGCCGCCGGGGTGGAACCTTTGTGTTTATGCGCCGCGACCTCTTCGTAGGAAGGGGCGGGCGCAGGCGGGGAGGGCCCATGGCACTCAAAAGACTTCTTGGCGGCGTGGTGCTGCTCGGCGCGATCGGCGCGGGCGCATTCGTCTTCCTGACGGCGCCCGAGCGGCTTCCGGCCGAGACCTGGGCCGCCGCCGGCGAGCCGGACCTTGCCAATGGGGAACGCATCTTCCATGCGGGCGGCTGTGTGAGCTGTCACGCGGCGCCGGGCGCGCCGGACGACCAGAAGCTGGTGCTGGCCGGCGGGCTCGCGCTGAAGAGCCCCTTCGGCACCTTCCATGCGCCGAACATCTCGCCGGACGAGACGGCGGGCATCGGCGCCTGGACGCTGGCGGAATTCGGCGACGCCATGAAGCGCGGCACCGGCCGCGACGGCGAGCACCTCTATCCCTCCTTCCCCTACGCCTCCTATGCGCGCATGACGGTCAAGGACATCGGCGATCTCTACGCCTATCTGAAGACCCTGCCGAAGAGCGGCAATGTCGCGCCGGGGCACGAGCTGCCGTTCCCCTTCAACATCCGCCTCGCGCTCGGCGGCTGGAAGTTTCTCTACCTCAACGAGGCACCGCGCGTGGCGCTCGCCGATGCCGACGAGACCGTCAGGCACGGCCAGTATCTCGTCGAGGGGCCGGGCCATTGCGGCGAATGCCACACGCCGCGCGACATGCTGGGCGGCCTGAAGACCGACCAGTGGCTCGCCGGCGGGCCGAACCCGGAAGGCGAAGGCCGCGTCCCCGACATCACCCCCGTCGAGGGCCGCTTCGGCAGCTGGAGCGCAGGCGATATCGTCAACTATCTCGAAACCGGCTTCACGCCGGAATTCGACAGCGTCGGCGGCGCCATGGTCTCCGTGCAGAAGAACATGGCGCTGCTGCCGAAGGAAGACCGCGAGGCGATCGCCGCCTACCTGAAGGCGATCCCGGCGCGGTGAGGTTTGGGGGCAGGGTCGGGCGGTTTGGGACGAGGCCTGACGGGGTCTGACGGTTTGGCGGAGCTTGAACGCTCGGTCGGCGGAACGCTCAGGGGGCCGGAACGTTCGGCGGGCCTAAGCGTCCGGTAGGCCCGACGCCCCGTGAGCCTGAATGCTCGAGGCCTTACGCGAGCCGCATCCTCTCTGCCGCCCTGACGGGACACTCACCTCTCCTTTGTCATCCTCGGACTTGACCCGAGGATCCATGAGTCACGGCACGACCTGAGCTCGGGGCGTGGGTCCTCGGGTCAAGCCCGAGGATGACGATGGAGGGTGGGGTGGGCAGCCTCCTGCCGCCGTGCAGGGCATGGCCGCCACCAAGCCGGAATGCCCCAAGCCGGGTGAGATGCCTTCAGGCTGGCGAAATGCCGCCAAGCCGCGACAATGCCGAAAAGTCGGGTGCTGCGGCCATCAGGCGGGGTACTGCGGCCATCGGGTCGGGCATTTCCGTGGCACGGTCAGCCGCTTCTGCGTGGGCCGGTATGCGTTCTGCGCCAGCCCTCAACCCTCCTCAGCCCTTCGCCGCCCCATGCTCATCCCCGTACATCGCCAGATAATCCCGCAGCTCCGCGGAGCCGAGGCCGATGGCCTCGAGGATTTCGCGGGCGAAGGTGGCGGGTGCCGCGCCGGAGGCGGTGATGACGCCGCGGTCGTTCACGGCCTGCGGCTGGTCGCGGTAGTGCGCCGCGCCGCGATAGTCCGGAACGAGCTTGCCGATCTGGCCGGGATAGTTGCCGGTATGCGCCCGCGTATCGAAGAGGCCGAGGCGGGCGAATTCCAGCGTGGCGTCGCAGATCGCCGCCACCGGCTTGCCGGCCTCGACGAAACGCCCGACCGGAGCCGAGAGGTCGGGCGCCGCGCCGGATTGCCATATCGTGCCGCCGCAGACCACCAGCGCGTCGAAATCGGCGGGCAGGACCGCCTCCGCCTTGCCTGCGGATTTGATGGTAACGCCGCCGAGCGAGGTGACGTCAGCCCCGCCGGGCGTCAGCACCACGGTCTCCGCCCCGCAGTCGCCGCGCGCCGTCGCCATCAGCAGGGCGCATTCCCAGTCCGCGTAGCCTTCCGTCAGCACGATTGCCAGTCGCTTCGCCATGCCGGCCTCCGTCGGTTCAGCCCAATGCCTGGACGTAGCGCATGCCCGTCACCGGGCCGGCGCGGAAGTTCATCTGCTCGTAGAAGCGGTGCGCGCCGAAATTGCCGGTCGCCGCGCTCACCGAGAGGTAGCCGCAGCCGGAGATGCGGGCATGCTCGCGGGCGCGGGAAACGAGATGGCGGCCGATGCCGTGGCCGCGATTGTCCTCGCGCACGAAGATCTGGTGCAGCTCCATGCCGCGCACGCCTTCCATGGCGCGGTACATCGGCACCATCAGCGCGTAGCCGATCAGCCGGCCGCCGGCTTCCGCGACGAGGGCGGTGATCCAGGGATGGGTGCCGAATAGGTCGCGGTCGAGGTCGACGGCGGTGATCTTCGCGGTGTCGCCGTGGCATTCGGCGTGCAGCGCGATCATGTCGAGGATCTGCTGCAGGTCGCCTTGGCGCGCGGCGCGGATGGTCAGCATCGGCGGGCGTTCGACGGCGTGGGGATCGAGCTTGATGACGGTATTCAGCATTTCGGGCTCCTTGGTTTTCGTGCCATCAGGTGCCCTAAAACAACAAAGCCGCCTGATGGCGGCTTGTTGACATGATCGAACAGCCGCTCCTTATCGGAACAGCCAAAAATACGTTGCGGCGATGTGCGTGCTCTTGATCATGGTCGCGATATTCTCCCTTTCGCGCCGTTTGTCAACTGGCTTTCTCATGGGAAAGAGAAAGGATGAAAGCGAAGGCCGGTCAGGCCTTCGCTTCCTCCGTGCCGGCCGCGGATTGCCCTTCCGCGGGGCCGGCCTGCCGGGTGTCGTCGATGCCCAGCCGCTCCTTGATGGCGCGGCGGATCTCCTCTTCGATCGCCTCGCGCTGCTCGGGCGGCAGCGCGGCGAGGCTCTCCTCGGTGAGGCCCATCGATTCGAGCAGCTCCTTGCGCAGGCGCTCGACCGGGTTCATCTTCGAAAGCTCCATGAAATCGGACAGGAGCCCGTCGCTTTCCCGCTCGGCCTTCTCCTGCTTGTTGACCCACAGCGCATTGGCAAGGCCGGAAGGCATGGCGGCGGAGGTCTCCACCGTCGGGATGTTGCGCTTCCACGCGCCGCCGCTATCGCCCATGCCATTGGAAAGGCTGTCGCCAGCGGCGGCGGCGGGCCGCTGCCGGCCGAGCGCATAGGCGGAAAGCATGCTGCCGTCGATCTTCATGAAAGGCTCCCTCGAATCCTGAGGGAACCATTAGCGGTTGCGGCTTTTGCGAGACTTGTCTCAGGTCTCGCTCTCGATGCGCCCGGCGCCGAGGGTGACGACGTGGTCGCGCGGGGCGATCACGCTCTTGCGGTGCGTCACGGCAAGGATGGTCACGTCGCCGGCAAGGCTGCGGATGTGCTGCATGATCTCTGCCTCCGTCGCCTCGTCCAGCGCCGAGCTCGCCTCGTCGAGGAAGAGGAACTGCGGATCGGCATAGAGCGCGCGGGCGATGGCGATGCGCTGGCGCTCGCCGCCGGAGAGCTTCATACCCCGCTCGCCGACCATGGTCTCGAAACCGTCGGGCAGGGTCTCGACGAAGGCGAGGATCGCCGCCTTCTCCGCCGCGCGCCGCAGCCGCTCCGGGTCCATCGGCCGGCCGAGCGCGATGTTGACGGCGAGCGTGTCGTTGAGCAGCGTCGGCTCCTGCGGCACGATGCCGACGGCGGCGTACCAGTCGCGCTGGGAGACGGCTTCGAGGTCCATGCCGTCGACGGCGATGCGGCCCGAGGCGGGGCTGAGCGATTTGAGGGCGAGGCGCAGCAGCGTCGACTTGCCCGAGCCGGTCTCGCCGACGAGATAGGTGATGCGCCCGCGCGTCGCCGAAAAGCTGATATCCGCGATGCCCCGGCCGTTTTCATGGGCATAGGAGACCTTCTCGAAGGCGAGGCGGCCGTCTCGCGGCAAGAAGCCGCCGGGCGTTGCGGCATCCTCTTCCTCCGGCGCGGCCCAGATGCGGGCGAGCGGCAGCAGCGAGGCCCGCGCGCGCACCACGTCGTCCAGCGCATGGCCGATCATCTCGAAGGGCATGTTGAGCTGGAGCAGCAGCGTGTTGAAGAGGACGAGATCGCCGACGCTGAGCTCGCCCGCCCGGTAGCGCGGCAGGAGCAGGAGGAAGGTGACGACGAATTGCAGCGCCAGCCCCGCGCCGAGCACCGCGCTGTAGCCGATGCGGCGGCGGCAGAAGGCGGCCCAGTTGTCGCGCTCCTCGCGGGCCTTGCCGGCAAAGCGCGCCTGCATCCAGCCGTGGCTGCCGAAATGGCGCAGCGTCTCCATCGCCGCCATGGCGTTGCCGACGAACTTGGCGTTCTCCTGCCCGGCCTCGATGGCCGCGTCGAGGAAGCGGCGCGTGCGGCGGTTGGCAAGGGCGGTGAGGGCGACGAAGCCGGTGCCATAGACGAGCACGATCAGCACGACCTCGATATTGATGGTCGCGCCCAGCATGGCGAGCGCGAGCACGATCTGCGTCGCTCCCGGAATGAAGACGATGAGGCCGAGCTGCACGAGCGTCATCAGCGCGCCCTGTCCGCGCCGCCGCGCGCCTTCGATCTCGGCCGGGTTGTGCTCGACGAAGAAGCTGGCGGTCTTCCTCAGCAGCCGGTCGAACAGGCTGGTGCTGGCGATGAAGCTGAGGTTCTCCGCGCTCATGTAGGAGAGATACTGCACCATGTGCTGCAGCGCCGCCGCGATGCCGATGAGCAGGGCATAGACGACGAGGCCGGCGGCCAGTCCCTCGGCGAAACGGTCGGCGGCCATGGCATCGATGAGGCGCGAGAAGAGATAGGGCGCGGCGACGGCGGAAACGGCCGAGAGGAAGACGATGACCGCGACCAGCGCCAGGAGGCCGCGCGAGGAACGCCCGTAATTGGCAAGGATGATCTTCACCGGCGCGGCGATCAGCCGCCAGTCGTCTTTCATGGCGAATCTCCCGGGGAGGATGGGCAGGGCGGCATAATGGTAAGACCGGCGTCGGGTGGCAACCCAGTACCGGGCTTTCCGTGGTCACGGCAAGGTCGATGCGCTTGCCGCGGCCATTCCTCCGCCCTGCCGGGGATATCCTCACTGGGTAGGCTGTAGCCCATGGAGTACGACGTTGCCGCTCTTTCCTTCTCCCCCTCGGGGAGAAGGTGGCCCGTAGGGTCGGATGAGGGGGTAGGGCGGTGTAAAGCCTTGCATGCTCGCGCTGGAGAGGCCCCTCATCCCCCTGCCGGGACCTTCTCCCCGCAGGCGGGGAGAAGGGGAGGATGCGAGGCTTTCCTCAATCTTGTGCGGGGAAACATATGCCCCAAGTCCCTTCGCCCCGCTTGCGGGGAGAAGGTGCCGGCAGGCGGATGAGGGGCGCGTGGCAGCGCCGAACTCCCTGCCGGGCAGCCCCTTGTGGGGGATGCTCGGCAGGGTAGACGGGGATGAACCCTACACCCCCCTACGGCAGCGTATAGGCGATCACGTAATCCCCAGGCTTTGTGCCCACCGAGCCGTGGCCGCCGGCGACGATCAGCACATATTGCTTGTCGCCGACCGTGTAGGTCATGGGCGTCGCCTGTCCGCCGGCGGGAAGGCGGGCTTCCCAGAGCTGGCGGCCGGTGGTCACGTCATAGGCGCGCAGATAATCGTCCACCGCCGCACCGAGGAAGGCGACGCCGCCCTTGGTCATCATCGGGCCGCCGATGCCGGGCACGCCCACCTTGAAGGGCAGCGGCAGCGGCGTCATGTCCATGACCGTGCCGTTCTTGTGCTTCCAGGCGATCTCGCCGGTGGCAAGGTTGGCGCCCGCCACATAGCCCCATGGCGGCGCCTGGCAGGGAATGCCGAGCGGCCCGAGGAACGGACCCATATAGACGCCGTAGGGCGCGCCGTCGTTGCGGTTGAGGCCCTGCTCGGAGCCCTTCTCGTCCTGCCCCTTCGGCGGCACCTGGTCGCGCGGCACGAGGCGGGAGGTGAAGGCGAGGTAGGTCGGCATGCCGAACATCACCTGCCGCTCGGGATCGACCGCGACCGAGCCCCAGTTGAACGTGCCGAAATTGCCGGGATAGACGATGGTGCCCTGCAGCGAGGGCGGCGTGTAGCGGCCCTCGTATTTCATCGACAGGAAGTCGATGCGGCACATCATCTGGTCGAACATGGTGATGCCCCACATGTTCTTCTCGGTCAGCGGATCGGGCATGAAGGTGAGGTCGGAGACCGGCTGGGTCGGCGCGGAGAAATCCTCCGGGATCGCGCCGGTCGGCGCGGGCACTTCCTTGACCGGGATGATCGGCTCGCCGGTGCGCCGGTCGAGCACGTAGATGTCGCCCTGCTTGGTCGCGCCGACGAGGGCCGGAACGCTCGTGCCGTCCCGGGTGATGTCGATCAGCGCCGGCTGGGCGGGCACGTCCATGTCCCACAGGTCGTGATGCACCGTCTGGCGCACCCAGCGCAGCGCGCCGGTCTTGATGTCGAGCGCGACGATGGAGGAGGAGAACTTCTCCACATTCTCGCTGCGCCCCATGCCGAGCTGGTCCGGTACCTGGTTGCCGAGCGGGACATAGACGAGGCCGAGCGCTTCGTCATAGCTGAACACCGACCAGGAATTCGGCGAGTTGACGGTGTAGACCTGCCCCTCGGGCAGCGGTGTCGTCACGTCCGGATTGCCGGAATCCCAGTTCCAGACCAGCGCGCCGGAATTGACGTCGAAGGCGCGGATGACGCCCGACTGTTCCTTGGTGGAATAGTTGTCGTTCACCGCCCCGCCGATGATGATCTTGCCGTCGGTGATGACGGGCGGCGAGGTGGAGTAATAGTAGCCGGCCGGATTGTAGGGCATGCCCTTTTCGAGGTGCAGCACGCCGTTCTCGGCAAAGCCGGTGCAGACGTCTCCGGTCTCAGCGTCCAGCGCGATCAGCCGGGCGTCGGAGGTCGGCAGGTAGACGCGCGTGGCGCAGGCCGTGCCGGCGGTGGCGGCCGGATCGGCATAATATGTCACGCCGCGGCAGGTCTGGTGCTGGCGGTCCGGGTTCATGCCGGAATTGGAATCGTATTTCCACTTCTCCTTGCCGCTTGCCGCGTCGAGCGCGATCGCCCAGTTGTGTGGCGTGCACATGTAGAGCGTGTCGCCGACCTTCAGAGGCGTCACCTGGTAGGTGGTCTCGCCGACGTCGTCGGGCAGCTTCACGTCGCCGGTCTGGTACTGCCAGGCGACCTTCAGCGTGGAGACGTTATCGGTATTGATCTGGTCGAGCGGCGAATAGCGCTGGCCGTATTGCGTGCGGCCGTACTGGTGCCATTCGCCGGCCGGCACGTTGCCGCCGAGCGCGGGCGTCGCATTGGCGATCTCCTTCGGCAGGCTGCCGGCAAGGTCGTGCGGGTCCTGCGTCATCGAATAGCCGGCGACCGCGATGGCGACGAGGACGGCGACGGCAAGCGGCATCGCCGAGGCGGGGTAGGGCGTGCCGGTGGGGCTCGCAAAACCGAGCGGCCGGCGGATGGCCGGCAGCATCAGCCACAGGCCGAGCAGCACGATGACGCCGCCGCGCGGGCCGAGCTGCCACCAGTCGAAGCCGACTTCGAAGATCGCCCAGCCGAGCGAGCCGAGGACGATGAGGGCATAGAGCCAGAGCGCCGCCGCCGAGCGGCGGAAGAGGAGGGCGGCGGTGACGAGGAAGGCAAGGCCGGTGACGAGATAGTAGGGGCTGCCGCCGAGCGACAGCAGCCACCCGCCTCCGCCCGTCAGCACCAGTCCTATGATGGTGAAGAGGACAGCGGTCAGCGTGAGCAACATGATGATCTCCGTTTGCGATGCCGGCCGGGGAGATGCCGACATGACGTCCGGCTCAAGGAGGGACGCCGTTGAAACTAGGGCACAAGCGTGACGCTTCAATGCAACGGAGGGTAACGCGGGAATTATACTTGTGAAGTATTTTCTTGGAGAGTGGACGCGCTCGCATCTGCATCGCCCCTCACCCTCACCCTGACCCTCTCCCCGCAAGCGGGGAGAGGGGACGTGCTCCACGCATGGTCGTTGGTTGGGGAAACCGGCACGGCATATCCCCTTCGCCCCGCTTGCGGGGAGAAGGTGCCGGCAGGCGGATGAGGGGCATGCCGAAGGCAAAAAAACAAGTTTTGCACGTGCCCCCACATCCACCCTTCGGGCCACCTTCTCCTGAGGGGAGAAAGGAAGAGCGGCCACGTCATACTCTCATATTGGGATAGCCCACGCAGGCAGGCAGAACGACCACCCCGCGCCGAATGCCCGTCGCGGGAGCCTCATTCATGGGGCAACAGGGCGAGCCCAGCGTTCCTTCGCCCCGCAGCCAAGGAGAAGGTGGCCGGCAGGCCGGATGAGGGGCAGGCACGAGATGCAGCGGCCCGATCTTCCGCCTCTCACGTCCCGCAGTAGGTCGCGGCAATTTCCTCGCCCGGCTTCGGCGGCTGGGCATAGGCGGCAAAGGCCGGCTGGTCCTCGTAGGGGCGGGTGAGCACGTCGTTCAACGCCTCGAACAGCGAGAAATCGCCATGGTCGACCGCCGCCGTGAGCGCTTCCTCGACCTTGTGGTTGCGCGGGATGAAGGCGGGATTGACCCGGCGCATCGCCGCCGCGCGGTGCTGCGGGGAGGTGGCATCGCGCGCCAGCCGTGCGCGCCATGCGGCAAGCCAGGGCGTGAGCGCTCCGGGGTCTTCCATGAGGCCCGCAAGGCCCCCTCTGCCTGCCGGCATCTCCCCCACAAGGGGGGAGAAGGAGGAGGCTTGCTCATCCTTCAAGATGGAACGCTGAGGACGCGGCTCGTTAAGCCCCTCCCCCTTGTGGGGAGGGGGTGGGGAGGGGTCTTCCTCCCCCGCCGCATCCGCCAGCCGGCGGAAGGCCAGCGTATAATCGGCCTTCTGCTCGTAAAGAAGGATGAGCAGGTCGCGGATCAGCGCCTGGTCGCCCTCTTCCTCATGGTCGCCGAGCCCGACCTTGGCGCGGATGACGCCCTTCCAATGCGCCTGGAAGCGCTCCATGAAGCGCCCGACGGCCGCGTTCGCCGCCTCCACCGCCTTGTCCTGGTCGCCGTCGAGAATGGCGAGCATCGCCTCGGCGAGCCGGGCGATGTTCCACTGGCCGATCATCGGCTGGTTGCCGAAGGCATAGCGCCCGCCATGGTCGATGGAGGAATAGACGGTGCGCGGGTCGTAGCGGTCCATGAAGGCGCAGGGGCCGAAATCGATGGTCTCGCCCGAGATCGTCATGTTGTCCGTGTTCATCACGCCATGGATGAAGCCGACGCCGAGCCACTTGGCGATCAGCGAAGCCTGCCGCTCGGCCACCGCGTCGAGCAGCGCGAGATAGGGCTTTTCCGCGCCCTTCAGCTCCGGATAGTGCCGGTCGATGACATGGTCCGCCAGCACGCGCACGTTCTCCGTATCGCCGCGCGCGGCGAAGAACTGGAAGGTGCCGACGCGGACATGGCTGGAGGCGACGCGGGTGAAGACCGCGCCCGGCAGCACCCGGTCGCGATAGACCGGCTGGCCGGTGGCGACGGCCGCGAGCGCCCGCGTCGTCGGGATGCCGAGCGCATGCATCGCCTCGCTGATAATATATTCGCGCAGCACCGGCCCCAGCGCCGCCCGTCCGTCGCCGCGCCGCGAATAGGGCGTCTGGCCGGCGCCCTTGAGCTGGATGTCGCGGCGCCTGCCGGCGCGGTCGATCACCTCGCCGAGCAGGATCGCCCGCCCGTCGCCGAGCTGCGGCACGAACTGGCCGAACTGGTGGCCGGCATAGGCCATGGCGAGCGGCAGCGAGCCTGGCAGGGGTGTATTGCCGGAGAAATAGGCCGCACCGTGCCGCTCCAGCGCATCGGCGTCGAGCCCGAGCTCTTCGGCAAGCGCCCGGTTGAAGCGGATCAGCCGTGGCGCTTCCACCGGCGTCGGATCGACCGGCGCGAAGAAGGCGTCCGGCAGCCGCGCATAGCTGTTGTCGAAGGGAATGGGGCGGGTCTTGTCCGCCGCTGCCGTCGTTGCACCGCTCATGATCGTCCATCCCTTGCTGCCTTCCCTATCAGATAGGGTCTTGCGCGCCGGAACGAAAGGTTTTCGTGAAGAGGGGAAAAATTACCGTCTGCTGAATAAGCGGTCGCATCGAGACGTTTTTCTCTTCAGCATGGGGTGTGGGGACGCGGAGCGGCCATCGCGGCCGACCCGCTCGTTTCGGAGGGGTGTCGTGCAGCGCAATGTCCATCGCCTGGTCGCGGCGCTCGCCGCCTGTCTTCTCGTCCTTGCGGCGCCCGCGGCGCTGGCCGCCGAGCGCTATGCGCTCCTCATCGGCAATGCCGGATACGAGGATGCCGAACACCTGCAGAACCCGCTGAACGACATCGACCTCGTCGGCGAGGCGCTGGAGCGGGTCGATTTCGACGTGACGCGCGCCACCGACGTCGACAATCTCGGCATGCTCTCGGCGCTCAACAATTTCACCCGGATCGCGGAAAAGGCGGAGAACCCGGTGCTCTTCGTCTATTTCTCCGGCTATGCGGTGCAGATCGACGGCGATAACTACCTCCTGCCGACCGACGCCTCCGGCCGCACGCTGACGGGCCTTCGCAACCGCTCGCTCGCCGTTTCCGAGGTCACGGCCGCCCTGCGCAGGATCGGCACCGGCCTCAAGGTCGTGCTCTTCGATGCCGCGCATGGCAACCCGTTCCTGACGCTGCGCGACATTCCCGACGGGCTGGCCGAGCCGGGCAACGCGGAGGGCGTCCACTATGCCTATGCCGCCGCCCCCGGCACGACCTACGACTACGAGGGCGCGCCGATCAGCCCCTTCGCCTCGGCCTTCGCGGATGCGATCAGCATTCCCGGCATCACGCTGGACGAGGCCTTCGGCAAGGTGGGCGAGATCGTCAGGGAGCGCAGCGCGGGCCGGCAGACGGTCTGGCAGAGCAGTGCGGACTATGGGAAGTTCGCCCTGAGCCCCAAGGACGGCAAGGCCGATGCGGCGGAGATCGCCTTCTACGAATTCGCCGCGCTTTCCGATAACCGCGAGGCCTATGACCGCTATCTCAGCCGCTACCCGGAGGGCATCTTCTCGGCCGTCGCGCGGCGCAAGATCGACCTTCTCGGCCGGAAATTCGAGGAAACGCACGAGGACCTCGGCAGCCTGCCCTATCTGACCTTCTCCAACGACCGGGACGATCCCTGCGGGCGGCTCTCCTTCGACAGGAGCGACCGGCGCCTCTCCGACCGCTACAAGGACGGCCAGCTCGTGCTCGCCGACTTCACCTTCTGGCCCCCGCCGGAAGGCTGCGAGGACGTTTCCTATTTCACCACCACCTATTCGCCCGAGCGGCTGCGCAACGTCGTTACCGCCGCGGGCATTCCCGAGCGGCGCATCCATGTGGCGCGGCGGGACGATCTCAGCCCGAGCGAGGAACGGGCGATCTATGCCTATTTCGACGAGGATCGCCGCGGCTACGCCCAGTCGCTGATGTTCCGCGCGATCAGCGACGAGCGCCGCCATAGCCTCGCCGTCGCGCTGAAGACGCCGGACGACAATGCCCGCGAATATGTCGATGAGATCGCCTGCGGCGAGGGCTGCCTGCACGTCCGCGGCCTCGTGCGCTTCCGCGACAATTCGGTGCGCGCGCAGGAGGATTACGAATTCGACTTCGTCGACGTGCGCCGCCTCGGCTATTACGACCGCTATCGCGAGGCGCTGCGCGATTTCCCGATGGCGGAGGAAGCGGTCGGCCATGCGGCGCAGACGGCCGATTATGCCGGGGCCGCATCCGCCGATGCCGGCAGCGGCTACGGCGCGGCTGCCGATCCCTACCGCGCGGCCCGCTCGGTGGGCGGCTGGGACGTCGTCGCGGATTTCGCGGACGACGGCCGCTTCCTCAACTGCCGCGCCACGCGCCGCGAGGGGGGCGAGCGCCACGCCGCCTTCCGCTGGTACGGCGACGGCCACCTGACCTTCGGCTTCCGCGACCCGGCCTACGACCATGCCGACGCCTATGCGAAGGATGCGAGATACTGGATCGACGACGGCGAGGGCCACGCCATCGCCGGCAAGGCCTACGATCGTCAGGAAATCGCCTATGACCTCGGCAGCGACCGCTCGGTTGTCGAGGCGCTGAAACGTGGCAAGCACCTGCGCATCGGCGACCTCCGCACCAGCCTCAAGGGCTCGACGGCGATGCTGGCGGACCTGCAGGAATGCGTGGGGGCGTTCCGGTAGACACGCCCTGAGCGGGCCGCGCGTCCCTCATCCGCCTGGCACCTTCTCCCCGCAAGCGGGGAGAAGGGAACCAGAGGCATGGCTTTCCTGAAGACGCGGCGCTGGAAAGGAAGGGAAAGCCTCTCCTCCTGCCCCTTCTCCCCGCTTGCGGGGAGAAGGTCGCGGCAGCGGGATGAGGGGCCATGCTCGGGAGCGCCCGCGATGCTGGCGGATTTTGCAGGAATGCCGGGGAAGTTCTGTGGGGCAGGGCAAAGGGTATGCCGAAGGCGCTTTCCGCCCCTACATCTTCCCCGCCACCTTGATCGCGAAGGCATATTCGAAGGCGATCTCCTCCAGCCGCTGGAAGCGGCCCGAAGCACCGCCGTGGCCGGCGCCCATATTGGTCTTGAGGAGGATGGGCTCGCTGCCCGTCGTCTTCTCGCGCAGGCGCGCCACCCATTTGGTGGGCTCCCAATAGGTCACGCGCGGATCGGTGAGGCCGGAAAGGGCGAGGATGGCGGGGTAGGGCTTTTGCCCGACATTGTCATAGGGCGAGTAGCTCGCCATCAGCTGGTAGAAGTCCTTGCTCTCGATCGGGTTGCCCCATTCGGGCCATTCCGGCGGGGTGAGCGGCAGCGTGTCGTCGAGCATCGTGTTGAGCACGTCGACGAAGGGCACGGCGGCGATGATCCCGCCGAACTTCTCCGTCGCCATGTTGGCGATGGCGCCCATCAGCATGCCGCCGGCCGAGCCCCCTTCGGCGACGATGTTCGCGTAGGACGTGAACCTCTCCTGATTCAGATAGTCCGCCGCGGCGATGAAGTCCTTGAACGTATTGGTCTTCTTGTCCATCTTGCCGTCTTCGTACCAGGCGAAGCCCTTGTCCTTGCCGCCGCGGATATGGGCGATGGCATAGACGAAGCCGCGGTCGACCAGCGACAGGCAGTTGGTGTTGAAGGACGCCGGGATGGTGATGCCGTAGGCGCCGTAGCCGTAGAGGAGGCACGGGGCGGAACCGTCGAGAGGCGTGTCCTTGCGGTAGAGCAGCGTGACGGGCACCTTTTCGCCGTCCCATGCGGGGGCGAAGACGCGGCGGGTGATATAGTCGTCCGGGTTGTGGCCCGAGGGGACCTCCTGCGTCTTCAGCAGCGTGCGCTCGCGCGTCACCATATTGTAATCGAAGAGCTGCGAGGGCGTCGTCATCGAGGAATAGGAGAAGCGGATGACGTCGGTGTCGTATTCCGCCGCGCCCGAAAGGCCGAGCGAATAGGCCTCCTCGGCGAAGGCGATGGCATGTTCCGCGCCGCTTTCCCGCTCGCGCACCACGATGCGCGGCAGGCCCTCGTGGCGCTCCAGCCAGACGAGGTGGCGGGCAAAGGCCATGTGGCTGAGGATCAGCGTGCCGGGACGATGCGGCACGACCTCCGTCCATTTCTCGCGGCCGGGCGCCGTCACCGGCGTCTGCATGATCTTGAAGTCCTTCGCGCCGTCGGCATTGGTGAGGATGTAGAAGACGTCGCCGCCCTCCGTCATCGAATATTCGAGGCCGGTCTGGCGCGGGGCGACGACGACAGGGTTGGCCGTCAGGTCCTTGGTCGAGAGGAGGCGATATTCGCTCGTCTCGTGGTCGTGGATGTCGATATAGATGAAGTCGTCGAGCAGTGACCCGCCGACCGACATGAAGAAGCCCGCGTCCTTCTCCTCATAGACCAGACGGTCGTTTTCCTGCCGCTCGCCGAGGATGTGGTGATAGATCTTCGAGGGGCGGTGGTTCTCGTCGAGCGCGGTGTAGAAGAAGCTCTTCGCATCCGGCGCCCAGACGCCGCCGCCGCCCGAATTGACGATCTCGTCGGCATGGTCCTTGCCGGTCGCAAGGTCGCGCACCTTCAGCGTGAAATATTCCGAGCCCTTGTCGTCATAGCCCCAGATGCCGACGGAATGGTCGGTGGAATGGTCGATGCCGGAAAGGCGGAAATAGTCCTTGCCCTCGGCCTCCCTGTCGCCGTCGAGCAGCACGGTGCGTGTCCCCCCCTCGCGCGGCTCGCGGAAATAGCGCGGCTGCTCGCCGCCGGTGACGAAGGACGTGCCGTAGGCGAAGGGGCCGTCCTTCACCGGCACGGAGCTGTCGTCCTCCTTGATGCGCCCGCGCATCTCGGCAAACAGCGTCTTCTGCAATGCCTCGGTATCGGCCATGGCGGCGGCCATATAGGCGTTTTCCGCCTCCAGATGGGCGCGGATCTCCGGCTGGAGGATGGACGGGTCCTTGAACATCGCCTGCCAGTTCTCGTCGCGGAACCAGGCATAGTCGTCGGTGCGGGTGATGCCGTGGCGGGTGTCGGAAACGGGCTTCCTGGCGGCGAGGGGGGCGGCGGGCAGGTTTTTGAAGACGGACAAGGGTTCACTCCGCAAATCGGTAGAGCAATTCGAGCAAAAGTGCGAAGCGGTTTTGCGTCCGGAATTGCGTAGAAACGAAAAGTCAGAGCGTTTTCGCGATTCGGAGAAAAGCGGAAATGCTCCAGGTAGGGATGAAACAGATAGAGAGCCCCGCCCGCCGCATCAAGCGGCAAGGTCCCGCCGCATGCGTCCGAAGGAGTGGGCGCGTACACGTGGAAGCGGCCCGCGGCTTGCGCGCGCGGGCATGGGAAAGGCACAAGGAAGCCGGCGGCAGGCCGCCCCGGCATGCCGCACAAGGCGCGGGAGGCGGGCCCTCAGAGGGGCTTCGCCTCCGCGCAGAAGATGGAGCTCAGCGCGCCGACCAGCTGGACGGCTCTTTCGTCTATCAGTCTGTAGAATATCTGCTTGCCTTCCCGGCGCGATTCCACCAGTCCCGCCTCGCGCAGCACGTTGAGCTGCTGGGAAAGGGTGGGTTGGTGGACGCAGAGTTCCTCTTCCAGTTCGCTGACGGAGGATTCTCTTTCGCAGAGTGTACAGACCAGCATAAGTCGGGCCGGGTGGGCCAGTGATTTCAAGAGGCTGGCAACTCTTGCCGCACGAATGGCCCGGGCCCGCGAGGCAGGCATTGCCTCCCGGAACGGGATGATGACCACAGGTTACTCCATACATTAGTAGTCTATTTTATATTATACCATATGTTAACCAAGAACCAACCCTGTCAGCCCGGCAGATTGGGCTTGGCGCGGCGTTTTGCGGGGCGCAGCTCGTCGGCGATGGTCATGCCGATGATGGAAAGGGGCAGGGCCAGCATCGCGCCGGCAGCTCCCCACATCCAGGTCCAGAAGATGATGGCGGTGAAGATGATGAAGGCGTTGACCTCCAGCCGCTTTCCCATCACAGCCGGCATGATGAGGTTCTCCATGGTCAGGTGCACCAGGAAGAAGGCGAGCGCCGGCAGGAGGCCCATGGTCAGCGTCTCGTGCGTCAGGAGGCCCGCGATGGCGAGCGAGATCGTCATCAGCGTGACGCCGAGGAACGGCACGAAGCTGGAGATGAAGGCGAAGAGCCCCCACAGTGCCGGCATGGCGAGCCCGCCGCCCCAGGTGATCAGCGCCGTGACGACGCCGAGCGCCGCATAGACCAGCGAGGCCGTCGCGAAATAGTAGCCGAGCGCGCTGTCGATGGCGTTCATGATGCGGATGGTGGTCAGCCGCTGGCTGCGGCGCGGAAAGGACATGATGAGCATCTGCCGCAGCTTCAGCCGCGCCGAGAGGAAGAGCACCAGCGCGGCGAAGAAGATCATGCCCTGCAGGAGGGCGGGCGTCAGGCTGCCCGACACGATGCTGAGCACGCTGCCGGTGTTTTCCAGCACCTTTTCCATCGACATCTGCCCGCTCTCGAACATCTGCGGGCTGATGTTCAGCCAGCCGAGGCGGGAAAAGAGCGGGGTGATGCGATCGTAGGCGCCGCGCACGAGGTCCGGCGCATTGGCGGCGAGCTGGGCGATCGGATCGGCGAGTATGCCGGCCACGAAGAAGACGCCGAGCCCGAACAGCCCCGCCAGCAGCAGCGCGGTCGGCAGCGGCGGAATGCCGAGGTCGTTCAGCTTTTCCGCCGCCACGCCGAAGATGAGGCCGGTCACGACGGCAAGGCAGAGCGGGGTGAGGATCGGCGCCATGAGATAGACGACGCCCATCGCCATGATGAAGAAGATGCCGATGGCCGCCCAGGCGGCGGCGATGTCGAGCCCGTAGCGGCGCGGCTTGCCGACCGCGGCGAGCGTTTCCTGCTCGATACTGCCCTGCAAGAGCCGGCGTTCGGCCGGTTTTCCGGTTATGTCATGCATGACGCACCCCCGATTTCGCGCTACAAACGCCGGTCGCGACAATAAGTTCCAGCGATGTCTCATGAAACCTTGGGTAGGTTGCAGCCTGTCGTCAAATCGACATATTGCGCGTTAACCCCGAATTAAGACGTCAGGCATGACGCCAAGAAGAGGAGGCAGAGTGTTGAAACCGCATGCAATCGGGCTCCATATCGCCCTTTGCACCCTTGCGTTCGCGCCGCTTTTCGCCGAGCCAGCCCTGGCGATAGACACCCGCGTGCGCAACCAGTTGCAGAAGCTGACCCCGGACGAACGGCTGGAGCAGCGTTGCGATATCGAGGCGATGGACGAGATCAGCGGCAGGGCCGGCTTCCGCCCGGACAAGGTGATCGCCTACGCCTTCGGCGACCCCAAGCTCGACGGCACGACCTTCAAGACGAAGGGCGCCGTCTTCCGCAGCAGGGGCGAATGGTATCGCCTGTCCTACAAGTGCGAGGCGAGCTCCGACCGGCTCGACATCCACGCCTTCAAGTACAAGATCGGCGACCAGGTGCCCCACGAGGACTGGGCCGAGCATTATCTCTACGATTGAGATCGCCGGTAACTTTTGAGTGATCGGCCTCTCCCTGCGGGCGGCGAGGCTGTCGTATATGGCATGCCCCTCATCCGCCTGCCGGCACCTTCTCCCCGTAGGCGGGGAGAAGGGAGATGCGGTAACGGCCCCTTTTCATATGCGAAAGCTGTGCCCGCAGGCATGGTGACTTGCCACATGCATGGTCATTGGCTGGGGAAACCGGTGCGGCATATCCTCTTCGCCACCGCAATTCCTCTCCGTCGTCATGGTCGGGGCAAACCCGAGGATGACGTCAGTGGGTGGGGCGGATGGGGCGGAAACGACGCCGGCGCATCCTTCATGCGCCGGTGGTCATGGTGGGTGCCTGCAATTCAGGCCGAAAGCCTCAGACCGATCCCCCATGGATCGACCAGCGAGACCGCGCCGCCCGAGCGGGTGGTGGGGATCGCCAGAGCGTCGAGCTTTTTCGTCGCCGCTTCGAGCTTTGCCGGGTCGTTGAAGCGGATCGTATAGTCCGAAAGGCCGGTCATGCCGCTCTCGCGCTTCGGCTGGCCGCGCGAATTCCAGACATTCGCCGCGACATGGTGGTGGTACCTGCCGGTGGCGAAGAAGCTCGCGCCCGGATAGCGCGCCATGACGTCGAGGCCGAGCACGTCGCGGAAGAAGCCATCGGCCTGCGGGATATCGGAGACCTGCAAATGGATATGGCCGATGACGGTGCCGTTTTCCTGGCCCGTCCAGCCGTCCTTCGGCGCCTCGTCGTAGAGCGCCTGCAGGTCGAGCCGGTGCGTTGCCATCTTCACCGTGCCGTCCGGCACATAGGTCCATTCGGCGCGGTCGCGGTCGCGATAGATCTCGATGCCGTTGCCTTCCGGGTCGTCGAGATAGATCGCCTCGCTGACGAGGTGATCGGACGCGCCGGTCAACGCCACGCCGTTATGGGCGGCATGGGCGAGCCAGCGGCCGAGCTCCCGGCGGTCCGGCACGAGGAAGGCGGTGTGGAAGAGGCCGGGCGCATTGCGCGGAGCGCGGGCGGCGTTGCTGCCCGTCGTCAGCGTGAGCAGCGGCCGCTCGCCGACACCGAGCGTTTCGCCCGAGGCCGATCCGTCGAGCACCGAAAGGCCCATGACCTTCTGGTAGAAGGAAGAGACCATCGGCAGGTCGATCACCGTCAGGTGCGAATGGTCGACGAAGGCCGGCATGTCGACGGCGTGATTGGCATTGTCTGTCATGGATGCGGTCTCCGCGCGAAGGGGCCCGGCCTTGCCGGCGGCGATGCCCGCGGCGGCGGCGCCGAGGAATGTCCGTCTGTCGAGGTCCGTCATGATATGATCCCTGTCTCGGTTTCCCTCGGAAACCGTTCTGTCGGGAGGAATATGGCGGAGCCGCAGCGTTCACGAAAGATGGCGTTTCGGCGATTTACTGTCAACATGGCGTTGACGAAGCGCGGCCGGGACTTGATTCCGATCAATGCCGTTTGACAATGGCAATGCCAGTTTCACGCCCATCGAAAAAAGGAGACCCGCATCGTGAAGGACCTGGCGCATTACAAGGACATTCTTCTCACCCGCAAACGCGAGCTTTACGGCCGCCTGAACAAGATCGAGAAGGATCTCGACACGCTCAAGAGCGGCGACAGCGGCGACCGCGCCATCGAGCGCGAGAACGACGAGGTGCTGGAAGAATTCGGCACGACGGGTCTCAAGGAGCTTGAGGCCATCGAGGCCGCCCTCGACCGCATCGCGGCCGGGACCTTCGGCATCTGCGCCAAATGCGGCGAGCCGATCTCGCCCGCGCGCCTTGCCGCCGTGCCGCATGCGGCCCTGTGCGAGGAATGCATCGCGCGGCAGTGAGGGCGGGCTCCATGTCGCGCGGCAAACTTTCGTGATGGCCGCGCGGCGCGGGAAATCTTGCCTGCGAGGCGAAAACGCGAGACCATGGGGGAAGGCTATTACAGGCAGGACACCCATGGAAATCAAGGGCATCAAATGGGACTATGACCGCTACGAGGTGATCGCCGACGGCATCGTGCATGGCGTCGGGGTGGTCTTCGCGCTGGTCGGCGTCACCGCCCTCATCTTCTACGCCACGGTCTGGGCGACGAGCGGACAGCTGGCCGCGGCCTGGGTCTACGGCATCGGCCTCGTCCTCGCGCTGGCGACGTCCTTCGCCTACAATCTGTGGCCGGTCTCGACGGTGAAGTGGCACCTGCGCCGCTTCGACCATTCGGCGATCTTCGTGCTGATCGCCGCCACCTATACGCCCTTCCTGCAGCGCGGCATCGAGGATCCGTTCCTCGCCGGCATGCTCGTCTTCATCTGGGTGATGGCGGGGGCGGGCGTGGCGCTGAAGTTCCTCTTTCCCGGCCGCTACGACAGGCTGGCGATCCTCATCTATCTCGGCATGGGCTGGAGCGGCGTCTTCGCCGCCGGCCCGCTGCTGACGCATCTTTCCGTCGCCACCCTGACGCTGATCGTCGTCGGCGGCCTGCTCTATTCGGTCGGCGTCATCTTCCATGTCTGGGAGCGCCTGCGCTTCCAGAACGCCATCTGGCACGCCTTCGTCGTCGCGGCCGCGGCCGTCCACTATTCGGCCGTCGTCACCAGCGTCGTTTCCGGCATCTGATCCTGTTTACTGCACGGCCGGCGCAGCGCCCTGCGCGCTGGAGCAGCCTTCCGCCGGACGCAGGGTTTTCACAAGTTTGCTGACGATGGGGGAATATTCCGGCTTCGATGCCTTTGGAAACTCCAGAACAAAGGACGAGACGGCATCGTCGCAGAGCCGGATCACGCGATGATAGAAGATCGTGTTGCCGCGCGTGCCCGACAGGCTGGCCCAACCGTTTGTCTCTCGGTCATAGCTGATGTCCCAGCCTTCTCTCCGGTAGGTCTCCCGCCGCCCTGCGACCTCGTCCTTGAAATCCCCCTCCGCGAGATAGTGCCCCCAGATGGCAAGGGTCGCCGCACCGCGCGCATAGGTGCGCCCGTCGCCGTTGCCGGCCTCCTGCACCATCGCGAAGCCCGGCGGGATCTCGACGGCGAAGCCGAAGCGTGGATTGGCATAGGGCTCCCAGCCGGCGGCGAGGGCTGCGGCGGGGAGAAGGAGAAGGAAGAGGAAAAGGAAGCGTTGCACGGCGGGCTACTCGTCGACGATGTCCTGCGGGGAACGGATGAGAGCGGGTGTTTCTTCGACCTGCCGTTGAACGAGGCTGGACAGCTTTCCCGCTCCTCCTGTATGGCATGGGCAAAGGCAGGGGGGAACCATGGACATCACGATACGCGACGCCGCGGAGGCCGATCTCCCCGGCATCATGGACATCTACAACGATGCCGTCGCCAACACGACTGCGATCTGGAACGAGGCCGTCGTCGATCTTGAAAACCGCAGGGCATGGTTCACGGCCCGCCGCGAGCGCGGCTTTCCGGTCCTCGTCGCGGTCCGCGGCAGGCAGGTGCTCGGCTATGCCTCCTACGGAGACTGGCGCGCCTTCGATGGCTATCGCCATACCGTGGAGCACTCCGTCTACGTGCAGAAGGACGCGCGCGGCACCGGAACGGGCAAGCGTCTTCTCAAGGCGCTGATCGACCGGGCGAGCTTCAACGGCATCCATGTCATGATCGCCGGCATCGAGGCGGAGAACACCGCCTCGATCAGGCTGCACGAAAAGCTCGGCTTCCGCGTCGTCGGCCGCTTCAGCGAGGTCGGCATCAAGTTCGGCCGCTGGCTGGACCTGACCTGCATGGAACTGAAGGTTCCTGCACGATAATTCAGTCCTCGTCGAAGCTGAGCGCCACGCCGTTCATGCAATAGCGCAGGCCCGTCGGCGGCGGGCCGTCCGGGAAGACGTGGCCGAGATGGGCGTCGCAGTCCGCACAGCGGATTTCCGTGCGCGTCATGCCGTAGGAATAGTCGGAATGATCGGTGACCGCGCCTGGCTCGATCGGCTGGTAGAAGCTCGGCCAGCCGGTGCCGGAATTGTACTTCGCCTCGGACCGGTAGAGCGGCCTGTTGCAGCAGATGCAGCGATAGGTGCCCTTCTTGGAAAGGTCGAAGTCGGGGCTGGAGAAGGCGCGTTCCGTGCCGTGCTCGCGCGTGATGCGGAACTGCTCCGGCGTCAGAACCTGCCGCCACTCTTCCTTGGTCTTGTGAACCTTCAATGTCGTCGTGTCGCTCATGGCGTCCTCCTGTCGAGCCATAGATAAGACGGCGATTGTGGCAAGACAATTGGCGCGCGTGGTTGAAATTCACCGCGTTTCCTCCTATCCTCCATATTATTAATGATGGAGGAAATTATGCCTCTCAATATCAAGGACAACGAGGCGCACAGCCTCGCTCGCCAGCTCGCCGCGGCGACCGGCGAGAGCCTGACGCAGGCTGTCAAGATTTCCATCGAGGAGCGCTTGGCGCGTGTGCGCCATGCCCATGCGCCCCGGCTTGCCGACCAGCTCGACCGCATCGCTCTCGATTGCGCGAGCCTGCCGGTGCTGGATCCACGCACGCCCGACGAGATTCTCGGCTACGATGAAAGCGGCTTGCCGCGATGATCGTGCTCGACACCTCCGCACTCTTCGCCATCCTGACGGACGAACCGGAGCGACGGGTTTTCAACGAGGCGATCGAGCGCGCTCCCGCGCGCCTCCTCAGCGCGGCGACGCTGCTGGAAACGAAGATGGTGCTCTTCGCCCGCTACGGCGCGCCGGGCGTCAATGCGCTCGATGCGTTCCTGCTGCGGGCGGGCATTCGCGTCGCGCCGGTGACGGCCGAACAGGCCGAGATCGCCTTCGACGCCTTCCGGCGCTTCGGGCGCGGCACGGGACATGCGGCGCATCTGAACTATGGAGACTGCTTCTCCTATGCATTGGCGCGTGAAAACGCCGCGCCCTTGCTGTTCAAGGGTGGCGATTTCATTCATACCGACGTAGAAACGGCACTCTGATGCTTTGAGGGATAACGACGGGCGAAGCCCGCGGATGGGGAGAGGGATGACGCCGGACACGATGGGCCTGACTCTCGCTGCCTTCTGTCTGCCGTTTCTCGGCGCGCTGATCGCGCCCGCCCTCACGCGGCTTCTCGGCCACAATGCCGCCTGGCCGCTGGCGCTCGTCCCGCTCGCCGTCTTCCTGCATTTCCTCGGCTTCAACGCGGAGGTCTCGCATGGCGAGGTCATCACCGGCGGCTATGCCTGGGTGCCGTCCTACAATGTCAGCTTCTCCTGGCTGATCGACGGCCTGTCGCTTGCCTTCCTGCTCCTGATCTCCGGCATCGGCACGCTGATCGTGCTCTATGCCGGCGGCTACCTGAAGGGGCATCCGCACCAGGGGCGGTTCTTCTCCTTCATCCTGATGTTCATGGGCTCGATGCTCGGGCTCGTCGCCTCCGACAGCTTCCTGATGCTCTTCGTCTTCTGGGAGCTGACCTCGATCACCTCCTTCCTGCTGATCGGCTTCGACCATACGCGCGCGGCCGCGCGCCGCGCGGCGCTGCAGGCGCTGGTCGTCACCGGCGGGGGCGGGCTCTTCCTGCTCGCCGGCCTGCTGTTGCTCTGGGACGTCACCGACGTCACGCAGCTCTCGCTGCTGATGTCCTTCGGCGATGAGGTGCGGGCGAGCCCCTTCTATCTGCCGCTGTTCTTCCTCATTCTCGGCGGCGCCTTCACCAAGTCGGCGCAGTTCCCGTTCCATTTCTGGCTGCCGAACGCCATGGAGGCGCCGACGCCGGTTTCCGCCTACCTGCATTCGGCGACCATGGTGAAGGCCGGCATCTATCTCCTGATGCGGCTCAACCCGGTGCTCGGCGACACGCTGGCCTGGGAGACGATCCTGCCGGCCTTCGGCGGCCTGACGCTGCTCGTCGGCAGCGTGCTCGCCATCCGCCAGAGCGACCTCAAACTGATGCTCGCCTATACGACGGTCGCCTCGCTCGGCCTCCTCGTGCTGCTGACCGGCTTCGGCTCGGAATATGCGGCGGCGGCCGCAGCCCTCTATCTCGTCGCCCATTCGCTCTTCAAGGGCGCGCTCTTCATGGTCGCCGGCATCGTCGATCACGAGACCGGCACGCGCGACATCACGAAACTGCGCGGGCTCGCCCGCGCCATGCCCGTCACCTATCTCGCCGCGCTCATCGCCGCGCTCTCCATGGGCGGCTTGCCGCCCTTTTTCGGCTTCCTCGCCAAGGAGGAGATCTATGTCGCGCTTTCCGGCGGGAGCCTCCGCGCCATCGCCTTCACGCTGGCGGCCATTATCGGCAACGGCCTGATGTTCGCCGTCGCCTTCGCCGTGGCGCTGAAACCCTTCCTCGGCGCGCCCGTCGAAACGCCGAAGAAGCCGCATGAAGGCCCCTTGCTGCTCTGGGCCGGCCCGATGTTGCTGGCGATCAAGGGGCTGACCATCGGCGTCTTCTCCGCCACCGCCCATGCGCTGCTGACCTCGCCGCTCACCTCTGCCATCGCCGGCAAGCCGGAGGTCGTCACGATCTCGGCCGTGCCGCATTTCGGCATGCCGCTTCTCCTCTCCGCCGTCACGGTCGCCTTCGGCGTCGTCGTCTTCCTGTCGCTCGACAAGGCCCGCGCCGCCGCGGACCGGCTGGTCGAGGATATCGGCTGGGGGCCGGACAGGGGCTTCGACCAGGTGATGGCCGGGCTGGTGCGCGGCGCGTCACTCGTCACGCGCCTCACCCAGCCGGGCCGGATGGAAATCTACATGACCGCGACCTTCGCGGCGGTCGCGCTGGCGCTCCTCGTGCCGCCCGCCGTCTATGGCGAATGGCCGCGCCTGCCGGTCTGGCCGGCCGGCATGCCGTTCCACGAGCTTGCGGTCGTCGTGCTCGCCGTCGTCGGCATCGGCGCGGTGCTGACGGCGAAGAGCCGGCTTACCGCCATCGTCGCGCTCGGCATCCAGGGTTTCTGCGTCGCGCTGCTCTTCCTGCTCTTCGGCGCGCCGGACCTTGCCTTCACCCAGTTCATGATCGAGACGCTCTCCGTCGTCATCCTCGCCCTCGTCATGACGCGCCTGCACCTGACGCCGCGCGACCACCGGCCGCTGAGGGAAAAGATCCCGGACGCCGCCATCGCCATCGCCTGCGGCCTCGGCTTCGCGCTCTATCTCCTCAAGGTCACGCAGGGCCGCTTCGACACGGCGCTCACCGATTTCTTCAACCTCTATTCGAAAACCATCGCCCACGGCGCCAATGTGGTGAACGTCATCATCGTCGATTTCCGCGGCACGGACACGCTCGGCGAGATCGCCGTCGTCATGGTGACGGGCCTTGCGATCCTGTCGATCATCCGCATCCGCAAGGGCGGCAGGGCGAGGGGGGACGTATGATGGTGCGTCTGCACGTTCCAATGGCCCCCCGGTCATCTTCCCTGCAAAGCGGGGAGAAGGGGCTGGGCGCGGAGTTTTCCGTTCCCGGGCGACGCTCCTGTCTGGGCGGGAAGGCGTTCGGGCACGCCGCCCCCGGAGGCGTCCGCCCATGAACACCCTCATCTTCCGCACCGTCGCGCCATTCCTCACCGCCCTCATGGTGCTCTTCTCGATCTTCGTGTTGCTGCGCGGCCACAACGAGCCGGGCGGCGGCTTCATCGGCGGGCTGATCGCGGTGTCGGCGTTGGCGATCTTCGGCATCGCCAACGGCATTGCGGCCGTGCGCAGCGCGCTGTGGTTCCATCCGATGGCGATCTCGGCTTTCGGCCTCTTCATCGCCTGCATCGCCGGCCTGATGTCCATCCTCTTTGCCGTGCCCTTCATGACGGGGCTGTGGATCTATCCCTCGGTGCTCGGCGTCGAGATCCCGCTGTCCAGCGTCATGCTGTTCGATACCGGCGTCTATCTCGTGGTGGTAGGGTCGATCACCTCCATCGCGCTGGCGCTCGAGGCGGAGGACGACGTCTGATGGAAGTGCCCTTCATCCTCCTCGTCGGCCTGTTCTTCGCCGCCGCCGTCTACCTGATGCTGTCGAAGTTCCTGGTGCGCGTGCTGCTCGGCGTCGTGCTGCTCGGCAATGCGGTGAACCTCCTGCTCTTCACCAATGGCCGCATCCTGCGCGAGGTACCGCCGATCATCCCGGCCGGGCGCGACGTGCCGGCGACGCTCACCGCCAATCCGCTGCCGCAGGCGCTCATCCTGACGGCCATCGTCATCTCCTTCTCCTTCTTCGCCTTCCTGCTGGTGCTCGTCTACCGCGCCTACCAGGACCTCGGCACCGACAACGGCAACGAGATGCGCCTGGCGGAGCCGGAGGACGAGCCCCTCCCGCCGACCGGCTACTGACAGGAACCGACCCGCCAATGGCCGTGAACCCGCAAGACCTTTCCGTAGCCCTCGTCACGACGCCGGTCGCGACCGCCGACTGGCTGGTCGTGCTGCCGCCCGCCTGGTGCATCCTTATCGGCGCGGTGCTGCTGATGCTGCGCAAGTCGCTGCATGTGCAGGGCTGGATCGCCGTGCCGGCGCTCGCCGTGCTCGTCGCGCTCGATGGGCTGCTGCTCGCCCATGTCGCGGCGAACGGGCCGGTCACCATGGTCATGGGCCGCTGGCTGCCGCCCTTCGGCATCGCCTTCACGGCGGACCTGACGGGCGTGCTCTTCGCGCTTTCCGGCGCGGTGGTGGCGCTGGCGGGCGGCGTCCATGCGCTCGCCGATATCGACGGCAGCGGCCGGCGCTACGGCTTCTACCCGTTCCTGCTGCTCCTGATGGCCGGCGTTTCCGGCGCCTTCCTGACGGGCGACATCTTCAACCTCTATGTCTGGTTCGAGGTGCTGCTGATCTCGTCCTTCGGCCTCATCACGCTCGGCTCCGAGCCGCGCCAGATCGACGGCGCGATCAAATATGCCTTCCTCAACCTCATCGCGACGACGCTCTTCCTCATCGCCACCGGCTATCTCTACGGCGTCTTCGGCACGCTCAACATGGCCGACATCGCCGCCAAGGCGGCGGCCGGGCGTGAAAACCTGCCGCTGATGACGCTCGCCACGCTCTACCTCCTCGCCTTCGCCATGAAGGCGGCGGCCTTCCCGGTGAATTTCTGGCTGCCGGCCTCCTACCACACGCCGAAGGTCGTCGTCTCCGCGCTCTTCGCCGGCCTTCTCACCAAGGTCGGCATCTATGCGCTGCTGCGCACGCTGGTCATGCTCTTTCCCGTCGAGCGCGAGGCGCTGAGCTTCGTCATCGCGCTTGCCGGCGTCGCCACCATGCTCGTCGGGGCGCTCGGCGCGCTCGGGCAGAGCGATATCCGCCGGCTGCTTGGCTATGTCGTCATTTCCGGCATCGGCGTCATGCTGGCGGGCCTGTCGCTCGGCAGCCCCGGCGGCATCGGCGGGGCGATCTTCTATGCGCTGCATTCCATGGTGGTCATGACCGCGCTCTACATGGCGGCGGGGCTGGCGGGACGGCTCGCCGGCTCGTTCGACCTCAACCGGCTCGGCGGGCTTTATACCCGTTCGGCGCTCTTTTCCGCCCTGTCGCTGGTGCTGTTCTTCGCCGTCTCCGGCCTGCCGCCGTTCTCCGGCTTCTGGCCCAAGGTCATGGTGGCAAAGGCCGCCATCGACATCGGCGCCTGGTGGCTGACGGCGGCCGTCTTCCTCACCGGCTTCCTGACCACCATCGCGCTCGGCCGCGTCTTCCTCCTCGCCTACTGGCGCCCCGCCGGGGAGGCCCTGCCGGCCGAAGCGATCCCTATAAGCGCGCTCCTGCCGCTGGCAGCGCTGACGGCGCTCACCGTCGTCTTCGGCCTCTTCCCGGAGGCGCTGCTCTCGACCGTCCAGCACGCCGCCGAGGGGCTTTCCGATCCGCGGGCCTATCTCGGCTCGGTCTTTCCGGGGGTGAACTGACCATGCGGCCGACCGTCACCATCGCGCTCTTCGCCCTCGTCTGGCTCGCCGTCTCCGGCAGCTTCACCGTGCCGAACCTCCTGCTCGGCATCGCCGCCGGCGCCCTGTCGCTGGCGCTGATCCGCGGCCACATCCAGCGGGACGGCCGACGCCTGCGGCCGCTGAAGATCCTCTCGCTGCTGGCGCTCTTCATCAAGGAACTGGCGCTCTCGGCCTTCAAGGTCGCGGTGCTGGTGGCGAGCCCGAAAATGGCGCTGAAGCCCGGCATCTTCGCCTTCCCGCTGACGGTCGACCGGGATTTCGAGATCACGCTGCTCGCCAACCTCATCACGCTGACGCCGGGTACGCTCTCCGTCGACGTCTCGGCGGATCGCATGGTGCTCTACGTGCATGCCATCGACTGCTCCGACCCGGCCGGCGCGCGGCGCGACATCGCGAACGGCTTCGAGAGGAAGATCCTGGAGGCTTTCCGCTGATGGACGCGCAAACGATCATCTCCGCCGCTGCCGCGATCGCACTTCTCCTGATGTGCGCGGCCTTCTTCCTGACGGCCTTCCGCGTCGTCCGGGGGCCGACGCTGCCGGACCGCATCGTCGCGCTCGACATGCTGGTCGCCATCGCCATCGGCTTCATCGCGCTCGTGGCGATCCGCACGGGCTTCAACCTCTATATCGATATCGCCATCGCGCTCGGCCTCGTCGGCTTCCTGGCGACCGTCGCCTTCGCGCGCTTCGTCATGCGGCAGGGCATGGAGGCGGGCGAGGAGAGCGAGGCACTTGCGGAAGGGCGCAAGCGGGAAAAGGCGGGCAAGCGGAGGAAACGCCGATGACGGAGATGATCCTGGCGCTCGTCGTCGCCGTCATGCTGGTGGCGGGCGGCATCTTCACCTTCCTCGCCGCCGTCGGCCTCGTGCGCCTGCCGGACGTCTATACGCGCATGCACGCGGCCTCCAAGGCCGGCACCGTGGGCTCGGGCCTGATGCTGCTTGCGGCAGGCATCCACGCCTTCGACATCGCGATCCTCACCCGGGCGCTCGCCGGCTTCGTCTTCTTCGTGCTGACGGCGCCGGTCGCCGCCCACCTCGTCGCCAAGGCCGCCCATGGCGCGGGCTATCGCCTCGCGCGCGCGACCGTGATGGACGATATGCGCGAGGCAGAGAAGCGCAACGCCAAGAAGCGTTGACATTTGGTTTATAGATCATGGCCGGAATTTGAGTATCCACTGAATTTCAGCGGATAGATTGAAGGCGTGAAAGCTCTTTCTGTGCTTTGTCAAAATAATACTGGACAATCAAACCGGGAATGATATTTCAGGCGAAGTAAAGCATTCCGGTTGATTTAGCGCCTGCATCGATTTCCTGTCTAAGTTGAGTTCCTGCCGTAGTCGCGCGAATGCGGTATTGATGACGGCAAGAGAATCGCTGAAAACAGCGGCCGCTGTAGTGAAAAGTTATATTGGCGTAAAATGCCGCTGTTTCGAACGTCATCGTTCGCGCGAGCATCGTTTTGCCACATAATCAGCTCGAAGTAAGGCTTTATCCGGAATTCAGGAACGCGGTCGTCAGCAGCGCTTTCGACTACAACGATATCCGACAGGAGAAAGAAATGACAGAAACAACCCTTGGCGCCGGCTCCAATCTTCTCGTCGAGCTTACTGCCGATATCGTTGCGGCCTATGTCGGCAACCATGTCGTGCCGGTCTCGGAGCTGCCGGGCCTGATCGCCGACGTGCATGCGGCGCTCAACAACACCACGCAGCCCGTCGCCACCGTCGAGGCGCCCGTCGCCGCCGAGAAGCCGAAGCCGCCGGTGCCGGTGAAGAAGTCCGTGCAGAACGACTACATCATCTGCCTCGAGGACGGCCAGAAGTTCAAGTCGCTGAAGCGCCACCTCATGACCCACTACGGCATGACCCCGGAAGAATACCGCGAGAAGTGGGACCTGCCGGCCGATTACCCGATGGTCGCTCCCGCCTATGCCGAGGCCCGCTCGCGCCTCGCCAAGGAAATGGGCCTTGGCCAGCGCCGCAAGGCCGGCAAGTAATCCAGCGCGACCTGCTGCCAATTTAAAGGCCGGTGCCGTGAGGCGCCGGCCTGATGCTGCCAGCAAAGTCCCGAAACCTCTCCCTGGTCATGCTCGGGCTTGACCCGAGCATCCACAAGCCTCGGGACCAGCGACGGGAACGAGGGTGCCGATAATCCAAGGCCGGAGCCGCAAGGCTCCGGCCTTTTGCGTTGCGGAGAAGCCGGCAAGGCCGTGTCTTTCGCGCAAAGCTCTGCAAGGGAAAAGGAATATAAGCCTATATCGGGGACGCCTGTCACAAATATATGAAGAAATTCAACGGATGATTGCGCCAGGGTGCTTCATTCATCCTCGCCCATCCTCTAGGGTGTATGAATAAATTCCTATCAACGGAGTGGCCAGTCATGCACCAGTTCATCGTTTCCCAGAGACGGTCGTCCCGAGCGGTTCCACCTTGCGCCGGCCCCGCGCCGGAAGTCAAGGGCGCCGGATCTGGCATGGAGCCGGGCGAGGGGACGCGTGCCGCCCGCCGGACGATGGCCGTGCAGGAGCCGCCGACGGTGCCGGCGCCCGTCGCCTGCCGCATCGTGCGCCAGCTCGTTCTGGAGATGACGGCCCTTGCGGGCGAGCGCCCGCTCTGGCGCCGCGACAGCCGCCGCACCACCTGCCATGTGCGCCAGATCGCCATGTATGTCTGCCATGTCGTGCTGCGGCTCTCGCTGTCGGAGATCGGCATGGCCTTCGGCCGCGACCGCACCACGGTCGGCCATGCCTGTAACGTGGTGGAGGATCGCCGCGACGATGCCGCCTTCGACGCCTTCGTCTCGGCCATCGAGCGCGTCGTCCTTTCGGTGTTCGGCCCGGCGGGGATCGGCAGCCATGAGTGACGCGACCGCACGGAAGAATGCCGCCGACCTTGCGAAACTCCTGCGCTTCCTGCTGGCGGCCGGCGAAGCGCGCCTTGAGGGCGAGGGCACGCTCGCCGCCCCCGGCGGCAGGGCGCAGTCCGTCTCCCCCGAGATCCTCGGGGAGGCCCTCAGCCTCGGCCTCGTCCGCCGCGACGGGAACCTGCTGGCGGCGACGCCGGAGGCGCGCGCGCATCTGCGCCGCCGGCTCTGCGAGGCGGAAACACCCTTCGCCGGCCAGCACCGGGATGTCGGGGAGGTCGTCGTGCTGCGTGACGGCGTGCGCGAAAAGGCGCTCGCCAACCGCCTCGAATCGCCGCTGGCCGGCCTTTCACGGTTGAAGGAGAAGTCGGGCGACGCCTATCTTCCGGAAAGCGCGCTCGCCGCCGGTGAGCGGCTGCACGCCGATTTCACCCGCGGCGGCCTCCAGCCGCGCATGACCATGTCCTGGGAGCCGCGCATCGCCGGCCGCCAGAAGGGCGAGGCCGGCGCGTCGCGCGACCTTACCGACACGGCGCTCGCCGCGCGCCTGCGCGTCGCCCGCGCCATCGAGGCGATGGGCCCGGAACTCTCCGGCGTCGCCCTCGACGTCTGCTGCTTCATGAAGGGGCTGGAAACCGTGGAACGCGAACGCCAATGGCCCGCCCGCTCCGCAAAACTCCTCCTGCGCGCCTCCCTGATGGCGCTCGCCCGACACTACGCCCCGTGCGAGCACCGGAGGAATCGGATGAGCGCATGGAAAGGGGAGGATTAAGAAAATTGGATTCGTAGCTTTTTGTGCTTGGGTGGGAAATGAAGTTTGTTTCTTCTTATAAGAAAAATTTGGGCCCTTCAGTATTGAATTGTAATATAAATTAACTTGGCACGAATGGCGGGCATCTGCAATTAATGCTGGAGTTTTCTGATGCCGTAATCTATGGGAGGTTGTTGTAATCGGCATCAAGAACGGAGTTCGGTGTGGGGTGGCGTTGGGTCACGCACGGGGTCTTGCCCCTTGCGATAATTTTCTTCTTGGTGGCTTGGCGAGAATACACCTTCGGCGGCTTCTTGGCCGTATTTTTCATGCTATGTACCGTTGCACTGCCATTGATGGCGTTAACGGGGCGGATCATCACCGCCTCTTCGGTCATGGGTAGCGCCCTCGTAATGCTGGACATTGCCGACCGAATTAAGCACAAGCAATTGCGGCAGCATTTACATCATCAGGATATCAATATAATCCTGCAGTTCGTGCACGACGGGAATATCGGATTTTTCGTTCAATATTTTTCCATTGCCGTTCCAGTGTTTATTGTCATTTCTTTTTCAATTTTCTTCATAATATTTTTCTGGCGTTACGAGTGTAGGAATTCGGAGAGGGTGGAATTCCCTTACATTTATACTATTATTCTGGCGGCCGGATCTGTTTTTTCCATGAATGCATTCATGAATAGTAATTACATGGCGGCCGTCCGGCAGCAATCGCCTCCCCGTGTAATGGCCGACAGGTCCGCAGTTCGGGCCTCCGGGCTGCTTGCCGCGTGGTCGGAGAGCCGTGCGCTCTCAAGGACCCTCAATGCGGATCGCGCGGCATTCGTGGGAAGGGAGGCGAAGGAAGAGAAACGTTTCTGCGAAAACTGTCCCGATATTGTTATCATTCATCTGGAGTCCGTGTACGATCCAAAGGTCGAGAAGGCCTATGAGGACGTTCCACCGCTTCTCGACCTTGTTGGCGACAAAATTGAAAAATGGGGAACGTCGATCAGGGTGAACACGTGGGGCGGAAATAGTGTCGTTACCGAATTCGAAGTGGTCTGTTCGATCAATCACGAGCTGTTTTCTTGGGGCGGGCTTCAGCCGCACATAAATGTATCTCCCTTCTTCAAGGGGTGTCTCGGAAACGAACTGAAGAGGTTGGGATATAAGAGCAGTGTGCTCTATTCGTTGAACGGCAGCTTTTCCAACGTACGTGCTGCCTTCTCTCGATATGGATTTGACGATTTTCGCGATTTTGAAGCGCTGGGGTTGCCAGAAAAATGGAGCGAGCTCCGTGATCGCCTAGTCTATGAGCGGCTTATGAGTGATCTGGGCAAGGCGAGGAAGTTCCCGCGTGCATATTTCGTATCGACCAACTGGAATCACGGGCCGCACGGATTTCAAAATCTGCCGGAGAAGCTTGCCGGGTCGAAGGAAAGGTTTGCCGGGCCCTATGATCCCGCACAAGCGGATTCGCCCGCGCTGGCCGACTATGTCAACCGCCTGAATGACAGTGTAACCGCCCTCAACGCTCTTCTCGTTTATGTGCAGTCAGCGCCATTTCCAATCGTTGTCATGGCCTATGGAGACCATCATCCGTCGTTCGACAAGAATTACTCGGCGCAGAGCCTCAGGGTGCTGAACGATCCGGATTACTACACACCATTGATGATGTTTCGTAATTTCCGGGCAGAGATGCCGGAGGCGATGGTGACTCTTCCTGTAGAGGAGAGCGCCTATCAACTCGCGCGGTTTGCCGGCATAGCACCGCTCTCAAGCCTGGAACTGATCCACCAGATTCAGTCGAGATGTGAGAACGACCAGAGAAAATGCTCAGAGGCGGATAAAAGCAGGTTGCGGGCGATTCATCTGGAGAAATAGGCAGAAGTGGGCTGTTCGGATGCCCGCTCGAGCACGATGCTTGTAGCGAGCTTGCGGTTTGTCAGGGTCAGCCTGTTTATGGGATCGCCTTCTCCAGCAACCGCATAGGCCCGTTTCTGGCCATTAGTGGTGAAAGTTCCGCAATTTACACCACAGATGCCGTCTCCAATAATACCGTCAATTCTGCCCCTGCCGGTTTTCAGATAGCCACTCCCATCAATGCTGACCGGTGTACCTTTGCGCATACTGAAGCGGGCAAGTTCGTTATCCTTGCTTGAAACATCGACAACCACCCACTCCCCTTTCAGGGAATGAACGGCCTCATTGGAGAAATGCCAGACTCCCAACGTGGCCAGAAGACCCGCTGAAAGAGCGCCGAGGTTCCATCCCGCATATTTTTTCGAAACAGCCATGTTGTTTTCGTTGATCTTGAATTGCCGTCGTTCGGCAACCATTTGGCCGCCTGCCATCTAGGCGTTCATGGCGGTTGCAAGATCAACTGTCAATTGGCGTTGTCATGGAATTGTCAAAAGGCAATGCACCCTGCGAACACTTCTTGTTCTTTCGCTCGCCGTATGAAGGTGTGTATCGACGCCTCCTACGCCGCCACCCGCATCGCCGCTTCCTCGCGGATGCGGCGCACCATCGAGCGCAGGCCATTGGCGCGCTGGGAGGAGAGGTGTTCGACGAGGCCGATCGTGTTGAAGGTGTCGATGGCGTCGAGGGCGGCGATGTCGGAGGCGTGCCTGCCGGAATAGATGGCGAGCACGATGGCGACGAGGCCGCGCACGATATGGGCGTCCGAATCGCCCTCGAAGGTCATCACCGGGTCGGCGCCGCCCGCGCTGTGGCTGACGAGCCAGACCTGGCTGGCGCAACCCTGCACCTTGTTGGCCGCGGTGCGCTGGTCTTCCGGCAGGTCCGGCAGCGCCTTGCCGAGCTCGATGACATAGCGGTAGCGGTCCTCCCATTCGTCGAGGAAGGCGAAGTCGTCGATGATCTCTTGCAGCGTGGCCATGTTCCGTTCCGTCCGGGCTATCGCTTTCATATAGGCGAGCCGGCCGGCCATTTGAACCGGAAACCGCCGCGCGCAAAAAGAAACGCCGCAGGGAACGGGTCCATGCGGCGGTTGCTAGGCAACGAGTGAGGCAGGCAGAAACTTGGATGGCAATGCCGCAGAGGCTGCGGGATCGCGTCTTGGAAGAAGGGCGGCGTCAGCCCTTGTGGTCGGGGCGGCGGGTCGGCACGGCGATGGTGCCGGTGATGACCTCGTCGTCGGCGTCGATCCCGGCGACGGCCGGAAGCGGCTGGTTCAGCGCTTCCTTCTTTGCCGGCTCGGCCGTGGCGACATCCTCGTCGGCGAACTGCGTGTCGAGGAACTGGTAGGCGATGCGGGCGCCTTCACGGGCCCGGTGACCGAGGGCGACGAAGGTCTCGCTGCCCTTCTGGCAGACATCCGGCTTTTCGGCGCACATGCCGGTCACATAGTTGAGCGCCTCGCTGGCGGCGCTGAACGTGTCGCCGATCTCGACGGTCGGCCCCCTGTTCAGCTTGTCGGAGGATTCCGGGTCCAGGAAGGGGAGCAGGACCAGAACCAGTGAGAACCAGAACGTTCCCTTGATCAGAAACCACATCGCTTGCCATCCTCGTTGGTGCCCCGGCTCTTTGCGGCCGTCGGCTCGTTTGGTCCTTGGCGAACCGTTGATGCGAGAATAGGGGCCGGAAGGAAATTCCCCTTTGCTGGAAAAGCTCGGGTTTTGCCCAGTTTTGATTAAAATGCGATCTATTTCGCACTTTACCGGCATTTGCGGCAGATTTTAGCGATCCGCGTTAAGGATGATGGCGCGCCATCGGGGCCCAAGCTGCCGGAATGCCGGGAAGGGGGCTGGAGGCCCCTTGCCCCAAAAGTTAATATGAACAGAAAAATGCCGCAAAATGAGGCGCTTACGCCCCGTTAACCACGCCGGACGAATGGCCGTTGGATTGCCCCGAAATGGGACCTTTGGGCCTTTTTCGCCCGCTTCCGGCCCCTGCCGTTTATCCTTTCCTTAAGTCGCCGATGCGATTTTGGCCTCACAGAAAAGAACATGAACGGCAGGGTTTTGCGTTGCGCCAATTGACCATCATCGCGGACAGAATGGCAGCCCGTCTGGGCGCCGTTGCTGGCGTTGCTGGCGCGGGCGCCGCCGATGCGCGCCCCTCCGCCTCGCTGCGTGCGACGACGCTGGCGCTGCTTGCCGCCGTGCCCGGTCTGCCGCTGGCGCTCTCCGCCGTCCTGCCCGCTTCCGCCGCGCTCCCGGCAGGCGTCGCGCTTGCCGGCGCCGGCGCGCTGCTTTCGGCCGCCGTCACCTCGGTGCGCCGCCCGAAGCCGCTCCCGCACAAGAGCTTTACCGAGACGATGGCGGAAGCCGCGCCGAGCGACGTCTCGCCCTACGATCTTTTCGCCGGCCTCGTCACGCTGCACGATGCGCGCGGCTTCGTCACCGCCGTGCACGGCCGCGACCGCGCCGACATGCTCTCCTGGATGCGCGATCCGGCAGGCCGCGGCTATCTCGACCAGATCCATGTTTCCGACCGCATCGCCTTCCTCGCCGCCATCGACCGGCTGCGCCAGGGCGGCGCCCGCGAGACGGTGGATATCCGCATCGACCGCCCGCGCATCGAGGCCGATGCCGAGCAGTTCATGCACATGCGCGTGGAGATGACGGCGCTTGCCGGCCCCGACGGCGCGCTCGCCGCCGTCGTCGCCCAGTCGCGCGACATGTCCGACGAGGCGCGGCTGCGCAACGAGAATGCGCGCAAGGCCGAGGAGGCCGAATCGGCCAACGACGCCAAGACGCGCTTCCTCGCCGCCGTCAGCCACGAGCTGCGCACGCCGCTCAACGCCATCCTCGGCTTTTCCGACATTCTCGCCGGCGAGTATTTCGGCCGGCTGGAGAACGATCGCCAGCGCGAATACGTCGCGCTGATCCACCAGTCGGGCTCCCATCTCCTGTCGGTGGTCAACACCATGCTGGACGTCTCGAAGATCGAGGCGGGCCGCTACGAGCTTCTGACGGAGCCTTTCCTCGTCGCCGACAGCGTCAAGGCCTGCGAGCAGATGCTCGGCCTCCAGGCGCGCGAGAAGGGCATCAAACTGACGAGCCGCGTGCCGCGCGCCATCGGCGAGGCCGTCGCCGACCAGCGGGCGATCCAGCAGATCCTCATCAACCTTGTCGGCAACGCCATCAAGTTCACCGACCGCGGCGGCATCGTCACCATCGATGCGGCGCGGGAAGGCCGCGACCTCTTGCTGACGGTCAGCGACACTGGCATCGGCATTCCCACCGACAAGCTGGCGTCGATCGGCCAGCCCTTCATGCAGGTGCAGAACGAATATACCCGCAAATACGAGGGCACCGGCCTCGGCCTGTCGCTGGTCAAGGGCCTCGTCGCGCTGCATGGCGGCAGCTTCGTCGTCGAGAGCCGGCCGGGCGAGGGCACCGTCATCACCATCCGCATTCCGGCGGACGGGTCGGGCGTGGCGCGCGAGGGGGACCCTCGTCCCGCGGCGGCGTCCACCGTCGATTTCCCGCCGCGCCTTGCAGCGGGGGCCGAGACCGTTTACCAGCCGTCGGACGATGGCAAGGACACGCAAGATGAACGCGCACGTCAGAAGACAGCCTGAGCGGCGGCCCCAGGGTCAGGCCCGCAAGGGCGGGTCTCGCGGGCGCAGCCAGCCGCAACGCCGGCCGAATATCGTGATCGCCGGGCTTTCCGCCCTCGGCGGGCTCGCCGCGCGCCATCCGGGCGTGATCGGCGGCGTCTCGGCCTTCGTCGTCGTCTTCTCATTCGTGGCGGCCAATGCGCTCTGGTACCAGCCGGGCGGCCACCCGTCTCCGTTCCTGAAGACCCGCTCGGCCGACAATTCCCTCGGCTTCACCGCCACCCGGCCGGAGCCGCACGACCAGACGACCTTCGTCATCGAGCGACTGGAGGAGGGCGAGGCTCTGCCGGAAGTGACCGATGTGACCCCCGCCGAGCGCCCCTTCGACGAGGTGGCGAGCCTCATCGAGAAGCAGCCTGCGGCAGCGGGCACGCAGGCGAGCGCCAAGGACGAGGCGGACCCTGTCGCCGCTGCCATCCTGCGCGCCGAGGCCGATCCCGGCGTCACCTCGGCAGTCGCAAGGCCCGTGCCGAGCGAACTGGTGATGCAGATCCAGAAGGGCCTCAGCAACATCGCCTATACGGACATCGCCGTCGACGGCCTGATCGGCGAGAAGACGCGCACCGCGATCCGCCATTTCGAGAAGCATTACCGCCTTCCGGTCACCGGCGAGCCGAACGAGCAGGTCCTCGCCAAGCTCAAGGACATCGGCGCGCTGTAGCGCCCGCCGCGTGGGGCCCCGGACATGCGCCTTCGCACCGATATCTTCGTCTCCGCCCTGATGCGCCGGGTCTTCGCTCGCGGCGATTTCGCCGCCGTGGAGGCCAAGGGCGCGGAGGAGGCGGGGGCGGTCTTCGTGCGCCAGGTCTTCCGCGACGGCGCGGAAAGCCTCCACGCACCCGCCCCGCAAAGCTTTTTCGACGAGGACGACAGCGGCACGCGGCTCTTCGAGACGCGGCTCGCCCGGGTGGAGGCGGCCACGGTCACTGAAGCCGTGGCGCGCGAACGCCGCTTCGACGGCGATCTCTGGGTGGTCTCCATCGAGACGGACGATCTCGGCGATCTCATCGCGTTTGCCGGGGCGGAGCCGAAGGACGACGGGTTCTTCCGGCGATAGACGGGAGCGCCTCATCCGGTATTGGCGAAGCGCCCCGCATCCCGCTGCCGCGACCTTCTCCCCGCAGGCGGGGAGAAGGGGTTGTGCCGCGCCGTTTTCCCCAACCAAGGAGCTGTCGTGGGGCATGTCCTCTCTGCCTGCGGCAGGGCCATCGCACTTGAAGGAAACCGTTCCTCCATCTCCCTCCTTCCCAGCGGGGAGAAGGGAGACGCCGCACTGTTTTTCCGATCTCCGGCACTGCGTGGGCACGTCCTTTTTCCCGGCTTGTGGGGAGAGGATTAGGGTGAGGTAGCGGCACCGCCGAGGCGATCTCATCGATCTCGCTGGGATCAAGCCGAAGGGCGATGGATTTTTCAGGTTAAAGGAAAGCCCTCATCCGGCATTGGCGATGCGCCCCTCATCCGGCCTGCCGGCCACCTTCTCCCCGCAGGCGGGGAGAAGGGGATATGCCGAACCGGCTTCCCAAATAACTACCGCGCGTGGGGCACGTCTGCTCTCCCCGCTTGCGGGGAGAGGGTTAGGGTGAGGGGCAGGCCTCCGCATGACGCCCTGTTCCGCCGGGAACAGCAGCCCACCTCCGGTCATGGCAAAAGGAAGACACACAGGCAGCGGCCTGTGCGAACCCCTGGAGAGACCCATGCTGATCGTGCTGCCTGCCCTCGCTCTGCTGATTTCAGGAATGTTCGTGCTGACGACGCTGGCCGCGCTTTCGGCCTCACAGGACGAGGGCTCGGTCCGCGCGCCGGTGCGGCGCAGGGTGTTTTGAGAGTGCGTCAGCCGGCGGCGCTTTGCCGGCCGGGTCCTGGGAATGCGTCCCGATGCGCCTGCGCCCTGGCCGGGGCATCGTCGCCATTGGCGGCCTTCGGCAGGCCGTCGCCGTTGGTGTAGCGGTCCGCCCTCTGCCAGCTCTCGACCCGGCGGGTCGCCTCGGCGGGATCGAGCGAGGCGACGAGCGTCTCGGCCCCGCCTTCGGCCAGATGCGGATAGATCGTCCGTAGCACGAAGAGGCCGTCGGCCTCCGCCACGCCGAGCGCCAGCAGCGTCTCGCCGAGCTGCCGGCCCGAGACATCGAGAAGGATGCGTTCGGAAAGCCACTGGCTGGACGCGAGCGCATCGGCGAGCGTCACCGCGATCATGCCGACATCGCCCGAGCGCGCGAAGCGCACGAACAGCGCCTGATGGATCTCGCTCGCCGGCACCAGCCGGACGGGCGCCTCGGCGGCGGGCGTCGCCGCGCGCACGAGCGCGCGCAATTCCGCACGGATCTCCTCTTCCCGCTCCAGCCGCGCGGCCTCGCGAAGGGCCTGCGCGCGGTCCTCGCCGGTCCTGCGGCTGGCATGGTCCTGATGGGTGCCGACCAGCGCCTCGATGACGGCGGGGGAAAGATCGTCGCGCCGGCCGATGGCGCGGGCGTGGTCCGGGCCGGTGGCGCGCAGGATGTCGAGCAGCGTGCCGTCGGTTATCGCCTTCGAGCCCATCAGGAAGATGGCGGCGATGCCGATCGGCTGGCGCGCGATGAACAAGGCGGTCTCCTGCGGCACCTGCGGGCAGCGCGAAAGGGCGGCGACGGCCTGCCGGCGCGCTTCATCGCTGGAAGCGGCATAGAGCTGCTCGAAAAGTTCGCCGAACTGGGCGAGATCCGACCGCGACGGAAAACGCAGGCTCTCGAAGCTGGAGACCGTGGCCATCAATACGATGTCCTTCGGCCGCCCGGCTTGCGGTCTCTCCAGTTCGCGAAACCTGTCCGCCACGAAACACCTGTCATCCCCGGACCGGCAGCCCCCTGCCGATCCCCATGTCACTCATGAAAAGTAGAGGAAAATCCTTAGCGAGCCGTTAACCTTGCCTGTTCGTAAACGATAGCGAATACAAGGAACTATACTGTCCGGTTCCGGGATTTTCCCTGTGTGGCGGCAGGTTGCGGCGGCCTTGCCCAGGGCGCCGTTCGTCGTTGCCATGCTTCATGCTAGAGTGGCGAAACGACGTTGCCGTGCGTGCTGTGGTTTCCGGGGAAAACGGGGATATTCACGGCTTTCACGTATTTTAGGCCACACTAATGCCCAACTTGCCCGTTTTTTCCCGGTCTTGCGCGCACCGCTTTGTCCCGCGTTTTACCCACGGCCGTTTTCCGTGCGGTATCGGAGTAGCGCTTGAAGAAAGGCCGGCCTTTGCCGGTCCCCTTTCCACCGGGCGCGCATTCAGCGCTACATCTTAACGGGAATTTTAGGAATGTCTGATAGACGTCTCGTAAACGGAGACACTCTCATGAAGCCGATCGCCAGCACTGTCCGCATCGTTTCCATCGCCCTCGTCGCGCTTGCGACGACGGCTGCCACGGCGATGGCCGTGTCGGGGACGGGGGCCTTCTACACGGTCGGCAACGATCATGGCGGCATGATCGTCGATTACGCACTCAAGGCGGCACAGCTCGAGCAGACGGGACAGCCGGTGAAATTCAGCGGCCGCTGCGATTCCGCCTGCACCATCTATCTCGGCCTTGCCGAGGATCAGCTCTGCGTCACGCCCGCCGCGCGCTTCGGCTTCCACCTGCCGTTCGGAAGCTCCTCGCAGGGCAACAGGGTCGCCGCGACCTATCTGCTGAAGAAATATCCGCGCTGGGTTCTCGGCTGGCTGAGGGACAATGGCGGGCTGAACCGCAATCTCAAGGTCATGCCCTACGAATATGTCAGCCAGCATATCAGGCCCTGCGAAACGCAGGTCACGGATTTGTAAAACGGTTGATGCCCGGGTGCGAGAACACTCTAGACCGGGCGGTTGACATGGAACGAACAATATAAAGAGGCCAAGGGAACGCGTGTCCCCTTGGCCTTTTTCGTTGCGATGTTCAGGCAGTGACCGCTGCTGCGGTTCCTTGCTTAGTGATGGCCGCCGCTGCCGCCACCGCCGCCGCCGCCACCGCTGCCGCCACCGCCGCCGTTGCCACCATTGCCGCCGCTACCGCCGTTGCCGCCGTTACCGCCGCCCTGGTTGCCACCGTTGCCGCCGCCGCCACCGCCGCCGCCGCCGCCGCCGCCGTTGCCGTTACCGCCATTGCCGCCGCCGCCGCCATTGCCGCCGTTGCCGCCGCCCTGGTTGCCACCATTGCCGCCGCCGCCGCCATTGCCGCCGTTACCGCCGCCCTGGTTGCCACCATTGCCGCCGCCGCCGCCATTGCCGCCGTTACCGCCACCCTGGTTGCCGCCATTGCCGCCGCCGCCGCCATTGCCGCCGTTACCGCCGCCCTGGTTGCCACCATTGCCGCCACCGCCGCCATTGCCGCCGTTGCCGCCGTGGTTGTTGCCACCATTGCCGCCGCCGCCGCCATTGCCGCCGTTGCCGCCATGGTTGTTGCCACCATTGCCACCGCCGCCGCCATTGCCGCCGTCACCGCCATGGTTGTTGCCACCATTGCCGCCGCCGCCGCCATTGCCGCCGTTGCCGCCATGGTTGTTGCCACCATTGCCGCCGCCGCCGCCATTGCCGCCGTTGCCGCCATGGTTGTTGCCACCATTGCCGCCGCCGCCGCCATTGCCGCCGTTGCCGCCATGGTGGTTTCCACCATTGCCGCCACCGCCGCCGTTGCCGCCGTCACCGCCGCCGCCACCACCGTGGCCATGACCGTGCCCATGTCCATGACCGTGGCCATGCCCATGACCGTGCCCATGTCCGCGACCGGGGCGCCAATCGTCGTAATCACCATTTCCGCCGCGGTCGGCGACGCGTACGAAGCCGCTGCCGCTCGTGTCGGTTCCGGGAGAAAGGACGACAGCGGTCGATGCAAGAGCCGTGCAGGCAGTCAGCTCGTTCTTGAAGCGCCGTTGTACATCCTTGAGCGCAGCCATGTCGCCGGAGGCGAGGGCTGCTTCGCAGGCGCTTTCCGCGCGAGCTTGTCGGGATGTTTGTGCGTCAGCATATGTAGCAAAAAAGCCAACGCAGGCCGCAACTGTAGTTGCGGAGAATAGGATTCTACGCGAAAACATGACTAATCCTCTCAGTGTTGCTTAGTAATGAAGAACGCCACCTTCTATTTCGTGTGGCGTTAACGATACATTAGCCACCTTTGATGGAAATTTCAATTTCTTAATCAGGGGTTGCTAAAAAGGAAATGGAATTTTTACTTCAAAAATACTCCTAAATATATCCCGGATTATCTTTTTTACTATTAATATTAGAGATCGCTTTTTTGTGTCTATTTTTGCGCCCGGCATGCATTATTCCACGTATTTTCTCACAATATATTAAATTAGAAATATATAATATGCGACAATGTTAAGCGATGGAAGGCCGATCCGGCCCGTCCGCTCCCGAAAAGCTGCGAAGGGCTTCCCATCAATGTATATCTAAATTAGTTTATTGTAATATTTTGGGATGGAGGACCGGATGCAGATGGAAGCCGTGCGGGAGTCTCAAGCGAAGGAGGGCGGCTTTCCCGACTCACTTGCGGCCTCGGGCGGGGCCGGGAAGAGGGGCCCTGGCGGGGTCCTGTTCCCTGCGAAACAGCGCGAAGATGCGTTCCTGCTTATTCTTAACAGGCTGTTAACCCGATCACCGTTATTTCTGGGGACATGGATCGGCTCGTCACTCTTGAAAGACGTGCTATGATTCGACCAGGAAGCGGGGTCCGCCCTCGGGCGCGCCGCTTCGGCAGGGAAAGGTGCGATGTTCCGGATACCGGACGGCCGCCAGACACATTCCCGTGAAAGGGAAACTTCTGGTCCCGTATCGCCGTTTTCCACCCGTATGCGACAGGGATGACGATGCGCTCCTGCCGCGTCCGGGTGACGGAACCGGAGGCACCGGCCCGTTCGAGCGGGCAGGGTGAGATTTGTAGGGGTACTTCATCCGTCTCGATTCTTCTCTTGGAGGCGAGAATGGCAGACGTGGTACGAATGAGCGAATGGCGCACGCGAATGCCGCGGCGCGAGGCCGGCCGCCCGGAGGCGCCGGCGAAGATCCTTCTCTTTACCGGCGTGCGCTACGAGCGCCTGACGCCGGCCATGATCGCGCCCCGCGGCAAGACGGCAAAGCGCGGCGCCCAGGATACGGCCCGCCGGCCCTGAAGCGGCCTTGGCTGTCGACCCTTGCCCGCGCCTACTGGTCGGGCGTGAAGGGCTCGCAGCTTGCGTCCGCAAGAAAGCCGTCGGCGGCTTTCCGCCGGCTCTCCGTCGGCACGAAGGTGCGCAGCACCGCATAGCCTTCCTCTCCCCGCATCTCCACGAGGATCGACTGCTCCAGTTCCGGCGGCACCGCCTTGCGGATGCCGATGAGTTGGATGGGCGTTGCGATCAGCGTGTCGAGTGCGCCCGAGACCGACGTGCGGTCGTTCATGCTGAAGACCTCGTTGGAGGCCTCGTCATAGACGGCGAGCGACCAGAAGGGCACGTCGCCTTCCGCATAGAGGCGGATCGGGCCGTTCTCGACCGAGAAGGTGCAGACGGAGGTCTCCATCGCCGGGTCGTCGTTGATCGGCGCCAGCGTGTCGCCGGGCTTTTCCGCCAGCTTGTAGAAGCGGTTCGCCTCGCCGAGGCTCTGCACGCGTGTATAGGCGTCGCGGCCGGTGAAGCTCGGCAGGGAAAGGATGATGACGATATGCAGCAGCGCCGCGCCGATCAGGCCGATGGCGATGGCGTAGAGGAAGCTACGCATCGGCGCAGTCCAGCCGCTTGATGCCGGGCATGGCAAGGTCGATGACGCCGGAGCTGCCGGCCGTCGGCGTGTCGAGGAGCGTCATGACGAGCAGGAACGAGGCCCGGCCCTCCGGCACGGCGAGCCAGTTGCCCGGCATGGCGGAGGAGGCGATGTCGATCGAGAAGTCGCCGTCGGCGCCGCGCAGCACCGACCAGGCGTTGATGCCCGTCGGCAGGTCCGGCCGCGCGCCGGCGAGCGGATTGCCGCGTGCGTCCGTCGCATGCAGCGTCCACAGGCGGGCCGGCGGGGTGATGCCGGTAATCTCGTAGCGGCAGTTCTCGACCAGCGTGCGGCGATCGCTGTCCGTCGCGGCGGTGAAGACGAGGCCTTCCGCCCCGCCGAGCAGCAGCTTTCCATCGCGCGCGCGGTGCGCCTTGGCATAGGGGTCGGCATCCACGGTCTGCGCTGCCGGGAAGGCCGTCCACGGCCCAAGCGTGATGGCGCCGAAGCCGACTGTCGCCCTCAAGGCATAGATCGAGCTCAGGATGCCGAGGCCGAAGGCGACGGCGAGCGCTGTGGCGATGACGAGGGGCGTGCGGAACAAGACGATCGGACCGTTGGAATCAGCTGGAGTTTGTCAGGGAAAGTGGACCCCGGTTTTCCCGACAAGACAAACGAAAACAAAAAGCAATTCCGGCAGAAGTGCGAAGCGGTCTTGCGTCCGGAACTGCGTCGAAACGAAGAGATAGAGCGTTTTTGCGATTCGGAGAAACGCGGAAACGCTCTATCCGTCACTCTGTCCGCTTCACGGAAGCCCCGTCAAGCGCGGCCACGCGGCCATCGGCCTTCAGGGGCGTTGCCTCGCCGAGCTGCCGGGCGATGTCCTTCAGGAGCCGGGTGACCTCGGAGGAGAGCGAACGGGGACGAACGAGCGCGGGCAGCGGATTGTCGTCGCTCGGCGCCTTGGCGGTCTCGGTGGCCTTCTTGCCGTCCGGCAGCGGGTTCTCGATGCCGGGGATGGGGCGAAGCTCGATGCCCTGGTGGGCATAGTCCATCAGCCGCTTGAAGGTCATGGCCGGCAGCGAGCCGCCCGTCATGTTGTTGGTCGAGGTATAGTCGTCGTTGCCGAACCAGACGGCGGCCGTGTAGTTGCCGGTGAAGCCGACATACCAGGCATCGCGATAGGCCTGCGTCGTGCCCGTCTTGCCGCCCGAGACGATGCCGCGGTCGAGCGCGCCGCGCCGCGCCGTGCCGTTGACCGGGATGGTGACGAAGATGCGGTTCATCGAGCTGTTCGCCTCCTCGGAGAGCACCCGCCTTGCCGGCGGCGCGTCGCGGCCGAAATCGTAGAGGATCTTGCCGTCGTAGTTGAGGATCTGGCTGATGCCGTGGCGGCGCGACTGCATGCCGTCGGCGGGAAAGACGCCATAGGCCGTCGCCTGGTCGAGCACGGTCAGCTCCGAGGTACCGAGCGGCATGGTCTTGTCGGTGCGCAGCGGCGTTTCCACGCCCATTTCCTTGGCCATCTCCGCGATGCGCTTGGTGCCGAGCTTGTCCTTGGCGAGGCGCACCGGCACGGTGTTGATGGACTTCGCCATGGCGGTCATCAGCGTGATGCGGCCGGCATAGCTGCGGCCGTAGTTCTGCGGCGACCAGCCGCCCCAGCTGATCGGCGCGTCGACGATGGTCGTCTCCGGCTTCATGCCGGATTCCATGGCGGCGGCATAGGTATAGGCCTTGAAGGAGGAGCCCGGCTGGCGCAGCGCCCGGGTGGCGCGGTTGAACTGGCTTTCGCCATAGTCGCGCCCGCCGACCATGGCGCGCACCGCCCCGCCGTTCTCCATCATCACCAGCGCGCCCTGCTTGACGCGGTAGCTCTCGCCATACTGGCGAAGGCCGCTCTCGACGGCCTCCTCGGCGGCGGCCTGAAGGCCCATGTCGATGGTCGTGCGCACGATGAGCGAATGCTGCGCGAAGGGCCTTGCGATGCGCTGCACCTCGTCGAAGGCCCAGTCGAGGAAGAAGTCCGGCGCGGTCTTCTCGTTGCGGTCGATGACGCTCGCCGGGTTGCGCCGCGCGGCGATCACCTGGCCCTCGGTCATCAGGCCGCCCTGCACGAGGTTGCTCAGCACCTCGTTGGCGCGGGCGCGCGCCGCCGGCAGGTTGACATGCGGGGCATAGCGGGCGGGCGCCTTGAAGAGGCCGGCCAGCATGGCGGATTCGGCAAGGTTCACATCCGTCACGTTCTTGCCGAAATAGAACTGCGCCGCCGCCGCCACCCCGAAGGTGCCGCCGCCCATATAGGCGCGGTCGAGATAGAGCCGCAGGATCTCCTTCTTGGAAAGGTTCGCCTCCAGCCACAGCGCCAGGAACGCCTCCTTGATCTTGCGCTCGATGGTGCGCTCGTTGGAGAGGAACAGGTTCTTGGCGAGCTGCTGGGTAAGCGTGGAGCCGCCCTGCACGACGCCGCCGGCGCGCGCGTTCTCGTTCATGGCGCGGGCAAGGCCGAGGAAGTCGATGCCGAAATGGGTGAAGAAGCGGCGGTCCTCCGTCGCCAGCACCGCCTTGATCAGGTGGTCCGGCAATTCGTCGATGGGAACGGAATCCTCGTGGATGATGCCGCGATGGCCGATCTCGTTGCCGTAGCGGTCGAGGAAGGTGACGGCGAAGTCGCTCTGGTTGCGCCAGTCGCCCTTGGTCTCCTCGAAGGCGGGCAGCGCCAGCGCCAGAAGCAGCACGAAGCCGGCGCTGCCGAGGTTCATGCCCTCGCCGGCGACCTCGAAGGCGGCCTTCTTCCAGCCTTTGACGTGGAAGCGCCGGGAGAAGATGGTGATCTCCTCCCAGATCTCCGCCGCGCGGAAGCCGGCGTTCCAGACCGTGGAGTCGATCCAGGAATCGATGCGCAGGAAGATATGCCGCTTGCGGCGGCGGGGTTTTTCGGGCTTCTGGCTGTCGTCTTCCACGATCGCATACCTTGTGACGGGATGGGTGACGGGACGGCCCGCAGCCTGCCCGGGTCTGGTTAACGTCCTGTCACCAGCGGTTTATTCGGCCACGATATCAGCCTTTTGAAGACAACAGAACGGATTTTGCGGGGAAGGGCGCGGGGGCAAGGGCCTTGACCTTTGGCCGCAAGGGGTTCAGGGGTCGGGCATGACGACCAATACTGCGCAAAAGCCCGGCGACCTGCCGTTCTGGAAGACCAAGACGCTTGCCGAGATGAACGACGCGGAGTGGGAGAGCCTGTGCGACGGCTGCGGGCTCTGTTGCCTCAACAAGCTGGAGGACTGGGACACCGGCGAGATCGCCTGGACCTCCATCCGCTGCGTGCTGCTCGACGGGGAAAGCTGTCGCTGCTCGGACTACGAGAACCGGCAGGCAACCGTGCCCGACTGTATCCGCCTGACGGTGGAGAGCGTCGCCGAAATTTCCTGGCTGCCGCCGACCTGCGGCTACCGCCTCGTCCGTGACGGCCACGACCTCTACTGGTGGCACCCGCTCGTCTCGGGCGATCCCGACACCGTACACCAGGCCGGCATCTCCGCGCGCGGGCGCACCGTCAGCGAGGAGGGCCTCGATATCGACGACTACGAGGATTACCTCGTGACGTGGCCGCTGGAAGTGGGCGAGGGCAAGTAGCGCCCCAAGAGCGTTTTCGCTTTTCTCCGGATCGCGAAAGTCGCTCCATCTCCTTGTTTCCACGCAATTGCGGACGCAAGCCGCCGCGCACTTTTGCCTAGTGAAGGCTGGCGGCGGCGAGCTTCTTCGGCGCGACATTGCGCCAGGCGGTGCCGATCAGCGCGCGCACCCGCTCGCCGTCCGCATCGTCGAAATAGAGCGAGGTCCAGCCCTTCTGTCCCCAGCCGCCGGGCACCGGCGCGCAGAGGCCGGGATCGGTCTCCAGCACCAGCGATTGCTGGTCCCGCGTGAACTTCAGGACCGCGCGGCCGGGCTCGGGCAGGGTCATGAACACCTTCTCGCCCACCCGGAAGTCCCGCTTCCCGAAATGGGCGCTTTCCCGCGCTCCCGGCATGCCGAGCGCCATCGTGATGAGGTCGTCGGATATCATGGCCGAAGGATAGCACCGAACGGCCCCTTGGAAAAGTTTTCGGCCAAAATAGGAAAATAGTCCTTGACGGCGTCACGGTCGTTTGCTAGGGTTATGTCATGGTCGGAAAGGTGCGGGCGGCGGGTTCGCCGGGCTTTCCGGAGGCTGAAGGTTCGGCGATGGCCGCCCGCGGCCGGCCAGGGCAGTTCCGCCACGGCGCGTCGCGCTTCTGGAATTGTACAGAAACCCTGGTGATGAGGCATGTCCGCTTTCGGAGAGAGGCGGGGGTGCCCGGATGAGATTTTGGCAGGCGCTCGTTCCTTTCGGACCGGGCGCCTTTTCATTTTCGGGCCTTGCGATGGAAACGGATATGACGATCGAACTCGACCTCTACGGCATCCTGCCGGAATGGGCGGTCTATGACGGGCTTTCGGCAAAGGGCGCGGGCTTCGAGAGCGGCGCGGCGCCGGTGCTGGACACCAAGTCGGAAGCGCCGGGCGATGCCTTCCTCGACATGCAGGCCATGCTTCTCGAAATGACCAAGGAGCTGCGCGAGCGCTTCCAGCGCTTCCAGAGCCAGAAGGTGCTGGCCGAGCGCGATGCGGACGATGCCGGCGACGAGGCCGCGCGCAAGCTGGCCCAGACCGACGCCAAGGCGGCTATCGAGGCCGTCTCGCTGATCGTGCGCACATTGGAGAAGATCGACAGCCTGCAGCGCACGCTGATCGCCGGTCGCACCGAGGCGGAAGCCGGCGGAGAGGACGACGAGGCGGCGCTGATGGCGGAATTCGACCGGCTGGTGGAAGAGCGCGTGAAGGAGCGGATGCATGCCGCGAAAGAGGAATGGATGCGGGAAGCCGGGGCTGGCGGCGATGCTGCCGCGGCCATGGAAGGCGGGCCGTAGGGAGCGGCTGGCCTGCCGGGCGGCGCGCAAGAAATTGGACAGGACTGTGAAGGCGGCGGCCGCGGGCTTGAGGATGATCGAGGAACGACGGGCGGCACTGGCGGAAGCGGGCGATGCGCTGGAGGCGGGGCTAGGGCGGCGAGGTGCGGTCGGTGAAGACTGCCCCTCATCCCCCTGCCGGGACCTTCTCCCCGCAAGCGGGGAGAAGGGGATCGGGGACATGCCTCATCCTCCGGCAACGACCGATGGGAAGGAAACCCTGGCATCCCACCCTTCTTCCCGCCTGCGGGGAGAAGGTCCCGGCAGGGGGACGAGGGGCTCGCTCGACGCGCCCTCCTACGAAATCGCGTCTGATGGAGCGCAAACCCCAGCATCCCTCCCTTCTCCCCGCTCGCGGGGAGAAGGTCGCGGCAGCGGGATGAGGGGCTCGCCCGATGTGCCTTCGTCTTCAAACGAACAGCTTGTCCCCCACTCCCTCCACCAGCTCCGCGGCTGGCACTTCACCTGCCGCACCGCACAGACACCCCCGCCGGGCGACTGGCGGGTCTGGCTGCTGATGGGCGGGCGCGGCTCGGGCAAGACGCGGGCGGGCGTCGAATGGGTGCATGCGCTGGCGCTGGCGCGGCCGGAAAGCCGCATCGCGCTGGTGGCCGAGACGCTGGGCGACGCGCGCGAGGTGATGATCGACGGCGTGTCGGGCATCTGCCGCATCGCGCGGCGCTTGCGGCCGGACTTCGAGGCCTCGCGCCGCCGGCTCGTCTGGCCGAACGGGTCCATCGGGCAGATCTTCTCGTCGGAGGATCCGGAAAGCCTGCGCGGGCCGCAGTTCCATTTCGGCTGGTGCGACGAGCTCGGCAAGTGGAAGCACGCGCAGGAGACCTGGGACATGCTGCAATTCGGCCTGCGCCTCGGCGACGATCCGCGCGTGCTGGTGACGACGACGCCACGCCCGGTGCCGCTGCTGCGGGCGCTCGCCGCCGATCCGGCGACGGCGGTGCGGCGCATCGCGACCGCCGACAATGCGAAGAACCTTTCGCCGGGCTTCCTTTCCGCCATGGCCGACCGCTACGGCGGCACGCGGCTCGGGCGGCAGGAGCTCGACGGCGAGCTGATCGCCGACCGCGAGGACGCGCTGTGGACGAGGGCGCGGCTGGAGGCGATCCGCCTGCGCCAGCCGGGGCCGCTGTCGCGCATCGTCGTGGCGGTCGATCCGCCGGCGACGGCGTCCGCGGCTTCGGTCTGCGGCATCGTCGTCGCGGGACTGGATGGCAGCGGACGCGCGGTGGTGCTGGCGGATGGATCGGTGACGGGCGCGAGCCCGGCGGGCTGGGCGGGTGCGGTGGTGCGCGCCTTTCGGCGTTTCGACGCCGACCGGGTGGTGGCCGAGGTGAACCAGGGCGGCGACATGGTGACGGCGATGCTGAAGAGCGTCGACGCCAACCTGCCGGTTGCGACGGTGCGGGCGACGCGCGGGAAATTCCTGCGCGCCGAGCCGGTGGCGGCGCTCTACGAGCAGGGGCGCGTCGCCCATGCCGGCGCCTTCGCCGAGCTGGAGGACCAGATGTGCGATTTCGGCCCGGACGGACTTTCCGCCGGCCGCTCGCCGGACCGGCTCGACGCGCTCGTCTGGGCGCTGACGGCGCTGGTGATCGACCGGCTGGGCGAACCGCGGGTACGAGGGATCTGACGATGGATATCGACCGCAAGGTCTTCTTCGATGCCCTGCGCGGGACGCTCTACGGCGGGCGCCTGGCGCGCGGGCAGGTGGGCGGCATGACGGCGCTCCTCGACCGCTTCGAGCGGGGCGGCGAGACGGACGACCGCCGCTTCCTCGCCTATATGCTGGCGACGGCCCATCACGAGACGGGCGGGCGCATGCAGCCGGTGCGCGAGACCTTCGCCGCGAGCGACGCGGCGGCCATCGCGCATCTCGACCGGGCCTTTTCCGAGGGGCGGCTGCCGCAGGTCTCCGCGCCCTATTGGCGGCGGGACGCGGACGGCAAGAGCTGGCTCGGGCGCGGGCTGGTGCAGATCACCCACCGGCGCAACTACGAGCGGCTTTCGGCGCTGACGGGAGTCGACCTCGTCGCGCGGCCGGGGCGGGCGATGGAGCTGGCGGTGTCGGTGGAAATCCTGTTTGCGGGCATGCTGCAGGGCGCTTTCACGGGGCGGCGGCTGGCGGATCATTTTCCCGGCAGCGGTTCGGACTGGGTGGGCGCGCGGCGGATCGTCAACGGGCTGGACCGGGCGGAACGGGTTGCCGGGTACGGGCGGGCGTTTTTGGCGGCGCTGGGCGGGGAGGAGGGCAAGACCCCTCCCTAAATCCCTCCCCACAAGGGGGAGGGACTTAACCTGCCGCACCCTTTGCATTCCATTTCGAACGACGAGCAAGCCTCCTTCTTCTCCCCCTTGTGGGGGAGATGCCGGCGGGCAGAGGGGGCGGCCCCGCGCAGCCGGGGCATTGCCCGCCGCATTCCATTTTGCACGGTGAGCAAGCTCCCCGCCTTCTCCCTGCTTGGGGGCAGATACCGGCAATCACGAACCGAGACGATCGAGGACATCATGAAACTGCCATCCTTCCTCAAGCGCCGCCGCCAGGTGGCGGAAACCAAGGCGTCGGGCTTCTTCACGCTGACGGCGGAGGGCCGGGCGCACTGGTCGAGCCGGTCCTATGCCTCGCTGTCGCGCGAGGGCTTCATGAAGAACCCGGTGGCGCACCGGGCGGTGCGCATGATCGCCGAGTCGGCGGCCTCGGTGCCGTGGCTCGCTTATCAGGGCGAGGCGGAGCGGCCGGAGGATTTTCGCCTGGCGCTGCTTTCCCGGCCGAACGGGCGCATGGCGGGGACGGATTTCTTCGAGACGCTTTATGGGCACCTCCTGCTCTCCGGCAACGCCTTCGTCGAGGGCGTGCAGGTGGGCGAGGAACTGCGCGAGCTGCATCTGCTCCGGCCTGACAGGATGCGCATCGTCGAGGGGCGAGACGGCTGGCCGGAGGCCTATGAGTATCGCACCGGCAACCATGTGCGCCGGCATGCTGCGGGCGAGGGGCAGGCGATCCTGCATCTGAGGCTCTTCCATCCGCTCGACGACCAGCTCGGCTTCGCCCCGCTGGAGGCGGCCTCCATGGCGCTCGACCTCTCCAATGCGGCGGCGATCTGGAACAAGGCGCTGCTCGACAATTCGGCGCGGCCTTCCGGCGCGCTGGTCTACCAGCCGAAGGAGGGCGGCAACCTTTCGCCCGACCAGTACGACCGGCTGAAGAGCGAGCTGGAGGAGGGCTATTCCGGCGCGGCGCGCGCCGGGCGGCCGATGCTGCTGGAAGGCGGGCTCGACTGGAAGGCGATGGGGCTCTCGCCGCGCGAGATGGATTTCGTGGAGGCGAAGAACGGGGCGGCGCGCGACATCGCGCTCGCCTTCGGCGTGCCGCCCATGCTGATCGGCATTCCGGGCGATGCGACCTATGCCAATTACCAGGAGGCCAACCGCGCCTTCTGGCGGCTGACCGTGCTGCCGCTCGTCAGCCGCACGGCGGCGTCCTTCGCGGCGTGGTTTTCCGAGGAGGGGGACGGGCTGCGACTGGTGCCGGACCTCGATCAGGTGAGCGGGCTCGTGGCGGAGCGCTCCGAGCTCTGGGCGCGGGTGGGCACGGCGGGGTTTTTGACCGACGAGGAGAAGCGGCGGGCGGTGGGGTATTGAGGGGAGCGTTCGCCCCTCATCCGGCCTGCCGGCCACCTTCTCCTTGGCTGCGAGGAGAAGGGGATATGCCGCGCCGGTTTCCCCATTCTTCAACGTTGCGTAGGGCACGTCCCCTCTCCCCGCTTGCGGGGAGAGGGTTAGGGTGAGGGGCAGCGACGATTCTCGTGCGAAATCAGACGTATAAACGGGAAGCGTAAATCGCTTTGCCGATCTCCGGATTCAACCTCTGAAGGCGTTGAATCGGATTTCGAGCAAAACACCGCAAGGTCTTCAAAAGACTCGAAGGATCATCCTCGCCGGCCCCTTCGCGTCGGCGATTGCGGCCGCCTTTGGCCGAACCTTCTGGATTTCCATAATAATCTGAGAGGCTTAACAATGGCTGACATCGGAAACGACGGCGGGCTGTGGACGGCCCGGCTCATAGGCGCGTCCGCGGGCGCGGCCGTCTCGCTCATCTATCTCCTGCCGAGAAGCCGCCGCGAGGCGGGGTGCCGCTTCCTGACCGGGCTTGCCTGCGGGCTCGTCTTCGGCGGGCCGGCGGGGCTGTGGATCGCGGTCCGGCTCGGCATCGCGGGCTATCTCGGGCCGGCGGAGGTGCTGCTGACCGGCTCGGCGGCCGCCAGCCTTTCGGCCTGGTGGGGGCTCGGCGTGCTGGCGCGGCTGGCGGAGCGAATGAGGCAGTAGCCAATAGGCAATAGGCAGTAGGGGGGCGGCTTTGTCGGGAACCCTACTGCCGACTGCCTAACCCCTAATTCCTTCCAGGAGAGACCAATGACAACCGACGACCTGCCGGTCTGGCGGACGAAGAAATATGCCGATCTGACGCTTGCGGGCGTTTCCGGCGATGGGGTGTTTTCCGGCTATGCCAGCCTCTTCGGGGAGGTGGACCTCGGCAAGGATGCGATTGCGCCCGGCGCCTTCGTGCAGTCGTTGCGAAAGCGCGGCGCCTCGGGCGTGCGCATGCTGTTCCAGCACGATCCGGCCGAGCCTATCGGCCGCTGGCGCACCATCCGCGAGGACGAGCGCGGGCTTTATGTCGAGGGCGTGCTGTCGCCCGGTGTCGCCCGGGCGCGCGAGGTGCTGCAGCTCATGAAATCGGGCGCGCTCGACGGGCTGTCCATCGGCTTCCAGACGGTGCGCTCCAGGACCGACCGGGGCAGCGGCGTGCGCCGCATCCTGGAGGCGGACCTCTGGGAGATATCGATCGTCACCTTTCCCATGCTGCCCTCGGCGCGGGTGTCGAACGTGAAGAATGCGCGGTGGTTCCGCGACCGGGAAACGGAGCTCGTGCGCACCATGCGCCGGGCGGCCCGGATGATAAAACGCTAACAGGAGAGACCAGGCATGACGCAGACGACGAAGACCGCGCCGGAAATCAAGGCCGTGCCGGAAACGATGACCGCCGCCTTCGACGACTTCATGGAGGCCTTCGAGGCCTTCAAGGAGACGAACGACCGCCGGCTCGGCGAGATCGAGCAGAAGCTGACCGCCGACGTGGTGACGCGCGACAAGGTGGACCGCATCAACCGCGCCATGGACGAGCACAAGCGCGTGCTCGACGGGCTCGCGCTCAAGAAGGCTCGCCCGGCGCTCGGCGGGTCTGGCGAGGGCTCGCCCGAGGCGGCCGAGCACAAGGCGGCCTTCTCCGCCTATATGCGCCGGGGCGACGAAAGCGCGCTTCGGGCACTGGAGGGCAAGGCCATGTCGGTCGGCTCGGCGGCGGACGGCGGCTATCTCGTGCCGCCGGAAACCGATACGGAGATCGGCCGGAGGCTTTCCGCCGCTTCGCCGATCCGGGCGCTGGCGACGGTGCGGCAGGTCTCCGGCGCGGTGCTGAAGAAGCCCTTCGCGACCTCCGGCATGGCCTGCGGCTGGGTAGCGGAGACGGCCTCGCGGCCGCAGACCAATGCCGCACAGCTTGCCGAGCTATCCTTCCCGACCATGGAGCTTTACGCCATGCCGGCGGCGACGGCGGCGCTGCTCGACGATGCGGCGGTGGATGTCGAAAGCTGGATCGCCTCGGAGGTCGACATCGTCTTCGGCGAGCAGGAGGGCACGGCCTTCGTCTCCGGCGACGGCACCAACAAGCCGAAGGGGTTCCTCAGCTATACCAATGTCGCCGACAGCGGCTGGAGCTGGGGCAATATCGGCTATATCGCCACGGGCGCGGCCGGTGCCTTCAAGGCGAACGGGCCGTCCGACACGCTGATCGACACGATCTATGCGCTGAAGGCGGGGCACCGGCAGAGCGCCAGCTTCGTCATGAACCGCAAGACGCAGAGCACCATCCGCAAGTTCAAGGATGCGGACGGCAACTACCTCTGGCGCCCGCCGGCAACGCCCGGCCAAGCGGCCTCGCTGATGGGCTTCGCCATCGCCGAGGCCGAGGACATGCCGGACGTGGCGGCCGACAGCGTCTCCATCGCCTTCGGCGATTTCCGCGCCGGCTACCTCGTCGTCGACCGCACGGGCGTTCGCGTACTGCGCGATCCCTATTCGGCCAAGCCCTATGTGCTGTTCTACACCACCAAGCGCGTCGGCGGCGGGGTGCAGAATTTCGAGGCGATCAAGCTGGTGAAGTTCGCGGCGAGCTGAGGGCAAGACCCCTCCCCAACCCCTCCCCACAAGGGGGAGGGGCTTACCGTGCCACGCACTCTGCATTCCATTTCGAACGATGAGCAAGCCTCCCCTTTCTCCCCCCTTGTGGGGGAGATGCCGGCAGGCAGAGGGGGTGGCCCCGCGAAGCAGGGGCGTTACACGGGAAGACCCCTCCCTAAATCCCTCCCCACAAGGGGGAGGGACTTAACGTGCAGCACCCTTGGTATTCCATTTCGAACGGTGAGCAAGCCTCCATCTTTCTCCCCCCTTGTGGGGGAGATGCCGGCAGGCAGAGGGGGACTTTCTTCTGTTTCTTTTTCTCTCGCCCCGGCGGGCGTTCCCTGCCGCCGGTGCCGCGGGCGCGGTTTTCCTCCCGGCCGCGCCCGCATTTCCTCCATCAGACAGGATTGCCATGACCATTGCCGAACTCATGCCGCCGGCCGTGGAGCCGGTCACGCTCGCCGAGGTGAAGGCGCATCTGCGCCTCGACACGGACGACGAGGATGCGCTTCTGGCGGCGCTGGTCCGCACGGCGCGCCAATATATGGAGGCCGAGACGGGGCTTTGCCTGATCGTGCGGCTGCTGCGCCTCTATCTCGACGACTGGCCGGAGGGCAGGGTGATTCAGATTGCCAGCGGGCCGGTGCAAGCCATTGAAATGCTGACGGTCTACGACGATTTCGGTGCGCCGGTCGACGTGAGTACCGCCGGCTATGTCCTCGACGGCGCGGCGCGGCCGGCCCGGCTCATCCTGCCCGAACGTCCGGCGACGGCGCGGGCGATGAACGGCATCGAGATCGATTTCACCGCCGGCTTCGGCGAGAGCGGCGCGGAGGTGCCGGATACGCTGAAGCGGGCGCTGCTGCTGCATGTCGCCGTGATGTTCGAACTGCGCGGCGTGCTCGCCGTCGAGGACCAGCCGGGGGCGGTGCCCGAGGGCTACGACCGGCTCGTCGCGCCCTGGCGTCTGCGGAGGCTGTGATGGGTGCGCTCATCGATCCCGGCCGGCTGAATGCCCGCCTCGTGCTGGAGCGGCCGGAGGAAGTGCCGGATGGGCAGGGCGGCGTGACGGTGGGCTTTGCCACTGTTGCGGCGCTCTGGGCAGCCATCGAACCGGTGGGGGCGAAATCCACCGAGGCGGCGGGAGCGCTGCCCGTGACGGTGACGCACCGCATCCGGCTGCGCCGGTGCGATGACCTTGCCGGCGGCATGCGGCTGCGCAAGGGCGCGCGGCTTTTCGCCATCCGCGCCTTCCGCGACCCGGACGAGACGGGGCGCTACACGCTCTGCGACTGCGAGGAGATCAAGCCATGAGCGCGGCTTCCGTCCTGCAGAAGGCCATTTTCGCCCGTCTCTCGGGCGATGCGGCGCTGGTGTCGCTGGTTGGCGCGGCGGGCATCACCGACAGGCGGCTTGCCGAACCGGCCGCGCCGCTGCTGGTGATCGCCGGTATCGACAGCACGGACCATTCGACCGCCACGGAGGCGGGCGAGGACCATGTCGTGACGCTGGAGGCCTGGTCGGAGGCGGCGGGGCATCGGCAGGCGCAGGCGATCGCGGCCGCCGTCCGCGCGGCGCTGCACGACGCGCCACTGGTTCTGGCCGGCCATCACCTCGTGCTGCTCTTCCATCTCGACACGCGCCTGCGGCGTGACGGCAAGTCCCGCTTCCACCGCGCGGAAATGCGCTTCCGCGCGGTGACGGAGCCGGATGCCTGACATTTCTTTCACGGAAAGGACCTAGCCATGGTGGCACAGAAGGGGCGGGACCTCCTGCTCAAGATCGATGACGGGGCGGGCTTTGCGACGGTCGCGGGGCTGCGCTCGAAGCGCTTGTCCTTCAACGCCGCGCTCGTCGACGTGACGGATGCGGAATCGGCGGGGCGCTGGCGCGAACTGCTCGGCGGGGCGGGCGTGCAGCGCGCGGCGCTTTCCGGCAGCGGCATTTTCAAGGACCAGGCGTCCGATGCGCTGGTGCGTTCGCTGTTCTTCGCCGGCACCATTGCCGGCTGGCAGATCGTCATTCCGGATTTCGGCACGGTCGCGGGGCCGTTCCAGATCGCATCGCTCGAATATTCCGGCGCGCATGACGGCGAGGTGCTGTTCGAGATCGCGCTGGAATCGGCCGGTGCGCTAACCTTCGGGGCGCTCTGATGGGCGCGCGGGCGAACCGGCATCGCGGCGAGATCGAGGCCTGCCTCGACGGCGAGACGCGCGTGCTGTGCCTCACGCTCGGCGCGCTGGCGGAGCTGGAGACGGCCTTCGCCGTCGACAGCCTGACGGGGCTGGCCGAGCGATTTTCCAGTGGCCGGTTGAAGGCGGAGGACCTCATTCGCATCATCGGCGCCGGCCTTCGCGGCGGCGGCAACCTCTTCAGCGACGAGGACGTGGCGGCGATGGCGGTGGCGGAAGGGCTGGCGGGTTTCGCCCGCATCGCCGCCGAATTGTTGCAGGCGACGTTCGGCGGCGGCGGGGCGGGGCAAAACCCTCCGCCGCCGCATCCGGCCTGAGCGGCGAGACGCCAGCCTTCCCCTGGGAGGCGGTGCTTCATGCCGGGCTCTGCCGGATGCGGCTTCCCGCAAGGGATTTCTGGGCGATGACGCCGCGCGAACTCGGCTTCGCGCTCGGCCTGCTGCGGCCCTCGGCGGGCACGCCCGGCCGGGCAGGGCTTGCGGCGCTGATGCGGGCCTTTCCCGACAAGAAGGAGTGAACCATGGCCGACAGGAACGACACCCCGCTTTCCGCCACGCGGGCGGAGGCGGAGGCCCTTTCGAGCGTCTTCGACGACCTGGAGGCGCGCTCGCGCTCCTTCGGCTTCGCGCTCACCAATGCGCTGAAGGGTGCGGTGGTGGACGGCAAGGGGCTGGAAAGCGTGCTGCGCGGGCTGGCGCTGCGCATGAGCGATATCGCGCTTTCGGTGGGCATGAAGCCGCTGGAAGGGCTGCTGAGCTCCGGCATTTCCAGTTTGCTCGGCGGCGTCACGCCGTTCGCCAAGGGGGGCGTCGTGTCCTCGCCGACCTATTTCGGCAGCGGCGGCGGGCTCGGGCTGATGGGCGAGGCGGGGGCGGAAGCGATCCTGCCGCTCCGGCGCGGGCCGGACGGGGCGCTGGGCGTTGCGGCGGATGGCGGTGGCGGCGGGTCGCGCATCGTCTTCAACGTCACGACGCCGGACGCGGCGAGCTTCCGCAAGTCCGAGGGACAGATCGCCGCCATGCTGACCCGCGCGGTGGGGCGGGGGCAGCGGAGTTTGTGAGTGGGGAAGACCCCTCCCCAACCCCTCCCCACAAGGGGGAGGGGCTTACCGTGCCGCTCCCTTAGCATTCTATTTTGAGTGGTGAGCAAGCCTCACGCTTTCTCCCCCCTTGTGGGGGAGATGCCGGCAGGCAGAGGGGGCGGCCCCGCGCAGCAGGGGCGCTACACGGGAAGACCCCTCCCTAAATCCCTCCCCACAAGGGGGAGGGACTTAACGGGCCGCACCCTCTGCATTTCATTTTGAACGGTGAGCCAGCCTCCTCCTTCTCCCCCCTTGTGGGGCAAATGCCGGCAGGCAGACGGGACTTTCGGAGATATCCACATGGCAGGATTTCATGAGGTGCGGTTTCCGCTGCGGGTGGCGCTCGGCACCAGCGGCGGGCCGGTACGGCGGACGGATATCGTCAGCCTTTCCAACGGGCGGGAGAACCGCAACCGCCGCTGGCAGGATGCGCGGCGGCGTTACGATGCGGGCTCGGGCGTGCGCTCGGTCGATGACCTTTACGCCGTTCTCGCCTTCTTCGAGGCGCGAGCGGGGCAGTTCTACGGGTTCCGCTTCCGCGATCCGGTGGACCACAAGTCCTGCGAGCCGGGCGCGGCCGTCAGCGCCATGGACCAGTTCCTCGGCACCGCGGACGGGACGACGGCGACGTTTGAGCTCGTCAAGCGCTATGCGGATGCGGGCGGCGAGACGGTGCGCCGGATCGACAAGCCGGCGACCGGCACTGTGACGGTCGCGGTGGCGGGCAGTCCGGTGCCGGTGGCGGATTATACGGTGGACTACACGGCCGGGACGATCACTTTCAAGCCGGGCAAGGTGCCGCTGTCGGGCACGGTGCGGGCGGGCTTCGAATTCGACGTGCCGGTGCGCTTCGACACCGACCGGATCGACATCGACCTCGGGCAGTTCGACGCGGGGCGCATTCCCTCCATCCCGCTTGTGGAGATCAAGCCATGAGGGAGATACCGGCAGGGCTCCAGGCCCATCTCGACGGCGAGGCGACGACGCTCTGCAACGCCTGGCGCGTCACCCGGCGCGACGGCGTGGTGATGGGCTTCACCGACCACGACCGCGACTTTTCCTTCGACGGGCTCGCCTATCTGGCCGCCAGCGGCTTCGAGGCGAGCGAGACGGAGGACGGCAACGGGCTTTCGGCCGAGGGCGGCGACGTCTCGGGCGGCTTTTCCGCCGACGCCATCCGCGCCGAGGACCTTTCGGCGGGGCGCTATGACGGCGCGAAGGTGGAGGTCTTCACGGTCAACTGGCAGGACCCGTCGCAGCGGCTGCTGCTGAGGACGGCCGAGCTCGGCGAGGTGCGGCGCGAGGGCGGGCTTTTCCGCGTGGAGCTTCGGCGGCTGACGCACCGGCTCGACCAGATGCGCGGGCGCATCTATGCGCGCCAGTGCGATGCCATGTTCGGCGATGCGCGCTGCGGCATGGACCTTGCGGCCTACAGGGCGGTGGCGACGGTGACGGCGGTGCGCGACGACATGCATGTCGAGGTGAGCGGGCTTTCCGGTTTTGCGGAGCGCTTCTTCCGCTACGGCGTGCTGTCCTTCATCAGCGGCGCGGCGAAGGGGCTTTCGGCCGATGTCGAGGATCATCGCCGGCTGGAGGGCGCGGACGAACTGACGCTGTGGCTGCCGATGGCGGCGGAGATCGCCGTCGGCGACACGCTGGAGGTGACGACGGGCTGCGACAAGCGCTTTTCCACCTGCAAGGCGAAATTCGGCAACGACCTCAATTTCCAGGGTTTCCCGCATATTCCCGGCAGCGATTTCAGCTACGGCTATGCCGACGGCGAGACCGTGCATGACGGGAGCCCGCTCTATGACTGAGGCCTTCCGGGAACGGATCGTCGCCGTTGCGCGCGGCTTCATCGGCACGCCCTACCGGCACCAGGGGTCGCTGAAGGGCGTCGGCTGCGATTGCCTCGGGCTGATCCGCGGCGTCTGGCGCGAGCTTTACGGCGCGGAGCCGGAAGTGCCCGCGCCCTATGCGCCCGATTGGGCGGAGCGGACGGGCAGGGAGCGGCTGCTGGAGGCGGCCGCGCGCCATTGCGGGGCGGCGCTGCCTCTGGCGGACCTGCGCCCCGGCGACCTCCTCGTCTTCCGCTGGCAGGACGGCATGGCGGCAAAGCATGCCGGCATCGCCACGCCGGCGGATCGCTTCATCCATGCCTACGAGCAGGCGGCGGTGCTGGAATCGCCGCTCATTCCCGCCTGGCGCCGGCGCATCGCCGGCGTCTTCCGTTTTCCGGAGACCTTCTGATCCATGGCGACACTTCTTCTGCAAGCCGCGGGCGCGGCGCTCGGCAGCGTGTTCGGTCCCGTCGGCGCCATCGTCGGCCGGGCCGTCGGGGCGCTGGCCGGCTCTGTGGTCGACCGCTCGCTGATGGGCGGCGGGCGGACCCTTTCCGGCCCGCGCCTTGCCGATGCGCGCGTGCCGGGCGCCGAAGAGGGCACGGCGATCAGCCGCGTCTACGGCACGGCGCGCGTCGGCGGCACGTTGATCTGGGCGACGCGCTTCGAGGAGCAGGTGATCGTCCAGCGCCAGGGCGGCAAGGCGAGCGGCCCGCGCACGCAGACCTACCGCTACTTCGCCAATTTCGCGGTCGGCATCTGCGAGGGGCCAATCGCCTCCATCCGCCGCATCTGGGCGGACGGGCGCGAGGTCGACCTTTCGGCGCTCTCGGTGCGCGTTTATATCGGCACGCCCGACCAGCCGCCCGATCCGCTGATCGAGGCCAAGCAGGGGGCGGGGAATGCCCCAGCCTATCGCGGGCTTGCCTATGTCGTGCTGGAGCGCTTTCCGCTCGACGTCTACGGCAACCGCATTCCCATCCTGCATTTCGAAGTGGTCAAGCCCGTCGGCACGCTGGAGAAGAAGATCCGCGCCGTGACGGTCATCCCCGGCGCGACGGAGCACGGCTACGACCCGCAGCTTGTCACCGAACGCTTCGCCGCCGGCTCGGCCCGCCACCTCAACCGCAACATGGTGCTCGCCGCGACCGACTGGCACGCCGCGATGAACGACCTGCAGAGCCTCTGCCCGAACCTCGAACGTGTCGCGCTCGTCGTCTCCTGGTTCGGCACGGACCTTCGGGCGGGCCAGTGCAAGATGGTGCCGGGCGTCGAGGTGCGCACGCGCGGCACGGAGACGCGGGCCTGGCGCGTCGCGGGCGTTTCGCGCGCGGGCGCCTATCTCGTCAGCCGCAACGGCGGGGCGGCGGCCTATGGTGGCACGCCCTCGGATGCGAGCGTCATCGCGGCGATCCGCGACCTCAAGGCGCGCGGGCTGGAGGTCTATCTCTATCCCTTCCTGATGATGGACATACCGGAAGGCAACGCCCTGCCGGACCCCTATGGCGGAACCGGGCAGGCGGCCTATCCCTGGCGCGGACGCATCACCTGCCATCCGCCCTCGGCCGACCGCACGGGCGCGGCGCGCACGCAGGTCGCCGCCTTCCTCGGCAATGCGCAGCGGGCGCATTTTTCCGTTTCTGGCGAGACCATCGTCGCGCCCTCGGGCGACCAGGGCTTCCGGCGGATGATCCTGCATCATGCGCTGCTGGCGGAAGCGGCGGGCGGCGTCGACGGCTTCCTCATCGGCACGGAGATGCGCGGCCTCACGTGCCTGCGCGATGTAGAAGGGCGCTTTCCCTTCGTCGAGGGGCTCTGCACCCTTGCGGGCGACGTGCGCACGATCCTGCGCGCCGGCACGAAGATCACCTATGCGGCGGACTGGAGCGAATATTTCGGCTACCAGCCGGCCGACGGCAGCGGCGAGGTGCACTATCATCTCGACGCGCTCTGGGCGCATCCGGCCATCGACGCCGTGGGCATCGACAACTACATGCCGCTTGCCGACTGGCAGGACGGCGACACGCTCGCCGGCAACCCGGACGGTTTCCGCCACGGCGAGGACATGGCGGGCATGGCCGGCATGATCGCCGGAGGCGAGGGCTTCGACTGGTATTATGCGGACGATGCCGACCGCAAGGCGCGCATCCGCCGGCCGATCAGCGACGGGGCGGCGGGAAAGCCCTGGACCTTCCGCTACAAGGATATCGCGGGCTGGTGGGCGAACCTGCATTACGAGCGCGGGCCGGGCGGGGCGGAACTGCCGACGCCGACCGCCTGGGTGCCGCGCGGCAAGCCCGTCTGGTTCACCGAGCTCGGCTGCCCGGCCATCGACAAGGGCGCCAACCAGCCGCAGACCTTCCTCGACCCGAAGAGCATCGAGAACACGCTGCCGCACCATTCGGGCGGGGCGCGCAGCGATTCCATGCAGCGCCGCTTCCTCGACGCCCATCACGACTGGTGGCAGGGCGCGGGGCCGGAGGCGGGCATGGTCGATCCCGGCCGCATGTTCCTGTGGACCTGGGATGCGCGGCCCTATCCGGCCTTCCCGGAAAACACCGCGCTCTGGGCGGACGGCATCAACTGGCAGCGCGGGCACTGGCTGAACGGCCGGCTCGGCGCGGGCACCGTCGCCGACGTCATCGCCGCCATCCTGACCGACAACGGCTTTGCCGATTTCGACGTTTCGGGCGTGGTGGGCGACCTGCCGGGCCTCGTGCAGGGCGAGCAGGCCTCGGCGCGCGGGCTGATCGAGCCGCTGATGGAGGCCTTCCAGATCGACGCGCTGGAGGCGAACGGTAGGCTCACCTTCCGCTCGCGGCTGAAATCCGCCCTGCCGGCGACCCGGCTCGACGTGCTCGCCGAACGGCCGGACGAGGCGCTTTTCGAGGAGACGCGCGGCCATATCAGCGATCTGGCCGGCGAGGCGATCCTCGACCATTTCGACGAGACGAGCGCCCATCCGCGCGTCACCACGCGCTCCCGGCGCATGGCGGGCGACACGGACCGGGTGCTGCGCATCTCGCTGCCGGCCGTGCTGCATGCGGGTGCGGCGACGACGAGCGTCGAGACCGCGCTGCGCGACCATCGCTCCGGCCAGCGCCGCGTCACCTTCCGCCTGCCGCCGACGGCGCTCGGCTTCACGCCCGGCGATGTGGTGCGGCTCGCCGAGGGGCCTTCCGGGCGCTTCCTCATCACCGGCATCACCGACGGCCTCGTGCGCGAGGTGGAGGCGCGGGGACTGGCGGCGGGCGAGAGCGCCGCGCCTCTGGTGGTCGGCGGCGGCAGCAAGCCGGTCAACGGGGCGGGACCAGCGGATGCCTTCTCGCCGGTCATCGCCTTTCTCGACCTGCCGGTCCTCGGCTCGGGCGAGGCGCAGGATTTCGCCTCGATCGCCGCTTATGCGCGGCCGTGGCGCTCCATGGTCGTCTCCAGCTCGGAAACCAGCGAGGGCTACCGCATCCGCGTCCGCCTCGACCGGCCGGCGCGGATCGGTGAACTGGCCGAGCCGCTGGCGGCGGGCGTCGTCGGGCGCTTCGACCCGGACCGGGCGATCCTTCTCGACCTGCCCACGGGCGGGCTCTCCTCCGTGGATACGGTGAGCGTGCTGAACGGCGGCAACCGCCTTGCCGTTGAGGGCGCAAACGGCGCGTGGGAGATCGTCGCCTTCCGCACGGCGAGCGAGATCGCGCCGGGGCGCTGGCGGCTGACGGGGCTGTTGCGCGCGCTTTGCGGCACGGAGGACGCCATGGTGTCCGGCCATGCCGAAGGGGCGCAGGTCGTGGTGCTCGACGATGCCGTGCGCCCGCTCGGCCTCGACGTGGAGGAGATCGGGCGGCTTTCCAACTGGATCGTCGATGCTGTCGGCGTTTCCGAAGGGCAGGTGGGACCGTTCGCCTTTGCCGGCGGGCAGCGGGCCTTGACGCCGCTCTCGCCCGTGCACCTTCGCGGCCGGCGCGGGCTCGACGGCGTGGCGCGCTTCTCGTGGATACGGCGCGGGCGGATCGATTCGGATAGTTGGCTCGCCGCCGAAATCCCGCTCGACGAGCCGGCGGAAACCTATCGCCTCGATATCCTTGCGGGCGGAACGGTGCTGCGCAGCGTCGAGACCCCGGTCCCCGCCTACACCTATCCGGCCGCCGACGAGCTGGCCGATTTCGGCGCGCCGCAAGGCTCGCTCTCTATCCGCGTGCGCCAGCTCGGCCGCGCGGTGCCGCTCGGCCTGCCGGCCGAGGCGACACTCATCCTCTAGGAAAGGAAAAGCCATGAACGACGTGAAAGCCTGGTACCGGTCGCGCACCGTCTGGGGCGCGCTTGTCGCGATTCTCGCCTCGCTTGCCCATGCCGCCGGGGTCGAAGTGACGGCCGGCGACGAGGCCGAGCTAGCCGATCTTCTCGTCGCGGCGGTGGGCGTGGTCGGCGGCCTCGTGGCGCTGATCGGCCGGATTTCGGCGAGCCGGCGCGTGCGCTAGGCGGCATTTCCGACCCCGGCCTGCATTCATTTGCCATTCAGCGTGGATCGTTTATTGCTTGCATCACACTGATCCGCATCTGAAAGTATGTTCATGGCCTCGCCACTTCTCATATCCGCGCTTGCGGCCAGCCTGATGCTCCCGGCGCCCGTCGAAACGGGCGCGCGGCGGGATGTCGTCGCGGTGGGCGGCGATTGCAGCAGCGCGGCCGCGCAGGTGGTGGCCCAGACCGGTGGCGAGCTTCTGTCCGCCAAGCCGGATGGCAATAGCTGCGTGGTGACCGTGCTGGTGCCCGGCAATGGCAATGCCCGCCCGCGCAAGGTGACGGTGCGCGTGCCGATGTAAGGGCCGCCGGGCTATCTTGCCCGGCGATGGAGTGGAGACGGGGACGACGCGATGCGCATTCTGGTGGTCGAGGACGACGTCAATCTGAGCCGGCAGCTCAGCGAGGCGCTGAAGGAGGCGGGCTACGTGGTGGACCAGGCCTTCGACGGCGAGGAAGGCCACTATCTCGGCGACACCGAGCCCTATGACGCCATCATCCTCGATATCGGCCTGCCGGAGATGGACGGCATTACCGTCCTCGAGAAATGGCGCGCCGACGGCAAGGCGATGCCGGTCCTGCTGCTGACTGCCCGCGACCGCTGGAGCGACAAGGTCGCCGGCATCGATGCCGGCGCCGACGACTATGTGGCAAAGCCCTTCCATGTCGAGGAGGTGCTGGCGCGCATCCGCGCCCTCATCCGCCGCGCGGCCGGCCATGCCAGCCCCGACATCGTCTGCGGCCCCGTCCGGCTCGACACCAAGGGCTCCAAGGCGACCGTCAACGGCGAGACGCTCAAGCTCACCTCGCACGAATATCGACTGCTCTCCTATCTCATGCATCATATGGGCGAGGTCGTCTCGCGCACCGAGCTGGTCGAACACATGTACGACCAGGATTTCGACCGCGATTCCAACACGATCGAAGTGTTCGTCGGGCGCCTGCGCAAGAAGATCGGCGTCGACCTGATCGAGACCGTGCGCGGCCTCGGCTACCGGATGCAAGCCCCCGCCAATGGCAAATAACGCCAGGCGCTCCCGCTCGCTCACCTTCCGCGTCCTCTTCCTCGCCTCCCTCTGGGCCGCGGTGGCGCTCGTCGTCATCGCCGTGGTCATCTCCACGCTTTACAGGCAGAGCGCGGAGAAAAGTTTCCGCGATCTCCTGCGCGCCCAGCTCTACAACGTCATCAACTCGGTCTCGGCGGGCGAGAACACCCGGCTTGCCGGCACGCCGCAGCTCGGGGACCTGCGCTTCTTCCAGCCGCAATCCGGCTGGTACTGGATCGTCGAGCCGATCGGCGGGGCGCTGGAGGGCGAGGCGCTGACCTCCTCCTCGCTCGGCACCGGCAGCATCCCGATTCCCGATACCGACAGCATCCCCTTCGACACGCGCTACGAGCGCTTCTACACCACGGTCGATTCCTTCGGGAACGAGGTGGAGGTGGGCGAGACGGAAGTGGTGCTCGACGACGAGGGGCGCACGGCGCGCTTCCGCGTCGTCGGCAACCGCGACGTGCTGGAAGAGGACATCAACGATTTCTCCGGCAGCCTCTATCTGGCGCTCGCCGGCTTCGGCGTCGGCAGCCTTCTCCTCAACGCGGCGGCAATCCTCATCGGCCTAAAACCGCTCGACCGCGCCCGCAAGGCGCTGGAAAAGATCCGGGCCGGCGAGAGCGAGCAACTCGACGGCGATTTCCCGAGAGAAATCCTGCCTTTGGCGAGCGAGGTGAACGCGCTGATCGACAGCAACCGGCGCATCGTCGAGCGCGCCCGCATGCAGGTCGGCAACCTTGCCCATTCGCTGAAGACGCCGATCGCCGTGCTGCTCAACGAATCGCGCCTCCTCGCCGCGCCGCAAGGCGACCTCGTGAAGACGCAGGCCGAGGCCATGCAGGGACAGGTGCAATCCTACCTCAACCGCGCCCGCATCGCCGCCCAGCGCGAATCGGTGCTGGCCCGCACGGAGGCGCTTCCGGTGCTCGAACGGCTGGTGCGCGTGATGCGGCGGCTGAATGCCGAGATCCAGTTTCCGCTGGCGGTCGATCCGCCCGGCCTCGTCCTGGCGATGGAGCAGCAGGACGTCGAGGAGACGGTCGGCAATCTCCTCGAGAATGCGGCGCGCTATGCCCGCACGGCGGTCGCCGTCCGCGTCACCCCGGCACCGGCCGACATGCGCGGCAACGACGACGGGCGCAAGAGCTGGATCGTGATCGAGGTGGAGGACGACGGTCCGGGTCTTGAGTCCGACCAGATCCGCGAGGCGATGAAGCGGGGAAAGCGGCTCGACGAAAGCAAGCCGGGCACCGGCCTTGGCCTTTCCATCGTCAGCGAGATCGCCTCGGAATACCAGGGGACCTTCGGGCTTTCGCGCGGGGCCGGCGGCGGGCTGCTGGCGCGGCTCGTTCTGCCGGCGGTCACAAAGGATGTTGCCTGAGGCGGCGGACAATGCAACAAGGAAAGGGCTCGCGACGATGAGGATCGCGGACGTGGATGGTTATGGCGCGGCTTGCCGCCCCTTGCGTGTAGAGAGACGGTCCCAGCGGATGAAGACGGGTTTGCGCGGCGCCTTTTTCCCTTTGCTTCTGGCAACAGCGACGGTTTCGGGATGCACCACCACATCGGGCGGCAAGAGCATGGCCGGCGGCGTGCTGCCTTCCGGCTCGCAGGGCGCCGCCGTCTATATCTCCGCGCTCCAGGGCGGTCTCGTGAGCCGCAATGCGGCGACGCAGCTTTCCAAGGCCGACATGCAGCGGGCGCTTGAGGCGGAATACCGCGCGCTCGAGGCGGCCCCCGGCGGCCAGCCGGTCGTCTGGCAGGGCAAGGGCGTCAGCGGCTCGGTCGTCGCGGCCGCGCCCTATCAGGTCGGCTCGCAGAACTGCCGCCAGTACCGCCATACGCTGACGGTCGAGGGCCGCGACACCACGACCCGCGGTGCCGCCTGCCGCAATGCCGACGGCGCCTGGACGCCGCTTTCCTGAACGCCCGGGCCTGAACAGGCGCGAACTTGCGGCGAAACGCCTCAATTTCGCGTCATCGCGCCGGGGGGAATTGGAAACGCCCCGGTGTTCCAGTATTTGAACGGTCATGTTCTTCTGGATTCTCGTCGCCATCCTGACGGCCGCCGTCGCTGTCGTCCTGCTCCTGCCGCTGCTGCGCCATCCCGCGGAGGCGGCGGACGATGCCGGCTATGACGTCGAGGTCTATCGCGACCAGCTCGAGGAATTGAAGCGCGACGAGGCGACGGGTCTCATCGGCGCAGGCGAGGCCGAGCTTGCCCGCGCGGAGGTCGCGCGCCGGCTGATCGCCGCCCGCAAGGCCGGGGCGAGGGCGCGGACGGGCTTGGCGAGCCGCCGCAACCGGCTGGCGCAGCTCTGCGTGATCGTGCTCCTGCCCGCCGTCGGGCTCTGTCTTTACATCGCGACCGGCCGGCCGGATCTTCCGGCCCAGCCGCTCGCCGAACGCCTCGCCAATCCCGGCAACGATATCGGCATCCTCGTCGCCAAGGCGGAGAACCATCTGGCCCGCAATCCCGAGGACGGGGAGGGCTGGGACCTGCTTGCACCGATCTATTACCGCAGCGGCCGGATGGAGGATGCGGCGAACGCCTTCTCCGAGGCGATCCGCCTGCTCGGCGAGACGCCAGACCGGCTCGACGGCTATGCGGAGACGCTGATCGCCCTTGCGAACGGCATCGTCACCGCGGATGCGCGCAAGCACCTCGAAGCATCGCTGAAGCTCAATGCCGACAATCCCCGCGCCCGCTACTATCTCGCGCTGGCGCTGGAGCAGGAAGGCAAGCGCGAGGAGGCCCGCGCGGCCTTCGAGGCGATGGCGAAGCAAGCGCCGGCCGATGCGCCCTGGCTGCCGCTCGTCAACAAGCATATCACCGCGACGGGTGAGGACGGCGGCACGGCCGGCCAGCCCGGCAATCCGACGGCAGAGGACGTTGCCGCCGCCGAGGACATGTCGGCGGGCGACCGTCGGCAGATGATCGGCGGCATGGTCGAGGGCCTCGCGGCGAAGCTCCAGGAAAATCCCGACAATTTCGAAGGGTGGATGCGCATCATCCGTTCCTATGTTGTGCTGGATCAAAGGCCGAAGGCCGAGGCGGCGCTAATGACGGCGCTGAAAACCTTCCCGGCGGACAGCGAGAACGGAAGACAGCTTCTCGCGCTGGCGCGGGAACTGTCGATTTCGGTTGAGGGCAGCGGACAATGACACGCAAACAGAAACGTCTGGCGGTGATCGGTGGCGGCGTCGCCTTCCTCGTCGCGGCAGTGCTGCTGGTCATGTTCGCCTTCAGCCAGTCGATCGCCTATTTCTACGTGCCGGGCGACCTCGCCAAGGCGAACCTCGCGCCGGGCACCCGCATCCGTCTCGGCGGTTTGGTGGAGGCCGGCACGGTCAAGCGCGGCGAGGGCTCCACGATAACCTTCACGGTGACCGACACGCTCGCCAACGTGCCGGTGACCTATACCGGCATCCTGCCGGACCTCTTCCGCGAGGGGCAGGGGGTCGTCGCCGAGGGCGCCTTCGGCACGGATGGACTTTTCGTCGCCGACACGGTTCTCGCCAAGCATGACGAGACCTATATGCCCAAGGATGTGGCCGACCGCCTGAAGGCGCAGGGCGTCGAGCTTTCCGGCAAGGAAACGATCAAATGATCATCGAGCTTGGACATTATGCCCTCGTGCTGGCGCTGGCGACGGTCGTCGTCCAGTTCGTCCTGCCGCTGGTCGGCACGATCCGGAACGACCGCTCGCTGATGGCCGTGGCCCCCGCCGCGGCCCTTGCCGGCTTCATGCTCGTGCTCTTCTCCTTCTCGGTGCTGACCTTTGCCTATGTCGTCTCCGACTTCTCGGTCGCCAATGTCTTCGAGAACTCGCATTCGCTGAAGCCGATGATCTACAAGATCTCCGGCGTCTGGGGGAACCATGAGGGCTCGATGATGCTCTGGCTCCTCATCCTCGCCTTCTTCAGCGCGCTGGTCGCGACCTTCGGCGCCAACCTGCCGGAGCGGCTGCGCGCCAACGTGCTGGCGGTGCAGGGGCTGATCTCGGTGGCCTTCGCCCTCTTCATCCTGCTGACCTCCAATCCGTTCCTGCGCCTCTCGCCGGCGCCGCCCGAGGGGCGGGACCTCAATCCGGTGCTGCAGGACATCGGCCTCGCCATCCATCCGCCGCTGCTCTATCTCGGCTATGTCGGCTTTTCCGTCTGCTTCTCCTTCGCCATCGCGGCGCTGATCGACGGTCGCATCGATGCGGCCTGGGCGCGGTGGGTGCGGCCCTGGGCGCTCGCCGCCTGGTCCTTCCTCACGGCGGGCATCGCCATGGGCTCATACTGGGCCTATTACGAGCTCGGCTGGGGCGGCTGGTGGTTCTGGGATCCGGTGGAGAACGCCTCCTTCATTCCGTGGCTCGCCGGCACGGCGCTGCTGCATTCCGCGCTCGTCATGGAAAAGCGCGAGGCGCTGAAGATCTGGACCGTGCTGCTCGCGATCCTCACCTTCTCCATGTCGCTGCTCGGCACCTTCCTCGTGCGCTCGGGCGTGCTGACCTCGGTACATGCCTTCGCGACCGATCCGACGCGCGGCGTCTTCATCCTCGGCATCCTGGTCTTCTTCATCGGCGGGGCGCTGTCGCTCTTCGCCTTCCGCGCGGCGACGCTCAAGGCCGGCGGCCTCTTCGCGCCGATCTCGCGCGAGGGCGCGCTCGTCCTCAACAACCTCATCCTGACGACGGCGGCGGCGACTGTGCTGACCGGCACGCTCTATCCGCTGGTGCTGGAGGCCTTGACGGGCGAGAAGATCTCCGTCGGCCCGCCCTTCTTCAACCTTACCTTCGGCCTTCTGATGCTGCCGCTGCTGCTGGCCGTGCCCTTCGGGCCGCTGCTCGCCTGGAAGCGGGGCGATATCCTTGCCGCCGGCCAGCGCCTCTTCGCGGCGGTCGGCATCGGCCTCGTCGTGGCGGCGGCGGTCGTCTATGCGCATGACGGCGGCCCGGTGCTTGCCTATTTCGGCCTCGCCATCGGCTTCTACATGATCGCGGGCGCGATCACCGATCTCTGGCTGCGCGCCGGCATCGGCAAGGTGGCCGGCAATGTCGCCTTCCGCCGCTTCATCGGCCTGCCGGGCTCGGCCTTCGGTACGGCGCTCGCCCATATCGGCATCGGCGTCACGGTCGTCGGCATCATCGCGGTCACCGCCTTTGAGACCGAGCACGTGGTGGAGATGAAGCCCGGCGCGCAGGTCGAGTCCGGCGGCTATACCCTGACCTTCGACGGCATGCGCCGCGGGCAGGGGCCGAACTATACGGAGGAAGCCGGCCACTTCACCGTGGCGCGCGGCGGCGTGATCGTCACCGAGATCTGGTCGTCGAAGCGCCTCTACATGGCGCGCCGCATGCCGACGACGGAAGCGGGCATCCGCACCTTCGGCCTCAGCCAGCTCTATGTCTCGCTCGGCGACGCCATGGCCGACGGCGGCATCGTCGTGCGCGTCTGGTGGAAGCCGATGATCCTGTGCATCTGGATCGGCGCGCTGATCATGATGGCGGGCGGCGCGGTCTCGCTCTGCGACCGGCGCCTGCGCGTCGGCGCGCCGCAGAAGGCGCGCAGGGCAAGGCCCGCGCTGGAGGCGGCGGAATGATGCGCCGCCTGCTGCTCGCCGCCTTTTTCCTGCTTTCGGCCTTCCCGGCCTTTGCCGTCAATCCGGACGAGGTCCTCTCCGATCCGGCGCTGGAGGCGCGCGCCCGGGCCCTTTCGGCCGAGCTGCGCTGCATGGTCTGCCAGAACCAGTCGATCGACGATTCCAATGCGGAACTTGCCCGCGACCTCCGCCTCCTCGTGCGCGAGCGGCTGAAGAACGGCGACAGCGACGAGGCGGTGATCGACTACGTGGTCTCCCGCTACGGCGAATTCGTGCTGCTCAATCCGCGTGTGCGCGGCGAGACGCTGCTGCTGTGGGGTGCGCCGCTGGTGCTCTTCCTCGCCGGCGCGACCGCGATGGTCCTCTTCGTGCGCCGGCGCGGCGGCCAGCCGACGGGCACGCCGCTTTCCGAAGCGGAAAAGGCCGAGCTGGAACGCGCCCTGAAAAACGACTAGCCTAATCCCCAACATTACGAAAAATTCATGCGGCGGATAGTGCCATGTAATGTGCGCCGGCCTATCTCTTTTCCATCGGCTGCCGGGCGCAGCCATGAGAGAAGAGAAAAAAGGTGCAAAGAATGTCCAAGATCTCCGCATTCCGTCCTGGCCTCAAGACCGTGCTGCAGACGACCACCGTCGCCGGGCTTGCGGCCGTCATGCTTGCGACCGGCATTCCCGCGCGCGTCACCGAAAGCCATGCCGAAGCCGTCACCGTCCAGGCCCCCCAGGTCGCGAGCTTCGCGGATGTCGTTTCGGCCGTTTCCCCCGCAGTGGTTTCCGTCCGCGTCCAGTCCGATGCCAAGCCGGCAAACGACGAGAGCAACTTCAGCTTCAACTTCGGCGGCCGCGGCTTCGACGACCTTCCCGACGATCACCCGCTGAAGCGCTTCTTCCGTGAATTCGGCGGCCAGGACCAGTTCCGCGGCGACCGCGGTCCGGATCGCCGCTTCGGCGACCGTCGCGGCCCGAACCGCAAGCCGCATCTGCGCCCGACCGCGCAGGGTTCCGGCTTCTTCATCTCCGAAGACGGCTACATCGTCACCAACAACCACGTCGTCAGCGACGGCTCGGCCTTCACGGTCGTCATGAACGACGGCACCGAGCTCAACGCGACGCTGGTCGGCAAGGACAGCCGCACCGACCTCGCCGTGCTGAAGGTCGCCGAGAAGGACAAGCGCAAGTTCACCTATGTCAGCTTCGCCGATGACAGCCAGATCCGCGTCGGCGACTGGGTCGTCGCCGTCGGCAATCCGTTCGGCCTCGGCGGCACGGTGACGGCCGGCATCATCTCGGCCCGCGGCCGCGATATCGGCTCCGGCCCCTATGACGACTACCTCCAGGTGGACGCCGCCGTGAACCGCGGCAATTCGGGTGGCCCGACCTTCAACCTCAACGGTCAGGTCGTCGGCATCAACACCGCGATCTTCTCGCCGTCGGGCGGCAATGTCGGCATCGCCTTCGCAATCCCGGCTTCCGTCGCCAAGGGTGTCGTCGCCGACCTGATGAAGGACGGCAAGGTCGACCGCGGCTGGCTCGGCGTGCAGATCCAGCCGGTAAGCCGCGACATCGCCGATTCGCTCGGCCTTGCGGATGCCGCAGGCGCGCTGGTCGTCGAGCCGCAGGCCGACTCCCCCGGCGCCAAGGCCGGCATCAAGAAGGGCGACGTGATCACCGCGCTCGACGGCGAACCCGTTAAGGATCCGCGCGACCTTGCCCGCCGCGTCGCCGACATCGCGCCCGGCAAGAAGGTCGACGTTTCGGTCTGGCGCGATGGCAAGTCGCAGAACGTGTCGGTCGAGATCGGCACGCTGGCCGGCGAGCAGATCCAGGCCGCGGCGACCCCCGACGAAGCAGCTCCTGCCGAGGAGAACAGCGAGCAGGCGCTCGCCGATCTCGGCATCTCGGTGACGCCGGGCGATGACGGCTTGACGGTCTCCACCGTCGATCCGGACTCCGACGCCAGCGACCGGGGCCTGAAGGAAGGCGACCGCATCACCTCCGTCAACAACCAGGCCGTCAAGTCGGCCGACGACGTGATGAAGGTGATCGACGGCGCCCGCAAGGACGGTCGCACCAAGGCGCTGTTCCAGATCGAGACCAAGGACGGCAGCCGCTTCCTGGCGCTGCCGATCGATCAGGGCTGACCGGCTCCGTTGTTCCCTGCTCACGGCGCCGCGAGATCGAAAGGTTTCGCGGCGCTGCCGTATAAGGCGGCCCATCATCCGGCCTGCTGGCGCGCCCAGCGCTCCTCGCCCCGTTTACGGGGAGAGGATGCCGGCAGGCAGGTGAGGGGCGGTCCGCGCCACACGAAAATCGCGAGATGCCGTTCCGACTCGCGGGACCATGCGCTAGGGTTGAAGCCATGAAGATATTGATTGTTGAAGACGATCTGGAGGCGGCGGCCTATCTCTCGAAGGCCTTTCGCGAGGCGGGCATCGTGCTCGATCATGCCAGCGACGGCGAAAGCGGACTCTTCCTTGCCACCGAGAACACCTATGACGTCCTCGTCATCGACCGCATGCTGCCGCGCCGCGACGGCCTGTCGCTGATCTCGGAGCTGCGCCGCCGCAATATCCATACGCCCGTGCTCATCCTCTCGGCCCTCGGCCAGGTCGACGACCGCGTGACGGGCCTTCGCGCCGGCGGCGACGATTACCTGCCCAAGCCCTATGCCTTCAGCGAGCTTCTGGCGCGCATCGAGGTGCTCGGCCGCCGCAAGGGCACGCCCGAGCAGGACATGGTCTACCGCGTCGGCGATCTCGAGCTCGACCGGCTCTCCCACACCGTCAAGCGCGCCGGCAGGGAAATCCTCCTCCAGCCGCGCGAATTCCGCCTGCTCGAATACCTCATGAAGAATGCCGGACAGGTGGTAACGCGCACCATGCTGCTCGAAAACGTCTGGGACTATCATTTCGACCCGCAGACCAACGTTATCGACGTCCATGTCTCGCGGCTGCGCTCGAAGATCGAGAAGGACTTCGACCAGCCGCTGCTGCGCACGGTGCGCGGCGCCGGATACATGATGAAGGACGAGGCGGCGGGCTGACCCCATGAACCGGATGCTCGGCAGGCTGACCGCCCTCTACCGCACGACGGCCGTGCGCCTCTCCGCCGTCTACCTGCTGCTCTTCGCCGCCTGCGCGGCCTTCCTCGTCTTCTACGTCTCCTCCATGTCGGAAGGCCTGCTCCAGCAGCAGATGCGCGAGGCGGTGGCGCAGGAGGCCGACCAGATCGAGCGCATCTTCGACAACAACGGCATGAACGGCCTCTTGCGCACGCTGGAGCGCCGCTCCCGCCAGCCCGGCGCAAACCTCTACATCATCGCCAGCCCCACCGGCGAGGTGCTGGCCGGCAACGTCGCCTCCCTCCAGCCGGGCGTGCTCGACACGGAGGGGTGGACAGAGACGCCGTTCCGCTACCAGCGCTACCAGGAGGAGGCGCGCGGCAACAGCCGGCCGATGGCCTATGCGCAGGTGATCGTGCTCTCCAACGGCCTTCGCGTGCTGGTCGGCCGCGATCTTGGCGAGCCGGAGAATTTCCGTGTGCTGGTGCGCCAGGCGCTGATGGTGGCGCTCGGCGTCATGGGTGTCGGCGCGCTCGCCATCTGGTATCTCATCGGCCGCAATGCGCTGAAGCGCATGGACCGCATGTCGGACGCCAGCCAGCGCATCATGGCCGGCGACCTATCGCAACGCCTGCCGACCAGCGGCTCCGGCGACGAATTCGACCGCCTGTCGGAATCATTGAACACGATGCTGGGGCGCATTGAGAAGCTGAACGAGGGCCTGAAGCAGGTCTCCGACAACATCGCGCATGACCTCAAGACCCCGCTGACGCGCCTGCGCAACAAGGCCGAGGCGGCGCTTGCCGGCGGCGCGGCGGCCGATCACCGCACGGCGCTCGAGGAGATGATCGGCGAATCCGACCAGCTCATCCGCACCTTCAACGCACTCCTGATGATCTCCCGCGTCGAAGCCGGGCAGGCGCCCGCCGAGATGAGCGCCGTCGACATCAGCGAGATCGCCCATGACAGCGCCGAGCTCTACGAGCCCGTGGCGGAGGATTGCGGCCTGCGGCTCGTCACCGAGATTGCCGACGGCATCGAGATCAAGGGCAATCGTGAGCTGATCGGCCAGGCGCTCGGCAACCTCATCGACAATGCCGTCAAATATGTCGAGGGCAGCGAGGGCGAGCCGGAGATCCGCGTCTCGCTGGCGCGGCGCGAGGCCGACGTCGTCCTTGCCGTCGCCGACAGCGGCCCCGGCGTGCCGGACGACAAGCGCGACGACGTGGTGCGGCGTTTCGTGCGCCTCGATGCGAGCCGCACCAAACCGGGAACCGGCCTCGGCCTCTCGCTCGTCGGCGCCGTCATGGAGATGCACCATGGCCGGCTGGAGCTCGACGCGACCCATCCGGAGCGGGAAAACAATCGGGGGCTGACCGTCAGGATGGTTTTCCCCATCCTCCCGGACTGATACACCTCGTCGAAACGGCGAGGAGACATCATGAGCGTGACGGAAGCGACGCGGTTTTCCGATCTTTCGGCATCCCCCATCCGGCCCTTGAGCCAGACGGAAGTCAAATCGGTCCTGTCCGACCTCAAGGACTGGGGCAGGGAACACGCCGGCATTGCGAAGCTTCTTGCCGAGGACGGTCCGCTCAAGGATTTCATCGTCGCGGCCTTCACGCTCTCGCCCTATCTGCGCGATACCGCCCGCATCGATCCGGCCCTTCTCGTCCGCGCGTTGGAGGAGCCGATCCTTCCCGCCATCGAGGCCGCCGTCGCCCGCACCCGCAAGGCCTGGGAGCCGGGGGAGGGCGGCGAGGTGACGGAAGCGATGCTGATGACGCGCCTGCGCGTCGCCAAGCGCGAGGTCGCCTTCCTGACGGCGCTCGCCGACCTTGCCCGCATCTTCGACGCCCGCAAGACCACGGCGCTCCTGACCGGGCTTGCGGAAGCGGCGACATCGGCGGCCATCGACCATCTCCTTCTTTCGGCGCATGCGAGCGGCAAGCTGAAGCTGCCCGATCCCGCCCGCCCGAGCGAGAAGTCCGGCCTCATCGTGCTCGGCATGGGCAAGCTCGGCGCGGCCGAGCTCAACTATTCGTCCGATATCGACCTCGTCGTCTTCTTCGATCCGATGGCGGATGTGGCGGTCGATCCGAGCGAGGCGGTCGAGACCTTCTCGCGCCTCGTGCGCCGGCTGATCCGCATCATGCAGGAGCGCACGGCCGACGGCTACGTCTTCCGCACGGACCTGCGCCTCAGGCCCGATCCCGGCGCGACGCCGCTCGCCATCTCCTTCGATTCCGCCATGCTCTATTATGAGGGGCGCGGCCAGAACTGGGAGCGCGCCGCCTTCATCAAGGCCAAGCCCATCGCCGGCGACCTCAAGGCCGGTGAAGCCTTCCTCAAGGGGCTGGTGCCCTTCGTCTTCCGCAAATATCTCGACTATGCGGCGATCGCCGACATCCATTCGATCAAGCGGCAGATCCATGTGCACAAGGGTCATGGCGAGATCGCCGTGAAGGGCCACAACGTCAAGCTCGGCCGCGGCGGCATCCGCGAGATCGAGTTCTTCGTGCAGACCCAGCAGCTCATCGCGGGCGGCCGCGTGCCGGCGCTGCGCCTGCGCGCCACCGAGCCCATGCTGGCCGAGCTTGCGAAAGCCAGCTGGATCGACGAGGCGACGGCGCGCGAGCTGACGGACGCCTACTGGTTCCTCCGCGACGTCGAGCACCGGGTGCAGATGGTGCGCGACGAGCAGAGCCATACCCTGCCCGAAACAGAAGCCGAGCTGAAGCGCATCGCCTTCATGCTCGGTTTTGCCGACACCGCCGCCTTCTCCGCAAAGCTGGTCGAAGTGCTGAAGACCGTCGAGCGGCGCTATGCGGCGCTCTTCGAGCAGGAGGCGAAGCTCTCCTCGGAGACCGGCAACCTCGTCTTCACCGGCCAGAAGGACGATCCCGATACGCTGGAGACCCTGAAGCGCCTCGGCTTCGAGCGCCCGGCGGACATTTCCCGCACCATCCGCACCTGGCATTACGGCCGCTACCGCGCCACGCAATCCGTCGAGGCGCGCGAGCGGCTGACGGAGCTGACGCCGCAGCTCCTGCGCGTCTTCGGCGAGAGCAAGCGGGCGGACGAGGCGCTGCTTCGCTTCGACAACTTCATCTCCGGCCTGCCGGCTGGCATCCAGCTCTTCTCGCTGCTCGGCAACAATCCGGCGCTGCTATCGCTCATCGTCAACATCATGTCGTCCGCGCCGAAGCTGGCTGAGGTGATCGCGGCCAAGCCCCACGTCTTCGACGGCATGCTGGATCCCGGCCTCCTCGCCGAACTCCCGACCCGCGCCTACCTATCCGAACGCATCGAGGGTTTCGTCTCCGGCGCGCGGCACTATGAGGAAATTCTCGACCGGCTGCGCATCATCGCCGCCGAGCAGCGCTTCCTCATCGGCATCCGCCTGCTGACCGGCGCGATCACCGGCAAACAGGCCGCCCGCGCCTTCACCTATGTCGCCGACCTCATCGTCGCGGCGGCGTTGAAGGCGGTGCTCGACGAGATCGAGGCGGCGCACGGCAAGTTCCCCGGCGGGCGTGTGGCGCTGGTCGGCATGGGCAAGCTCGGCAGCTTCGAGCTGACCGCCGGCTCCGACATCGACCTGATCCTTCTCTACGACCACGAGAGCGACGCCTTCGAATCGGACGGCGCAAAACCCCTCGACAACGTAAAATACTTCACCCGCATCACCCAGCGGCTGATCGCGGCGCTCTCCGCGCCGACGGCCGAGGGCGTGCTCTATGAGGTGGACATGCGCCTGCGCCCCTCCGGTAACAAGGGGCCGGTGGCAACCCGCATCACCTCCTTCGCCAAGTACCAGGCCGAGGAGGCCTGGACCTGGGAGCACATGGCGCTCACCCGCGCCCGCGTGCTCTGCGGCGACGAGAGCCTGATGACGGAGGCGGAAGGCATCTTCCGCACCGTGCTCGCCCGCAAGCGCGACACGGTGAAGATCGCCAGGGACGTCGCCGAGATGCGCGACCTCATCGACCAGGAAAAGCCGCCGAAGGACATCTGGGACCTGAAGCTCATCGCGGGCGGGCTGATCGACATCGAGTTCATCGCCCAGTTCCTGGCGCTGGTCGCGCCGGCCCGCGGCGCCCCGCAGCCGGAAGAGGTCATGCCGACCGCCGATGCGCTGGCCGTTGTCGGCGCCGGCATGATGGACCCCAACGATCTCGATGTGGTGCAGAAGGCGCTGTCTCTCTATACGGAGATCTCGCAGATCGTCCGCCTCTGCGTGGACGGCGGCTTCGACCCCAAGGAAGCCCCCGCCGGCCTCATCGACCTCGTCTGCCGGGCCGGCGATTGCCCGGACCTGCGCACGCTGGAGGCGGAAATCCGCCGGATATCGAAGGCTGTGCGGAAGATTTTCCAGGGGGTGGTGAAGGGGTGAGGCGTCTTCCTTGCCATCATGTTCGGGACTGGGATGGCATCGGGTGTAAGCGTGATTGGCCGCAAGGTTGCTTGCCCCTCACCCTAACCCTCTCCCCGCAGGCGGGGAGAGGGGACGTGCCCCACATGAACGCTGATGGTTTGGGAAAGCGGTCCGGCATCTCGCCTTCTCCCCGCTTGCGGGGAGAAGGTGGCCGGCAGGCCGGATGAGGGGCGGGCCACGGCGGGGATCGATCGCCTCAAGCCGCCGCCAGGTGCAGCGCCGCCAGCCGTTCCCGGTCGGGGATGCGCACCGAGATGATCGTGCCCTTGCCCTCGACGGAATAGATACGCATGCCGCCGCCGTGGAGGTGGGCGAGGGAGCGTGAGATGGCGAGGCCGAGGCCCGAGCCGCCCTTGCTCTTGGCGTACTGGCTCTGCACCTGCTCGAAGGGCTGGCCGATCTTCTGGAGAGCGGATTTCGGGATGCCGATACCGGTGTCGGCGATGGTCAGCGTGATCGCGCCGTGGACCTTGCGCGCCCTCACCTCCACCTTGCCGCCCGCATTGGTGAACTTCATGGCGTTCGAGAGCAGGTTCAGCAGGATCTGCTTCATGGCGCGGCGGTCCGCGACGGCAAGGAGATTGTCGGGGCAGGTCTGCCGCACGGCGATATTCTTCTTTTCCGCCTGTAGCATGGTAAGCCGCATGGTCTCCTCGATCAGCGGCGTAAGATCGACCGTCTCGCAGCTTATGCGCATGTGGCCGGCCTCGATCTTCGACATGTCGAGGATGTCGCTGATGACGTTGAGCAGGTGCTTGCCGCTCTCGTGGATGTCGCGGGAATATTCGCGGTACTTGTCGGAGCCGATCGGGCCGAACATCTGGTTCTGAAGGATTTCCGAGAAGCCGAGGATGGCGTTGAGCGGCGTGCGCAGCTCATGCGACATGTTGGCGAGGAATTCCGACTTGGCGCGGTTGGCCGCCTCGGCGCGCTCCTTCTCCGCCTGGTAGTTGGCATTGGCCAGCGAAAGCTCCGTCTTCTGCCGCTCCAGCGTGGCGCGGGAGGCCGAGAGGTCGCCGATGGTCGCCATCAGCCGGCGTTCGGATTCGCGCAGACGCACCTGATGCCGCTTCATCATGGTGATGTCGGTGCCGACGGAGACGCAGCCGCCGTCGCGGGTGCGCCGCTCGTTGATCTGCAGCCAGCGCTCGTCGGCAAGCTGCACCTCGCTGGTCTGCGAGATGCCGGTGCCGTCCGCATCCGCGATGCGCCGCTCGATGACCGGGCGGGCCGCCGCGGCATGCACTGTCGCGCGCTCCGTACCGGGCACCAGCACCTCGTCGGGAAGGCCGTAGGCCTGCTGGTAATGCGCGTTGCACATGACGAGCCGGTCGTGCTTGTCCCAGAGGACGAAGGCCTCGGAGGTGCTTTCGATGGCGTCGGCAAGGCGCTGGTCGGCCTCCTGGTAGCGCTGCGCGAGCCGATGCTGCTCGGTCACGTCCATGGCGATGCCGATCATGTGCATGCGGCCGGAGGCCATGCGGATGAGCTGGGCACGGGCGCGCAGCCAGACGTAATGCCCCTCGGCATGGCGCATGCGGAAGACCTGGTCGACCTGCTTGGCCTCGCTGCGCGCGACCGCGCGCGCGACCTGGTAGATGCCGTCGTCGTCGGGATGCATCAGGCGCGCGGCATCGCCGAAGGAGAGCACGCTGTCGCGCGCCGGCATGCCGAGCATCTCGTACATGGAGCGCGACCAGAAGAGCCGGCGGTTGGTGAGGTCGAAGTCCCACAGGCCGCAGCGGCCGCGGGCGAGCGCCGTCTCCACGCGCAGGTTGGATTCCGCGAAGATCGCATCGGCATCGCGCGCGCGCTTGGCCTGGATGTAATAGGCATAGAGGATGACGAGCAGGATCGCCGAGATGCCGGCGAAGAGCGTGACGTTCAGCGCCACCTCGTCGCGCCAGAAGAGGGCGAGGTGCCCGAGCGGATTGGCGACGACGATGAAACCGCCCTTCTTCGGCATCTGCACCAGCGAGGCATAATATTCCTCGCCGCCGATGCGGGTATGGAAGACGCCACCCGCCTCGCCGAAATACTGTGCGGCGGCAAGCTCGGAGGAAAAGCGCGCCAGCGACTGGCCGACGAAGCGCGCGGCCGCCAGCGAGGCGCCGAAGACGCGGCCCTCCTCCTCGACGAAGAGCACGATGCCGCCCGGCTGCATGCGGTCCTGCGGCAGGTTGAGCGAGAGCGCGGCCTCGACGGCCATGCGGTCGGAATTCGCCAGGCTTTCGGCCAGCGTGCCGGAGAAGACCGCGCCGACGGCCATCGCCGTCAGCGAGGTCGTGTCGCGCACGCTCGCATCCATCCGGTCATGCTCGGCAATGATGCCGACCATGCGCGAAATGCCGACCACGAAGAGGAAGGCGATGATCAGGATCGGTATAGACCGTTTCAGCACGGGCTCAGCCCGCGTCAGACGCCGTGCGGCGGGCCCGGCGAAGATCTTCGCCTGTCCCGTCGCCTCGTCTTCCCAGGCCGCCATTCCCGGGAATCTGAGACGAGTCCATCCGCCGGCTGCGCGTCCTCGTTGCGCGTCCGCCATCGTCATAAACCTTGTAACCCTCTCGTGATTCGGCGCGCCGCTCGCCCGAATCTGCCCTAATGAATCAATTGTGATTCGGCTTGTCCATAGAAAAAGGTAAAAGTTTTTTAACCATTTCTCATGGTTGGGAAATTGCACTTGCCGGGCAGGGCTTTACGCCTGGCTCGCCCGTCGCGGTCCCGCATCCGTCTCGCGCCATTCCTTCAGCATCGCGGCGCGCCGGCGGGGAAAGCGCTCCTCCAGAAGCGCGATCGCCGCCATGCGCTCCGTGCGGAAATGCCGGTAGCCCTGCCGCCATTCGCACCAGGCGACCAGCATGCGCGTCTCCTCGAAATAGCCGAGCGCGACCGGCCAGACCACGCGCTCGCTGCGCACGCCCGCCGCGTCGCAATAGGATAGCCGGAGCTTGCGCTCCCGGCGGATCGCCGCGCGGATCACGGCAAGATCGACGATCTCGCCGTCGACGATCCTGCGCGGCCCGACCAGCAGCGCCGTGTTCTCCAGCTCCGCCGCAAGCTCGGCCGGCAGCACGGCGGAAATCTTGGCGAGCGCGTCCGTCGCGGCCTTGGTCACGGGCGCATCGGCGAATTTCTGCACCCAGCGAAAGCCGAGCACCAGCGCCTCCAGTTCCCCTTGCGAGAACATGAGCGGCGGCAGCATGAAGCCGGGGCGCAGCACATAGCCGACGCCCGGCTCGCCCTCGATATCGGCGCCCTGTGCCTGCAGCGTGGCGATGTCGCGGTAGAGCGTGCGGATGCTGACGTCGAGCTCGCCGGCAAGCATGGCGCCGCTCACCGGATGGCGGTGGCGGTGGAGAAGCTGGAGGAGGGCGAGCAGTCGTTCGGAGCGGGTCATGTGACGATACTGCCATTTTCTGGCAGTGGTGTCGCCTAGGATCGTCCCGTCAAAGCAACGAAAGGACGATCCCCATGATCTCTCCCAATCTCCTGATCCTCTATGTCGAGAACCCGGCGGTAAGCGGCCGCTTCTACGAGCAGCTTTTCGGCCGCGCGCCGGTGGCCCAGTCGCCCGGCTTCGTCGCCTTCCGGTTCGAGAACGGCCTCGGTCTCGGCCTGTGGTCGACCAGCTCGCCGGAATTCGTCTCGTCTGGCACCGGCCATCGTTCCGAGATCGCCATCGTCGTGGATGACGACGCGGCGATCGACGCGCTGCACGAAACGTGGAAGGCGGCCGGCGTCGCCATCGAGCAGCCGCCGTTCACGGCCGTCTTCGGCCGCACCTTCGTCGCGCTGGACCCGGATGGCCACCGGATCCGCGTCTGCCCGCCGGACAAGTGAGCGAGGCTCAGCCCTTCAGCATGCGCTCCACGATGTCGGAGACGTCGGAGGAGAGCTTTTCGCCCGCGGCGATGGTGCGCAGCGCGTTGCGGGCGTGGTCGGAGCGCACCTCCTCCAGCGCCCGCCAGGAGCGCATGGAAGTGAGGATGCGCGCGGCGAGCTGCGGGTTCTTCGGGTCGATCTCCAGGATCTGCTCGGCAAGGAACCGGTAGCCCGCGCCGTCCGCCCGGTTGAAGCCGGTCGGGTTGGAGAAGGCGAAGGTGCCGACGAGCGCGCGCACGCGGTTCGGGTTCGCCTTGTTGAAATGCGGGCTCGTCATCAGCGCCTTGACGCGTTCCAGCGCGCCGTCGCCCGGAATGGTCGACTGGATGGAGAACCACTTGTCGATGACCAGCGCGTTGTCGGCGAAGCGCGCGCGGAAGGTCTCCAGCGCGGCCGCCGTTTCCGGCGCATCGGGGAAGCGGTGGGCGAGTACCGTCAGCGCCGCGCTGAGATCCGTCATGTTGTCGGCGCTTGCGAAGGCCTGTGCCGCGCGGGCGGGCGCGCCGTCGGACACGGCGAGATAGGCGAGCGCCGCGTTGCGCAGCGCGCGCTGGCCGGCGCTTGCCGCATCCGGCGTGAAGGCGCCTTCGGTGCGGTTGGCGTCGAACAGCCTTGCGAAGGCCGCGGGGTCGCGCTTCGCGACGAAGGCGAGCACGGCCTCGCGGCCGGCGCGGATGGCGTCCGGGTCGTTGTTGCTGCCAAGTTCGCGGGCGATGTCGGATTCGGAGGGCAGGGCCAGCGCCTGCGCGCGGAAGGCCGGCTCCAGCGCCTCGTCGCCGGCAATGGCGATCAAGGTATCGACAAGAACCGCATTGGTTTCCACCGGCTCGCCCGCCCGCGCCTTGCGCGCCGCCTCGACGAGGTTGGGCAGGGCAAGATCGTTCAGCGCCTGCCAGCGGGAGAAGAGGTCGCTATCGTGGCGGGCGATCTGGGCGAGGTCGGCCGGAGCCTGCTCGAAATGCAGGTTGATCGGCGCGGAGAAGCTGCGGTTGAGCGAGACGACCGGGCGCGAGGCGATGCCGGAGAAGGTGACGGTCTGGCGGCGCTCCTTGAGGTGCAGCACGTCGCCGGTCACATCCGCGCCGCTGACGGCGCTCGGCGTGGCTTCCGAGCCGTTAGCCAGCAGCAGGCCGAAGCGCAGCGGAATGTGCATCGGCTCTTTCGTCGCCTGGCCGGGTGTCGGCGGGATCATCTGTTCCAGCGATAGCGTGAATTCGCCCTTCGCCTGGTCGTAGCTGCACGAGACGCTGACGAGCGGCGTGCCGGCCTGGTGATACCAGAGCGAGAACTGCGAAAGGTCGACGCCGTTCGCGTCCTCGAAGCATTTGACGAAATCCTCGATCGTCGCGGCATCGCCGTCGTGCCGCTCGAAATAGAGGTCCATGCCCTTCTTGAAGCCGTCGGTCCCGACGATGGTCGCGATCATGCGCGTCACCTCGGAGCCCTTCTCGTAGACGGTCGTCGTATAGAAGTTGTTGATCTCGCGGTATTTCGTCGGGCGCACCGGATGGGCGAGGGGGCCTGCATCCTCCGGGAACTGCTCCGACTTCAGGTGCCGCACCTCGGCGATGCGCTTGACCGCGCGCGAGCGCTGGTCGGCGGAGAATTCATGGTCGCGATAGACCGTCAGGCCTTCCTTCAGGCAGAGCTGGAACCAGTCGCGGCAGGTCACGCGGTTGCCGGTCCAGTTGTGGAAATATTCGTGGGCGATGATCGCCTCGATATTCGCATAGTCCTGGTCGGTCGCGGTTTCCGGGTCGGCGAGGACGTATTTGTCGTTGAAGACGTTGAGCCCCTTGTTCTCCATGGCGCCCATGTTGAAGTCGGAGACGGCGACGATCATGAAGATGTCGAGGTCGTATTCGCGGCCGAACACCGCCTCGTCCCATTTCATCGAGCGCTTCAGCGCGTCCATCGCATAGGCCGCGCGCGGCTCCTTGCCGTGCTCGACATAGATCTTCAGCGTCACCTCGCGGCCGGACATGGTCGTGAACGTGTCGTCGACCACGCCGAGGTCGCCGGCGACGAGCGCAAAGAGATAGGAGGGTTTCGGATGCGGGTCGAACCAGGCGGCGAAATGCTTGCCCTCGCCGTAGCCCGCGCCGCCGAGGAAGTTGCCGTTGGACAGCAGCAGCGGGCAGCTCGCCTTGTCGGCGATGATGTTGACCGTGTAGACGGCGAGCACGTCCGGCCGGTCGGGGAAATAGGTGATGCGGCGGAAGCCCTCGGCCTCGCACTGGGTGCAGTAGACGCCGTTCGTGCGGTAGAGGCCCATGAGCTGGGTATTGGCCTCGGGATTGATCATCGTGGTGATCGTGATCTCGAAGGGCTCGCTCGCCGGCAGGTCGCGGATCGTCAGGCTGTCGGGCTTGGCGTCGTAGCGGGCGGCGTCCATCTCCATCTGGTCGAAGAGGAGGCCGGTCATGACCAGCTCGTCGCCGTCGAGGACGAGCGGAGCGGCCGGATCGGCGCCCTCGCGGCGGTGGAAGATCAGCCGCGCCTCGACCTTGGTTTCCGTCGGGTCCAGTTCGAAGGTCAGATCGACGCGCTCGAGAACGAAGTCAGTCTGGCGATAGTCCGCCAGGTGGATGATCTGGCCGTTCTCTGTCCGCATGGATATGTCCTGCTCTATGCCGCCCGGCCCCTCGTGCCTGTGCATGGCGGAAGGAGCGCCGGGACGGTCTGCCCCCAAGTTCAACGAATTGATAGGACGATTGGCTTAACATCTCATTTCCAAGGGAAAGCTGAAATCACAAAATCGTGCCGTCCCGGCACAGCATTTCTTTGGTCCGGTCCGATCAAAATTATCCGCGATGCATCACGAGAATTCATCGTACCCGGCCCGCAATGCGGCTAGACTTGCGATTGTCTGAATCGGTTCTCCGATCATCCCCAGTTCCCGAAGCCATGGCCGGCCCGCCGTGACGAGTTCCCGCATGGACGTCCAGTCTCCCGATCCCATGAAGGGGATTTGCCTGAAGGTCGCCTCGGTGGTGACGTTCCTGTGCATGTCGACGCTCATCAAGGCGGCCGGCAAGGATATTCCGGCGGGCCAGATCACCTTCCTGCGCTCCGCCTTCGCCATGGTGCCGATCCTCGTCTTCCTCGGCCTGCACGGGCAGTTACGCGACGCCTTCCGCACGAAGGACATTTTCGGGCATTTCAAGCGCGGCTTCGTCGGCATCCTCTCCATGGGCTTCGGCTTCTACGGGCTCGTGCATCTGCCCCTGCCGGAATCCATCGCGCTCGGCTATGCGCTGCCGCTCTTCACCGTCATGATCGCCGCCGTCTTCCTCAAGGAGCGGGTCGGCCTCTATCGCTGGACGGCCGTTCTCGTCGGCCTCGTCGGCGTCGCGATCATCAGCTGGCCGCGCCTCACGCTTTTCCGCAGCGGCGGTATGGGCTCTTCGGAGGCGATGGGCGTGCTCGCCATGCTTGCCTTCGGCGTGCTCGGCTCTTGCGCCATGGTGCTGGTGCGCAAGCTGGTGCAGACGGAGCGCACGCCGACCATCGTGATCTATTTCTCGCTCTTCGCCTCGCTCTTCTCGCTCGGCACGCTGCCCTTCGGCTGGATTGCGCTCGGCTGGCAATCGCTCGTCCTGATGGCGCTCGCCGGCTTCTGCGGCGGCATCGCCCAGTTGCTGCTGACGTCGAGCTACCGCTATGCCGACGTCTCCACCATCGCGCCCTTCGAATATACGTCCATCGTGCTCGGCCTGGTCATCGGCTACGTCCTGTTCGACGACGTGCCGACGGGCGCCATGCTCCTCGGCACCGCCATCGTCGTCAGTGCCGGCATCTTCGTGATCTTCCGCGAGCATCGACTCGACCTGAAGCGCCGCGCCGAATTGCGGCACAAGCTTCCTCAGGGCTGACGCCATTCCGGCGTCGTCGTGTCCTCCACCAGTTCCTCGGGTACCGCATCCGGCTGGAGCGCCGCCGCCGCGGCATCGGCGCCGAGCGGCTGCGCCGCCATGGCCTGGAAATCCGTCTTGGCGACGAGGCCGTCGTTTTCCTCGCGCCGGCTGATGCGCCAGGCGGCATAGGCGCCGTAGAGCAGGAAATAGACGGCGAGCACCGCAAAGAGCGAACCGGGGCCGAAGCGGTCCATGATGGGACCGACCATGATGGGGCCGGAGATCGTCCCGACGCCGTAGACGATCATCATGCCGGAGGAGACCTCGACATATTCGTCCGGCTGCGCCCGGTCGTTGGCATGGGCGACATTCAACGCATAGATCGGGAAGATCACCGAGCCGACGCAGGCGGCGACGACATAGAGCAGGACCGGCGGCCCGCCGGCCACAAGCGCCATGACGAGGCAGGAGACCGTTCCGACCGCGCCGCAGGCGACCATGACGAGGCGGCGGTCCATCCGGTCGGAGGCCCGGCCGATCGGGATCTGCGAGAGGGAGCTGCCGATGAGAACGGAGGCGAGCAGCGTCGCGCCCTCGGCGGTCGTCAGCCCGCTGCGCTGCGTGAAGACGCCGCCAAGATTGAGCCAGGCACCGGAGAGCGCGCCGGCGAGGAACGCCCCGACCACGGCGACGGGCGAGCGGTGATAGAGCGTCGGAACGTTGAAGCGCACCTGCGTCGGCGCCGCCGGCAGCGGCGAGGAGGTGAGGGCGGTCGGCAGCAGCGCGACGGAGAAGATGATGCCGCAGAGGATGAAGAGCGTCGTGTTGGACGGATCGCCGAGCGGCACGAGATATTGCCCGCCGATCGTGCCGACCATGGTCGTGATCAGGTAGATGGAGAAGACCGAGCCGCGATTGTCGTTGGTCACCTTCTCGTTCAGCCAGCTTTCGATGATGAGATAGCTGCCGGAAATGGCGAAGCCCGATATGGCGCGGAACAGCATCCAGGCCGGCCAGTCCACGACGAGCGCGCAGAGCAGGATGGCGATGGCAAGCAGCGTGATCAGCGCGACGAACACCCGCACATGGCCGACGAGCAGCACGAATTTCGGCGTGACGATGCAGGAGAGCGTGAAGCCGATCGTGTAGCCCGTCGCGATCATCGAGATCGTCTGCGTCGACCAGCCTTCCGCGACCGCGCGCACCGGCACGACATAGCTCTGGAGGCCGAAGGCCACCATCATCAGGAAGGTGGACAGCATCAGGCTGAGAATCGGCACGAGGCTCGCCAGCATGGGGGCTCCGGAAAAGGCGGGATGCGTTCGTCTTGCGACTGTCGCTCTATTGCGCCGCCCGCGCGCTGTCCACTGCGACAACGGCTGGCGTAAAGAGATTGTCATGAAACGGAGAGGTCGCAGCTTCCCGGAAGGGTCGTGCTGAAGGAAGCGTCGGGCGAATGCCCGGCAAAAGAAAGGAGGTGAGACGTTTGAAAATCCGGCTTACGCCGCTCATCAGGTTCAGGACTTGGCGCTTCACCCTGACGATCAGCCAAGAAACGGGAACCGGGCTTCGACCCGGTCTCCACCGGAGGAAAGGCGTCTCACCTCCTCACGATGGCGATCATATCGCGGCCCGGGGGCCGCTTTCAAAGCGGCCTCAGTTGGGCAGGAAGGCCTTGAGCGGATCGCGGCGCTGCACGGCGTCGCGCGGCAGGCAGGCGAGCATCGAATATTCCCGCGCGGCGTTCACGGCGGCGCGGATATCGGCGATATCGGACATCAGCTTGCGAATCGTGGCCATGGCTTGCTCCTGCGGTCGTCTGGAGAGGGCGCGGAAGCGCCCTCGCATTCGCTCAGCGCGTGATGAACTCGGAGAAGAGCTGGGCGGGGCGGTTGATACGGGCAAAGCCGGCGGCCGTGAGCTGCTCGTTGGCCGGGGCAGCGATGCCGCCGAAGCCGCGGCCGGCGCGAAGACCGGAATGGCGGAGCGTCTCGAAGCTCGAATGAATGGGCCGAAAACGGGCGGTCATGGGTCGATTCCTTAAATCCTGTCCTCCCGTGTCTTCATATTGCACCGCAGCATTGATTTCGCAATGCGACATTCTGCCCGGCAGATATGTGCAATTCGCATGGCTGCTGAAATATTTTGTTCATGCTTGAGGCAGATTCGCGGCAAGGCGCTTGAAGGTTGGCAGGACGTTGCGGCCAAGTCCTTGAAAAGACTGGTTGGCTTTGCTGGTGTCAGCCTTTGAGCCCTGCGCGGAAGGCAAGGAGGTCCTGCCAGGCCAGCCGCTTGCTGATCGGCGCCGTCACGAGATCCTGTGGATGGAGCGTCGCGAAGGCGGGGACCGTGCGGCCGGCAACCTCGATGTCGCGCCATTCCCCGCGCAACTGGTGAATCGTGTCGTTGGAGCGCAGGAGGAAGCGCGCGGCGAAATTGCCGAGGATCAGCAGGTGATTCGGCTCGGCAAGCGCGATCTGCCGTTCGATGAAGGGCCGGCAGATATCGGCCTCGCGCTGCGACGGCGGCCGGTTGCCCGGCGGTCGCCACGGCACGACATTGGTTAGGAGCAGGTCGGCGCGGGCAAGCCCGATGCCGGCGAGCATGCGATCGAGCATCGCACCCTGCCGGCCGGAGAAGGGCTGGCCGTCGCGGTCGTCCTCGGCATTCGGCATGGCGCCGATCACCATGACGGAGGGTTTCGCATTGCCCTCGGCAAAGACGAGGCAGCGCGCACTGGTCTTGAGGTTGCAGCCGTTGAAGCCTTCCATCGCGGTGCGCAATTCGTCCAGCGAACGGGCGCTGGCGGCGGCGAATTCGGCCTCGGATACGGCCTGGCTGTCCGGGATCGAGACATTCGGCATCGGGGCAGGGGTGGCGGGCCGGGCCTGCTCCTGCCGCGCGGGGGCCTGCCGGGCCGGTGCTTGAACGGGAGGCGCGGCCTCCTGCCGGGGCTGTGCGCCCCGCGCCGCGCGCATCGCCTCGAATTCGGCGATGCGGTCGACCGCCTCTTCCTCTAGCAGCCATTCCACGCCCGCATCCGCATAGAAATGCAGAAGCGAACGGAGCTGTTCGGGATGAAGGTCTCTGGCGGCGTTCATGCGGCGCACCTTAGCGAAGCGACGGGCGGGAGGAAAGCGCTCGCGTCACGCCGCCCACTGCGCGACGTCCTCGCTTTCGCCGATCAGCGCAAGGCCGTGGGCGATGGAGAGGAGTTCGCCGCCCGTCTCGATCTTGTCCGCATCGAAGCGGCGGGTGAAGATGTTCCGCACGGCCGGCACGAAGGACGTGCCGCCGGTGAGGAACACCTTGTCGACCTCCGCCGGCGCCGTATGGGTCTTTTCCAGCACCTCGTCGAGTGCGCCCTCGATGCGGGCGAGGTCCGGCGCGATCCAGCCTTCGAAATCGGCGCGCTTCACCATCTTGCGGCCGGCGGCGCCGAGCGGGGCGAAATCGAATTCCGCCTCGTCGGAAGAAGAGAGCGCCATCTTGGTCGCCGAGATCGCCTGGTAGAGCGGATAGCCTTCGTCATGCTCGACGAGGTCGATGAAGAGCTCCAGCTTTTCCGGCTCCAGCGCCGAGCGCACCAGCGACTTGAGATCGGTGAATTCCCGCGTCGTCTTGAAGATCGACAGCTGGTTCCAGCGCGCGAAATTGGCGTAGTAGCCGCTCGGCACCTCCAGCACCTTATCGAAGCTCCTGAAATGCGTGCCCTTGCCGATTTCCGGCGCCACGAGATGGTCGATCATGCGCGCGTCGAAATGGTCGCCCGCGATGCCGACGCCGGAATGGCCGATGGGCCTTGCCGCCAGCCGGCCTGCCTGCCGCTCGAAGCGGATCAGCGAATAGTCCGTCGTGCCCCCGCCGAAATCGGCGACCAGCACCGTCGCATCGCTCTTCAGCGTCTGCGCGAAATAATAGGCGGCCGCGACCGGCTCGAAGACATAGTGGATCTCCGGAAAGCCGAGCCGCGTCAGGGCGGCATTGTAGCGTTCCAGCGCAAGGCCCGGGTCCGGGCTCGCCCCGGCGAACTGCACCGGCCGGCCTGCGATCACCCGCGAGACATCCGCCGGCCATTCGTCGCCGGCATAGGCCTTGAGGCGCCGCAGGAAGATTTCCATCAGGTCGTCGAAGGCGTGCCGGCGGGCGAAGATCAGCGTGCCCTGGAAGAGAGAACTTGCAGCAAAGGTCTTGATCGATTGCAGGAAGCGGCAGTCGCCGGGATTGTCGATGAACTGGCGGATCGCCGCCTGCCCGGCCTCGACCTTCAGCGCCTGCGCGCCGACCACCGGATCCTTCATGAAGGAAAGCGCCGTGCGCATCGTGTCGGTGACGCCGACGCTGCTTTCGAAATGCATCGACTGCGTCTCGCTGCCGCCCGTCGCAAGCGCCAGAACCGTGTTGGTCGTGCCGAAATCGAGCCCGAGTGCCCGTGCCATCGCCGTGCCCCTTTGTCCACTGGTATGGGTTGAACCGGAGCAAAGGCTCCGCGCGCGAAAGGGCGCGTCAGGCGCGCCCCGCAATTTGAGAGCGCGCCAGATGGCACAGGGCGCGGCGAATGGCAAGGGGAAGCCCGGTCTCCTCAGACCGAGCGTGCCGCCCCGCCGTCGCAGCGGATGAGGCTGCCGGTCACGTAGCTTGCCGGCGTGCTGCAGAGGAAGGCGGCGGTCGCGGCGAATTCCTCGACGGTGCCGTAGCGGCGGGCGGGGATCGCCTGTTCCGAGGCCGCGCGCACGTCTTCGACGCTCCTGCCGCTACGCTCGGCCGCCGCAGCGTCGAGGCTCTTCAGCCGGTCGGTCATGATGCTTCCCGGCAGCAGCAGGTTGCTGGTGATGCCGTATTGCGCGACCTCGCTCGCCAGCGTCTTCGACCAGCCGGCCAGCGCCGGCCGCAGCGTGTTGGAAAGCGCTAGGCCGGGGATCGGCTCGATCACCCCGGAGGAGGCGACGGTGAGGATGCGGCCCCAGCGGCGCTCCTTCATGCCCGGCAGCAGGCGGTTGGTGAGCGTGATGATGCGCAGCACCATGGAATTGAAATAGGCGGCGAGCTTTTCCTCGCTCATGTCCTCGGTCGTGCCGGGCGTCGGCCCGCCGGAATTGTTGACGAGGATATCGACGCCGCCGAGCTTTTCCGAAACCGCCTGCACCAGCGTCTCGACGAAGCTCTCGTCGCCAAGATCGGCCTGGACCCAGTCCGCCCGGCCGGGGCCTTCCGCGTTGATGGCCTTGCAATTGGCCTCCAGCACCTCGGCGCTGCGGCCGCACAGGAGCACATGCGCGCCCTCGCGGGCGAGCGCGACGGCAATCCCCTTGCCAAGGCCGCGGGAGGAGGCGAGGACGAGGGCGCGTTTGCCCGCGATGGCGAGATCCATGGTGAGGTCCTTCCTTTCGGGTTCAATCGGCGCGGTAGGGCACCTTGCCGGGATTGAACAGGTTCTTCGGGTCGAGCGCGGCCTTGATCGCCTGCGCCAAGGCGCGGCGGGCCGGATTGCCGTAGGTGAGATAGGCGCGGCGCTTCTCCGTTCCCACCCCATGCTCAGCGGAAAAGCTGCCGCCGGCTTCCGTGACGCCGGTATAGACGGAATCCTCGATGGCGTCTTTCACAGCCGGGGCCGCCGCGCCCTCGCCGATGACGGAAAGATGCAGGTTGCCATCGGCGACATGGCCGTAGACATAGGCGTCGAAACCCGGATGCACCGCCTTCAGCCGGGCGCCGAGGTCCGCGACATAGGCGTCCAGCGCGCCGGGCGGCAGCGAGACGTCAAAGGAGGGCGCGGCGGGATGCAGGCGGTAGATGAAATCGCTCTCCTCCCGGAGCGCCCAGAAGCGCCGCGCCTGGTCGAGCGAGGCGGCGACGATGCCGCTCGTCAGCCCGTGCTGCTCCCAGAGGTCGGCAAGGCCCTCCTCCAGCGCGGTGCGGGCATCCTCTTCGCTGGCGGCGGAAACCTCCATCAGCAGGACCGCGGCCGTGCCGTCCTCCAGCCAGTCGAGGTCGAAGCCGCGCTCTCCCGCGCTGTCGAGGAAATAGCGCCGCCACATCAGCTCGGCCCCTTCGAGCTGCAAGGCGGGCAGGGCGCGGAAATGGCCGATGAGGGCAAGCGCGGTGGCCGCGTCCCTGACGCCGACGAAGGCGGTGGCGCGCATCGGGTTGAAGCTTTCCAGCCTCAGCACCGCGCGGGTGACGAAGCCATAGGCTCCTTCCGAGCCGATGAGCAGCTGCTTGATGTCCGGCCCGGCGCTGACCTTGAGCACGCGCGTCAGGTCTCTGAAAAGGCTGCCGTCCGGCATCACGGCCTCGATGCCGAGCACCTGATGGCGCATCACGCCGTTGCGGAAGGCGAGGATTCCGCCGGCATTGGTGGCGATCATGCCGCCGATGGTGGCGCTGCCGCGCGCGGCAAGGTCGATGCCGGGGGTGAGGCCGAACGCGGCGGTCGCCTCCTGCAGCGCCTGCAGCGTGACGCCGGCGCCGACCGTCACCGTGCGGGCGAGGGGATCGATGTCCTCGATGCGGTCGAGCCGCGCCGTCGAGAGGATGAGCTCGCCCGGCCGGCTGATGCCGCCGCCGACGAGCCCCGAGCGCCCGCCCTGGGGCACGATGGGCACGCCATTCTCCGCGCACCAGCGCACGACCGCTGCTGCCGCCCCCGGCGTCGCCGGCATCGCCATGGCGCCGGCGCCGAGATTGTCGGGATGCTCGCCGGGATGACGGCCGGCGAGCGTGTCGGCTCCGATAAGGTGGAGGTCTCCGCCGAATTCGTTCAAGTCGCGCTGGAGGGATCGGATAATCTCGGACATGGCGCTTCCTCTCGGGCAGGCATTCGGGCTGGCCGAATGCGTAGTCCCGGGGACAAGCGGAATCAAGCGAGCAGCCATCGGCGGGGCCGACAATCGATTGACGTTTACGTTAAAGTCAACAATACTTCGGCCCGTGTCATGAGGTCATGCGCAAATGCGGGGAAAGACTGTCGCAGAACGGCTCGACAAGATTTGCCGTATTTGTCATGACAGGCCGATACGAGGGACTTTCCGCGGCTTTTGAGGGGGCGCGGGTGGAGAGAAAAATGAGCGAAGAAATGGAACTCCCCGAACGCGAGAGCATGGAATTCGACGTTGTGATCGTTGGTGCGGGTCCTGCGGGCCTTTCGGCGGCGATCCGGCTGAAGCAGGTCAATCCCGACCTGACGGTCGTCGTGCTGGAGAAGGGCGCGGAAGTCGGCGCCCATATCCTGTCGGGCGCCGTCGTCGATCCCATCGGCATCGACCGCCTCCTGCCCGACTGGCGCGAGGATGAAAGCCATCCCTTCAAGACAGAGGTGACGGACGACCACTTCCTCTTCCTCGGCCCGGCCGGCTCCGTCCGCCTGCCCAACGCCTTCATGCCGCCGCTGATGAACAACCACGGCAACTACATCGTCTCGCTCGGCAATGTCTGTCGCTGGCTCGCCACCAAGGCGGAAGAGCTTGGCGTCGAGATCTATCCGGGCTTTGCCGCGACCGAAGTGCTTTATAACGACGAGGGCGCGGTGATCGGCGTCGCCACCGGCGACATGGGCATCGAGCGCAATGGCGAGCCCGGCCCGAACTACACCCGCGGCATGGCGCTACTCGGCAAGTACACGCTGATCTCCGAGGGCGTGCGCGGCTCGCTCGCCAAGCAGCTTATCGCGAAGTTCGATCTTTCGAAGGATCGTGAGCCCCAGAAATTCGGCATCGGCCTCAAGGAACTCTGGCAGGTCAAGCCCGAGAACCACAAGCCCGGCCTCGTGCAGCACTCCTTCGGCTGGCCGCTCGGCATGAAGACTGGCGGCGGCTCCTTCCTCTATCACCTCGAAGACAACATGGTGGCCGTCGGCTTCGTGGTGCACCTCAACTACAAGAACCCCTATCTCTATCCCTTCGAGGAATTCCAGCGCTTCAAGACGCATCCGGCGATCCGCGGCACCTTCGAGGGCGGCAAGCGGCTCTCCTATGGCGCGCGCGCCATCACGGAAGGCGGCTACCAGTCGGTGCCGAAGCTGTCCTTCCCCGGCGGTGCGCTGATCGGCTGCTCGGCCGGCTTCGTCAACGTGCCGCGCATCAAGGGCAGCCACAATGCGGTTCTGTCGGGCATGCTGGCGGCGGAGAAGCTGGCGGATGCGATTGCGGGCGGCCGCGCCAATGACGAGCCGATCGAGATCGAGCAGGGCTGGCGCGACAGCGCCATCGGCTCGGACCTCAGGAAGGTGCGCAACGTCAAGCCGCTCTGGTCGAAGTTCGGCACGGCGGTGGGCGTGGCGCTCGGCGGGCTCGACATGTGGACGAACACGCTGTTCGGCTTCTCCTTCTTCGGCACGCTCAAGCACGGCAAGACCGACGCACAGAGCCTGGAACCTGCGGCAAAGCACAACCGCATCGACTATCCGAAGCCCGATGGCGTGCTCACCTTCGACCGCCTGTCCTCGGTGTTCCTGTCGAACACCAACCACGAGGAGGACCAGCCGATCCATCTCCAGCTGAAGAACCCGGAGCTGCAGAAGACCTCGGAACTCGATGTCTATGCCGGTCCTTCGACCCGCTACTGTCCTGCCGGCGTCTACGAATGGGTGGAGAAGGACGGCAAGGACGTCTACGTCATCAACGCGCAGAACTGCGTGCACTGCAAGACCTGCGACATCAAGGACCCCAACCAGAACATCAACTGGGTGCCCCCGCAGGGCGGCGAAGGACCGGTCTATCCCAATATGTGATGCCGGAGCGGCAGCAGATAAAAAAGGCCGGTGGAGCGATCCACCGGCCTTTCCCTTTCTAGAGCAGCGTCCCGCTGAGGATCACCAGCGCGACGCTGAAATAGATCACCAGCCCGCTGACATCGACCAGCGTGGCGACGAAGGGCGCTGAGGCGCTGGCGGGGTCGAAGCGCAGCCGCTGCAGCAGGAAGGGCAGCATGGAGCCCGCCATCGAGCCGAAGGCGACGATGCCGATCAGCGCGGCGAAGACCGTCAGGCCGATGAGAACCCAGTGCGGCCCGTAGTCGTAGAGGCCGATCTGCTGCCAGAGCGTGATGCGGGCGAAGCCGACGAGGCCGAGCATGGCGCCGAGCGCGATGCCCGTCGGAAGCTCGCGCAGCGCGACCCTCCACCAGTCGGAAAGCTTCAATTCACCGAGCGCCAGCGCGCGGATGATCAGCGAGGTCGCCTGCGAGCCCGAATTGCCACCCGAGCTCATGATCAGCGGCACGAACAGGGTCAGCACGATGGCCTTTTCCAGCTCCGCCTCGAAATGCTGCATGGCGCTCGCCGTCAGCATCTCGCCGAGGAACAACGCGGCGAGCCAGCCGGCGCGCTTGCGGATCATCCCGCCGAGGCCGATCTGCATGTAGGGCTTGCCGAGCGCCTCCATGCCGCCGAACTTGTGCGCGTCCTCCGTCGTGTCGGCGATCATCGTGTCGATCACGTCATCGACGGTGACGATGCCGAGGACGTGGCGCTTGTCGTCGAGCACGGGGATGGCCAGCAGGTTGTGGCTGCGGATCTGCCGGGCCACCTCTTCCTGTGGCGTCAGCGGGGTGACGCTGACGACGCCGGCCTGCCGGGCGACGCTCATGATGCTGGCGGCGGGATCGCCCATGATCAGGCGGCGCAGGGTGACGACGCCGCTCAGCGCGCGGCTTTCCGGCTCCAGAACGTAGATGGCGTAGATGGTCTCGCTCGCCTTTTCCACGGCGCGCACATGGTCCAGCGCCTCGGCGACCGTGACGTCCTCGAGCACGCTGACGAATTCCGGGGTCATCATGGCGCCGGCGGTGCGCTGCGGATAGGCCATGAGATGGGAGACGGCCTGCGCCGTCGCCGGATCGAGCCGGGCGAAGATGGCGGAGCGCCGTGCGCCGTCCTCCATGGCCTGGAAGAGGTCGGCGACCCGGTCGTAGGCCGTGTCCTTGAGGAGCCGCGCGGCATGGTCCGTCGGCAGGGCCGCGACGATGTCGGCCGCCTGGTGCAGCTCCGGCCGGGAGATGACGGCGAGAGCCTTCCCCTCCGGCAGCGTGGCGAGCTGGCGTGCGGCTTCCCGCACGTCGAGCCGGTTCAGCTGCTCGATGTGTTCGGTAATGGTAGGGGCCTTGCGGCCGGTGTTCAGAAGGTCGCGTGCGGCGCGGCCGGCGGTTGCGGGGAAACGCTGGATGTTCATGTTGCTCGCCTTTCCGTCGATCGGCCCTTGCGGCCGACCGGGCGAGCTGACGGAAACGTCAGTGCACGATATGCCGCTCGGGCGTCCTCGATCGACTGCTACTGTCGCTTGGCATCGTGATGATGGCTCCGTTGAAATCCGCGCGGGAGGAATGAAATCCCGCACGTTTGCTTGTGATGTGCCCGTTTCCCGCGAATGTCAAGATGGAGATGGCTGCGGGCGCTGCGGCCTTTCGTCCGTTAACCGGCCATTAACCATACCTCCATAAATCTTTGTGGAATGGCAAATGGTTAGGGGGCCTCATGTCGATCTCACGCCGCGGATTCCTCATCGGCGCGTCTGCATTGCTGGCAGGCTGCGCGACGAACGGCACCAGCGACCGCGCCAATTACGGCGACCGCCTGGACGAGAAGTATCCGCTCCGGGCGATGCCGCTCGACAAGATCAAGCCCGAGCTGCGCCGCCAGGAAGTCGCCTACGACACGCCGCACGCCGCCGGCACCATCGTCGTCGATACGCCGGCGCGCCGTCTCTATTACGTGCTCGGCAACGGCCGGGCGATGCGCTACGGCATCGGCGTCGGCCGGCAGGGCTATTCGCTGGCGGGCAGCGCCTATATCGGCCGCAAGGCCGAATGGCCGAGCTGGACGCCGACGCCGAACATGATCCGCCGCGATCCGAAGAAGAATCTGAAATATGCCGGCGGCGTGCCCGGCGGCGTAAACAACCCGCTCGGCGCCCGCGCCATCTATCTCTACCAGAACGGCGGCGACACCATGTTCCGCATCCACGGTACCAACCAGCCGTGGTCCATCGGCCAGGCCATGTCGAGCGGCTGCGTGCGCATGCTCAACCATGACGTGATCGATCTTTACGAGCGCGTTCAGGTGAGCGGCCGCGTCTTCGTCATCCAGGGCCGCCGCGAAGCCTGATTGCAGGCGCTTTCGGGACCATGTCGCATTGGAACAAGGCCGGCTTCGTGCCGGCCTTTCGTTTGCGGGTTGAAAAAGCTGAATTGTATCATACCATTGCCGCCGGAGCCCCACGCGCGGACAATGTGGGGACGGTTCTGCGAATTTGATGTCGCCATGACGCATCGGGGTCAATTCCAGACGCATTCGTACCGGCATTCGACTTTGTAGCTGCAAAAGTCGAGGATGCGGTATCGCGGATCCAGGGGGAGGCTGCCAGTCTCTTCGGGAACGATCCGCGCAGGATTACGGGCCTGGCGGCGGCGGTGCAGCGGGGCTCGGACAGACACAACGACACCGCCGCTAAATAAGGGAACGGATATGAAACATCTTCTTGCTTCCACCTGCCTCCTCGCCGGCCTCATGGCCATGACGGGCGCTGCACGCGCCGAGTGTGGCGACCTGACCATCGCCAGCATGAACTGGCAGAGCGCCGAGGTTCTCGCCGCACTCGACAAGTTCATCCTGAACGAAGGCTATGGCTGCAATGCCGAGGTCATCGTCGGCGACACGGTCCCGACCATCACCTCGATGATCGAGAAGGGCGAGCCGGATCTTGCGCCCGAAGGCTGGGTGGACCTCCTGCCGGACGTCGTCAAGCGCGGCATCGACGAGGGCAAGCTGGTCGGCGCGGCGGTCGCGCTCTCCGACGGCGCCGTCCAGGGCTGGTGGATCCCGAAATACATTGCCGATGCCAACCCGGACATCAAGACGATCGACGACGCGCTGAAGCACCCGGAACTGTTCCCGGATCCGGAAGACAAGAGCAAGGGCGCCGTGCACAACGGCCCGCAGGGCTGGGGCGGCACGGTCGTGACCGGTCAGCTCTACAAGGCCTATGGCGGGGAAGCTGCGAACTTCACGCTCGTCGACACCGGCTCGGCGGCCGGCCTCGACGGTTCCATCGCCAAGGCCTACGAGCGCAAGGAAGGCTGGGTCGGCTACTACTGGGCCCCGACCGCGCTTCTCGGCAAGTACGATATGGTCAAGCTCGAGCACGGCGTTCCCTATGACGAGGCCGAGTGGAAGCGCTGCAACACGGTTGCCGATTGCCCGGACCCGAAGAAGAACGACTGGCCGAAGGACACCGTCCAGACGCTCGTGACCAAGCCGTTCTCCGAACGCGCCGGCGAAGACGTCATGGCCTATCTGAACAAGCGCGCCTGGACGAACGACACGGTCAACAAGCTGATGGCCTGGATGACCGACAACCAGGCGAGCGGCGACGACGGCGCCAAGCACTTCCTGGAGGAGAACGAAGCCCTCTGGAAGGACTGGGTCTCGCCGGAAGCGGCCGAAAAGATCAAGGCCGCGCTCTGAGCGGCTGAAAGGAAAGGGCGGCGTGTCGCAGGGCGCGCCGCCCTCTTCTTCTTCGTTTTAGCGCATGTCGTTGGCGCAAATCGCCCTGCAATTTCCCGCGGCATGCTTCAGGGTTTGGTTCGCAAGCCGGCACAAGACCGGACGGAACCGGAAGGGGATCGACATGGACTGGTTTACGAAATTTCCGACGATGGACTCCAACTCGCTGCGCGACCTCAAGAAGGCGATCGACGAGGGTTTCCGCGCCTTCACGCGCGCCTATGGCGACAGCATCGAGAGCGTCTTCGAGCCGCTGCAGCACTTTCTCATCTGGTCCGAGCGTTTCATGACGAGGACGCCCTGGCCGATCATCCTCCTGCTCATCGCGCTTGTCGCCTGGTTCGCCAGCCGCAACTGGAAGATCGTCGCCGGCAGCGTCTTCACCCTGCTCATGATCGGCTATTTCGACATGTGGGACGACACGATGAAGACGGTCTCGATGATCTTCGTCTGTACCGTGCTCTCCATCGTCATCGGCATACCGATCGGCATCCTCATGTCGCGGTCGGACCGGGTGCAGAACGCCATCAACCCGATCCTCGACGTCATGCAGACCATGCCGAGCTTCGTCTACCTCATCCCGGTGGTCATGCTGCTCGGCATCGGCAAGGTTCCGGGCCTCATCGCGGTGGTCATCTACGCCATCCCGCCGATGATCCGCCTCACCAATCTCGGCATCCGCCTCGTCGACAAGGACGTGCTGGAGGCCGCCGACGCCTTCGGCTCGTCGAGCTGGCAGAAGCTGAAGAACGTGCAGATGCCACTGGCGCTGCCCACCATCATGGCCGGTATCAACCAGACGATCATGATGGCGCTCGCCATGGTGGTCATCGCCTCGATGATCGGCGTGCAGGGCCTCGGCCAGCCGGTGCTGAAGGCGATCTCCAACCAGTACTTCACGCTCGGCATCTTCAACGGCCTCGCCATCGTCGGCATCGCGATCATCTTCGACCGCGTCAGCCAGGCTTTTGGCGCACGGCTGCAGAAGCACCGCGAGATCATCCACGGCTGATCCGGGCAGGAAGCAAAGAAAAGGGCGTCCCGGCGAAAGCCGCGGGCGCCCTTTTCGTTTCCGCGTTCGGCGATTACTCCGCCGGGCAGACCGGCGTCGCGGCGCGATCCATCTTTTCCAGTGTCAGCGAGAGCAGGAAGACGCCGAAGCCGACGACGGCGGTGGAGGCGCCGACGAAGCCCATCGACGCGTAGCCATAGCCGGCGCTGATCGACAGGCCGCCGAAGAACGCGCCGAGCGCATTGGCGACGTTGAAGGCCGAGTGGTTGAGCGCGGCGGCCAGCGTCTGGGCATTGCCGGCGACGTCCATCAGGCGCGTCTGGAGGGCGGGGCCGACGACGAAGCTGCAGCCGATCAGGAAGCAGCAGAGGCCGAGCAGCACCGGATTGTGCGCCGTCAGCGACAGGCTGACGAGCACGAAGAAATAGAGCACTAGCGACCAGCCGATCGTGCGCATCAGCGACAGGTCGGCAAGCTTGGCGCCGAAGATGTTGCCGACGATCATGCCGCCGCCGAAGATCGCCATGAAGACCGGCACCATGCCGACATTGAGCCCGGCCACGTCCGTGACGATCGGCGAGATATAGGTGAAGACGGCGAACATGCCGCAGAAGCCGGCCGCCGCGATGCCGAGCGTCAGCCAGACCTGCTTGCGCCCGAGGGCGCCGAGTTCCGTCAGCGCGTTGATGCCCTTCGGCGCCTTGTCGCGCGGCAGGAAGACGGCGATCAGCGCGACCGTCAGAAGCCCGGTGATGCCGACGGCGATGAACATGAACTGCCAGTCGAACACCTGGCCGAAGAAGGCGGCGAGCGGCGTGCCGATCAGGGTGGCGACCGTAAGCCCGAGCATGACCTTGCCGACCGCCTGCGTGCGCTTGTTGACCGGCACCATCGACGCGGCGACGAGTGCGGCGACGCCGAAATAGGCCCCGTGCGGCAGGCCGGAGAGGAAGCGGAACAGCATGAAGCTCTCGAAACTCGGCGCGGCGGCGCTGGCAAGGTTGCCGGCGGCGAAGACGCCCATCAGCACCAGCAGCAGGTCGCGGCGGCGGTAGCGCGCGCCGATGACGGCGATGACCGGCGCGCCGACCACCACGCCGAGCGCATAGGCGCTGATCACGTAGCCGGCCTGGGCGGTCGTCACGCCGAAGGTGCCGGCGACGTCCGGCAAGAGGCCCATGATGGCGAATTCGCCGGTGCCGATGCCGAAGCTGCCGACGGCGAGCGCCAGGATGATGAGGGTGACGGTGAGCGCGGGTAGCGGCGGCTGCCCGGAGGAGAGGGCGGCGTTCGGCAGGGGATGTTCGGACACGGGGAGGCTCCGCAGGTATGGCCCACACGGCAAACCGGCGACGAACCCTCACAAGGGCGGCCACTCCTCCTGGCTGCGAATGCGATCTGGTCCGGCCGGAATGGCCAGGATGGGAAAGGGTAAGAATCGGCCGGCCGGCGTACTCCCGACGCCAGGCGACCGACTTGTACTATATCAAATTGCCGCGCGCTGCCTACTGCCAATTCTGGCCGAAAATGCATTTGCCGGAGCCGCCGCTTTTCACGAATTGTTGCACTGCCTTTCATCCCCGCCTGTGAATCGCCGCTTTCTCCGTTATCTAATGGAGGGGATAGACGTTCAGGCGTTCTCGGCCATAAGCGGAGCATGCGAATGAGAGTACAGGCGATTTTCAACAGGGACGGGGGGACGTTCCGCACCACCGACATGGAGGCCTATGCGCGTCATGCGGAGCGGGTCTTCGCAGCGGCAGGGCATCACCTCGACTGTGATATCGTCGAAGGGACCGATATCGAGATGGCGCTGCACCGATGCGCCGATCGCACCGACCTCGACGCGATGCTGGCGGGCGGCGGCGACGGCACGGTGTCGGCGGCGGCCGGCCTTGCCTGGCAGAGCGGAATGCCGCTCGGCATCGTTCCGGCCGGCACGATGAACCTCTTCGCCCGCTCGCTGAAGATCCCGCTCGACATCTGGCAGGCGATCGAGGCGCTGGCCGATGGCGACATAGCCGCCGCCGATATCGGCACGGCGGACGACCGGGCCTTCGTGCACCAGTTCTCCGCCGGCCTGCATGCCCGCATGGTGCGGCTGCGCAACGGGATGACCTACCGCTCCCGGCTCGGCAAGATCGCCGCCAATACCCGCGCGGCCGTCGGCGTCATCCTCGATCCGCCGGAATTCGAGGTGGAGTTCAATGTCGACGGCGTCGAGGAGCACCGCAAGGTCTCGGCCATCAACGTCTCCAACAACCGCTTCGGGGAAAACGGCCTGCTCTATGCCGACGACCTGACCGGCGGCCATCTCGGCTTCTACACCACCAATCCCCTGAAGCCCGCCGGTGTGGCGAAGCTCGCCTTCGACATCCTGCGCGGCAAGCTGCGCGAGAACGCCGACGTCACGGAAATGACCGGCACCGAGGTGGAGCTGCACTTCCCCAATGTCGAGCGGACGATCAACTGCGTGATCGACGGCGAGCTCCTGCCGATGGACCGCGACGTCTCCATCCGCCTCCATCCGGGCGAGCTGAAGGTCATGGTGCCGAAGGTGCAGGCGGAGAACATGGCGACCACCGAGCCGGCAGCCGCCTGAGGCGGTGCGGAGGCTTGCCCCTCACCCCTAGCCCTCTCCCCGCAAGCGGGGAGAGGGGACGTGTCACACGCACGGTTATTGGTTGGGGAAGCCGTCTCGGCATATCTCCTTCGCCCCGCTTGCGGGGAGAGGGTGGCCAGCAGGCCGGATGAGGGGCACCGCCCCGGGGGCGTCAAATCCGCGGCAGATAGGTCTGGTAGTCGAAATCCGACACCGTGCGCAGGAAGGTGATCGCCTCCTTGCGCTTGGTATCGCCGTAGAGCTTCTGGTAGGCTGCACCGAAGGCATCGGCGATGAAGGGCGAGGCGGAGAATTCCTCCACGGCCGTCAGGAAGTCGTGCGTCAGGCGCTTGGCATCCGGTGCATCCTTGCCCGGCTCCGTCACCGGGCCCGGATCGAGGTCGTTTTCGAGGCCGAGCAGGATGCCGCCGAGGATCGCCGTCAGCAGCAGGTAGGGATTGACGTCTGCGCCCGCCACGCGATGCTCGACGCGCGCCGCCGGGCCGTCCTTGTCCGGGATGCGGATGGCGGTGCCGCGGTGGCCGAAGCCCCAGGTGAGGTCGACCGGCGCGAAGGAGCCGGGCTGGAAGCGGCGGTAGGAATTGGCGAAGGGCGCGAAGACGAGCTGCGCGTCGCGCATGGTCTGCAGCATGCCTGCGGTGATCGATTTCAGCTTCGTCGGCTCGCCGCCTCTGGCGTCGAGGATGTTGCGGCCGTCCCTGTCGACGATGCTGCAATGGACATGCAGGCCCGAGCCCGCATGCTCGGCATAGGGCTTGGCCATGCAGGTGGATTTCAGGCCGAAGCGGGGCGCGGCCAGTTCGGCGATGCGCTTGAGGTAGATGCAGTCGTCGGCGGCCGCCATGGCGTCCGGCCGGTGCAGCAGGTTGATCTCGAGCTGGCCGGGGCCGAATTCGGCGGTCGTCGCATCGGCGGGAAGGTCCATCGCCTTCGCCCAGCTCCGCACGGTCTGGAGATAGCCGTCGAGCGCATCCGTCGCGCGCATGTCGTAGAGCTGGAAGCCGTTCGGCTCGCCACGATACATCAGGGCTGCCGGCGGGCGCGGCTTGCCGGTCTCGCGCCAGTCGTCCTCGACCACGTAGAATTCGAGCTCGGTCGCCACGACCGGTGTCAAACCCTTGTCTTCGAAACGCTTCAGCATGCGGCCGAGAATGGCACGCGGATCCATGAAGGAGGCGCTGCCGTCGAATTCGTGCATGGTGGCGAGCACCTGGCGCGAGCCTTCCGGCGCCCAGGGCATGGCCGCCAGCGAGCGGCGGTCGGGAATGCACAGGCCGTCGGGATCGCCGACGGAAATGGAAAGGCCGGTGATGTCGTCATTGTCGTCGCCCCAGATGTCGAGCGACTGGGTGGAGGAGGGCAGGCGCACGGAACCGTCCCAGATCTTCTTCTCGCCTTCCAGCGGAACCTGCTTGCCGCGCAGGTCCCCGTTCATGCCGACGAGGAGGATTTCGATACGGGCCGGGGCATCGATAGGGGCGTTGGCGCGCGGCGAACCGGCTGCCGTCTTGTCGTTTGTCATGGTGCCTGCTTTTGGTTTGGCGGGAAGCAAGGACAGGAAATTTTGCGTGCGCTCGATCTCTTGCCAAATGCCTGTTGTATGGGCATTTTCGTAGCTCATTCTGTCCCGCCGTTCAATAAGGCGGGACCTACCCCCAAGGATGTAGTCAAATGTCGAACAGCAGTGCAGCAGCCGCTTCCAACCTCGGTGCCCTCGATGCCGCTCATCATCTTCATCCCTTCTCGGACATGAAGAAGCTGAACGCGACGGGCACGCGCATCATCGAGCGGGGCGAGGGCTCCTATATCTTCGACAATCACGGCAAGCGCTATCTCGACGGCTTCGCGGGCCTGTGGTGCGTCAATATCGGCTATGGCCGCAGGGAGATCGCCGACGCGGTCGTGCGCCAGATGAACGAGCTGCCCTATTACAACACCTTCTTCGGCACCACGACGCCGCCGGCCGTGCTGCTCGCCCAGAAGATCACCTCGCATGCCGGCCCGAACATCAACCGCGTCTTCTTCACCGGCTCGGGCTCCGAGGCCAACGACACATGGTTCCGCATGGCCCGCGTCTACTGGGGCGCCATGGGCAAGCCGACCAAGAAGGCGGTCATCGCCCGCAAGAATGGCTATCACGGCTCCACCGTCGCGGGCGCCTCGCTCGGCGGCATGAAGTGGATGCACGAGCAGGGGGATCTGCCGATCGCCGGCGTCCACCATATCGACCAGCCCTTCTGGTACGGCGAGGGCGGCGATCTTTCGTCGGACGAATTCGGCCTGAAGATGGCCCGCCAGCTCGAAGAGAAGATCGACGAGCTCGGCGAGGACAATGTCGCCGCCTTCGTCGCCGAGCCGATCCAGGGCGCGGGCGGCGTCATCGTGCCGCCTGCCACCTACTGGCCGGAGATCGCCCGCATCTGCAAGGCGCGCAACATCCTGCTGGTGACGGATGAAGTGATCTGCGGCTTCGGCCGCACCGGCCACTGGTTCGGCCACCAGCATTTCGGCGTCGAGCCGGACCTCGCGCCCATCGCCAAGGGCCTCTCCTCCGGCTACCTGCCAATCGGCGGCGTCATGGTCTCCGACCGCGTCGGCAATGTGCTGGTCGAGGAGGTCGGCGACTTCAACCACGGCTTCACCTATTCCGGCCACCCGGTCTGCGCGGCCGCGGCGCTGGAGAACCTGCGCATCATCGAGGACGAGAAGCTGGTCGAGCGCGTCCACGACGACATCGGCCCCTATCTCGCCGCCGGCCTCAAGTCGCTGGAGGATCTGCCGATCGTCGGCGAGGTCCAGCAGGTCGGCCTGATGGCCGCCGTCCAGCTCGCCGAGGACAAGGCGACCCGCAAGCGCTTCGAGGACAAGGAAAAGGCCGGCGTCACCGTCCGCAACCATTGCCTGGAAAACGGCCTGGTCCTGCGCGCCACCGGTGACCGCATGCTCTTCTCCCCGCCGCTCGTCATCACCCATGCCGAGGTCGACCAGATGATCGACATCACGCGCAAGGGCCTGGAGCATGCGTGGAAGGTGCTGGCGGGCTGAGGAGCAGGGCTTCAGGGCTGGCGGTAAAGGATTTCCGCTTCCACCGAGCGGCTTTGCGGCGCATGACCGGGGCATTGGCTTCGGTCATCGGCACGCCCCGGATGCACCATCACCAGGGCATCGTCCGCCCGTGCGCGCAAGAACCGTGGCAGCCAGCGTGCGACGGCTTCCGGCCTGTCCAGTGGCAGAAAACCGGAAAAATCCGTGTTCGTCGACCAACCCGCCTTGCGGAAGGTCCTTCCGGCGAGAAGTGCCAGCGTCATGATCAAGGCCACTTTCGGGCCACCTGAACGCAGGTTGAGTATAATCCCACCGATTGTTCGGGGCAGGGGAACGCGTATCCAGGTGCCGCTTTCTCGCGGCAGGGCTGCGGCGAGCCGGCTCAGGCCGGGAAAACAGTGGCAGTGCTGGTGGCCGTCATAATAATCGGGAAGAAAGCCGAAGACGTCGTAGAACGCTTCCGCCTGCCTGCGGAACTCTCTTTTCGCCTGTTGCGGAAGACGGCCTGTCAGGCAAAGCCCGAGCAGTTCACCGATCGACCGATGAAAATTCCGCCCGGAAAAGCCATGCGTAAGATTGAGGTGAAGCCCAACGGCCGCCCCTGCCTCCCGCGCATGGCGCAGGCGCTGCATGGCTTGCGGATCGATGTCGCCGTCGATCATGACCGAGGTCCCGTCGATCCGCCGCTTTTCGAGGAGATCGAGGATGACATTGTCATGCCCGCGGCCAAGGCCGAAGTCGTCCGCGATCAGCATTCGAGCCCGCCCTTGCTGTCACTCGGGCCAGACATAGACCACTGCCGTTTCGAACGGCACCTCGCGGGGGAAGCGCAAGCCGAAGCGCTTGATCGTGAAGGTGGCGTCTTCAGATTGCAGGCCGTTGGCGGACGCCCAGGCGTGTGCTGCGTGCACGCACTCCGCGTCGCCTTCGCCGGGAGCATGCAAGGGGCAGGCGATCATGCCGGCTTCGGCCTTCCAGTTCTCGCGCGGCGGATAGTAGGACGGCAGGGCGTCCGGCAGCGCCGGCAAGGCCTCGATCGGCGTGGGTGAGAAGAAGGAGATCATCGCGGCGCGGTTGCCGCTGGCTGCCCAGGCAAGGGGTATGTCATGGCGAGCCTGCCAGTGCTCGATGGCCGCGGCTGCCTGCTCCTGGTCCGGCTTGTAGTAGTTCGCATTGGCCTTGTAGCCGTCAATGGCTGCCGCAGCGAGGCCGCCGACGAGCATGAGGGGCCAGATGAAGCGGAATGCAGCGATGAGCTTCGGACCGTTCTCCTCCAGACGGGTCGGTTCGGCATTGGCGGTGATGTAGAGCATGAAGGCAAAGCCGATCGGGATCGCCCACGGCGTGGACAGTTCGGCAAGGCCGACGACGGCGAAGAAGAGCGTCACCAGCCAGGGGCCGAGCGCCAGAACGCCTAAGATGGGACGGTCCTTGGGCCATTGCAGCAGGTGCGCATAACGGGACGCAATGGAACCGCTGACAAGAAGAAGCCCGGCCAACACCAGCGGGATCGGCCAGTAGAAGAGCGGCGCGATCACGAATTTCGCGATATAGTAGACGGCATTGCCCAAATCGTCGCCCGCGCCCTGCTCGCTCGCATAGGCGAGGGCGTCCCGATGGTCGAGCAGCCAGAGAAGATGCGGCGTGGTCACGGCGAGAAACACGACGATCGCGGTCCAAGGCGCCGCCGTCCGCCAGAGCCAGCGCTGGCTCGGCAGGAAGGTGAAGGCGAAGAGCGGCAATATGAGCACGATCGAATAGTATTTGCTGAGCATGGAGAGCCCGGCAAACAGGCCGAAGAGCGCTGCATGAAGCAGCCGCTTTCCGTCCCGCTCAGTCGTCGACTTTACGAAAGCCCAGGCCGTCCACGGCCAGGTGGAAAGGCAGATCGCGTTCATGTTGAGCTTGTCGGCAAGGGTCAGATACGGGAAGGCCAGCGCCCCGAGCGCGAGCGCGACGAGCACCTGCATGTCGCTGAGCCTGAGCGCGCGGCCGAGCGCCAGGATGCCGAGCATGGCGACGGCGAGATTGATGGCGGAAAGCAGATAGAACGAGGCGACGCTCTTCGGGGCGACCATAAACCAGATCTTGGCCATCCACGGCAGGAACTGCGGATGCTTGCTCGAACCGGCCAGCCAGTGTTGCGACCAAGCGTAGACTTCGACCATGTCGCCGTAGCGGTCGAGGCTCGGCTTGGCGATGAGGACCATCGCCCACCACACGAGGCAGTGGATCAGGACGAACAGGGTCGGCTTGGAGGAGAGGGTCTTGAACATTCAGGAAGAGGCCTCGGTTTGTGTGGACGCCAGGGTGTCTGCGGCTGGCGATACCACGCGCCTCTCGGCCAGTATATATGGCGGGCGGCGCTTCGCCTCGAGCACGGTCTTGCCGATATATTCTCCGAGCAGGCCGAGGAAGATCATCTGGATGCCGCCGAAGAACGCGATTAGCGCCAGAACGGAGGCAAGGCCAATACCGTTGGAGGTGAAGAAAAGCCGTTCCACGACGATGTAGATGCCGTACAGCGCGCTGACGCAGGCGATGAAGAGACCGGCCAGCGCCATCAGGCGCAGGGGCGCCGTGGTGAAGCTGGTCATCGCGTCGAAGGACATGGCGAGCAGCCGTGCGCCGTTGAAGCTGGAGACGCCGCGCTCGCGAGGCGGCGGGGTGAGCGGCAGGCCGCGCTGGGCAAAACCGACCCAGCCGTAAAGCCCTTTCATGAAGCGCTGGCTTTCCGGCAGCAGGCGCAGGGCATTGGCATAGCGCCGGCTGATCAGCCGGAAGTCACCCGCATTCTCGGTGATGGAAAAGCGCGCGCCCCGGTTCATGATCCAGTAGAAACCACTCGTCAGCTTGGCCTTGAGGAAACCTTCCGACGCCCGGCGATCTTCCTTGTAGGTAAAGACGCTGTCGACCTCCTCCGTCTTCCAGACACGCACAAGATCGAGAAGAAGTTCGGGAGGGTGCTGGAGATCGGCATCCATCATGATGATGGCATCGGCCTCAGTGGCCGCATCGATGCCGGCCGAAAGGGCAGCCTCCTTGCCAAAATTCCGGGAGAACTGCAGGAGTGTAGCGGTGTGCCCGGCATAGTCGAGCTCGCCGAGAATGCCGAAGCTTCCGTCGGAGCTACCGTCGTCGATGAAGACATAATGGACGGCGGTGAGTCCATATTCGAGGCGGATGCGCTCGGAGACCGTGTTCAGCCTGTCGACAAGATGCGGAAGGTTCTCCGCCTCGTTGAAGATCGGAACGACGATGGAGAGGCTCTGGCCGGCGGTCATTTGCTTCCTTTCATGAAGACGAGCATCGACGAGGCTGCAAAATTGGCGACGGAAACGATCCCGATGGCCATCGCGACGGCGATGAAGACGGGAAGCCCTGCGGCGATGAACAATTCCAGAACCGCGACCCGGAGGGCAAGGACAATCGCCGTCAGCATCATGAACTTGACATAGCGTTTCACCCATCCGGCGCCGGACGTGCGGAAGGTGATCCTGTCATGATAGAGGAATACGATCGATCCACTCACCACCATGGAGACCGCCAGCGCCAGGGACGGCGGCGTTCCGAAAAAGCCGTTGGCGCCGAGCGTGACAACGTAATCGATGATCGCGCCGATAAGCGACCCGCCGCTAAAGATCAGGAAGTTCTTCAGGATGGAAAGGAGCTTCGGAAGGTTGGGCATGGCGGACGGATAGCTCGGCAAAAGCGTGCGGAAGGGCGCGGCGGCTCGGATTCCCTAGGCAAAAACGTGCCGGGATGTCAGAAAACATTCCGGCATGTTCAAGCTCCGGGGTGACTAGACCTTATCGGTCGGCCTGTCCACCTTCGCCTTTACTGGAACGCCGTCTCGAAGAAGCTCCTGAGCTTGCGGGAATGCAGCTTTTCCGTCGGCATGCCGGCGAGTTTTTCCAGCGCCCGGATGCCGATCCTCAAATGCTGGTTGACCTGGGTGCGGTAGAAGGCCGTCGCCATGCCGGGCAGTTTCAGCTCGCCGTGCAGCGGCTTGTCGGAAACGCACAGCAGCGTGCCGTAGGGCACGCGGAAGCGGAAGCCGTTGGCGGCGATGGTGGCCGATTCCATGTCGAGCGCGATGGCGCGCGACTGGGAAAGCCGCTTCACCGGCCCGCGCTGGTCGCGCAGTTCCCAGTTGCGGTTGTCGATCGTCGCGACGGTGCCGGTGCGCATGATGCGCTTGAGATCGTAGCCTTCGAGACCCGTCACCTCCTCCACCGCGCTTTCCAGCGCCACCTGCACCTCGGCGAGCGCCGGGATCGGCACCCAGACCGGCAGGTCGTCGTCGAGCACGTGGTCCTCGCGCACATAGGCATGGGCGAGCACATAGTCGCCGAGCGTCTGGCTGTTGCGCAGACCCGCGCAATGGCCGAGCATCAGCCAGGCATGCGGGCGCAGCACGGCGACATGGTCGGTGATCGTCTTGGCGTTGGAGGGGCCGACGCCGATATTGACGAGCGTGATGCCGCCATGGCCTTTCTTCTTGAGGTGATAGGCCGGCATCTGCGGCAGGCGGCCGGGGGTGATGTCTGGCTCCGGCCTGTCGGAGCCGGCCGGCGTGACGATGTTGCCGGGCTCGACGAAGGCCGTGTAGCCGTTGCCGCCCTCCGCCATCTGCTGGCGCGCCCATTCGCAGAACTCGTCGACATAGAACTGGTAGTTCGTGAAGAGCACGAAATTCTGGAAATGGTTGGCCCTGGTCGCCGTGTAGTGGCTGAGGCGGGCAAGCGAATAATCGATGCGCTGCGCGGTGAAGGGTCCAAGCGGCGAGGGCTCGCCCGGGCCGGGCTCGTAGGCGCCGTTGGCGATCTCGTCGTCGGTATTGGTCAGGTCCGGTGCGTCGAAGAGGTCGCGCAGCGGAAGCTCGATGCCTTCGGTGACTTCCGCCTCAACATGGGCGCCCTCGCCGAAGGCGAAATGCAGCGGGATCGGCGTCGTCGATTCCGAGACGATGACGCGCACCCCGTGATTGCGCATCAGGAGGCCGAGCTGTTCCTTGAGGTAATGCCGGAAGAGCTTTGGCCGGGTGATCGTCGTCGTATAGACGCCGGGCGAAGCGACATAGCCGTAGGACAGGCGGGAATCGACATGGCCGAAGCTCGTCGTCTCGATGCTGACCTGCGGATAGCAGGCGCGGAAGCGGGTTTCCGGCGTGCCGGTCCGGCCGAGCGAGACGAAGGCGTCGGTGAGGAATTTCGTATTGCGCTCGTAGAGCGCCTCGAGGGCATCGACGGCGGCGACCGGATCGTCGAAGGACTGCGGCTCGTAGGGCTCGGGCGTGGCGAAGGAAAGGGGTCTCGGCGAGAAGGTTCGTTTGCTCATGAATCACTATAGTTGTTGTTATTTGACAAGCAAACGACAAGTTCCGCGCGCCCGCAAGCCCCGGGGCGGGGTCATTGCGGCGCCATGCCCATAGCGGCGTGAAAACAGGAGGATAGGAGGGCCGGCACGCCTATCGCGGGGCGGCGAGAACGATGCCCGCGCCGACCAGCGCGAGCGTCGCGCCGGCAAGGTCGAAGCGGTCGGGGCGCATGCCCTCGGCAAGCCAGAGCCAGAGCAGCGAGGCGGCGATATAGACGCCGCCATAGGCGGCATAGGCGCGGCCGGCAAAGGCGCTGTCGACCTGCGCCAGCAGCCAGCCGAAGAGGGCGAGCGAGGCCATGCCGGGGATGAGCCACAGGATGGACTTGTCGAGCCGCCACCAGGCCCAGAAGGCGAAGCAGCCGGCGATCTCGGCAAGGGCGGCGGCGGAAAAGACGAGAAGGGATTTCATTCGATGCTCCGGGCTGGCGGCAAGAGGCCGGCCCGGTTTAGCACGGAACGGGAAAAGACGAAGCCTGCCTCAGCTCATCGACTGGCGCTGGAGGGTGACGAAAAGCACGAGGCCAGCGCCCTGCTTGGTGATGCCGAGGCCGCCCGCATTGCTCCAGGCGAGCGCCCCGACCGGGGCGATCATCATCGCGCAAAGCGTCAGGATGCGCAGCAGCATGGTCGAGGCGTGGGCGAGGGCGGCGATCATCGGGTTTCATCCGGCAGGCGAGGCTGGATCAGAGCGCGGCGCGGCACATGCTCGGCGTGGAGCAGGCGACGATCTTGCCGGTGCCGTTATGCGTGCTGCGGCGGTAATCCGTCTCGACGGCGGCGGCCAGCATGATGGCGAAGACGGCCATCAGCAGGGTGATGATCGTGAGGCGGCGTGCGAGGATGTCCATGGTGATGTCCCTCATCCAGATGTTTCGGTGTAGCCGTTTTCGCACCTCAGGACTGAACGGTCCCTGAGAGGCCGGTTCATCTCCCGTTCAGGAAAGCTGTGATTCGGTTTTTCAGGAGGGATGGGACGTCGATGAAGCCTTGAAATCAGCGGCTTGAGCGAGGACGAGCGGCTGAAATGGACAAGCCGGCGCGGGGCGCCGGCTTTAACATGGAGCTTCGAAATTGTGCTTCGACGGTCGCGGCCTACCCGTTCACAGCCGCGTCCATGTCTGCGACTTGCAGAGAACGGCGAGGACGCAGCCCTTCATGCGCAGGGAATTGCCGTTGACGGCGCCGGAGCCGCTATAGGTCTTGTCCGTCTCCGGGTCGGTGATTGAGCCGCTATAGTCGGCGCCCGTGCCGTCGAGCTTGCCGATGCGCTTTCCGGCATGCTTGCCCGTCTTCAGCGTGATGCAGTAGCTGCCGCCGCATTTGGCGATGGCGGCGGTGGCGCCGCTCGCCGTCTTCCAGTTGCCCTCGATCTGTTCGGCGGCCAGCGCGATGCCCGGCGCCGCCAGAAGCGCGGCGGCGATCCATGTCCTCAGTTTCATTCTCTTCCTCCTCCTCCTCCGGAATGACGGCCGAAAGATATCTTACGGGCACGTAAAGGTAAATATGCTCTCGACGCGGATTTTCGGCGTCTTGAAGGGGGATAGACCGGCGAGAAATCGCGAGGGTGAAGGATGTGGTCGTTTGCCGTGGTTAGCGAAGGGTTGAAATCGGCGGTTGAACAATCGGTAAATTTTTATGCGAATGCCGCCGTTTCCAGGGGATGCGATGTTTAACGAAAATCCAATTTTACCAAGCATTTGGATTTTGTTCGTCTCAAATTAAGCATGCATTTTAAGCGCATTTTGAAAGGCCTGCGGCATAGTGGAGCCATAAGACGAGCACGGAAAACCGGGCCGCAAAACTCCGAGGGAAGACCGAGCCGCAGAAGACGGCAGGCGCCCGAGGAGGCCCGAAAAGGGCAACAAAACAGGGCAATACGGCAGTAAACCAAAGAAGACAGGGACAATCGAAATGGCACGCTTTGACTTTCAGACCATCGAAACGGCCGCCACGATGGGCGGCGAGAACCGCGCCGAAATCTTCTGCGACATGGGCCTCATGTATGCGACGGGCCGGGGCTGCGACATCGACCTCGTCCAGGCACACAAGTGGCTGAACATCGCCGCCATCAAGGGTTGCGACCGTGCCGCCGAGCTGCGCGCCGACCTTGCGGCGACGATGACGAAAAATGACCTCGCCCAGGCGCTGCGCGCCGCCCGCGAATGGATGACGGTGCATTGAGGGGCGAATAGCGAATAGGGAAGAAAAGACCGCCGAAGCGGCAATCCCTATTCGCTATTTGCTATTCGCTCCAGAACCCGCGGCAACGCCGCCTCCAGCAACGCCATGTCCTCCTGCGTCCCGACGCTGATGCGGACGCATCGGTTGAGGGGGGCGATGCCGGGCATGCGGATGAAGACGCCGTGCTCCATCAGCCCATCGACGATGGCCTTGGCGCGGGTGCCGTCCCGGCCGCAATCGACGGTGACGAAATTGGTGGCGGAGGCAAGCGGCAGAAGCCCGTTGGCCCGGGCGATCCCCGCGATGCGCTCGCGGGATGCCGCGATGCGGGCGATGACGTCCGCCAGATAGGCCTGGTCCTTGAGGGCGGCGAGCGCGCCCTGCACCGAGATCCGCGCCATGCCGAAATGATTGCGGATCTTGTCGAAGGCCTGCGCATTGCCGAGCGTGCCGATCGCATAGCCGATGCGCGCGCCGGCAAGGCCGTAGGCCTTGGAGAAGGTGCGCATGCGCAGCACGTTCGGCTGGCCGATCAGCGCGCCGATGGGCGGGATGGTCCCGGCCGGCGCGGTTTCCCCGTAGGCTTCGTCGAGGATGAGCAGCGTCGTTTCCGGCAGCGCCCGCGCGAAGGAAACGACGCTGTCGGCATCCCACCAGCTTCCCATCGGATTGTCGGGATTGGCGAAATAGACGAGCGGCGCGTCTTCGCGGCGCACCGCTTCGAGAAGGCCGTTGAGGTCCTCCCGGTCGCCGGCATAGGGTACGGTGACGAGCCGACCGCCGAAACCGTTCACATGATAGTTGAAGGTCGGATAGCCGCCGAGCGAGGTGACGACCGGCGTGCCCGGCTCGATGACGAGCCTTGCGATCTCGCCGAGCAGGCCGTCGATGCCGCCGCCGACGGCGATGTTGTCGCGCGAGATGCCATGGGAAAGGGCCAGCGCCTCGCGTAGCTCGAAATTCTCCGGATCGCTGTACATCCACGTGGTTTCAGCCGCTGCGCGCATCGCCTCCAGCACGGAAGGGGTGGGGCCGAAGCCGCTTTCGTTCGCCCCGATGCGCGCCTTCACGGCAAGGCCGCGATTGCGCTCGATGGCCTCCGGCCCGACGAAGGGAACGGTGGCGGGAAGGGACTGGGCGAGGGCGGTGAAACGGGAAAATGCGGACATGAATGAAGGCGCCTGGTATCGATGAACGGGGGAACCGGCTGCCGGACGGAGAAATGCCCGCCGGAATCGGTCTTCCGCGGGCACCCTATCCAATAATGGCCGAAGGTGAAACGCTCAGGTGACGGCCGAGCCGAGGCCGGCTCTTTCCACGCCCGCCATGTAGCGGCGCTCTTCCTTCTTCGGGCGGGTGCCGTTGACGCCGCCGGTGAAGTAATCCGAGCGAACGATGGTGTGGAGCAGCTCCTCGTCGATTTCCTTGATGAACTGCACGCCGATGCGGCTGTCGTTGCGGTAGACCTCGGCGCAGCCGATGCGCGAGGCGACGCCGACCACGGAGAGGTAGTAATGCAACGGAAGGCCGATCGTCGTGGTGACGATGAAGCTCGCGCCGCCCTGCGAGATGTCGATGAGCTTGCAGCTGCGCAGCTTCGGCGCGGCGAGATCGAAGCCGACCGTCATCAGCATGCCCTGCCGGTTCACGGCAAAGCGCTCCCACTTGCGCTCGTAAAGTCCCGCGCTGGAGCGCGGATCGGCACCCAAACTCATTGCCATACTCCCGGTAGGGGGACATCATGTCCTGAAGATGGGCGGAGTGTCGCAGGGGACCGTTTTGTTTCGCTGAAACAAATGCTTAAAAATTTACCGGCCCGGATTTTTGCTGAAGGCCGGTTCAGTCGTCCTGCGGGGGGACCGTCCGGCCGAGCACGAGATTGAGGAAATCCGTGTCGAGGAACATGTTGAAGCGCACGGTCATCTCCTCGCCTTCGCGCTTGAATTCCGTGCAGGGGATGCCGTCGCGGATGCCCATGATTTCCAGGTAGAAATTCTCGGGCAGCTCCAGCGCCTTGTTGATCGAGATCGCCGCGCCGGCGCTCGAAATGCTGCGCACCAGGCAGGTATAGCGCTGCGCCGTGCTGAGGTGATGGCCGATCGGGGTGATGAAGCCGGGCTTGTCGAGGCGATACTGGACGAAGCTGCGCTTGGGATGGCGCAGGCGAAGCTGCTCGTGGACGGTTTCGAGGGGCATGGTTCCCTCCCGCTTCTGTTGCCGGGTTTCGACTGTATCGAAACGGGATGGATAAAAGATGAAAACGGCCGCCCGCATTTTAGCGGGCAGCCGCTGGAAACCGTAAAGGCGGAAAGGCTTACTGGAACGCCTGAAGACCCGTCTGCGCGCGGCCGAGGATCAGCGCGTGGATGTCGTGCGTGCCCTCGTAGGTGTTGACGGCTTCGAGGTTCATGACGTGGCGGATCACGCCGTATTCGTCCGAGACGCCGTTGCCGCCGTGCATGTCGCGGGAAACGCGGGCGATGTCGAGCGCCTTGCCGCAATTGTTGCGCTTCATCAGCGAGATGAGCTCGGCCGGGGCGCGGTGCTCGTCGAAGAGACGGCCGAGGCGCAGCGCGCCCTGAAGGCCGAGCGCGATCTCGGTCTCCATGTCGGCCAGCTTCTTCTGGATGAGCTGGGTGGCGGCGAGCGGCTTGCCGAACTGCTTGCGGTCGAGCGTGTACTGGCGGGCGGCGTGCCAGCAGAACTCGGCGGCGCCCATCGCGCCCCAGGCGATGCCGTAGCGGGCGCGGTTGAGGCAGCCGAACGGGCCGGCGAGACCGGCGACTTCCGGCAGCAGGTTCTCATCGGGAACGAAGACGTCCTGCATCATGATCATGCCGGTGACGGAGGCGCGCAGCGAGAACTTGCCCTCGATCTTCGGCGTCTCGAAGCCCTTCATGCCGCGTTCCAGCACGAAGCCCTTGATCTTGCCGTCATGCGCGTCGGACTTGGCCCAGACGACCGCGACATCGGCGATCGGCGAATTGGTGATCCAGTTCTTGGCGCCCGAGACGAGATAGCCGCCGTCGACCTTCTTGGCGCGGGTGATCATCGAGGAGGGGTCCGAGCCATGGTCAGGCTCGGTGAGGCCGAAGCAGCCGACCCATTCGCCGGAGGCGAGCTTGGGGAGATACTTCCTGCGCGTCTCTTCCGTGCCGTAGGCGAAGATCGGGTGCATGACGAGGGAGGACTGCACGGACATGGCCGAGCGGTAGCCGGAATCGACGCGCTCGACTTCGCGGGCGACGAGGCCGTAGGAAACGTAGTTGGCGCCGACGCCACCGTATTCCTCGGGGATCGTCGGGCCGAGCAGGCCGAGTTCGCCCATCTCGCTCATGATCTCGCGGTGGAAGATCTCGTGGCGGTTCGCCTCGGTGACGCGCGAGGCCAGCTTGTCCTGGCAATAGGCGCGGGCCGTGTCGCGGATCATGCGCTCTTCGTCGGTCAGCTGGTCCTCGAGGAGGAAGGGGTCGGCCCAGTCGAAGGGCGCCATCTTGGCGCGGGCCTGTTCCGGAGTGACGCCGTGGTGCTCGCTCATTGCTTCCATCCTGTCGCGGTTTTGTCGTTGCAGAAGTGCTACATCAGCTTGCCTTCATCCGAAAGGGCGGGAACGAAAGCGAGGGGCAAACGCTTTGGCTATTTATGAATGCCCTCATGAGTTCGCAGAATGAGCCATCCCCCGTAAATTCGCCCCTTCTGCCTTGATCCTGTCCTTCACGAGGCGCATGTAGCCTGACGATGAGCAATTCCACGAAAGAGAGGCCGGGCATGCGAGACCGCTTCAAGAGGTCGGTCGAGCGGCTGGTGCCGACCGAGGCGCGGCTGGGCGACCTGCTCTGGCCCTTCCACCGCACACCCGAGCGCAAGACGCCCGCCACCCGCCGCCGTCCGGCAGGCGGCTCTCCGCTTGTCGAGGTCACGGATTTCGGCAGCAATCCCGGCTGTCTGCGCATGTTCGCGCATATTCCAGAAGGCCTGCCCGCCGGGCGGCCGCTCGTTCTGGTGCTGCACGGTTGCCAGCAGGATGCCGAGAGCTACGACCGTGCCGCCGGCTGGGCGTCGCTCGCCGACGAGCGCGGCTTTGCCGTCGTCTACGCGCAGCAGCGCGATGCGAACAATCCGCGGCTCTGCTTCACCTGGTTCCGCCCGAGCGAGGTCACGCGCGACCGCGGCGAGATGATGTCTATCCGCCAGATGGTGGCGCATGCAGCCGAACAGGCGGGCAGCGACCCGCAGCGCATCTTCATATCAGGCCTTTCCGCCGGCGGGGCGATGGCGGCCGCGATGCTGGCGAACTATCCCGAGCTTTTCGCCGGCGGCGCGATCATCGCGGGCCTTCCCTTCGGCGCGGCGCGTGACGCCACCCGCGCCTTCGATGCCATGAAGGAGGCTCCCGAGCGCACCGCCCGCGAATGGTCCGACCTCGTCCGCAACGTCGCGCCGACCATTCCCCGCAAGCCGGCCATCTCGATCTGGCACGGCACGGCCGACGATACCGTCTCCCTCTCCAACGGCCTCGCCCTCATCGAGCAATGGCGCGACCTCTATCGCCTGCCGAAGGACGCCTTCGTGGAAAAGCGCATGAAGGGCCGCCGCACGCGCATCTGGCCCGACAAGGACGGCAAGCCCCTCGTCACCTTCCACGAGATCGACGGCATGGGCCACGGCACGCCGGTAATGACCGGCGAGGGCGGCGGCCATGCGGTGTCCGCCGAGCCGTTCATGCTGGAGGCGGGGTTTTCGTCGACGCTGGAGATTGCGAGGGCATGGGGTTTGACGCGGAAGTGGAAGCGGTAGGCGGCGCTGCGCCATTCTTTTCCGTTCGCCCCTCACCCTAACCCTCTCCCCGCAAGCGGGGAGAGGGGACTTGCCCCACGCAGGGTCATTGATCGAGGAAAAGGGCGCGGCATATCCCTTCTCCCCGCCTGCGGGGAGAAGGTGCCGGCAGGCGGATGAGGGGCATCCGGCACCGGCGGCGTGATGTGTCGAATATCGGGCCGCCCTGTTCGAAGGGACGCGGTCAGGCAACGGCCTCGCGAGGGCTCACCCCAGCAGCCACTCATGCTCCCTGGCATTGTGGAACTTCCACACCCGCTTCGGCCCCGCCATCACGTTGAGATAGTAGAGGTCGTAGCCGTGGATGGTGGCGCAGGGGTGGTAGCCCTTCGGCACCAGCGTCACGTCGCCGTCCTCCACCGCCATGGCTTCATCGAGCGAGCGGTCGTCCGTGTAGACGCGCTGGAAGGCGAAGCCCTGCGGCGGGTTGATGCGGTGGTAGTAGGTCTCTTCCAACAGGCTTTCGTTCGGCAGGTCGTCCCGGTCATGCTTGTGCGAAGGATAGGACGAGGTGTTGCCGCTCGGGGTGATGACCTCGACCACGAGCAGCGAATGGGCCGAATTATCGTCTTCCGGCATGATGTTGTAGACGTGGCGGACATTCGAGCCCTTGCCGCGCGAAAGCTTCGGATGGGTGCCCGGCGGAATGGCCTTCGCCTCATGGTCGCCGCCGCCCGGTGCCGAGCAGACGGCAAGCTCCAGGTCGGTCTCCGCCGTCACCGACCAGTTGGAATCGGCGGGGATGTAGAGCGCATGCGGCGCACCCTCGAAGGGGTTCATGCGCTCGCCGAGGACGCCGAAATCCTTGCCGCCGGCCGTCGCCTTGCCCTTGCCGGAAATCCAGACGAGGCAGACCTCGCGGCTTCCCGTTTCCGCCGCGACGATCTCGCCCGGCTTCATGCGGTGCAGGTCGAAGCCGACATAGGTCCAGCCGGCGCTTTCGGGTGTTACATGGCTGACGCGGCCATGGGTGCCGTTCGGTTTTACGAGGAGGTTCGGCATGGGCATGTTCCTTTCATTCGGCGTCCGGGACGGTCAGCCCTTGGGGAAACCTTCCGTCTCCACGGTATAACCCGCGGCGGTCATGACGCGCATCAGTTCTGCGTGGCCGATCTCGGCCATTTTCTGCGGCGGCGCCTTGCGCGGGTCCTGCTCGGCTTCCACCACGAACCAGCCTTCATAGCCGTAATCGGCCAGCTTCTGCACGATGGCGCCGAAATCGAGCGAGCCGTCGCCCGGCACGGTGAAGGCGCCGAGCGCCACCGCGTCGAGGAAGGACTGCCGGCTGCGGTCGAGGCCGTCGACCACGGACCGGCGGATATCCTTCACATGGACATGGTTGATGCGGGCATGGTGGTTGTCGATGGCGCGCAAAACGTCGCCGCCGGCAAAGGCGAGGTGCCCGGCGTCGAGCAGCAGCGGGATGCCTTCGCCGGACGCCTTCATGAAGGCGTCGAGTTCCGGCTCGGTCTCCACGACGGCGGCCATGTGGTGATGGTAGGAGAGCGGCATGCCCTGTTCCGCGCACCATTCGCCGAATTCCGTGAGCTTGCGGCCATAGGCCTTCATCTCGTCGTCGGAAAGGCGCGGCTTGGTGGCGAGCGGCTTCGAGCGGTCGCCCTGGATGGAACGGCCGACCTCGCCATAGACGATGCAGGGCGCATTGACGGCCTTGAAGAGCTCGATCATCGGCGCGATCCGGTCCTTGTTGGCGGCAAGCTCCTCGTTCACCAGCGTGCCGGAGAACCAGCCGCCGCACAGCGTCACGTCGGCCGCGCGCAGGATCGGCAGCATCTCCTCGGGCGTGCCGGGGAAGCGGCGGCCCTGCTCCATGCCGGTAAAGCCGGCGCTGCGCGACTGGCGAAGGCACTCCTCAAGCGAGACGTCGTCGCTGAGTTCAGGAAGGTCGTCGTTCCACCAGGCGATGGGCGACATGCCGAGTTTGGCTTTCATCTGGATCTCCTTGGGGAAGGCAAACGGCCTTCCGATATCATTATCTCTCTGCCTTTCCTCCGTTATCCTCGGGCTTGATCCGAGGATGACGGAGAGGAGGAGAGGGGCTTTGTTCGTGTCCTAACCGAGGCTCTGCGCCGCGCGGGCCTTCACATAGGCCTCGCGCGCCTTGTTGACCTCGGCCCGCGGGCTCACCTCCGGCACGGCGACGTCCCACCAGTGCCCGCCTTCCTGCGTGGTCACAAGCGGGTCGGTGTCGATGACGATGACCGAGGTGCGCTCGTTCGCCTTGCTCTCCTCAATGGCCGTTTCGAGGTCGGCGATGGAGGAGACCTTGACGGCGACGGCTCCCATGCTTTCGGCATGGGCGCGGAAGTCGATATCCGGCATGGTCTCGATCATCGCGTCCTTGAGAAGGTTGTTGAAGTTCGCGCCGCCGGTGCCCATCTGCAGGCGGTTGATGCAGCCGTAGCCGCGGTTGTCGAGCACGACGACGGTCAATTTTTTGCCGAGCATGATCGAGGTGGAAAGCTCGGAATTCATCATCATGTAGGAGCCGTCGCCGACCATGACGACGACATCCGCCTCCGGCCGCGCCAGCTTGACGCCGAGCGCCCCGGCAATCTCGTAGCCCATGCAGGAAAAGCCGTATTCCATGTGGTAGCCGCCGGGCTTTACCGCCTGCCAGAGCTTGTGCAGCTCGCCCGGAAGCCCGCCGGCCGCGCAGACGAGCACGGAATTCTCCCCGCCGATGCTGCGCTGCACCGCGCCGATGACCTGCGCGTCGGAGGGAAGGTCGGCATTGGTCGGCGCGGTCGCCCGGTTCGCCGCCGCCATCCATTCGTCCTTGCGGGCCTTGGCCGAGGCTTCCACCGAGGCCGGGGCCTTCCAGCCGCCGAGCGCTTCGGAAAGCAGCGTCAGGCCCTCGCGGGCGTCGGAAACAAGTGGCTGGCTGTCATGCTTGGTAGCATCGAAGGCGACGGTATTGAGGCCGATCATCTTCAGCTTCTCATTCTTGAAGAGCGCCCAGGAACCGGTCGTGAAGTCCTGCATGCGCGTGCCGACGGCGAGGATGACGTCCGCCTCCTCGGCAAAGGCATTGGCGGCGGAGGTGCCGGTGACGCCGATGGAGCCCATGCACAGCGGATGGTCGTCCGGGATCGCCGACTTGCCCGCCTGGGTGACAGCGACCGGGATGCCGTGCATGCCGGCAAAGGCCTTGAGCTCGGCGGTCGCCTGCGAATAGAGCACGCCGCCACCGGCAAGGATCAGCGGCTTTTCCGCCTTGCGCAGCGTCTCGATGGCGGCGGCAAGCTCGTCGCTGTCCGGGCGCGGGCGGCGATGCGTCCAGACCTTCTCTTCGAAGAGGCTCGCCGGATAATCATAGGCCTCGGCTTGCACGTCCTGGCAGAGCGAGAGCGTCACCGGGCCGCAATCGATGGGGTCGGTCAGCACCTGCATGGTGCGCTTCAGCGCCGGGATGATCTGTTCGGGGCGGGTGATGCGGTCGAAATAGCGCGAGACGCAGCGGAAGGCGTCGTTGACGGAGACGGTGCCGTCGCCGAAATCCTCGATCTGCTGGAGAACCGGGTCGGGAATGCGGTTGGCGAAGACGTCGCCGGGCAGGAACAGGACGGGCAGGCGGTTGACATGCGCGACGCCGGCGGCCGTCACCATGTTGAGCGCGCCGGGGCCGATGGAGGTCGTGCAGGCCATGAAGCGCTGGCGGAAGCTCGCCTTGGCGAAGGCGACGGCGGCATGCGCCATGCCCTGTTCGTTATGGGCGCGCAGCGTCGGCAGTTCCTCGCGCACCTGGTAGAGCGCCTCGCCCATGCCCGCGACGTTGCCATGGCCGAAAATGGCCCAGACACCGGCGAAGATCGGCACCTTCCTGCCGTCCACGACGGTCATCTGCGCCTTCAGGAAATGCGCGACGGCCTGCGCCATCGTCAGCCGGATCGTCTTTGCCATGGTATTCCTCCCGCTCGTCTCGTCCATGTCGTTTTCCCCTCCCCAACCCTTCCCCACAAGGGGGAGGGGCTAACCTGCCGAACCGCTTTCCAGAACACACCATTGCTTCAAGCAGCAGCGGGGCATGGAAATGAAGGTGGCGCGGCATCGCAAGCCCCTCCCCCTTGTGGGGAGGGGTTGGGGAGGGGACTTCCTATTTCAATCCGCGCGTCCCGAGCCACGCATCGGTCAGCGCACGGAACCGGCCGGCCATGTCGGCGATGGCCGCCTCGTCGCCCATCCTGCCGGCCATCCAGGCGCGGGCGGCATCGGCGAAGATCGTGCGGCCGACGGCAAAGCCCTTGACGGCTGGTGCCACCTTCGTTGCCTCGAAGGCCTTGATGAGGTCCTCCGTCGGCGCCTCCAGCCCGAGCAGCACGATACCACGGCAATAAGCATCGTTCCGGGCGATCACCGCCTCGATGTTCCGCCATGCCTCCGGGGAGGCCTGCGGCTCAAGCTTCCACCAGTCCGGCTTGATGCCGAGATCGTAGAGTTCCTGCAGCGCCGTGGAGATCGTATCGTCCCTGAGCGGCCCGTTCTTGCCAGCGATGATCTCGACCAGCAGCTCGCGCCCGACGCGGCGCGCCGCCTCGAAGAGCGTGCGCAGCTTCTCCTGCTGCTCCTGCTTGAGCGCGGCCGGATCGTCCGGATGGTAGAAGCACAGGCACTTGATGCAATGGTCGAGCGGCCATTCCACGAGCTGCGAGCCGATGTCCTGGCTGAATTCGAAGCGCAGCGGCTTGGAGCCCGGCAGTTCGACCGGCCGGCCGAGCCAGGAGAAATCCTTGGTGGCGGCGTCGAAGAAGGCGTCGCGCCCGAAGCGTTCGTCGATCAGCATGCCGTAGCCCGGCCGCCCCCCGGCGACCCGCGCGGCGGCTTCCACGGTGAGGCGCTTGAATTCGGAGATCTTCTCGTGCGGCATGCCGAGTTCGTCGGCGACGTCGACGAGCTGCATGCGGTGGTCGCAGGCGAGCGCCATGAGAAGCGGAATGTCGCCCTGCTTGCGGTTCGTCGCCCAGTGGATGTGGTTGATCGCCTCGTCCTTGCGCAGCGCCCGATGCTTGCTGCCGCTCTCAAGGAAGAATTCCAGCTCCTCCCAGCTCGGATATTCCGGGGAGCAGAGCAGGCGCGAGACGGCGAAGGCGCCGCAGGCATTGGCCCAGGTCGCGCAGGTCGCGTGGTCCTCGCCCTTCAGCCAGCCGCGCAGGAAGCCGGACATGAAGGCATCGCCCGCGCCGAGCACGTTATAGACCTCGATGGGAAAGCCCTGGCCGACCACGCCGTCTTCCAGGTCGTCGGAGATCGGGCCGTCATAGACGATGCATCCCATCGCGCCGCGCTTCAGGACGATGGTGGCGGCGGAGACCGCGCGGATCGCCTTCAGCGAGGAGAGCACGTCGTCCGCGCCCGAGGCGATCATGATCTCTTCTTCCGTGCCGACGATGAGGTCGCAATCCGGCAGCACGGATTTCATGATGGCCGAGACGCGGTCGGACTTCACATAGCGCTCGAAACCCTCGGCGTGGCCGGCAAGGCCCCAGAGGTTCGGACGGTAGTCGATGTCGAAGACGACCTTGCCGCCGCTCTCCTTGGCGATGCGGATCGCCTTGCGCTGCGCGGCCTCTGTATTGGGGCGGGAGAAATGCGTGCCGGAAACCAGCACGGCGCGCGAGGAGCGCACGAAGGCCTCGTCCACGTCGCCCTCGTCGAGCGCCATGTCGGCGCAGTCGGTGCGCACGAAGATCATCGGCGAAACGCCCTCGGATTCGATGGCAAGCAGCACCAGCGCCGTCAGCCGCTCCTTGTCGGTCCTGATGCCCTCGACATTGACGCCTTCGCGGGCGGATTGCTCGCGGATGAAGCGGCCCATCTGCTCGTCGCCGACGCGGGTGATGAGCGCGGACTTGAGGCCGAGGCGGGCGGTGCCGATGGCGATATTGGCGGGGCAGCCGCCGACCGATTTCGCGAAGGAGGCCGTGTCTTCCAGGCGCGTGCCGAGCTGCTGGCCATAAAGATCGACGGACGAGCGGCCGATCGTGATGACGTCGAGCGTCTTCGTCTGGTCCGTATGGGGCATGTCTTCCTCCCGGTCTTGCGGCGCCGTCGTGGATGCGCGGCGGACGTCGGGAAAATGAAACATGAATTCCATTATTCTGTCAATTCGGAATATACATTCCGTTTCTATTCCACAGCATTCCCTTTGGGCGAGCGCTTGAGGCTGCGCCGCCGCTCCGCGATGGCGACCGGCAGCGCCATGGCGAGCGCGATGGAGGCGGAAAGCGAGCGGAAGCCGGCATAATCGGCCTCCGACACTTCGAACCAGTGGGTGGCGGAGGCGGCGAGGGGGGAGAAGACGGAATCGGTGATGGCGACGATGGGCACGCCCCGGGCGGCGAGTTCCTGCGCCTGCGTCAGGCTCTCGGCGGCATAGGGCGCGAAGCTTGCGGCGATCACGGCGTCCCGGGTCGTCGCGAACTGCGTCATTTCGGGGTCGATGCCGTTCGGCGAGGCGATGATCTGATGGCGGATGCCGAGCTTGCCGAAGGCATAGGCGATATGCGCCGTCAGTGGATAGGAGCGCCGCTTGGCGACGAGATAGATGGTTTCCGCCCGGGCGAGCAGGTCGACGGCCTTGGAGAAGGTCTCGCCGTCGATGGTGCCGGCAAGCCGCGCCACCGACTGGCTCGCCGCCGTCAGGAAGCCGGAGAGCAGTTCCGCATCGCTGTTGGCCGCCGGCCCCGCCTCCAGCGAGAGCATGCGCTCCTCGTAGGAAAGCGTGCGGTCGCGCAGTCGCGCGCGAAAGACGTTCTGGAGGTCGGAAAAACCCTCGTAGCCGAGGTGATGGGCAAGGCGCACCAGCGTCGAAGGCTGCACGTCGGCCGCCGTCGCGATGCTCGCCGCCGTGCCGAAGGCCATGTCGTCCGGGTTGGAGAGCGCATAGGCCGCCACCTGCGCCAGCCGCTTCGGCATGGTCGCCTTGCGCTCGATGATGACGCTGCGCAGGCTGTCGAAATCGCGGGGCACGCGCGTGAGGGCCGCTTCGCTGCTGTTCATGGGATCTGTCCTCCTCGTGCGGCCATTCTGCGACAAATGAAATAAATATTCCATATCGTCGGAAAAGATAGTTTTCGTTCCAAATCTTTCCCGCTATGGATGGCGCAAGGCGCGCCCTCAGCGCGAGGTATATCAACTCTTGCGAAACTGCGTAGCGGTTTTGCGAGGGCCGGAGACGATGGAGGATTGTCATGAAGGCCTTGGGTATCGGACTGATCGGCACCGGTTACATGGGCAAGTGCCACGCGCTCGCCTGGAACAATGTCAGCACCGTCTTCGGCGATGTCGAGCGCCCGCGCCTCGTGCACCTCGCCGAGGCCAATGCCGACCTTGCGGCAAGCCGCGCCCGCGAATTCGGCTTCGCAAGATTCACCGCCGACTGGCGCGACCTCCTGTCCGATCCCGAGATCGACGTCATTTCCGTCACCACGCCGAACCAGTTCCACGCCGAGATGGCCATCGCCGCGCTCGAGGCCGGCAAGCATGTCTGGTGCGAGAAGCCGATGGCGCCCGCTTTCGCCGACGCCGAGCGCATGCTCGCCGCCCAGCGCGCGTCGGGCAAGGTGGCCGTCATGGGCTACAATTACATCCAGAACCCTGTCATGCGGCACATCCGCCTGCTGCTCGACGAGGGGCGCATCGGCACGGTCAACCATGTCCGCATCGAGATGGACGAGGACTTCATGGCCGATCCGGACGCACCCTTCTACTGGAAGAGCGAGGCATCCTCCGGCTACGGCGCGCTCGACGACTTCGCCGTGCACCCGCTTTCGCTGCTCTGGAGTCTCTTCGGCCATGTCGAGGCCGTCATCGCCTCGCTGGCCAAACCCTATGCCGAGCGCCCGCTGAAGGAAGGCGGCCGCCGCGCCGTCGAGAACCACGATATCGCCAGCGTCCTGATGCGCCTTCCCGGCGGCATTTCCGGCGTGCTGATGGCCAACCGCTCCGCCTGGGGCCGCAAGGGCCGCATCGCCCTGCAGATCTACGGCTCGAAGGGCTCGATCCTCTACGACCAGGAGCGCATGAACGAGTTCCAGCTCTACACGACCGAAGGCCGTGCCACCGAGCAGGGCTTTTCCACAGTCCTGACCGCGCCGCACCACAAGCCCTATGACCGCTTCATCCCGGCGCCCGGCCACGGCCTCGGCTTCAACGACCTCAAGGTCATCGAATGCCGCGAGCTGATCGCCGCAATCGCCGGCATGGCCTCGCATTCCATTGATTTCAATCACGGTCTGCGCATCGAGCAATCCGTGCACGCCATGGCGCGGTCGTTCCGCGAGGGACGCTGGGTGGAGATCGCCTCCGCATGAGTTTTCGGCGGCCGGGTCCAAAAAAATCCGGCCGGCCACGCATTGAAACGGCCAATCCCATACGTAATACTCTCGGCAATAATGCCGGAGGGATGGGCATGTTCAAGCGACTACCGAAACGCTGGGCGCCGGTTTTCCTTGTCTCGATTGCTGTCGTTGTGTTCAACGCGGGCGCCGCAGAGGCCAAACGCGTGGCGCTGCTGATAGGCAATCAGAAATACGAGGAAACCGCACCGCTCAACAATCCTGCGAACGACGTGGAGCTGATGCGCGCCTCGTTCCAGGAAGCGGGCTTTGATTCCGTGAAGACCGTCTTCGATCTCGACCGGGCCGCCATGGTCAAGGCGCTGCGCGATTTCGAGGACGAATCCATCGATGCGGAAATGGCTGTGGTCTACTATTCCGGCCACGCGATGGAGATGAACGGGGTCAATTACCTGATCCCCGTCGACGCGGCGCTGAGGAGCGACCGCGACGTCGAGGACGAGAGCGTCGCCATCGACCGCGTCCAGCGTTCGCTGGAAGGCGCCAAGAAGCTGAAGCTCTTCATTCTCGACGCCTGCCGCAACAATCCCTTCGCCGCCTCCATGACGCGGTCCATCGGCACGCGCGCCGTCAGCCGCGGCCTTGCCCGCGTCGAGCCCGAATCGGCCGACACGCTGATCGCCTTCGCCTCCAAGGCCGGCACGGTGGCGCTGGACGGGGAGGGCAGAAACAGCCCCTTCGCCACGGCGCTCGCCAAATACCTCACCGAGCCGGGCCTCGACGTGCGCATCGCACTCGGCAAGGTGCGCGACGAGGTGGTGCAGGCGACCAACCGCGAGCAGGAACCCTTCGTCTACGGTTCGCTCGGCGGCGCGCAGATCTTCCTGAACATCAAGGAAGTGAACATCAACATCACCAACAGCGGCAACACGCAGGAAGTCTCGCCGAACGGCCAGTCGGAAGCGGCCGCCGACTGGCAGAACATCCGCGACCTTGCCGACGAGGACCTGATCAACGCCTTCATCGCCAAGCACGGCAAGGACCCCGTCTACAAGATGCTGGCGGAAAAGAAGCTCGCCAGCCTCAAGGAGGCCACCCAGAACGAAGGCCAGGACGCGGCAAGCATCGCCTGGGAGGCGCTGAAGGAATCGACCGACGCGGCCGCCCTGCAGCGCTTCATCGAGCGCTATCCGGACAGCCAGCACCGCGGCGATGCCGAACATCTCATCGCCGCGCTGGAGCCGAAGAAGGGCCTCAGCGTCAACCTCGCCGCCAAGGAAACGGCCGCCTCGCGCGATTGCTTCCTCTTGGCCGGCGAGCCGCAGTCGCTGCCCGGCTTCATGGGTGTCAACTTCCTGAAGATCGACGCCAAGCGGGCGCTCACCGCCTGCGCGCAGGCCGTCAACGAGAATCCCTCCGACGGCATGCTGGTGAACCTGCTCGGCCGCTCGCACGACGCCGACCGCAACTATGTCGAGGCGCGGCGCAACTACGAGAAGGCCATCGAGCTCGGCAACATGTACGCGCTCACCAACCTCGCCTGGTTCTCGATCTACGGCACGGACGGACCGGTCGACGTGGCCAAGGGCCTCTCGATGTTCGAGAAGGCGGCGATCGCCGGCAATTCCTATGCGCAGGCCTCGCTCGGCTGGCTCTACCGCGAAGGCTATGGCGGCACCCGCCAGGACTATAACGAGGCCTTGAAGTGGTACCAGCAGTCCGCCAACCAGGGCTATGCCAATGCCATGGCGACCATGGGCTGGTTCTATCGCGAGGGCCTCGGCGTCTCGCAGGATTATGTCCAGTCGCTCACTTGGTACCGCAAGGCAGCCGATGCGGGCGATGCCAATGCCATGTCCTCGCTCGGCTGGGCCTACCAGAACGGCCTCGGCACGTCGCAGAACTACGGCGAGGCGAAGGTCTGGTACGAAAAGGCCGCCAATATCGGCGACGCCTATTCGATGGCCTCGCTCGCCTGGCTCTATGACGTCGGCAACGGCGTGAAGCAGGACTATGTGGAAGCCCGCTACTGGTACGAGAAGGCGGCCAATGCCGGCAGCTCCTATGCCATGGGCAACCTTTCGCGCCTCTACGACCAGGGCCTCGGCACGCCGTCGGATGCGAAGGAGGCCGTCCGCTGGGCCGCCGCCAGCATCGAGAGCGGCGATGCCACCAAGCTGAAGGAGCTGAAGGAGAATCCCGGCAACTTCACCGTTGCCTTCCGCCGGGAAATGCAGGATCTCCTGAAGGAGCGCGGCTATTACAGCGGCGCGTCCGACGGCGAATTCGGCCCGGCCACCATGGCCGCGATCGACAAGCTGGCGACCGGCCGCAACGACAGCACGCTGTCGAGCGCCGGCACCTCGACCGTCACGACGGCGGGCCAGTCGACCGTCGCCCTCAGCGGCTCGGAGGCCGAGCAGTGCTATGAGCTGGCGGGCGAGCCGAATGTCCGTCCGGGCTTCGTCGGCAAGCTCTTCGCGCAGATCGACTACGGCCGGGCTATATCGGTCTGCGAGGCGGCGCTGAGCGCCAACCCCTCGGACAACTCGATCCGCAACATGCTCGGCCGCGCCCATGATGCCGCGCGCAACTATCCGCAGGCGCGAGAGAACTACCAGAAGGCGGCCGATGCGGGGAACCTCTACGCGTTGACCAACCTTGCCTGGTATTCGATCTACGGCACGGACGGCGCGGTCGACATGGGCAAGGGCACGCGCATGTTCGAGCAGGCCGCCAATGCCGGCAATGCCTATGCCCAGGCCTCCCTCGGCTGGCTTTACCGCGAAGGCTACAACGGCACGCGCAAGGATTATGACGAGGCGATCAAGTGGTACCGCAAGGCCGCCGAACAGGGCTATGCCAATGCGCAGGCCACGATGGGCTGGTTCTACCGCGAAGGCCTCGGCACGCCGCGCGACTACAATATCTCGCTCGACTGGTACAAGAAGGGCGCGGAGGGCGGCGACATCAACGCCATGTCGTCGGTCGGCTATGCCTACCAGTCCGGCCTCGGCGTTGCGGTCGACTATGCCGAAGCGCGCAAGTGGTACGAGAAGGCCGCGGCCTTCAACGACTACTATTCCATGGCTTCGCTCGGCTGGCTCTATGATGCCGGCAACGGCGTGAAGCAGGACTATGTCGAAGCCCTGAACTGGTACGAGAAGGCGGCCAACGGCGGCAATACCTACGCCATGGGCAACCTCTCGCGCCTCTACGACCAGGGTCTCGGCACCCGCGCCAATGCCAAGGAGGCTGCCCGCTGGGCCGCCGCCAGCGTGGAGGGCGGCGACCAGGGCAAGCTGCAGGAACTCAAGGGCTCGCCGGCGAACTTCACGCCGCAGTTCCGCAAGGAATTCCAGCAGATCCTGCGCGACCGCGGCTACTACAACGGCCCCATCGACGGCGATTTCGGCGCTTCGACGCAGAACGCCATCGACCGCCTCGCCGCCCGCACCTGAGCTGCGCCGGGCACACAGAGCGAAGCCGCCGGAAACCACCCGTTTCCGGCGGCTTTTTCATGTCGCACGGCAACTGTGCAGCGGCCTGCGAGAGCACGCGGCAGCGGACGCTTGGGATGTGAAACGCAGGAAAGGGTAGGGGAAACTGGCGGAGAAGAAGGGATTCGAACCCTCGATACCGTTTCCGGTATACTCCCTTAGCAGGGGAGCGCCTTCGACCACTCGGCCACCTCTCCGCTCGCGGTTTCACTATGCGGCATGGACTGAGATTGCAAGGCTTTTTTCGGTTCTTGCGACAATATTCTGAATTTCAACAGCGGAGAACGAAGCGGCGGAAAAGCCGGCGCAAACCATTGTTCTCCGGCCCGTTTCCGCAAGCTTTCCGCAATGCTTGTTTCCATCCGTGCCCTTCCCGGGACGCTGACAGAACAACTGGAAAAGGGGTCGGCTTAAAGACGCAGGATGCTTGCCGCAGCTTGTCGTTTCAGCTGATTCTCGTGGAGCAATACGTCATTGCTGGCGCCGAATACAATCCGGCGCCGATGGGAACATGGCCGGCCCGTCAGGCCGTCTTCGCGCGGGCGGCGCGTTCGAGGATCGGCACGCAGATATCGAGATCGCCCGAAGCCAGATGCGCATAGCGCATGGTCATCTGCAGCGTCTGGTGGCCGAGCCAGGTCTGGACGCGGCGGATATCGATGCCGCCCTGGACCAGCCGCGACGCACAGGTATGGCGCAGGATATGCGGCACGACGTCCGGCTCCGAACCGAGCCCCACCTCCTGCTTCGCCTCGTTCCAGGCGGCCCGGAACTTCGCCTGGACGATGTTGGTGAACGGCCCCCGCCGCGACCGCTCCGAAGCCTGTATGGCCGCCGCCGCCCGCTCGGTGAGGGGAACGGAGCGGCTCCTGCCGCTTTTCGTCAGCCAGAAGGTCGCGCGGTCGCGGTTGAGATCCTGCCAGCGCAGCCCGATGCCTTCGCCGAGCCGCGCGCCGGTATCGATCAGGAAGATGCAGAAGCGGCCATAGAGGTCCGACTTTTCGGAAATGGCCTCGAAGAGCCTTGTTTCCTCCTCCGGCTCCAGAAAACGGATACGCCCCGCCTTCTCCTTCAAGCGCCTGAATTCCGGCAGGCTCTGGATGTCACCCATCTTATGGGCTTTGCGCAAAAGCTTGCTCAACGCCGCCATCTTCCGGTTGATCGTGGCGTTGCTGTTGCCCCGCTGGCGAAGCGCAGAGATCAGGGTGTCCAGCATCTCGTCGGTGAATTCCGAAAACTCCGCCCCGAACAGGATTTCGTCGAGTTCACCGATGAAGGACGATACATTATATCTGTGCGAGCCCGGCTCCCAAAGGATATCGACATAGCGACCGAGCAAAATTCGAAGGCTGTTACGCCGGGTTGTTCGGCCTTTTATATCACCGAGCTGGTAATCCAATTTATAGAGACTGTTCATTTGGGTGTTTTGCAACATCCTGCTCCCCCAGCACGACTTCTGATCGCCCATTGGTTGCACCATATGGTTAGCAAATTCTGTTGAAAAGCCCAAAACAACAGAAACAGGGGACCACCCGGCCTTTTGAGCCGGATGATCCCCTTTCTTTTCGGCTAAGTCAGATCGACTTAGAAGTCGCGCTGCAGGCGCAGGAAGCCGCGGGTGAAGTTTTCGTGGCCGCCATCAGCCACACCAGCTGCGTCAACAGTGTCAACGCGGTTGTAGTCAGCCGTTGCGAGAATGTTCAGACCGCTGACGACTTCGTAACCGACCGTCAGGCCGACGCGCCAAGCGTCCGGCGAGCCGCCAAGATCGAAGTTGGTATCAGCGAAGTACTGAGCGCCGGGGGTGATCGTCAGCTTTTCCGTTGCCTTGAAGGCGTAGGAAGCGGCAACGGTCCACTCGGAAGCATTCCAGTAGTCATTTGCACCGGAAGCCCAGATGCCGGCAAGCTGGAAGGTGCCCGGGCCAAGGTCAGCCGACAGGATGGCGCGGACTGCGCCTTCTTCAGCCCAGTTGTCGTAACCGCCGAGGACGTCGAGGTTTACGCCACCGAGGGAGAAGCCAACCGTGGCAGCAACGCCGATATCGTGATGGGTGCCATCCTCAGGGGTAATAACACCAGCAGCAGACACGGTTTCCCACTTACCCTG